>JAVJQS010000003.1:0-359210 GCA_040218815.1 Vicingaceae bacterium | reverse complement strand
CCAAGAGCTCACATCGACGGGGGGGTTTGGCACCTCGATGTCGGCTCGTCACATCCTGGGGCTGGAGAAGGTCCCAAGGGTTGGGCTGTTCGCCCATTAAAGTGGCACGCGAGCTGGGTTCAGAACGTCGTGAGACAGTTCGGTCTCTATCTATTGTGGGCGTTGGAAATTTGAGAGGATCTGACTCTAGTACGAGAGGACCGGGTTGGACGAACCTCTAGTGTATCTGTTGTCGCGCCAGCGGCACCGCAGAGTAGCTACGTTCGGAAGGGATAAGCGCTGAAAGCATCTAAGCGCGAAGCCTACCTCAAGATGAAATTTCCTTTAAGGGTCGTTATAGACGATGACGTTGATAGGTTGTAAGTGTAAAGGCAGTAATGCCAAAGCTGAGCAATACTAATTACCCGTAAGCTTTCTACTAATGGTTCAATTCTTATATATTATACTGTATTTTCTTTCTTTTTGATGTCATAATTGCATTCAAGTCATTTAAGACTTATGGTGATTATTGCGTTGAGGTTCACCTCTTCCCATTCCGAACAGAGAAGTTAAGCTCAACAGCGCAGATGGTACTGGGTAACCGGGAGAGTATGTCGTCGCCATTTTTTTAGCCCCGTAGTTTTTACTACGGGGCTTTTTTGTGCTTAAATGATTAAAGAGAACAGAGAAGTTAATCCGCCTGATGCGGAGCAGACCTGTCCGCCCGTAGCGGATGGTACTGTTCCGATAGGAATCGGAAGGGAGAGCCTGTCTGCCGACAGGCAGGTATGCCTGTGCGCCATAGGAGCATCGTCGCCATTTTTTTAAGCCTCGTAGTTTTTACTACGGGGCTTTTTTGAGTCAAAAAATTACTACAGGATAGAGACTCTAAGACATCTTAACCGTGGATATTCAAGTCATGAACTTAATAGATCGAAGATTCAGTATCTGTTGTGAATTGCTCCAAAAACTTCATACCACGATAGGAGTTCCCCTTTTCATTTAATTTTGGACTCCATACTGCAATTGCAAATTTGCCCGGATGAATTGCAACTATACCGCCACCAACTCCACTTTTTCCTGGTAGACCTACTCTATAGGCAAATTCTCCAGACTCATCATAAAATCCACAAGTTCCCATTATTGCGTTGATGCGTTTAGCATTACTTACACTTATTATTTTCCCGTTATCAATTGGATTTCGGCCGTAATTAGCAAGATATAAGAATGTTGAAGCTAGTTCGATACAGTTCATTTTGATAGAACAGAGGCTGAAGTAAAAATCAAGTACTTCCTCAACATCATTATTGATGTTACCAAACGATTTTAAGAAGTTCACCAAAGCGAAATTGCGGTATCCATTTGATGCCTCTGAAGCAGCAATTTCCTTATTGTATTTAATTCCAGTATTATGAGCTATCTTTTGAATTTGTGCTAAAAATTCTGCTTTTGCATTTTTAAGGTGACTGATTAATACATCACAAACTACAATTGCCCCCGAGTTTATGAAGGGATTTCTCGGTATTCCTTTCTCAACCTCTAATTGCACTAATGAATTAAATGCTGTTCCAGAAGGCTCAACACCAACTCTCTTCCATAGTGAAGGACCTTCCAAATCAATCGCCAAACTCAAAGAAAGTACTTTGGCTATGCTTTGTATGGAAAATTGTTCCTCAAAATTACCGCATCCAAATTTATCTTGTTCTACGGTATGCAGATAAATCCCAAAGCGATCAGGGTCTACTTCAGCTAACTCTGGTATATATGCTGCTAGATTACCAAGATGATTTTCTTGTCGAATTTGTTGATGGATATTTTCAATTATGGATTGGTAGTTCAAGTCTCTTAGTTTATTTAAATATCAGAGATTAAGATAAATAAAAAACCTCGACAAATTTAATTGTCAGGGTTTAATTAGGTTATAATCGATTGTTCCTGAATGATTATTTTCTTCACTTTAATATCTATATTGATGTAGATGTTATTAAAAGGACTAGATGTTATCAGATTTAGAGCATAAAAAAAGCCCTTTCATAAATGAAAAGGCTTTTCGGAAAACACCATTGGTGTTTATTTTTTCTTATCTGTTTTAACAAAAATCTTTTCTTTAATACGAGCTGATTTACCTGTTCTATTTCTTAAGTAGAAAATTCGAGCTCTTCTAACAGAACCAGTCTTCGTTACTTTAATACTTTCTAAAAATGGAGATGCAATAGGGAAAACTCTTTCAACACCCATTCCACCTGAAACTTTACGTACAGTAAATGTCTCATTTACCCCTGTTCCTCTTCGTTGAATTACAGTTCCTTGAAAAACCTGAAGTCTTTCTTTTTCTCCTTCACGGATTTTATAGGATACAGCAACAGTATCTCCAGCTTTAAAAACCGGTAAATCATGTTGTTCACTTAATTCTTGTTCTATAAATTTAATAGCGTCCATCTGTTCTATAATATATGCTCTGCAAAATTGGAAGGCAAAAGTAGTGTTTTCTGTTAAACCTACAAACGCTTATTCTGAATATTTTTTATAGATATCAGGTCTTCGTGTTTTAGTTCGCTCTATGCTTTGTTCATGGCGCCACTTTTCAATTTTTTTTAGATCACCCGAACGTAATAATTCCGGGACTTTCCATCCATTATACTCGGCAGGTCGAGTGTAAACTGGTGGGGCTAATAAATTGTCTTGAAAAGAATCAGAAAGTGCCGAAGTTTCATCGTTTAAAACACCAGGTAATAAGCGTATAATACTGTCCGCTACAACTGCTGCTGCTAATTCACCGCCAGAAAGTACATAATCACCAATTGAAATCTCTTTAGTAATCAGGTGTTCTCTTACGCGCTCATCAACACCTTTGTAATGACCAGCCAATAAAATTAAGTTCTGTTTTAATGAAAGCTGATTGCTAATTCCTTGATTCAATTGCTCCCCATCAGGTGTCATATAGATGATTTCGTCATACACTCTATTTTTTTTTAAAGCGCAAATGCAATTGTCTATTGGCTCAATGTTCATCACCATTCCAGCTCCGCCGCCAAAAGCATAGTCGTCAACCGATTTCTGTTTGTTTTCAGAATAATCTCTCAAATTATGTAAATGCACTTCGGCAAGACCTTTTTCCTGTGCTCGTTTTAAAATTGATACAGAAAATGGTCCAGCTAATAATTCGGGTAAAACAGTAATGATATCGATGCGCATGGAAGGCTGTTTATTCTGCAAAAGTAATTTTTATAAAACTGATATTCGAAAGCAAGATGGTGAAAGTTTCGATTTTAATAAGCTGTCATTACTTATCTAATGGGTAAAATTGTATATGAATTTTCAGTTTCTGAGTTTTCCGGAGTTAGAAACAGCTCGTTTGATTCTGCGAAAAGTGACTTTCGATGATGCTCAAATAATATTACATATACGCTCTGATTTAACTATCAACCAATATATTAAAAGAGACACTCTTAAGAATATTGAAGATGCTCGTACTTTTATCACAAAAGTAAATGCTGGGTTTGAGGCAGGAGAAAATATTTACTGGGCGATATGCTTAAAAAAGAACTTGAAAATGATTGGCTCAATTTGTTTGTGGCATTTCGATGCAGAAGCTAAAAAGGCGGAATTAGGGTATGACTTGAAGGCGGACTTTCAACGGCGAGGTATTATGTCTGAAGCGTTGAAATGCGTGTTAAAGTTTGGGTATGAAAAGTTGTCATTGATAGAAATCGAGGCATTTACTCATTTTGATAACAAGTCTTCAATCATGCTCCTGAAGAAAAATAAGTTCAGCTTGGTAAAGGGGGAGTTAGATCCCGATAATAGCAACAATGTGATCTATCGAACTGGTCGACCATTAAATCAGTAATTAAATAAATTTTAGCGTCTCAACTCAATTAAATAATTTGGAAGAGTTGTTAATCAAGCCCTAAAAACTGAACTTTAAGATTATTTTTGCAACTCCAATTATATAGATGGCTAAAAAGAAGAAAAAAAGAGGCTCCTTAGGAGCTATTTTATTTTTAATTGTAGTTGCAATAGCTGCTTTTGTAGTTTACCGTTATTATGGTAAAGTTTTTAATTCAGCCACTTCAATTGAAAATAAACAACAGTATTTATACATTAAATCAAATTGGGATAGGGCTGACTTAGTTAACTATCTTCATCAAGAAAAAATTCTTAAAGACACGACCTCCTTTATTTGGGTGGCCAATCATAAGGAATTTATTACTCCCAAGCCAGGTCGCTATTTGATTGAAAATGGCATGAGCAATAACGAGTTGGTTAACCTATTGCGTTCTGGTAAACAAACTCCAGTTAAGGTGACTTTTAATAGCATAAGAACTTTTAGTGATTTAGCTGGAAACATAAGTGAGCAAATCGAAGCCGACTCAAATGAGCTTATGAAAACCTTTACCAGTAGTTCATTAGCCGCAAAATATGGATTTAACACACAAACATTCCTGACCTTATTTATTCCAAATACTTACGAGTTATATTGGAATACTTCTGCAGAAGAATTTATTAAGCGAATGGCTACCGAGTACAAGCGTTTTTGGACCACTGAAAAAATTACTAAGGCAAAAAAGTTGAATTTAAGTCAATCTGAAGTATCTATTTTAGCTTCAATTGTTCAAGCTGAGCAAATGGGACATCCTGATGAACGACCGAAAGTAGCGGGCTTATATATTAACAGGATAAGAAGAGGAATGCGGCTTCAATCTGATCCTACTTTAATATATGCCTTGGGTGATTTTTCCATTAAACGAGTGCTTAACGAACATAAATTGCTTGACTCAAGGTTTAATACTTACACATATGCTGGTTTGCCTCCAGGACCTATCAATTTGCCAGAAGTAAGTTCTATAAATGCCGTTTTAAACTATGAAAAGCACAACTACATTTACATGTGTGCAAAACCAGATTTCTCAGGTTACCACAATTTTTCTAGAACATTAAGCCAACATAATGTCTATGCCAATGAATATAGAAGAGAGCTAAATCGCCGTAGAATTATGCGATAGAATCCATATTTTTGCAATCCTAAAATTAGAAGAATGTCAAAAATAAAGTTTGGAACAGACGGGTGGAGAGCCATCATAGCAAAAGATTATACAGTTGATAATGTTGCCAGAGTAGCTCTTGGAACTGCCGCTTGGTTAAAAAAAAATTTCGATAATCCATCAGTAGTTATTGGACATGATTGTCGATTTGCCGGTGAATTATTTGCGGAAACGGCAGCAAAAATATTAGCTACCAATGGAGTTCAAGTGTACTTAGCAAAAGGCTTTGTTTCAACGCCAATGGTTTCTTTAGGAACCTTAAATCAAAAAGCTTCTTTGGGTGTGGTTATTACCGCTTCACATAATCCACCCTCTTATAATGGATTCAAATTGAAAGGACATTTTGGTGGGCCACTTTTGCCTGAGCAAGTTCAAGAGGTTGAAGATTTAATTCCTGACAACAATGGAGTAGATCTGGAGGCCATTAAAATGGCAGACTTAATAGAATCTGGAAAAGTAAAGCACATTGATCTAGAGCAACAATATATTGATCATGTTGAGGCTAATTTTGATATGGATTCCATAAGAAATAGTAAAATGAACTTTGCTTTTGATGCCATGTATGGAGCAGGTCAGAATGTAATGAGAAGATTATTACCAAATATTACTTTTTTGCATTGCGACGAAAATCCGGGTTTTGAAGGGCAAGCCCCAGAGCCAATTCACCGAAATTTGACAGAATTTTCGGAGTTACTACGAATCTCTGAGGGAGACTTAGACTGTGGATTAGCTGTAGATGGAGATGCTGATCGAATTGGGCTATATAACTCGGAAGGGGAGTTTATCGACTCGCACCACATTATTTTGTTGCTGATAAATTATTTGGTGAAAGAAAAGAAGATGACAGGAAAGGTAGTGAATGCTTTTTCAGTTTCGCCTAAAATCAAGAAGTTATGTGATGCGTTTGATTTAGAGTATTTAGTGACAAAAATTGGTTTTAAGTACATCGCGGGCCATATGGTTAGTGAAGATGTGCTTGTTGGCGGAGAAGAGTCAGGTGGTATCGCTATAAAAGGACATATACCAGAACGTGATGGTATTTGGATGGGCTTGGTAATTTGGGAATACATGGTAAAATCAGGAAAATCACTAGATGATTTAATTCAAGAAGTTTACAAAGTTGTTGGAGCCTTTAAATTTGAGCGTATTGACTTACACTTAGAAGAAGCAACTAAACAAAAAATTATGGCACATTGTGCCGCTGATGATTATAAGTCATTTGGGAAGTATCAAGTGAAGCGTGTTGAAACTGTTGATGGCTTTAAATTCTACTTCGACAATGACGAATGGGTAATGATTCGACCTTCAGGAACTGAGCCAGTGCTTAGAACTTATGCTGAGTCTGAAACTACGGAAGGGGCGTTTGCTATATTAAAAGCAGTTCATGAAACGATCCAAAACTAGTGGATTAGAGATGAAAGGTGTTTAATTAACATCGAAATGCTTTTCACTGTCCTAAAATATAAAAAAGCCCCGAAGCTTACGCTTTGGGGCTTACTTTTGACTCACTTCTTAAAAATAACCAATATAAATCTATAAGCTTTGTCAAACAGTGGTTGTTGATTTAATACATGATTTTAACTTTCCCAGCATAATTTGCTTCCTGACCTTTTGAATTTTTCAATTCAACCTTCCAAACATAGCTGCCTTCAGGTAAAACGTTACCACTATTATTTAAACGCCCATTCCAGGGTTGCTTGTTGGAGGTAGTAGAGTAAACCAACGTTCCATTATAATCATAAATTGACATTCTAAATTCGTCGTTTAGGACAATGCCTGCTTCAGGGGTGAACCCCACTGGAATAAATGCCTCATTTAAATCATTCCCGTCAGGGGTGAATGCATTTGGAGCCAAAGTTTTAAAGTCTTGGTCTATAAAAACAGGTTTGGAAATCTCTGTAGTGCATCCATTTTTATAGGTATGAATGAGTGTTACATCAAACACTCCTTTTTTTCCAAAATTAAAGTAGGGAGTACTAGCTTTCATTGTGGCATCCATTTCTTTAATTTCCCATTTCAGATTTTCTAATTCTTCAGGTATTGCAGTAAATTCAGCCGAGAAATCATCGTATGGAGTTGCCATATCTTGATAAGTAAAATCCGCTTTCACAACTTCAGGGATATTCAACTTCATTCCATAGCTAGCAACAATTTTGTTGTCTCTAATTGCAGAAAGCTCAAATTTTAACAAACCTGATTGCTCGATTTTGTAATCAAGAATCGCTTCAACAGATGATTGTTTAATTCCATCAATTTCCCACTTATAACTTAAATCGTTAAGATCTGCCCCTTTAATGTTCGGCGATAAGGATATGATGCTTTCCACACATGCTTTTCCATCAATGTTTAATGATTTCAATTCTACTGAAGGCAAAGCTTCTTCTTGAGTTTTTCTTATAGGGGTTTCTGTTTCCTCGTCAACTATAACCGCTTGCTCTTTTTCTGAAGGCAGTTTTATTTCAACTGTTTTTTCATCACTGCCCTTAATGGCTTTTTCTTCAGAAACTGATGAGGAAGAACTTTCCTTATTATTTAACATTGATTCATTCGAAGCAGTTGTTTTTGCTTTTTCTTCTAAATCTTTTGAAGATTCTTCAGAGGTAGTTGTAGTAGTTTCAATTGTGGAAAATTTTTCTTCTTGACCTGAAGCAATTGCCTCTGAATCATCCCAGCTGGTATTCGCTAAGTAAGCGATAGCAACTAAGATAGCAAAACCAATCCCGGCTTTTAATAAAGTACCATAATTGCCTAAAGCGCCTTTTTTGGGGAGCTTTTGCTGAATCTCTTGCCAGTCACTTTCTTGATAATTAAACTCGGCCTCCGCTTGGTTTAATTTATCTCGTAGAAACTGCTCCTCGTTATTTAATTTATTTTTCATTTTTGTAAACTTCAATCGGTTCTTTACAACCTTATTTTCAATTACTTATTTGTTTCGCTCAGTGGAGCGTTTTCTTTTTGTACTTTCTCTAAAATCAATTTTTTTAAGTTCTTTTTGGCTTTGGATAGATTGGACTTGCTAGTCCCTTCTGATACTCCCAGTTCCTCCGCAATTTCTGCATGGCTATAATCATCTAATACAAAGAGGTTAAAAACGGTACGATAAACTGGACTTAACTCTTGCACTAGCCCTAATAACTCTGCTGATGTAATCCCTTCAAAAATTCCTTCATCCGTTTCCTTTTCGGGAATATTTTCTGCATTTACCAGCGTTTCGCTAATAGCGTATTTATTTTTATTCTTTCTATAGTGATCAATTGCATTGTTGACCATAATTCTACGAATCCAACCTTCTAAAGAACCCTTAAAATCGAATTTTTCAATTTTATTGAACACCTTGATGAATCCTTCTTGAAAAAGATCTTTTGCATCATTTGGTCTGCTAGCGTAGCGATAACAAACTACCATCATTTTACCATACATATGTTTGTATAACAATTGCTGGTAGCTCCTTTTTCCCTCAGCACAGCCTTTCACAAGCTCTCTTACATCTTTTTCGTCGCTTAAATCCATTTAAGGTATTGTGTTCTAATGACGCTAAATTATTGAAAGGTTGCCTTCCGGAGTAATATTTATTTTAAAATGGGTTAGTTTAAAGGTTTAATGAAAATTGGTTTTTAAAAGCTATGGACTTTGATTACCTTTGCCAACCTAAAAAATTTAATCAAAAAACACTATGAAAGTTACCGTTGTTGGAGCCGGAAATGTTGGAGCTACTTGCGCCAATGTAGTTGCTCACAAAGAATTAGCTAATGAAGTTGTACTAGTAGATATTAAAGAAGGTTTAGCCGAGGGTAAAGCTCTTGATATTTGGGAAACCTCACCAATCAATTTATACGATACTAGAACTGTAGGTTCTACAAATGATTACAGTAAGACTGCCAATTCAGATGTTGTAGTTATTACTTCTGGTATTCCAAGAAAACCTGGTATGAGTCGTGATGATTTAATTGCAACCAATGCTGGTATTGTGAAAATGGTAACAGAAAATATCATTAAGCACTCTCCAAACTCAAAAATCATTATTGTTTCTAATCCATTAGACGTAATGACCTACTGCGCATATTTAACTGCAAAAATTGATTCAAGCAGAGTCTTTGGTATGGCGGGTATCTTGGACACTGCGCGTTACAGATCTTTTTTAGCTGAAGAATTAAATGTTTCACCAAAAGATATCCAAGCTGTTTTAATGGGTGGACACGGTGATACTATGGTTCCTCTACCTAGATATACAACTGTTGGTGGAATTCCAGTAACCGAAATGATTAGCGAAGAAAGACTAAACGCTATTGTTGAACGAACAAAAAAAGGTGGTGGTGAATTAGTTAACTTGATGGGTACTTCTGCTTGGTATGCACCTGGTGCAGCAGCAGCCCAAATGGTGGAAGCAATTGTTCGTGACCAACGTAGAATTTTTCCAGTTTGTGCCTTGCTTAATGGCGAGTATGGAATGAAAGATATTTATCTTGGTGTACCAGTTATATTGGGAAAAAACGGTATTGAAAAAATCATAGAACTAGAATTGAATGAGGATGAAAAAGCCTTGTTGAAGGAGTCTTCTGTTGCTGTGCGTTCTGTAATGGATGTATTGGACAACATGGATCTTAAGTGAAAATCGATTAACGATTGAATAAGCCGCTAATGCAAAAAATTGCTTAGCGGCTTTTTTGTTTAAAACAAGCCTTCAACACAGTTGGTGATTTGCATGAAATAAATTTTCTTAAAATCTAAAATGAAAATCCCCCTTGAGTTAGTCTCTATTGATCCAAATGGAACACACTTACTACTAGATGTTACAATAAATCATAAGCCCTTAAAACTTGTTTTAGATACTGGCGCTTCCCGGTCGGTCTTTGACTTAGATTATTTGAAAGAAATTGAGCCAGATTTAATTTTTAAGGTGGAAGAGGCTACTTCTGCCGGGGTGGGTGCTATTAATATGAAGAGTTATACGGTTGTTGTAGAGAATTTTGGGATCGGAAAACATAAAATGAAAAACATTGAGTTAGCTGCAATGGATTTAGCTGCAGTACTTCAATCGTATGAAAAAATTGGAGCAGCTAAAATTCATGGGGTATTAGGAGGTGACATTCTTTTAAAGGGCAACGCAATTATTAGCTATGCCAATCGAGAGTTGAAACTGGATAGTGATGCTCTTATGGTTTTATAATCAGCTTTCTAGTACTAAATAATTGTTCATTCTGCAAGGTTATAAAGTATAGACCACTTGGAAGATTTGAAGTATTTAGAGACTCTGTTTGGAAATTCAACACTTTTTTAAGCACCAATTTGCCACTTGCATTTCTTAAAAATAAGGTAGTCTCACTTTTAAGTTGCTGATCAATTAAAACGGTGACACTTTCTTTTGCAGGATTCGGATAAAGGCTAAAAAAGTTATTTTGTTTTTTGCGATTGTCCTTAAACTCTGCAACACCAACCCCATTCGTAGCAAAGAGCAATTTGATGCCTCCCGCGAAGTTTCCAAATGCCAAATCAACCTTATCATCTCCATTTAAATCAGTCCCGCTTACAAATGATCTTATTCCATAATCTTTTAAATAATCGCTAACAGCTAAGTTAAAAGTGTCATTTTGCTGGAGTGTGTCAGATATTTCGTTAAAGAAGTACCTGCTGCCATTGAAGTCAACAACGATAAGTTGTGTTTTGCCATTTTCTCGATATGGAAAAACTCTTGGACTACTCAAATTTACAAGCGTATTTAAATTTCCCCAATCTCTATTGAAAAATGTCATGTAAGCACTAGAGCCTAATTCGTTGAAACTAGCATCTGCAGATGGAATGGTTATGTTTTTACATTCAATATAATTTTGAGCTTCATTAATAGTGGTTATTACCAATTGGATAAACGAATTGTTGTTTAAGTTAAGTGCATTATGAACTGCCATAGTATCATTAATATGAAGAAGGCTAAAATTTGGTGCTTCTTTAAAATAATAGCGGAAGGTGCTGCCTAGCTGCCAGATAATAGAATCAACTTTAATATTAAGCATAGGATTAGTAGCTGTGCCAAAATTTAAAAAGTAGTTCACAGAGCTGCCATTAGCGGTAACAATACAATCTAACAAACTATCATTATTAATATCATAAAGTACTGGTGCATCTGATTCACTTCTGTTTCGGATATTTAGTCCTTGATATGGGTTTGGGTGAAACTTAAAAGCTGCAACTGAATTAGCAGAAGAAGTATCTTCAAAAAAGAAAATATTTCCATTTTCTTCGCCTATTAGTAGGTCATCATCGCCATCTCCATCAAGATCTCCAGAAGTAGGTGTAATATTTCTGCTATTGGTATCGTTCTGTATATCCAATTTAAGTGAAGGGATGTTCAAGTAGTTATTGTCAACCAAGCGAAATTTTGGTGATTGGGTATTTCCAATATTTTCAAATAAAGCCAGTTGGCCTTTAATATTGCTTAAGCTTTCATTTACATAGCCATCATTTCCAACTAACAAGTCTTTTAAACCATCTTTATTATAGTCTAAAAATATGGGGTATGCATTCAATCCAAAATCTAACGTTTGATCAATGAAAAAGCGTTTTTCTTGGAAATTAAATTGGTAGCTGCCGTCAGAAGCTATGTTTTCGTAATAATAAATGTCGTCTAACGTTAAATAGGCATTAAAAATACTGGTGTTGGCAGCATTTGGACTTGCGATCATATCTTTAAAACCATCGTTATTAACATCTATAAAATAAACTGCAGGGTAAAGTAAATCAATAGGTTTATCGTAGTTGGGAAAGGAGTCTTGAAATGAAACAATATGTGAATTAACACCAGTTGTATCTTCGTTTATTAGCAGCTTTAATTGATAAGCGTCTACGTCAGCAATCAATAAGTCCATAGTCCCATTGTTATCAATGTCTATTGGGTTAACTGTGCTTCCTGCATGCTTTAGTCCTTTATCTTCACCTACCAACTGATGCTGATTGCCAAAATAATCTATTTTGCTCAACTCCCCGTTTGGAGGTATTGGTCCTTGGCAAGAATCTAAAAATATTTCAGAGTTGATTCCGCTTTCGATAAATGTTCCCCAACATGTATTCCTTCTTTCAAGATCAAACTCAAAGTCGCCTGCATTTTCTTGGGCTAAATTCCTATGGTAGTCCATCGATTTTGCATTAGAGTTAAATAGGAATAAATCCAAATCATTATCATTATTCATGTCATAGAAGCCAGGTAAACTGCCTTTGCTTGGATTGACAGTTACTTTGCTAGGACTTTGTGGACTGTACAATGATTTTAGTTTACTCGCAATTTCAAAGCTTAATCCTGAGCTTGGAGTGCTTGTATTCTTCCAAACTACAATATTTGAGCGACCTTCAATTAAATCCATTTTCCCATCGTTATTGTAGTCTGCAGTTTTTAGCCAATCTTGAATAGCTGGGAAAAATTGAGCGTAATGAGGAGCATAGCTATACGAAACTACATTTGGAATACCGGCGTTTAAATAAGGTCGAACCTGACCTAGAGCTCGGTCATAAACTAATAAATCTAAAGTGCCGTCTTGATCTAAATCAAATTCACTAAATTGAGCCGTATTATAACCACCAGTAAATGGCGCTCCTAATATTTGCCCATTTACTTCAACCGTTACAGTAGAATCGACTTCTTCATAGATATATTGTGCATGAAGTTGCAAGGAGAAGAGCGAAAGAGAAATAATAAGAGGAATAAACGTTTTTTTCATAGAGTAAATTTAATAAATATTGGCTCATAAGTTGAGGCGTAGAAAATTCAAATAGTTGCTTTATTAACTAATCTAAGTTTAACATCCATTAGAATAAATAAAAGAGCCTGATATTTAGTGCTTTATCATTTAATTGTCTTTCGTTGTTATTTCGTGATGGAAATTCTATATTTGCAGGCTTCAAAAAAGACGAATTTTTATATAAGAAATCATGCAAAATAAGGGTTTAATTTGGACATTCATTGTCTTGCTTTCATTGGCTTGCCTCTATCAATTATCATTTACATGGGTAGCGCAGGGTATTGAGAGCGATGCAGTAGAATTCGCCAATGGTGATGACAAAGTAGAAGAAGAGTATTTAGATTCAATGGGCGGTCAGCCAGTGTATCCACTTTTTGACTTCACATACAATGAAGTAAGAAAAAATGTTCTAAATCTTGGATTAGATTTAAAAGGGGGAATGAATGTTACCCTAGAAGTTTCAGTTGCAGATGTTGTTAAAGCACTCTCTTCCTATAGTGAAGATGAAGACTTTAAGGCAGCAATTAACTTAGCAAAGGAAAAACAGCGTGGTAGTCAAGATAACTTTGTAAATCTATTTGCAGAAGCTTGGAGTGAAATTGCAGGTGAAAGGAAATTGGCTAGTATTTTTTATACGCTGGAGAACAAAGAAAAGATAAACCGAGATGCCTCAAATGAAGAAGTGATTGAGTTTATTTCTTCAGAGGCTGATGCAGCTTTTGACAGAACCTTTGAAGTATTGAGAACACGTGTAAATTTATTTGGAGTTGCTCAGCCAAACATTCAAAAACTAGCAGCTTCTGACCGTATATTGGTTGAATTGCCAGGAGTTAAAAACAAGGAAAGAGTACGTCAATTGTTGCAAGGTACTGCGAAGTTAGAGTTTTGGGAAACTTATGAAAATGCACAAGTATATCCTTATTTAGCTCAAGCCAATGAAAAGTTGAACTTAATCAAAGACGGTGAGGAGGCAGTTAAAACTGAAAGTGATTCTGCTTCAATAGATTCTTTGTCTACAAATGACATTATAGCTAAAGAAGACAGCTTGAATGATGGACTAGGTGAGCAAGAAGTTCAACAAGACTCCTCATTAATTGCTGATTCAAATGAGGTTGAATCAAGTTTGATGGATCAACTTGCTGAAGGCTCAGATTCAACTTCAGCTGATTCTTCTCTAGCCAATCAGTCATTTGAAGATTATGCGAAAGACAATCCTTTATTTGCTGTGCTTTCGCCTTCAATTTACCAAAACGACCAAGGTAGCTACAGTCCAGGTGAAGGTCCTGTTGTTGGATATGCTGCAATAAAAGATACTTCGAAAGTGAATGATTTCTTATCGATGCCTGAGATACAAGCGATTTTTCCAAAAGATATGCGTCTTCTTTGGACTGCTAAGCCATTTGATGATGATGAGCAATTCTTGCAATTAATTGCAATCGAGGTTACAAGTAGAGATGGTAAAGCACCATTAGAGGGGGATGTTATAACTGACGCTTTTCAAGACTTTGGTCAGTTTGGCGGTCGTCCAGAAATTACCATGAAAATGAATGCATTAGGTGCAAAAACATGGAAAAACTTAACTGGTGATAACATTGGACAGAGTATTGCAATTGTTTTGGATAACTATGTTTACTCTTTTCCAAATGTAAACTCTGAAATTGCTGGAGGTGTTTCAAGCATTGAAGGAGACTTTACTATTGAAGAGGCAAAGTTGATAGCAAATATTTTAAAGGCAGGTAAGTTGCCAGCTCCAGCAAAAATTGTTGAAGAAGCAGTAGTTGGGCCTTCATTAGGTCAAGAAGCGATTACTTCAGGATTAAACTCTTTCTTATTGGCCTTATTAATTGTATTGCTTTATATGATTTTCTACTATGGAAAAGCCGGTATTGCATCAGACATTGCCTTGTTAGCTAACTTGTTTTTTATAATGGGTGTGTTAGCCTCTACAAACATTGCACTTACCTTGCCAGGTATCGCAGGTATAGTATTAACAATTGGTATCTCAGTAGATGCTAACGTACTTATTTATGAACGAATCAGAGAAGAGTTGAGAGCCGGTAAAGGGCCACGTTTAGCGATTACAGATGGGTATAAAAATGCCTACTCCTCTATTATTGATGCTAACGTAACTACCTTATTGACTGGTATTATTCTTTGGTTTTTTGGAACAGGTCCTGTTGAAGGATTTGCTAAAACTCTTGTAATTGGTATTATCACTTCATTGTTCAGTGCAATTTTTATTACACGACTAATCTTTGCTTGGAGATTGGATAATAAAAAGAAAGTAACTGTTTCTACGAAGTGGACAGAAGGGGCTTTCCAAAACATGAATTGGCAGTTTATCAATAAAAGGAAAACGTTTTACATCATCTCCTCAATTATTATTTTAATTGGAGTTGGCTCATTTGTTACAAGAGGCCTTTCTTATGGTGTAGATTTCACTGGAGGTAGAACTTACTTGGTTCGTTTTGATGAAAGTGTTGAAACTACAAATGTTCGAGAAGCATTAAAAGAGTCGTTTGTAACTGAAGCAGGAGTGAATTTAGCACCAGAGGTTAAGATTTTTGGTGAAGATAATCAAGTGAAGGTGACCACTAGTTTTATGATAGATAGTGAGTCAATTGACGCTGATCAAACCGTGGAAAATCGTTTGAATGAAGGGCTAGGAACAATTGGTCTTGATTATGAAATTATGAGCTCTCAAAAAGTAGGTCCAACCATAGCGGATGATATTAAGAAGTCTGCATTATGGGCAATGCTCTTTTCTTTGCTTGTTATCTTCTTATACATCTTATTCCGATTTAGAAAGTGGCAATATGGATTAGCAGCTGTAGCAGCTATTTTCCATGATGTTCTTGTTGTGCTGGCTGTTTTCTCTATTTTTTATGGAATTCTTCCATTCTCTTTAGATATTGACCAAGCATTTATAGCTGCAATCCTAACAGTTGTGGGTTACTCAATTAATGATACGGTGGTTGTATTTGATAGAATTCGAGAATTTTTAAATTCACATAAGAAAAGAGAAACTAAGGTGGTCATAAACGATGCCTTGAATAGCACATTGAGTAGAACTGTAAACACTTCGTTTACAACTTTATTTGTATTGCTGATGATTTTCATCTTTGGTGGAGAAGTAATTCGTGGCTTTGCATTCGCCTTGCTAATCGGTGTTGGAGTGGGAACATATTCTTCTCTTTGCGTTGCAACACCAATAGTTGTTGACTTAAGTAAAAAGGAAGAGGAGAAGGCAAAGAAAAAGTAAAATCAAGTAAAATATATTTTCAAGCCCTGTTCAAGTTATCTTGAACAGGGCTTTTTGATTACTTTTGTCTCAATAAAATAACGCATGACTTTACTTTTTTTTTCCACTCAAGAACTTATTTTTGTTGCTTTGGCCATTGTTCTATTATTTGGCTCAAAGAAGATTCCTGAAATTGCAAGAGGTTTAGGAAAGGGAATTAGAGAGTTCAAAAATGCGACAAGTGACATTCAGGAGGAGATACGAAAAACTTCTAAGGAAGTAACAGATCGAGCTGATCCATCAAACAAATCTTCTTCCTCGGCTAAAGATTCAGATAATAAATAGTGGATTACATACAACTTATTGCTGGTTTAATTATTCTGGTAATTGGAGGTGAATCACTTGTTAAGGGAGCTGTTAGTATCGCTCTTCGTGCAAAAATTTCATCTTTGGTTATTGGTATGACGGTTGTTTCATTTGGAACCTCTGCTCCTGAACTATTGGTGAGTTTGCAAGCGGCACTCACTGGGCATCCAGATGTGAGCGTTGGTGCGGTTGTTGGTTCTAATATATCTAACTTGGGCTTAGTGTTAGGAATTACAGTGCTTATTTTTCCAATTCTTGTTCATCGTGATAGTTTGCGAATTGATTGGCCAATAATGATGCTATCAACTTTACTGTTTTTTGGATTTGCACTAGATGGGAAGATTGACTTTTATGAGGGTTTAGTTTTTGTAATTATTTTAGTGGCCTTTACTTCATGGTTGATAGTGCGTTCGAGAATCCAAGGAAAAGCATTAGTAGTTGAGAAAGAAATAACGAATGAAGGAAAAAGTAATTCTACATTTAAGGATGTTACTTTACTAATTGTTGGGATCTCTGGGCTCTATTTTGGCGCAGAATGGTTGATAGATTCAGTCGTAAATATTGCTGAGTCTCATAATATCAGCGAGAAATTAATAAGTGTTACTGTTGTTGCATTTGGAACTAGTTTACCAGAATTAGTGACTTCAGTGATGGCATCAATCCGAAAAGAATCTGATCTTTCAGTAGGTAATTTGATTGGTTCAAACCTGTTTAATATTTTCGCTATTCTTGGAATTACTGCAATAGTAGAGCCAATTTCTGTAACTGACTCTATAAATAATTTCGATGTATACTTTTTATTGCTCATCTCCTTTATCATACTCCCCTTTATGCTTTTTGGAAAATATTTTGGTCGTGCTAAGGGTATTTTCTTGGTACTTTTTTACGCAGTTTACGTTTATTTTTCAATTGCTTCTGAGATTTAAGGGGGGTATGCCTGATAAAAATCACTATTTTGTTGAGTTGGGATATCTTTTTAAAGGGTGTTCATAAATAAAAATGCATTTTTTAGATGAAAGTGGTAAAAAGAGAAATACTTTTGTCCTTAAATCTAAAACCCAAAATAATGCCTACAATTCGTTTTAAAGCACTTGAAGCTTCAATGGCTCGTCAACCAAGAGAGGTTGTTGCCCCATCACCAAAAATATCTGATTATTACGGTATAAATGTTTTTGATAATATGGTTATGGCGGAGTATATGCCAAAAGATATTTATAAGCAAGTGTTGCAAACAATCGAGGATGGAAAACAAATTGATAGAAAGATTACCAATAATGTAGCCGCAGCTATGAAAGCTTGGGCAATGGAAAAAAATGTAACACATTATACCCATTGGTTTCAACCCTTAACAGGAACAACCGCTGAAAAGCATGATGCTTTTTTTGAGCCAATTAATGACAATGATGTAATTGAGCAATTTGATGGAAGCCAACTAGCGCAACAAGAACCTGATGCATCAAGCTTACCAAATGGTGGAATTCGTAATACTTTTGAAGCAAGAGGTTACACTGCTTGGGATCCAAGTTCACCGGCATTTATTATTGGTAAAACACTGTGTATTCCCACAATTTATATTTCATATACTGGTGAAGCCTTAGATTATAAAACTCCTTTGTTGAAAGCGCTAGGCGCAGTTGATAAGGCTGCAGTTGATGTGTGTAAATATTTTGATAAAAATGTAAAGAAGGTTACTACAACTTTAGGATGGGAGCAGGAATATTTTTTAGTTGACAAGGCGCTTTATGCTGCAAGGCCAGACCTGGTATTGACAGGTAGAACAGTTTTTGGTCACAGCCCAGCAAAAGGTCAAGAATTAGATGATCACTACTTTGGAAGTATTCCTGATCGTGCACATGCCTTTATGGTAGAGTTGGAAATGGAATGTATGAAACTGGGTATTCCTTTGAAAACTCGACATAATGAAGTAGCTCCTAATCAATATGAATTTGCTCCGGTTTTTGAGGAAGCTAACCTTGCAGTTGACCACAACCAGCTTCTAATGGATATTATGGATAAGGTTGCTCGAAAACATAATTTGAGGGTACTCTTACATGAAAAGCCATTTGCAAATGTTAATGGCTCAGGAAAACATAACAATTGGTCTCTAGCTACCAATACAGGGGTTAATTTGCTCAGCCCAGGTAAAAACCCAAAGTCGAACATGCAATTTTTGACTTTTCTAATCAATACAATAAAAGCAGTACATGACAATGAAAAATTAGTGCGAGCGTGTATTGCAACTGCTGGGAATGAACATCGTTTAGGAGCAAATGAAGCACCCCCAGCTATTATTTCTGTTTTCATTGGCAAGGAGCTGACTAAAATGCTAGATGAGTTAGTATCTAAAGTAAAAGACAATAAGGCATTAACGGCTGATGAAAAAACTGAATTGAAATTAAATATTGGAAAAATTCCAGAAATTTTATTAGATAATACAGACAGAAATAGAACCTCTCCATTTGCATTTACGGGAAACAAATTTGAATTTAGAGCAGTTGGTTCCTCTTCAAATTGTTCATCAGCTATGATTGTATTAAATGCAATTGTTGCTAAGCAGCTAAGACAATTTAAAAAGGATGTTGATGCTCAAATTAAGAAAGGGACTAAGAAAGATGAGTCAATTTTAAGGATTCTTAAAAAGTATACCATTCAGTCTAAACCTATTCGTTTCGAAGGAGATGGCTATGGTGATGAATGGGTAAAAGAAGCTGAAAAAAGAGGTCTGTCACACTTGAGAACTACCCCAATCGCTATTGGAGAGTTAGGTTCTGAGCAGAGTTTGAAACTCTTTGAAGAGTTAAGCATAATGACACGCAGAGAGTCCTTAGCTCGACAAGAAATTGCTTATGAATTATACACTAACTTGATTCGAATTGAATCCAGAGTTGTTGGTGATTTAGCAGAAAATCACATTTTACCAACTGCTTTGAGATATCAAAATCAACTGATTGAAAATGTGCGTGGAATCAAAGAAATCATGAATCAAAAAGATTTTGAAAACTATTCGGATGTGCAATTAGAAATGATAAAAAACATTTCGAATCACATTAAAATTATTAAAGAAACAACTGTTCAGATGATCAATGAACGGAAGAGAATTAATAAGCTAGAAGACCCAAAGGAAAAAGCAAATGAGTATTGCGATATTGTAAAACCAATGTTTGATAAAATCCGATACAGTGTTGACAAACTAGAACTAGCTGTAGATGATGAAATCTGGCCACTTCCAAAGTATAGAGAATTGCTCTTTAATCACTAATTTTATAGGTCTAAATAGACAAATGCTTAAATCATGGTTCCTAAGTGATAATTTTGATTAAAGCGAGAAAGAAAATTTGTTTATTTTAGCACCCATTGAAATTATACCAAACGCAAATGAAGATATATAAAGTTGTTGGATTATTCTTTTTTTTCAGTGTCATCTCCTTTCATTTAGTAGCTCAAAAGAGTTTTCTAGATGATGCCGACCATGCATTGTATAAAGAAGAAAAATATTTTGAGGCCATTGAGTTGTACAAAAAAGCATATGTGAAAGAAGATGGTAGAGATGTAAAAGCAGAAATAATTTTTAAAATAGGAGAGTCTTACCGCTTAAGCGATCAGCCAGAACAAGCTGAAGTTTGGTATGGTAAGGCAATTATTGCGCAATATGCAGACCCAATTGTGATTTTGCGATTGGCAGATATGAAAATGATTAATGGTAAATATGATCAGGCTTTAGTAGAGTATCAAAAGTACGTTGCAGAGAAACCTGCTGACCCTAGAGGAAAGAAAGGGATTGAAGCAGCACAAATGGCTCAGAAGTGGTCTGATAATCCTGAAAAGTATATCGTGGAGCCTGTCGTTCTGCTAAATTCAGAGTATTACGATTATGGAGTTGCTTTTTCTGATCGGAAGAATGACGAAATAGTTTTCACATCAACACGAGAAGGTTCTGTTGGATCGGACATGTCAGAGGTAACAGGAGATAACTTCTCTGACTTGTATACTTCTAAGAGAGATAATAAAGGTAAGTGGAGTGAGCCAGTCTTGGCGGAGGGTGAAGAAGTAAATACTCCTCAAAGTGAAGGTGCTCCGGCATTTAACTCAAGAAAGAATACCATGTATTTTACCCGTTGTAAGGTGGCCAAAAATGGCTACATGGGCTGTGAGATAATTTCTGTAAAAAAACAAGGGACAAAGTTTGCCCAAGCGGAGGTAGTTCCTATTGCATCAGATAGTGCTATTGTTGGTCATCCTGCTTTGAATGCAGAAGATAATGTAATCATTTTCGCTTCTGATTTAGATGGTGGTCAAGGCGGAAAGGATTTATGGTACATTAAAGAAGAATCAAGGAACAAATGGTCGAGTCCAATTAACTTGGGTTCGGAAATTAATACAGCAGGGGATGAAATGTTCCCATTTATCAGAGAAAATGGAGACCTATACTTTGCTTCAGATGGACATGTAGGGATGGGTGGATTAGATAATTTTGTTGCCAAGAAAAAAGGAGAAACTCAATGGGCAGATGTTGAGAACTTAAAGGCACCCTTAAATTCCAATGCGAATGATTTTGCAATTGTTTTTGATGGAAATAAGGATAAGGGTTTCTTTTCAAGTAGCAGAGAAGGTGGTCGAGGAAAAGATGATATTTGGCAGTTCTCAGTGCCACCAATATTGTTTAAGTTAATTGGTATTGTGAAAAATAGTGAAACTGGCGAGCCGTTAGTTGCTGCTACAGTTAAATTAATAGGAACAGATGGTACCTCTGTAGAAAAAGAAACCAAGGCTGATGGAACATTCGAGTTCGCTAAAAATGGAGACATTGATTATATTAATCCAAATACTTCCTATTCTCTAACAGTAAGTAAGCCTGGGTTTTTGAATGCCAAAGGAAAAGAAACCACGGTTGGAATTGAGGAATCAAAAATTTTCGCTCATACCTATGAGTTAATTCCAATTAAGGAAGAAGGAATTAAGTTGCCTGAAATTTTATATGATTTCAATAAAACTACTTTAACGGATCAAGCAAAAGATTCCTTGGATTATTTATATGACATCTTAATTGACAACCCGCAAATTGTTATTGAATTAAGAGCAAATACAGATTCAAGGGGTAGTGATTCTTACAACATGAACTTATCACAAGGTAGAGCTGAGTCTGCAGTGCGTTATTTAATTAGCAGAGGAATTGAAGCAGAACGAATGGAGCCGAAAGGTTATGGTGAAACGAATTTATTGATTTCTGATGCTGAAATAAATAAATTAGCAACAGAAGAAGAACGAGAAGCAGCGCATCAACTAAACAGAAGAACAGATTTTATTGTATTGAGAAACGACTATGTTCCTCTTGATCAACGAGGTGACTCAGCTGGTGAAGAGTAGCGAAATAACTGAATAATTTAAACATCCATTTTCTTCTGAATTTGGATGTTTTTTTATATACCTATGAATAAGAAAGAAAGATATGATCAGCGCGGTGTTTCAGCTTCAAAGGAAGATGTGCACAATGCTATTAAATCAATTGACAAAGGGCTTTTCCCAAAAGCTTTCTGTAAAATTGTTCCAGATATGCTTACAGGAAGCAAAGAGCATTGCATAGTGATGCATGCCGATGGAGCAGGCACCAAATCATCACTTGCTTACATGTATTGGAAAGAAACAGGTGATATTTCAGTTTGGAAGGGCATTGCTATGGATGCTATAGCGATGAATCTTGATGATTTGTTATGCGTTGGAGCAACAGACAATATTTTACTCTCTTCTACCATCGGCCGAAATAAACAACTCATTCCTGGAGAAGTGTTGGCCTCCCTTATTAATGGCACCGAAGAAATATTAGAAGACCTAAGATCACATGGAATTGGAATTTATAGTACAGGAGGAGAAACTGCTGATGTAGGTGACTTAGTGCGCACAATAATTGTTGACTCTACAGTTAGTTGTAGAATGCGAAAAGATGAGGTTATAGACAATGCAAATATTCAGGCAGATGATGTAATTGTAGGACTGGCATCTTATGGTCAGGCAAGCTATGAAGATAAATATAATGGAGGTATGGGTAGTAATGGCTTAACCTCTGCTCGACATGATGTGTTTTCCAAAGAATTAGCCAAAAAATATCCCGAGTCTTTTGATGCAGCTGTTCCAGATTCCTTAGTTTATTCAGGTAGTAAAAAACTAACAGATGAGGTAGATGGTTCACCAATAGATGCTGGTCAATTAGTCTTATCTCCAACTCGAACGTACGCTCCTATAATTGCTGAGGTTTTAAAAAGTCATCGAAAAAATATTAATGGAATGGTTCATTGCAGTGGAGGAGCCCAAACAAAGGTGCTTCACTTTGTTGATAATGTACATGTAATTAAAGATGATTTGTTTGATTTGCCTCCTTTGTTTAGGCTTATACAAGAAGAATCAGGTACGAGTTGGGAAGAAATGTATAAGGTCTTTAACATGGGACACCGTATGGAGATATACTTGCCAAAAGAGTACGCTGAAGAAGTAATAGCCATTTCAAAAAGCTTCAACGTAGATGCTAAAATTGTTGGACGGGTTGAGAAAGCATCGAAAAGAAAATTGACAATTAAGTCAGAACATGGTGCGTTTGAGTATTCTTAAGCGTACCGTCAGTTACAATACCAACTGAAAATTGAAAGCATGAGCAGTTTATTAGAAAAATTACAGTCTATAAAAGATCGATGGGTAGAAGTGTCTCAGTTGATTGTTGATCCAGAGATAATTGCTGATATGAATCGCTATGTAAAGCTGAACAAGGAATATAGCGACCTAAAGGAAATAGTAGATGTGCATGAAGAATATGAAAATGTACTGAACAACATCACTTCTTCCAAAGAAATTTTAGCTAAAGAAAAAGATCCTGAGTTTAGGGAAATGGCAAAAATGGAGCTGGATGAGCTAGAAGAACGCCAAGAAACCTTAGAAGAAAAAATAAAGATCATGTTGATTCCAAAGGACCCTGAGGACAACAAAAATGTGATTATAGAAATTAGAGGTGGTGCTGGAGGCGATGAAGCAAATATTTTTGCTGGAGATTTGTATAGAATGTACACCAAATACATTGAAGGAAAAGGTTGGAAACATGAGGTTACCACAATGAATGAAGGAACTTCTGGTGGATTCAAGGAGATTGGTTTTGAAGTGACCGGAGACAATGTATATGGTACCATGAAATTTGAATCTGGGGTTCATCGAGTACAACGAGTACCTCAAACTGAAACACAAGGTCGTGTGCATACTTCTGCTGCTTCAGTAGCTGTGCTTCCTGAAGCTGATGAAGTAGATGTGAAAATTAATCCTGCAGATATTAAGAAGGATACTTATCGATCTTCAGGAGCAGGAGGGCAGCATGTAAACAAAACTGAGTCTGCTGTTAGATTAACACATATTCCAACAAATACTGTGGTGGAATGTCAAGATGGTCGCTCACAATTGAAGAATTACGAGAAAGCCATGAAGGTGCTACGAAGTAGAATTTACGAAGCAGAAGTTTTAAAAAGAGAACAGGAAATGGCTGCTGATAGAAAATCCCAAGTATCAACTGGAGATCGATCGGCAAAAATTAGAACCTATAATTATTCTCAAGGAAGAGTAACAGACCATCGAATTAATTTGACATTGTACAATTTAGATGCAATAATTGGTGGAGATTTAGATGAGGTGATTGAGTCCTTGAGGCTAGCTGAAAATGCTGAAAAGTTGAAAGAAGGCTTAAAAGATATATAAATTATAGAATTATGAATAAGCAGGAACTTATTACTCAAATTAGAAAGAAGCAATCCTTCTTGTGCGTGGGTTTAGATACAGATATCAATAAAATTCCTACTCATCTTAAAAGCGAGTTTGAAAACCCTATTTTGGAGTTTAATAAACGCATTATTGATGCTACGAAGGACTACTGCGTTGCTTTCAAGCCTAATATTGCATTTTATGAAAGTATGGGTGCAATAGGTTGGGAAACTCTTGAAGCTACTTTGGACTATATACCAAATGATATTTTTACTATTGCAGATGCTAAACGAGGTGATATTGGTAATACGGCAAATTTATATGCTAAAACCTTTTATAAGACATACAATTTTGATTCGGTAACAGTGGCTCCTTACATGGGTAAAGACTCTGTTTTGCCTTTTTTAGCTTACGACAATAAATGGACTATATTATTGGGATTAACTTCTAATCAAGGGGCTGCTGACTTTCAACAACTGGAATTAAAAAGTGGTGAAAAGCTATTTGAAAAAGTATTAAAATCATCAAAGGAGTGGGGCACAGCAGAGCAATTAATGTTTGTAGTTGGCGCAACTCAAGCAGCAGATTTAGAACAAATACGAAAAATAATACCTGATCATTTTTTACTGGTGCCGGGAGTTGGCGCTCAAGGTGGAAGTTTAAGTGAGGTTTGTAGGTATGGCTTAACTAAAGATGTTGGTCTACTTGTTAACTCTTCTAGAGGAATCATTTATGCTTCTCAAGGTGAAGATTTTGCATCAGCTGCGCAAACTGCTGCAGTAACAATTCAAAAGGAAATGGCTGAATTTTTCAGCTAATTCAGCTATCTTCGTTCTGAAATGAACGAAGACTTTCTGCACTACATCTGGAAATTTCAACAATTCAACCCTAAAAACCTAGAAATAACTTCAGGTGAGAAGTTGCAGGTTTTAAAAGTTGGTTTGCATAATCTACATTCAGGTCCAGACTTTTTTAACGGACAAGTTCGTATAGGAAATACCCATTGGGCTGGAAATATTGAAATTCATACGAAATCGAGCGACTGGAACCTACATAAGCATCAAGATGATGCGATTTACGATAAAGTTATTTTACATGTGGTCTGGGAGAATGACCTAGCGATCTATCGAAAAAATGGAGAAGAAATACCAACCTTAGAATTAAAGGGGCGGATTAGGAAGCGTCTGCTTGATCGCTTTCAAGAGTTAACTCAAAACTCAAGCTGGATTCCTTGTGAAGCTGAGATGCCAGTAATTGACTCAGCACTAAAAAGGCAACTTATCGATCAGAAGTTAGTTGAACGACTTCAGCGCAAGGCCAATCGGGTAGAGCAGCTTTTAAAGACACTTAAAAATGACTGGGAGGCCGTTTTATTTCAGCAATTAGCAAAATACTTTGGGTTTAAAGTAAATGCTATTCCGTTTGAAATTATGACTACCTCTTTGCCTTTTCAATTGATTAGAAAACACCAAACCAATAAGAAGCAACTGACTGCCTTATTGTTTGGCCAAGCTGGGTTTTTAGAGGTAGATTTTAAAGATACTTACCCTAAAGAGTTAAAGGGAGCGTATGAATTTTTGCGAAATAAACATAAGCTAAGCTCTATAGATTCATCCATTTGGAAATTTATGCGGATGCGACCGGCCAACTTTCCCACCATAAGATTAGCACAGTTCGCAGCCTGCTTATATCAACAACAAGGATTATTTCAAACAATAATTGAAACAAAAAACCTTTCAGACTTAAGACTGCTATTACGTGCTGATGTAAATGAGTATTGGGAGACCCATTTTCACTTTGATAAAATTTCGAAGGTAAAAAGCGATAAGCGTATTGGAAAAGCCTCGATAGATATACTAATCATTAATGCTATAGTTCCACTAATATTCACCTACGGGCGTCATACAGATCAGGAAGAATATCAAGAGAGCGCGATGTTTTTTTTACAAGAATTAAAGGCAGAGAAAAATAAAATCACAAGATCTTGGGCTCGCTTAAATGTTCCTCTTGACTCTGCTTATGAGTCACAAGCATTAATTCAGTTAAAAACTGAACACTGTGATTTTAAAAATTGCTTACTTTGCACTATTGGTAATCATATTCTAAAAGAACAACATCATGATTAATCGAATTCAAGATTTTTTTGAACGCTATGCATTTGGTGTGTGCGCTTGGTGGGGTCAGAAGTTGGGACTTAAAACTTCCAAAATCAGGTTGTCATTTATTTATCTCTCTTTTCTCACGCTCGGATCGCCCTTAATTATTTATTTAATAATGGCTTTTGTTCTAGAGCATAAATACTACTTTAAATTTAAGAAAAGAAGCACTGTTTGGGACATCTAAAAGTTATTCACCTTGCTCCAGTTTTATAAATTCAAAAAGTTATATATAGCCCTCTTGATCATCTTGGGGGTTTGCCTTACTGGAATCTTAGGCTATTCAATTATTGAAGATTATAGTTTTGGTGATGCATTGTTTATGACCATTATAACTATTTCAACTGTTGGTTTTCAGGAGGTAAGACCGCTTTCAATGGAAGGACGTTACTTTACTTCATTTCTAATCATTTTCAGTATTGGTACATTTGCTTATGCCTTAAGTGCAGTTTCTTCCTACATAATAGATGGGGAGTTTCGTCGACACTTATATGAATTGCGAAAAGTAAAAAAGATAAGAAAATTGGAAAATCACATCATCATTTGCGGATACGGAAGAAACGGCAAACAGATTGTTCAAGAATTAAAAGCTTCAAATAAGCCTTTCATTTTAATTGAAAAGCTTGATGAAGTGATTCAAGATGCTATAAAAGATGATTGCCAAAACTACATTCAAGGAGATGCTACAGACGACGAGGTATTGGTTAAGGCTGGAATTGAACGCGCTACTGGACTAATAACTACTCTTCCTGAAGACTCTGAAAATGTTTTCGTGGTGCTGACTGCTCGTGAAATGAAAAAAGATTTACTGATTATCAGTCGAGCTTCAAAAGCATCAACAGACAAAAAGTTAAGGATGGCTGGAGCTGATAACGTTGTAATGCCTGATAAAGTAGGTGGTACACATATGGCATCATTAGTATTGAAACCTGACGTTGTGGAGTTCTTTAATTTATTAAATGGTCAGGATGATAACATTTCTTTGGAAGAGATAACCTACGAAAGCTTGCCAAAGGAGTTTAAAAACAAGTCTATTGGAGATCTTCACGTGCGTAAAAGGTCAGGTGCAAACATTGTTGGACTAAAAACAAAAGAAGGTAAGTATGTTTTAAACCCTTCCCCTGAAACAACTATTTCTGAAGGTTCTAAGTTGTTTGTTTTAGGAATGGTTGACCAAATCGACAAATTAGTAGAATGGGAATGATATGTATTATGCGTTTTACTTTCGAAGCTCACATCCAAAAATAAATTGAATGCAAACGATATTAATAACTGGTAGTAATGGATTGTTAGGGCAAAAGCTAGTGCATAAACTGAAGGGGAAACCTAACATCAATTTAATCGCCAGTTCAAAAGGCAAGAATAGGATTAGTGATCAAGCAGGTTATCGATATAAATCACTCGACATTACAAGCCAAAATGAAGTTGACTCCCTATTTAACGAATACAAGCCCACCGTTGTAATCAACACCGCTGCAATGACAAATGTTGATGCCTGTGAATCGGATAAAGAGGGGTGTTGGAAACTGAATGTAGATGCAGTAGATTACTTAGTAAAAGCTTCAGAAGAGCACCAAGCACATTTTATTCATCTTTCAACCGATTTTGTTTTTGATGGAGAGGATGGTCCATATAAAGAAACTGATGAACCAAACCCCTTGAGTTATTATGGTAAGTCAAAACTAGCCTCTGAAAAAATAGTTCAACAGGCGAAAACCAAATGGGCAATTGGAAGAACAATAATTGTCTATGGTATTGCAGAAAACATGAGTCGATCCAACATCGTCTTATGGGCGAAAGGAGCGCTTGAGAAAAGAGCGCCCTTAAACATTGTCAATGATCAATTTCGTTCACCTACTTTGGCCGAAGACCTAGCTGATGCTTGTATCTTAATTGCTGAAAAAGGAGCAGAGGGGCTGTTTCATCTTTCAGGTAAGGATTTTATGAGCATTACTGAACTGGTTAGAAGGGTAGCTAGATTTTATCAATTAGACGATTCTATTATTCAAGAAATAAGCTCAAAAGCTCTAAATCAAGCGGCTAAACGACCTCCAAAAACTGGTTTCAATATTTCAAAAGCAATGAATGTTTTGGGATATCAACCACACACCTTTGAAGAAGGATTGAAAGTGTTGACCAAGCAACTCTGAAATTGATCAATTAATAGGGTGACATCACTTACTTTATTTGAATAATTTTAGGCTTCCCATTTCAAATCAATTATATTTGTTGGCTTACAAAAAAATGACCTATGATTAAAAATTTCTTATTTCTATTTTTTAGTTTTTCTACAAACTTATTATTGGCAAGTAATTTTGATGCTGAGCTTAAATTAGAAAATCCCTCTGCAGAAATTAATAATGGTATAGCTTATGTTCAAACGACTGGAGGGGTGCCACCTTTTACTTATCGTTGGTCGATTAAAGATGTAAGCCTTGAGTCCAATAGTTACAATAAACTTACCGAAGGGAGTAAGTTTTCAGTTGAGGTGACAGATGCTGATGGAAACTCCATAAATCTAGAAGGTAAAGTTCCTTTGGAGTCGTCCTCAGAACACATCAATGCATGGTTTAAGCCTATAGTAAATGTGATGACTAATGTGCTTTTTTGGGATCCATTTTCAGACCTAGGTTTATACGATCCTGTAGTTTATGCAGACTTGAAAAATGTAAAAGCAGCAGGTTGGGCAAATCCTGAAGTTGAAAAAATTACGCTAAAAGAGTGGATAGTTGAAGAAGGAGAATACGTTAAAGAAGGCGATTGGATTGCTGTTGTTACTCAAGATAATGAAAGAGATGTAAAAATGTATGCCAATGCTGATGGTAAATTACGACACAATACAGCAGCTGGAGATGTTATACTTGATGAAAGTAACATTCAAGATGTTATTACTGTTGGTGCTGAAAATTTGGCTTCAATAATTTATGATGAGAAGCAGCCTGTTTTGCATCCCAATGGAACAGTTCAAGAAAAAGGAATTCCATTTATTGTTGTTTGGTTGGTTTTAGGAGCATTGTTTTTTACGATTCGAATGCGTTTTATAAATGCTAGAGGAGTGAAGCAGGCATTTCGATTGGTAAGGGGGGATTTTGATGACCCGGATAATAAGGTAGGGGAAGTTTCTCACTTTCAAGCATTAACTACAGCCCTTTCCGCCACAGTAGGGCTAGGGAATATTGCTGGTGTTGCAGTAGCTATAAGCCTTGGTGGGCCTGGAGCCACATTTTGGATGATTATTGCTGGCCTTATTGGTATGTCGAGCAAGTTTGTTGAATGTACTTTAGGTGTAAAGTATAGAAAAGTAAACGACAAAGGTGAAATATCTGGTGGACCTATGTATTACTTGAGTGAAGGCTTAAAAAAGAAAAATTTAGGTGGGTTAGGTAAAGTGCTTGCCGTTTTGTTTTCCATACTTTGTATTGGAGGTTCCTTAGGAGGTGGAAATATGTTTCAAGCGAATCAAGCTTTTGCTCAACTTTCTAGTGAATTCCCTTCATTGAATGGAATGGGAGTATCCTTTGGGATTGTATTGGCCTTACTTGTTGGTGTTGTAATTATTGGTGGGATAAAAAGTATAGCTAAGGTAACTGATAAAATTGTTCCATTCATGGCCGGGCTTTACGTCTTGTTTTCATTGATTATTATAGGAATGAACTTTGGTAATGTAGGTGATGTTTTTGTAGAAATTTATGAAGGAGCATTTAATTCACCAGCTATAAAAGGAGGAGTAATTGGAGTTTTAATAGTTGGTTTTCAACGAGCGGCTTTTTCAAATGAAGCTGGTGTTGGTTCAGCATCAATTGCCCACTCAGCGTCTAAAACCAATGAGCCAGTTAGCGAAGGAATCGTTGCCTTGTTAGAGCCATTTGTCGATACAGTGGTAGTTTGTACGATGACGGCTTTAGTGTTAGTTTTTACTGGTTATGCTGATGGTACAAGTGGTTTAGAAGGGTCTGAGTTAACTTCAGCTGCTTTTAGTAGTGTATTTCCTTGGTTCTCTTTAGTGTTAGTTGTAGCGATTTTCTTGTTTGCATTCTCAACAATGATATCATGGTCTTACTATGGATTAAAAGCATGGACCTATTTGTTTGGTAATAGTAAAGTAGCTGACTATTCCTATAAGGCACTATTCTTAATTTTTATTGTTATAGGTTCATCAGTAGGATTAGGTGCAGTACTTGACTTTTCTGATTTAATGATCTTGGGTATGGCATTTCCAAATATTCTTGGTTTAGTCTTGCTTTCTAAAGAGGTTAGGACGGATATGATATCTTATTTTGAACGAGTAAAAAGTGGTGCCATTAAAAAATTTAAATAAGTGAAAAGAAATACTTGGTGTTTTCTAGTAATGCTAACTGCACTATTTGCTTGTCGTGAAGAAACAAGAGTAAATATGGTCAGTGGCACACTTTATCAAGACTGTGAAAATAAGCTTTCCAATGCTGAAGTTGCACTAAAAGCAAATATTGGGGTCGATTTTGGAGATCCGATCATTTTGGGAACGGCAGTTACAAATGCGTCTGGACAATTTAGTTTCGCTTATGAGTTAGAAGAAGATGATGAGGGGACAGGAGACTTACTGTTGATTAAAACAAACAGCTTTGAAACTATCATTAGTGATATAAAACTAAATATTGATCAGCAGCTTGAGCTTTATAGAAATAACCAAACATCAATCAAAGTTAACTTAGCTGGAAATTTGGTTTTTTCTGCAACGGATACACTCTTCTATGGTATTAATAAAAAGGCTGTTGAAGAATTCAAAGTTCAACCATCAAATGGAGTGATTGATACCATAATAATTTCAGTACCGAACCTTGAGCAGGGTAAAACATTTGATGCCGTATTTTATTTTGGCCTTGGGTTAGCAGACTTTCAATTGGCAAAAGAAGCACTATCTATTCAGGATTCAAGCTACCAACATATTCCACTTATGCTAAAGCCATGCGCCAAATCTGAGAGCGTTGAGATGGTGTTAAACTAAAAATTGATTAGTTTCGGGTTGATTAAAAGCAATGAGCCCATCAGTAAAAGATTATTTTCACTTCAATAAATCAGAACGTCGAGGAACACTTAGTTTAATAGTATTAATCGTAGTGTTGATAATTATTAAGGAGTTACTCATTTTTATCAATCCTGAGCCAGAACTTTCTACCATTAATATTGATAGTCTTCAGCATGCTATTGAAATTAATGATCAGCAATTCAGTAAAGAAGAGCTGTCCGAAAATAAATCGAGTTCTAATGACTCAAATACTGCACAATTATTTGACTTTAATCCCAATAACTTGTCTATTGAAAAATGGCAAAAGCTTGGTTTGAGCAAAAAGCAAGCTGAGACAATAAAAAAGTATGAAAAGAAGGGAGGGTCCTTTAAGGTAAAAACTGATGTACAGAAAATGTACACTGTTTCGGATGAACTTTATTCCAAACTGGAGCCACATATATTGCTTCCTTCCTCAGTTGATAAAACTAATGGCCAAAGAGAATTCAAAGAAAAAACAGGTGAGAAGGACTATAAAAGGTGGGATAACAAAGTTAGAACTTACCCTAAAGTATTGATCAATTCAGCAGACACTGCTGAGCTTAAAAAGCTGTATGGTATTGGAGATTATTTTGCTTTAAAAATAGTAGAATATCGAAGAGAGCTTGGTGGTTTTGTTTCAAAAGAACAATTGAAAGAGATTTGGGGACTAAAACCTGAAACTTTACAAAAGTTGGATACTCAGCTTGTTTTAAATAGTGTGCCAATTCGAAAAGTTGATATAAATCGAGCAAGCATTGACTCTTTGAAAGCTCACCCCTATATCTATTGGAAGGTCGCTAATTCAATAGTGAAATATCGGGAGCAACATGGTCCCTATAGGAATGTCAATGAGATAAAGCAATCTGCTTTGGTGAGTGATTCACTCTTTCTGAAAATAGAGCCCTATTTAAAATACTAATTCAATCAAGAGTTAATTGCACATAGTTTTCGTTTTTTTGCAGTCAAACTAAAAATATCCTGTCGTTAGATGCAAAATGAAGAACTAACTCAACAAATAAAGTCGACCATTCGCGATGTGCCTGATTTTCCAAAAAAAGGAATCCTTTTTAAGGATATCATGCCTATTTTGGAGAATCCAGCCCTTACAAGGGAAATTACAATGGCTTTTGTGAAAGCTGCTCAAGACTTAAACTTAGATGCTGTAATGGGAATTGAAAGTAGAGGTTTTTTTTGGGGGCTGCTTATTGCACAAGAATTAAATATCCCATTTATCCCAATAAGGAAAAAAGGAAAACTTCCTTATAAAACAATTTCACATGAATATGATTTGGAATATGGTTCTGCAGTTATTGAAGTCCATGAGGATGCGATTAAACCAAATTCTAGGGTGTTAATACACGATGATTTATTAGCTACTGGAGGAACAGCGGCAGCGGCAGCATTATTAGTTGAAAAACAGCAGGCAGTAGTAGCAGGGTTTTCCTTTTTAGTAATTTTGGAGTTCTTGAAAGGCAAAGAAAAAATTAACGCATTTAGCGAACAAATTTACGGAATAGTAACTTATTAGAATATGGATTTTAACTACACAGAAAATCAGGAAATGATTGCTGGAATGGCAAAAGATTTTGCTGCAAAAGAAATAGTACCAAATTTGATGAAGTGGGATGAATCTCAAGAGTTTCCAGTTGAGCTTTTCAAGAAGATGGGTGAATTGGGAATGATGGGGGTTTTGGTACCAACCGAATATGGAGGTTCAGGTTTTGGTTACCACGAATACATTACAGCTATAACTGAAATAGCTAAGGTGTGTGGTTCTATCGGACTTTCAATGGCGGCTCACAATTCATTGTGTACAGGTCATATTTTAGCTTTTGGAAATGAAGAGCAAAAGAAGAAGTATTTACCTAAACTGGCCTCTGCTGAACACATTGGAGCCTGGGGTCTAACTGAGCCAAATACTGGGTCTGACGCTATGCGCATGAAATGCACCGCTAAAAAGGATGGAGATGAATGGGTATTAAACGGCACTAAATGTTGGATTACTCATGGAATTTCTTCTGATGTGATGGTGGTAATTGCCAGGACTGGCGAATTGCTAGATTCTCATGGGATGACTTCATTTATTGTTGAACGAAGCAATCCAGGATTAAAGGCCGGTAAAAAGGAGGATAAGTTAGGAATGCGTGCTTCAGAAACTGCGGAAGTTATTTTTGACAACTGCAGAGTTCATGAGAGCATGATTCTTGGAAAAGAAGGAGATGGCTTTCAGCAAGCGATGAAAGTTTTAGATGGAGGAAGAATTTCAATAGCAGCTTTATCTTTAGGAATAGCAAAAGGGGCTTATGAAGCTTCAATAAAGTATGCAAAAGAGAGAGAGCAATTTGGTCAACCCATTGCTAATTTTCAAGCAATTGGGTTTAAGTTAGCTGATATGGCTACTGAAATTGAAGCGGCAGAATTGTTGACTCATCAAGCTGCTGATATGAAAAATAAAGGCAAAAAAATGACCAAAGAGTCTGCCTATGCTAAATATTATGCTTCAGAAGTTTGTGTGAGAGCTTCAACGGAAGCAGTTCAAATTTTTGGTGGATATGGCTATACAAAAGAGTTTCCTGTAGAGAAATTTTACCGCGATTCCAAGTTATGTACCATAGGTGAAGGAACCTCTGAGATTCAAAAATTAGTAATCTCTAGAGAAGTTTTAAAGTAATAAAGAAGTTTTAATGAGAGCTTGCAGTTTTATAAAAAAATATTACTTTTGCACTCCAATAAAAAATACGACACATGTTAATTGTACCCGTAAAGGAAGGCGAAAATATAGAAAGAGCGCTTAAAAAGTTTAAGAAAAAGTACGAACGTACTGGCACTGTTAAAGAGTTGCGAGCTAGACAACAATTTACCAAGCCATCTGTAGAGCGTAGAGAAGAGATTAAGAAAGCCATCTACATCGAGAAAATGAGAAGAGAAGAAGAAGCTTAAGCTACTTTGCCTTATTATAATATTACACCACTTTGGAGAAAATGAGAAATCATTGCTTTAAAGTGGTTTTTTTATATTAAAAATCTAGATTAAATAAAATAAGTTTAGATTTTACAAGTTTTAACGTGAGTTCGGTTTATTTAGTGGTTATCAATCAGATATTTGAGTAAGAAAGTTGGTTGAATTTAAATCGAAATCTTACTTATGTTGGATGGCCTTTTTCAGGTTTTAAGTTTGGAGCAAACTAAATGGGGCTAATGATTGAAGAAGCTCCATTGCTTGTCAAAGGAGATCACTGAAATCATCGCCATTTAGGAGTGGAGAGCTTAAAAGCTGTAACCGGCCTAGATTTTTTTGTTTACTTTTTTCATTAATGGAAAAAAGTAAAAGGAATCTAACGAGATGAAAATATATTTTATAAGAGCAAATTAAGGCTTTGATTAACAGATGTTATCGTTAGGCTGTAAAACAAAATAGAATTAAATTTTATCCCGAATTCACATTAGTTTTAAAGAATTAAACAAAGAACAAATCAACAACTTGTCATGAAAAAATCTATCCTTCTTCAATTTTCTTTAACTCTTGCATTAACTCTTCTGCTGGGCTTATCAAAAATTTCTGCACAACGCTTTCAAGTTGCTGCAGGTGGAGGGCCTGCTGCATTGTATGTTGTTGAAAACGCGAGTACTAATGTAAATTACTACAATGGGCTAGCTTTTCAAACTGATTTTACTTTTTTAGATTCCAATAAACTGCCTAACTATGGATTTTCTCTATACTCTTATGGAGCGGACTCTTGGCTTGAGCTTGAACTAATTGATCGAGAAATATTTAGGGGCTTGGTTAGCAATACGGGATTCACAGCTTCAAAGTATTTTTCAAAACAGCTGACTAAAAAGTTTTCTGGAAACCTACAAATTGGGACTGGTTTAAACTTAGAGACCTTTTGGAGCGGGACAACACGAATGATGCTTAATATTAATTTCGGAGCGGAAGTCAAATATCAGCTTGGTAAAAAATGGTTTATTCAAGCGAAAGGACTAGCTGTAGCCCAGGACGTTCCAAATATAATCCGCTTTTATGCCCTTGATGATTATCAAGAAGCAGGGGAAGATTTGCAGCTTCTAATGTTGGTTGGACTCGCTGTAAATATTGGGAAATAGTAAAGTGCTTTCCTTTTCAAATTTTTTAACAGCTAGATTTCAAATCTCTTGCTTAATTTAGGAGTGAATTAAATGCTGTAAACATGTCTATTGAATCCTTTCTTCAATACCTTGAAAAAGTGAAGCGATATTCAAAGCATACCTTGATTTCGTATCAAACTGATTTGTTGCAGGTACAGAAATTTCTCAATAATGAGTTTGAATTAGAAATTCAATTAGCTACTTCTCCAGCACTTCGATCTTGGCTGGTGAGTTTAATGGAGCAAGGCATTAGTCCTAAGACAGTTAATCGAAAAATATCTAGTTTAAAGTCATTTTATAACTACTTATTGAAGCAGGGAGAAATATCTAGTTTGCCTACTTCAAAATTAGTTTCTCCTAAAGTTCAGAAACCACTGCCAGCCTTTTTTAAAACATCTGAGATGGATGATCTTCTCCGGTTGTTTGCTTTTGATGATAGCCTCATTGGTAAAAGGGATGCTTTAATTATAGAGGTGTTGTATTCCTGTGGGATTCGACTTAGTGAGCTAATTGGCTTGAAAGATTCTAGTATTGACTTTTACGATAACAGCATAAAAGTTTTGGGTAAAAGAAATAAGGAACGAGTAGTTCCTATTCATTCGAAATTAGTGAATCAATTGAAGCCCTATTTGGAAGAAAAAAAGAAGACTTATTCATCACCGTATTTATTTTTAACGAATAAAGGTGAAAAGCTTTATCCAAAATTTGTCTATCGAAAGGTTAATGACTATCTTAGTCAAGTTACAACCTCAAGTAAAAAAAGTCCTCATGTATTGAGGCATACATTTGCTACACATATGTTGAACAATGGGGCTGATTTGAATACCATTAAAGAATTATTGGGTCACTCAAGTCTTTCGGCGACAGAGGTTTATACGCATAATTCGATTGAGAAATTAAAAAATATTTATAAACAAGCTCACCCAAGAGCATAAACTATTTATTATGGATATAAAAACAGTTGTAAACTCTACTAATTTTGACGCAGATGTCAAATTAATCAACTTTATTCAAGAGAGAATTAATAAAGTCGGCCAGCATTTTGAAGGGATTGTTGAAGCGGATGTCTACTTAAAAGTTGAAAACAAACACGAAATTGAAAATAAGACCGTAGAAATACGATTACTGATCCCCGGACATGACTTATTTGCCAAAAAAACAGCTAAGAATTTTGAAGCTGCTACAGATGAGGTAGCAGAAGCACTCCGAAGACAAGCAAGAAAACGTAAAGAAAAGGTAAGAGGAATCTAATAACGGCGGGATGTTTAGCGATTTTGATTTTCCCTTAATTAAGTCGTTAAAAAAAATGTCAAATATTGTTTTAAGATAATATACTTTTTTATAAATTTGCAGACCTTTTTCAGGGCTATTTCTGATGGCCTTGAAAAAGGTTTGTGACATTTTGCCGATGTAGCTCAGTTGGCCAGAGCAGCTGATTTGTAATCAGCATGTCGGGGGTTCGAATCCCTCCATCGGCTCATCGTTCTTAGAAAGTATTGAATGTAAATGTATTGGGGGGATACTCAAGCGGTCAACGAGGACAGACTGTAAATCTGTTGGCTACGCCTTCGTAGGTTCGAATCCTGCTCTCCCCACGCAATTGAAGATTAAAAAGCGGGAGTAGCTCAGCTGGCTAGAGCATCAGCCTTCCAAGCTGAGGGTCGCCGGTTCGAATCCGGTTTCCCGCTCTTTTTTTTCGAAAAAATAACGAAAGTCATTGCCGATGTAGCTCAGGGGTAGAGCGTTTCCTTGGTAAGGAAGAGGTCAGGGGTTCAATTCCCCTCATTGGCTCTAGATGAACAAAGAAATATAAGATAACCTATTAATTAATTTAAATAAACTTAACAAAAACAATTAGTCATGGCTAAAGAAAATTTTGACCGGTCAAAACCACACTTAAATATTGGGACTATTGGTCACGTTGACCACGGAAAAACCACTTTAACAGCTGCAATTACAACAGTACTTGCAAAAAAAGGGTATTCTGATCAAGTAGCTTTCGATAAAATTGATAACGCTCCTGAAGAAAAAGAAAGAGGTATTACCATTAACTCGTCGCACGTAGAGTATTCTACAGAGAACAGACATTACGCACACGTAGATTGTCCTGGTCACGCCGATTACGTTAAGAACATGGTAACTGGTGCTGCTCAAATGGATGGCGCTATCTTAGTAGTAGCTTCTACTGATGGTCCTATGCCACAAACTAGAGAGCACATTCTTTTAGCTCGTCAGGTTGGTGTGCCAAAGATTGTTGTTTTTATGAACAAAGCTGACATGGTTGACGACGAAGAGTTGTTAGAGTTGGTTGAAATGGAAATTAGAGAATTGTTGAGCTTTTATGATTTTGATGGTGACAATACACCTATCATTACTGGCTCTGCACTTGGTGCTTTGAACGGTGAAGCTCAGTGGGAAGATAAAGTAATGGAATTGATGGATGCGGTTGATAGCTTTATTCCAATTCCTCCACGTGATACAGATAAGCCATTCTTGATGCCAGTTGAAGATGTATTCTCAATTACTGGTCGTGGTACTGTTGCAACTGGAAGAATCGAAACTGGAGTTGTAAACTCTGGTGAAGAAGTAGAGTTGAACGGTATGGGTGCTGACGGAAGAAAGACAGTTGTTACTGGTGTTGAAATGTTTAGAAAGATATTGGACAGAGGTGAAGCTGGAGATAACGTTGGATTATTGTTGAGAGGTATTGAAAAGAAAGATATTTCTAGAGGAATGGTTATTGCCAAGCCTGGATCAATTACTCCTCACACTAAGTTTAAAGCTGAGGTGTATATCTTGAAAAAAGAAGAAGGTGGACGTCACACTCCATTTCAAAATAAATACCGTCCTCAATTTTATTTGAGAACAACAGATGTTACTGGAGAGATTTTCCTAGAAGAAGGAAGAGAAATGGTAATGCCTGGCGATAACGTAACAATTACTGTTCACTTGATCAACAAAGTAGCTATCAACAAAGGTTTGCAATTTGCGATCAGAGAAGGTGGTAGAACTGTAGGTGCTGGACAGGTTACTGAAATTATCGAGTAATTAATGACTAATGAATACAAGTAAAGGTGTCCCCTCCAGAGGCGGGGACGCCTTTTCTTGACTTTTAAGAAATACGGGTGTAGCTCAATTGGTAGAGTAGTGGTCTCCAAAACCATTGGCTGGGAGTTCGAGTCTCTCCACCCGTGCAGAGAAAAATAAATAGATGTCTAAATTAAGAACATACATTGAAGAGTCTTCAGACGAGTTGCTTAACAAAGTAAGTTGGCCAACTTGGAGCGAATTACAAAGTAGTGGAGTTGTCGTAATGATTGCTTCTATAATTATTTCTCTGATTATCTTTTTGATGGATTCTACATTTAGTAGATTGATGGAATACATCTATAGTTTATTTTAACAACTGAAGGAAGCATTAGGCATGAGCGAGAATAATAAAAAGTGGTACGTTGTTAGAGCGATTAGTGGGAAGGAAAAGAAAGTGAAACTTTACTTGGAAGATGAAATTAGCCGCCAAGGATTGTCTGACTATGTTAGTCAGATTTTAATTCCAACGGAAAAAATCTACCAAATTAGAAATGGGAAAAAAGTTAGTAAAGAACGAAGTTTTTTCCCAGGATATATATTGATTGAGGCAAATTTAGTAGGAGAAATTCCTCACTTAATCCAAAAAACCACAAATGTGATTGGATTTTTAGGTGCTGAAAAAAGAGGGGAGCCATTGCCATTGAGACAGTCTGAAGTGAATCGAATTTTAGGTAAAGTCGATGAGCTAGCAGAAAATGAAGAAGAAATCAATATTCCATTTATTGTTGGAGAGTCGATCAAAGTGATTGATGGTCCATTCAACGGTTTTAATGGAACGATTGAAGAAATAAATGAAGAGAAAAAGAAATTGAAAGTAATGGTTAAGATTTTTGGAAGAAAACAACCATTAGAATTAAGTTTCTTGCAAGTTGAAAAAGAATCATAATTACAGTTAATATAGCGAGAAATGGCTAAAGAAGTAAGTGCAATAATTAAGTTACAAATTAGAGGTGGTGCTGCAAACCCTTCTCCTCCAGTAGGACCTGCATTAGGTGCTAAGGGTGTGAACATCATGGATTTTTGTAAACAATTCAACGGAAGAACTCAAGATAAAGCAGGAAAAGTAGTTCCTGTGGTGATTACAGTTTACGGAGATAAATCATTTGATTTTATTCTAAAGACTCCACCAGCAGCAGTTCAATTGCTTGAAAAAACAAAAGTGAAGTCTGGTTCAGCTGAACCTAACCGAATTAAAGTAGCTTCAGTAACATGGGATCATGTTAAAGAAATTGCTGAAGATAAAATGGAAGATTTAAATGCTTTTAAACTGGAGTCAGCGATGAGTATGGTTGCTGGAACAGCAAGAAGCATGGGAATCAATGTAAAAGGGAAAAAACCGTTTTAACAACGGAAACTAAAGGAATATGGCAACATTAACAAAAAAGCGTAAAGAAGCGCTATCTAAGGTAGATAAGGAAAAATTATATTCTTTGAAAGAAGCTTCGGCTTTGGTAAAAGAAATTTCTACTACCAACTTTGATGCTTCAATTGATTTAAGTGTTCGATTGGGTGTAGATCCACGAAAAGCAAATCAGATGGTGAGAGGAACAGTAAGTCTACCACACGGAATTGGTAAAACAGTTCGTGTATTAGCTTTAGTTACTCCAGATAAGGAAGAAGAAGCAAAAGAAGCAGGAGCAGACTTTGTTGGACTAGATGAATATGTAGAGAAAATTAAAGGCGGATGGACTGATGTTGACGTAATTGTTACCATGCCTAGTGTAATGGGGAAAGTAGGTGCTTTAGGTAGAGTATTAGGACCAAGAGGTTTAATGCCAAACCCTAAATCAGGCACTGTAACAATGGATGTAGCTAAAGCTGTATCCGAAGTTAAAGCCGGAAAGATTGACTTTAAAGTAGACAAGTTTGGAATTATTCATACTTCTATAGGAAGAGCTTCATTTGACGCTGAAAAAATCCTAGAAAATGGAAGAGAAATGATTCAGACAATTGTTAAATTGAAGCCAGTTGCTGCTAAAGGTGTTTACCTTAAAAGTATTTGTATTTCAGGTACTATGACTCCAGGAATACATATTGATCCAAAAAGATTCATAGAAGACTAAATTTATTCATCATTCTATATTATTAGTAATGACACGACAAGAAAAAGAAGAAATAGTAAAAGAGCTTTCAGCTAAATTAAATGCAAATAGTGTATTCTATTTGGCTGATATTTCTGAATTAGATGCAGAAAGCACGACTCGATTAAGAAGATTAGCTCATAAAAGAGAAGTATCAATGAATGTGGTTAAAAACACTTTGTTGAGAAAAGCTCTAGAATCGGCAGAAGGAAGTTATGAAGAATTCTACGAAATTCTGAAAGGAAATACTTCTATTATGTTCTCTGAAATTGGTAATGCTCCGGCAAAGTTGATTAAAGAATTCAGAAAGAAAAGTGATAAACCAATCCTTAAAGGAGCATATATAGATGAAGGAACTTATATCGGTGACGATAAAATAGAAGCACTTTCTGAAATTAAATCTAAGGAAGAAGTTATTGCAGATATTATTGCAATCTTACAATCTCCAACGAAAAATGTTATTTCTGCTTTACAGTCAAGCGGAAGTAAACTTTCAGGAATTGTAAAAACACTTTCCGAAAGGGAAGCTTAAACATGTACGCACTCTCAACTCATATAAATTATAACTATTAAAATCAAAATAAAATGGCGGATTTAAAAGCGCTTGCTGAAGAGTTAGTTAACTTGACAGTAAAAGATGTAAACGAATTAGCAGATATCCTTAAAGACGAGTATGGCATTGAGCCTGCTGCTGCAGCTGTAGCTGTTGCTGGTCCTGCTGGTGGTGGTGGAGACGCTGCTGCTGAAGAAAAGTCAGAATTTGACGTAATATTAACTGCTGCTGGTGGATCAAAATTAGCTGTTGTTAAATTGGTTAAAGAATTGACAGGACTTGGATTGAAAGAAGCTAAAGAATTAGTTGACGGAGCACCTAAGCCTGTGAAGGAAGGTGTTGCAAAAGACGAAGCTGAATCTCTTAAAAAACAATTAGAAGAGGCAGGAGCTGAAGTTGAGCTTAAATAAAATAAAGCACAACTAATCTATTTAGGTTTAAATCTCCTCTGCTATAAAGCAGAGGAGGTCTAAACCCTTTCTTGTTTATTTATATCTATATCAAAGTATTAATTAATTACTTCTTGAGATGGCCAACGCATCATTACCAACACAGCAGAATAGAATCAATTTTGCATCAATAAAAAATAAACTTGATTATCCTGATTTTCTTGACATTCAGTTACAATCTTTTCAAGATTTTTTCCAGTTAGATACTTCACCCGAATTTAGGGATACGGAAGGTCTATACAGGGTATTCAGTGAGAACTTTCCAATAACTGATGCTAGAAATCAGTTCGTATTAGAATTTTTGGACTACTTCGTAGATCCTCCACGCTATAGTATCGATGAGTGTATCGATCGCGGATTAACTTACAGTGTTCCGTTAAAAGCAAAATTGAAACTGTATTGTACAGACCCAGAGCACGAGGACTTTGAAACCATTGTTCAGGATGTTTATTTGGGAACAATTCCTTACATGACACCAAAAGGAACTTTCTTGGTGAATGGTGCGGAGCGTGTAATCGTATCCCAGCTACACAGATCTCCAGGAGTTTTCTTTGGACAGTCGCGACATGCGAATGGAACTAAATTGTATTCTGCTCGTGTTATTCCTTTTAAAGGATCATGGATTGAATTTGCTACAGACATTAACAATGTAATGTATGCTTATATCGATCGAAAGAAAAAGTTACCTGTAACGACATTGCTTCGTGCAATTGGTTTTGAATTCGATAAAGATATCTTGGATATTTTTGAATTGGCCGATGAAATTAAAGTAAGTAAAGCTGGCTTAAAAAGAGCATTGGGTAGAAAACTTGCAGCTCGTGTATTGAGAACATGGGTAGAAGATTTTGTAGATGAAGATACTGGTGAAGTTGTTTCTATTGAAAGAAACGAAGTCGTAATTGATCGTGAAACTTTATTGGAGAAAGAGCACATTGATGCCATTCTTGAGGCTGGAGCAAAAACAATTATCCTTCATAAAGAAGATATTAACTCAGCTGATTTTGCAATCATTTACAACACTTTGCAAAAAGACCCTTCTAACTCAGAAAAAGAAGCTGTTGAGCACATTTATCGTCAATTGAGAAACTCTGAGCCACCAGATGAGGAAACGGCAAGAGGTGTAATTGATAAATTATTTTTCTCTGAAACTAGATATGATTTAGGTGAAGTAGGAAGATATAGAATCAATAAAAAATTAGGCTTAAGTATTGAGCCTAATACTAAAATATTAACACGTGAGGATATCATCTCAATCATCAAGTATTTGATTGAATTGATTAACTCAAAAGCTGATGTGGATGATATTGACCACTTGAGTAATCGACGTGTTAGAACAGTAGGTGAGCAGCTTTACAACCAATTTGGTGTTGGTTTGGCGCGTATGGCTAGAACTATCCGTGAGCGAATGAACGTTAGAGATAATGAAGTATTTACGCCTGCCGATTTGATTAATGCGAAGACTTTGTCTGCAGTAATTAACTCGTTTTTTGGAACCAACCAGTTGTCTCAATTTATGGATCAAACGAATCCATTATCTGAGGTAACCCACAAAAGAAGAATGTCCGCACTAGGGCCTGGAGGTCTTTCACGTGAAAGAGCAGGATTTGAGGTTCGAGATGTTCACTATACTCACTACGGAAGACTTTGTCCGATTGAAACACCAGAGGGACCAAACATTGGTTTGATTTCTTCATTATGTGTTTACGCAAAAGTGAATAGATTAGGGTTTATTGAAACACCTTACCGAAAAGTAAAAGAAGGTAAAGTATCTTTAAATTCTAAGGAAGTAATTTACTTGAGTGCTGAAGAAGAAGATGAGCAAACAATTGCACAAGCAAATGCAATTATAGACGAAAAAGGTGTTTTCGAAACTGAACGTGTAAAAGCAAGATACGAAGGAGACTTTCCATTAGCAGATCCAAGTGAACTGACTTTAATGGATGTTGCTCCTAACCAGATTGCTTCTATTGCAGCGTCATTAATTCCATTCTTGGAGCATGATGATGCTAACAGAGCCTTGATGGGATCAAACATGCAGCGTCAGGCAGTGCCTTTATTGCAGCCTGACTCACCAATTGTTGGTACTGGTTTAGAGAAGCAAGTAGCCATCGACTCTAGAGTATTGATTAATGCTGAAGGAAAGGGAGTTGTTGAGTATGTTGATGCCAATAAGATCATTGTTACTTACGAAAGAAGCGAAGAAGAAGAATTGGTTTCATTTACTGAATCAACTAAAACATATCCTTTAACGAAATATAAAAAGACCAACCAAAGTACCACCATTAACTTGAACCCGATTGTATCAAAAGGCGAAAAGGTAATTAAGGGTCAAGTACTTTGTGAAGGTTACGCTACTGAAAAAGGCGAATTAGCACTAGGTAGAAACCTTAAAGTGGCATTTATGCCATGGAAAGGATACAACTTTGAGGATGCGATTGTGATTTCAGAGAAAGTAGTTTCAGAAGATTTATTTACATCTATACACGTTGATGAATTTACACTTGAAGTAAGAGATACTAAGCGAGGAGTAGAGGAGTTAACTGCTGATATTCCAAACGTTAGTGAGGAAGCAACTGCTGACCTAGATGAGAACGGATTGATTAGAATCGGAGCCAAAGTAAAAGAAGGTGATATTCTAATTGGAAAGATTACTCCAAAAGGAGAATCAGATCCTACTCCTGAAGAGAAGTTGTTGAGAGCCATTTTTGGTGACAAAGCAGGTGATGTAAAGGATGCTTCATTAAAAGTTCCACCATCGACAAAAGGTGTTGTAGTTGATAAGAAGTTGTTTGAACGAGCTGTTAAAGACAGGAAGTCTAGAGCCGACGAGAAGAACATTATTGCTAAGTTAGAAGAAGAAGAAAGCAAAGAAATTTCTGCTTTAAAGGAGCGATTAATTGAAAAGCTATACAGCGTTGTAAATGGTAAAACTGCACAAGGAATTACCAACTATTACAGTGAAGAAATTATTCCTAAAGGAACAAAATTCACTCAAAAAGTATTGCAACGAATTGATGACTTTGCATTTATCGATTATAAAAACTGGACAACTTCTGATGAATTGAACGAAACCATTAAAACCATGTTGCATAACCACAACATGAAGGCGACCGAGATTCAAGGAAAGTATAAGCGTAAGAAATATGCTTTAACTGTTGGTGATGAGTTACCAACCGGAATCATGAAGTTGGCTAAGGTTTATTTAGCGAAAAAACGTAAGTTGAAAGTTGGTGATAAAATGGCGGGACGTCACGGTAACAAAGGTATTGTTGCAAAAATTGTTCGTCATGAAGACATGCCATTCTTAGACGATGGAACACCAGTTGATATTGTATTGAATCCACTTGGTGTACCTTCTCGAATGAACTTAGGACAGATTTACGAAACAGTGCTAGGGTGGGCAGGTGAAAAATTAGGACTTAAGTTTTCTACTCCAATTTTTGACGGTGCAAGCATGGATGAAATTGATAAGTATACCGAACAAGCTGGACTTCCAAAATCAGGTAGAACATACTTGCAAGATGGTGGAACAGGTGAGCGTTTTGATCAACCAGCAACAGTTGGTATCATTTACATGCTGAAATTAGGTCACATGGTTGAAGATAAGATGCATGCTCGTTCAATTGGACCATACTCACTTATTACACAACAACCACTTGGTGGTAAAGCGCAATTTGGTGGTCAGCGATTTGGAGAGATGGAAGTTTGGGCATTGGAAGCATTTGGTGCTGCCAATATCTTGCAAGAAATCTTGACCATTAAGTCTGATGATGTAATGGGAAGAGCGAAGGCTTACGAAGCAATTGTAAAAGGTGAAACAATGCCTGTACCAGGTATTCCAGAATCCTTTAATGTATTGCTACATGAATTAAGAGGCTTAGGTCTAAACATCACTTTAACAGAGGATGCTAAGGCTAACGTTTAATTCGAACTTAAAAAGATTATTTTAAACATAATACAATATATTTATGGCTTTTAGAAGAGAAAATAAAGAGACAAGCAGGTTCTCTAAAATCACAATAAGCCTTGCTTCTCCAGAAATGATTTTAGAAAAATCACATGGTGAAGTATTGAAGCCGGAAACCATTAACTACAGAACATACAAGCCAGAGAGAGATGGTTTGTTCTGTGAACGAATTTTTGGCCCGGTAAAAGATTACGAATGTCACTGTGGTAAATACAAAAGAATCCGATACAAAGGAATCGTTTGTGACCGTTGTGGTGTTGAAGTAACTGAGAAAAAAGTTCGTCGTGAGCGAATGGGGCACATTTCATTAGTTGTTCCTGTGGCGCACATATGGTACTTCAAGTCGCTTCCAAATAAAATTGGTTATTTGTTAGGTTTGCCAACCAAAAAACTAGATACGATTATTTATTATGAGCGTTATGTGGTAATTCAGGCGGGTGAAGCCAATGGTCCACAAGGAGAGCCATTAGAGTATTTGGATTTTCTAACTGAAGAAGAGTACCTAGATATTCTAGATACACTTCCAAAGGAAAATGCTTATTTAGATGATTCAGATCCAAATAAATTCATCGCAAAAATGGGTGCAAATGCACTTTATGAATTGTTAAAGCGATTGGATTTAGATTCTTTGTCTTATGAATTGCGTCATAAAGCAAATACTGAAACTTCACAGCAAAGAAAGAATGAAGCTTTGAAAAGACTTCAGGTTGTTGAGGCATTCAGACAAGCAAATGAGCACATTGAGAACAAGCCAGAATGGATGATTGTGAAGGTAGTTCCTGTTATTCCACCAGAACTAAGACCATTAGTTCCATTAGACGGAGGCCGTTTTGCCACTTCAGACTTAAATGACTTATACCGAAGAGTAATTATTCGAAACAATCGTTTGAAGCGATTGATGGAGATTAAAGCTCCTGAAGTAATTCTTAGAAATGAGAAGAGAATGTTGCAAGAAGCAGTTGACTCTTTATTTGATAACTCAAGAAAGTCTTCAGCAGTTAAAACAGACTCTAACAGAGCATTAAAATCATTAAGTGATAGCTTGAAAGGGAAGTCTGGACGTTTTCGTCAAAACTTATTGGGAAAACGAGTTGATTATTCAGCACGTTCGGTAATTGTTGTTGGGCCAGATTTGAAGTTACATGAATGTGGTATTCCTAAAGGAATGGCTGCAGAATTATACAAGCCTTTTATCATCAGAAAGTTGATCGAAAGAGGTATAGTGAAAACGGTAAAATCTGCTAAGAAAATTGTAGACAAAAAAGAAGCAGTTATTTGGGATATTCTTGAAGGTATTTTAAGAGGTCACCCAGTATTGCTTAACCGTGCACCAACCTTGCACCGATTAGGTATTCAAGCTTTTCAACCTAAATTGATTGAAGGAAAAGCAATTCGTCTTCACCCATTAGTTTGTACAGCATTTAACGCGGATTTTGATGGTGACCAGATGGCTGTTCACTTACCACTTGGTAATGCGGCAATTTTGGAAGCTCAATTGTTGATGTTGGCATCACATAATATTTTGAACCCTGCAAATGGTTCACCAATTACCGTACCTTCTCAGGATATGGTATTGGGTCTGTATTATTTGACTAAAGAGCGCGTTTCTGATGAAGAGAAAACTATTAAAGGAGAAGGGAAGTCCTTTTACTCACCAGAGGAAGTGATTATTGCTAAGAACGAGGGAAGACTTGATATTCACGCGAAAATCAAAGTTAGAATTACGAAGAATGACAAATCTGAATTGATTGAAACAACTTGTGGTAGAGTGATCTTTAACCAGGTTGTGCCAGATGAAGTGCCTTTTATCAATGAATTATTGACTAAAAAATCATTGAGAGACATTATTGGTGAGATCTTGAAAGTTGCTGGTACTGCGAAGACAGCGAATTTCTTAGATGAAATCAAGAGTTTAGGCTATGAGATGTCTTTTAGAGGTGGTCTTTCGTTTAACTTGCAAGATGTTATAGTTCCTGATGTGAAGGAAGAAATGATGGAAAAAGCAGACGAGCAAGTGAAGGAAGTATGGAACAACTATAACATGGGTTTCATTACAAACAATGAACGTTATAACCAGATAATTGATATTTGGACACATACCAATACGCGCTTGACGAACACTGTAATGACACGATTGAAAACTGATAATCAAGGTTTCAACTCAGTTTATATGATGTTTGATTCTGGAGCTCGTGGTTCTAAAGAACAAATTAGACAGCTTTCTGGAATGAGGGGATTGATGGCTAAGCCACAAAAATCTGGTTCATCAGGACAAGAAATTATTGAAAACCCGATTTTATCTAACTTTAAGGAAGGTCTTTCGATTCTCGAGTACTTTATTTCGACTCACGGTGCACGTAAAGGTTTGGCCGATACAGCACTTAAAACAGCAGATGCGGGTTACTTAACAAGAAGATTGGTGGACGTTTCTCAGGATGTTGTAATTTCAAGTGTTGATTGTGGAACGCTAAGAGGTGTTACCATTTCAGCATTGATGAAAAACGATGAGGAAGTAGAATCTCTTTACGATCGTATCTTGGGTAGAACAACAGTTCACGATATCTATCATCCAAATACAGGTGACTTGATTATTGCTGCAGGTGAAGAAGTAACTGAACCAGTTGCTCAAGAAATTCAAGACTCTCCAATTGATGAAGTGGAAATGCGTTCAGTACTTTCATGTGAATTGAAAAGAGGTGTTTGTTCTAAATGCTACGGTAGAAGTTTAGCTACTGGTAGAATGGCTCAAAAAGGAGAATCAGTTGGTGTTATCGCTGCTCAGTCTATTGGAGAACCAGGAACGCAGTTGACATTGAGAACGTTCCACGTAGGTGGTACAGCATCTAAAATTGCTGATGAGTCGAGAGTTGAAGCCAAATACGATGGTATTTTAGAAATTGACGAATTGAGAACTGTAGAAGGAGAAGATAGAGATGGTAAGAAAGTAGATATTGTTGTAGGACGTTCAGCTGAAGCTAGAATTTTAGATCCAAAAACAAAAATTGCTTTAACAACGAATGTTATTCCTTACGGTTCAATCTTAGAGAAGAAAGAAGGATCTAAAGTGAAGAAAGGAGACTTGATTTGCCATTGGGATCCATACAACGCCTTGATTATTGCTGAGCTTCCAGGAACAGTAGCTTTTGAAAACTTAGTGGATGGAGTTACTTATAAAGAAGAATCTGATGAGCAGACAGGATTTACCGAAAAGGTAATTACTGAAACCAGAGATAAGAAGTTGATTCCTGAGATTAAGTTGTTGAACAACAAGAAGGAAGTATTAAAAACCTACAACTTGCCAGTGGGAGCTCACATTGTTGTGAAGGAAGGTGACAAGATTGAAAGTGGAAAAACACTGGTTAAAATTCCAAGAACTTCAGGTAAGTCTGGTGATATTACAGGTGGTCTGCCACGAGTAACAGAGTTATTTGAGGCGCGTAACCCATCTAACCCAGCAGTTGTTTCTGAAATTGACGGTATAGTTTCTTTTGGTAAGATTAAGCGTGGTAATCGTGAGGTTATCGTGGAATCGAGAACAGGAGAAGTGAAGAAGTACTTGATCAACTTATCGAAACATATATTAGTTCAAGAAAACGACTTTGTTAGAGCTGGTGTGCCATTGTCTGATGGAGCAATTACTCCTGCTGATATTTTGGCAATTAAAGGACCAACTCAAGTACAAGAATACTTGGTAAACGAAGTACAAGAAGTATATCGTTTGCAGGGTGTGAAGATTAACGATAAGCACTTTGAAGTAATTGTACGTCAAATGATGCGTAAAGTAATCATTGAAGATCCAGGAGACACAAGATTCTTAGAAAAACAAATCGTAAATAAATCAGATTTTGCTGAAGAAAACGATTGGATCTTCGGTAAGAAGATTATTGTTGACGCCGGTGAATCTGAAGATATGAAGCAAGGACAAATCGTTTCTGCACGTAAGTTGCGTGAAGAGAATTCTAAATTGAAGCGCCAAGATAAGAAGGTGGTAGAATTTAGAGATGCTGTTCCTTCAACTTCAAATTCTGTATTGCAAGGGATTACAAGAGCTTCACTACAGACAGATAGCTTTATTTCAGCAGCATCTTTCCAGGAAACTACGAAAGTGTTGAATGAGGCAGCTGTAAACGGTAAGCAAGATAGCTTGAAGGGCTTGAAAGAGAATGTTATTGTAGGACACTTAATTCCTGCAGGAACCGGCTTGAAAGACTACCAAGAATATGTTGTAGGCTCTAAGGAGGAATACGAAATGTTGAAAAACAGAAAAGAAGCTACAGCAGAAACTGCTGAAGTTGAAGAAGTAGAATCTGAAGCATAATTAAACATGAGTGACGAAGCGAAAAAGCCTGAAGGGCAACAAGAAGGAAAGCTAAACATCGAGTTGAATGAAGATATAGCGGAAGGAATTTATTCTAATCTAGCCATTATCAGTCATTCAAACTCAGAGTTTGTGTTTGACTTTATAAAGGTTATGCCTGGATTGCCTAAGGCAAAGGTTAAATCAAGAATTATGATGACACCAGAGCATGCTAAACGTTTGATGCGCGCGTTGCAAGATAATTTAGCAAAGTTTGAGCAGCAGCATGGGGGCGTAAAGGATGCCGAAAGCCCACAGTTTCCAATGAATTTCGGCGGTCCACAAGGGGAAGCTTAATTCATTCATGACATAGGATAAAAGAAAGCCGTTCTGAAAAGAGCGGCTTTTTTATTGATGTAGAATGAATAATGTTGTTAAACTATTGAGATTTTGGAATTAATATAACTTTTGGTTAGCCTAATATTTTAGCAATAACTCCCTATTCCTTTGATATAGTAGGCCTATCTAATTATCGATTTTTCGTATATCGGTAGAAAATAAAATCCAGAATAGTTTCAAGTTACTATTCTGGATTTTTATCATCTATATTCAAAGTCTAATTAAAACCCAAACATTCCGTTGTTATTTGCCAAGCCTTCAGTTGGAACTTCTTGAATAACATCCCAATGCTCCACAGCTTTTCCATCCTTAAAGCGCAATAAGTCGTAAAAAACATTGGTTTTGCCATTCCACTCTCCTTCACTAATTGTAAGCACAAAGTTTCCTTCACCAAGTACTTTGTGAATTTTAGTGTACTTAAACATATTGTTTTGTGAGCTCAGGTATTCAACTGCCTCTACAATACCATTTAAACCATCTTTTATAGCAGGGTTATGCTGGTCGTATTGTTCTGTGCTGATATACTCAGTTATTTTATCTGGATTCTTACCCATTAAAATATCCTCAACCATAGATTTTGCTAGTGCTTTATTTGAAGTTGTTTTACCCATATCTATTATTTCTGTTCTACCGTCAATTTGGGTTCTGCCACTTGCTGTTTGTTCTTCATATGCTTGTAATGCGTCCCAGTGTTCAGCTATTTTACCATTTTCATCAAAACGTAATACGTCAAACGATACCATTTTATCGGCTCCAAATGGCTTAGCACCAGTCCATAATTGATGAAGTACAACATAATTTCCATCTTCAATTATTCTTACTGCTTTTGCACTAGTACCATTTTCTTCTAGGATTGGGAATAAACCAATGAAAGGCTCTAAACCAGTTGGAAGATAGGGGTTATGCTGAATATAATCTGCATTAGCAAGAGCTCTAACCTTATCTGTATTTTGCGAAGTAACAGCTTGTACAAATGCTACTGCGGTTTCTTTTTTGTTCATAGTTTCTTTTTTTGGAGTTAAAATTTTGTCTGTGTTATCACTTTTTGAATTTGACTTTGCTGAGTTGCAGCTAACAAACGTGCTAGCTATTACTATCATTATTAATACTTTTTTCATGGGTTAAGAATTTAATTATTATTACTTGTTTTTCGCAAGTAAAAATACAATAATACTTTTGTTTTGCAAGCAATAATTAAAATAAATTGCAATATGCAAGTAATAGTTTATATTTTTTACCTTTGCAACGAATGAGATTTGAAAAAGATGGAAACTAAATTTAGGTGTAATTGCCCTTTTACATCTGCTCTTGATGTATTAGGCAATAAATGGATGTTGGTAATTGTAAAACAAATGCTTTTGGAAAATAAGCAAACCTTTAAAGACTTTACAGAAAGTGATGAAGCGATAGCTACAAACATATTGACCACCAAACTCAAACAGCTTGAAGATTTTGGTATTATTATCAAAACCCAATTACCGAATAACAAGAAGTCAAATATTTATTTGTTGACCCAAAAAGGATTGGCTATGACACCAATAATTGTCGAATTGGGGATATGGAGTGATAATAATTTAAGAGAGTTGCATCCCAGCATTACAGATGGTGAAGGAATGAAGTTATTAAGAAGGGATAAAGAGGCATTTGCAAGAGGCCTAGAACAACATTACAAGGATAGGCTTGCAACATCAAGCTATATAAAAAATAGCGATATTGTTACTTAATAGTAAGTTTATTGATAATTTATTAATTACCGACCTCAAACGTCTACTGTTCATTTAGTCCTATTTGAGACTAAATATATAGTTTAACTTAGTATCGCAAAGCTTTATTTAGTAGCTGCATTATTACCTTTTTTGAGGTTAATGATCACTTCGCTCAGGTTTCTTATTAAAGGCTAAAGATCAGTTTTTTGCTAGTTTTCCTGCTAAGCTTCTGGCAACTGTTTGTATTTGGGATAAGTAGACATCAGTTCTTACAATATTGCCTGTTATTGCATTAAATTACTAGTAAGAATACAATTGCTAAGGCTTTGATATTTTATATAGTTGGACTTGCTGTTCTAATTTCAGTATTTTCTCAGCCACCTTTATATTCTTACAAGACTAGTGCAGCAAATAAGATTGATATAGAGGAGTGGTTTCAACAAACAATGGTGTTTTTAGTGTTTATCTTTCAACTTTATCAACCCTGCAAGAAGGCATAAAAAAAGCTGCCATGCGGCAGCTTCCTTATAATTCTTATTAAATATGTTCTTATGAACCCAATTGAATGGTTTGTCCTCCATTTGGATTAGCTGGAGCATCTCCACCTTCACCTGGATTTACATCAGCTGTAATTCTCAAAACAGTTGTAGCAGGCTCAGTATTAGCTGTAATAGTAACTGTTTTAGTTTGTTTATTTTTTTGTGACCCTGGGCTATAAACTACTTCAATCTCACCTGTTTCTCCTGGTGCAATTGGCTCTCTAGGGTATTGAGGAACAGTACAACCACAACTACCTTTAGCATCAGAAATAATTAATGGGTTTTCACCAGTATTAGTGAAAGTAAATGTTTTAGGATTTCGAGTATTTTGCTCGATTTTACCAAAATCATGCTCCATTTCAGTAAATTGTATGTTTGTTTTTGGTCCTAATTCTTTTTCAACTACTTGAGCTTCATTATTATTATTGTAGTTGTCTTCAAAGTTAATGTCTGCATTTCCATTAGCAGCTGCGTTGCTATTCGCTTTCTTGTTTATAGAAGTTTTCTCATAAGACACGTCATTACCTCCAGATAAAAGGATTCCTGTGTTTACAATAGTAAGGGCTGCAATAACTATTAGTAACCCGTTTTTGATGTTGTCATTCATAATTTTAAATTTTAATTTAGGATTTGCAAATATAATTAATCGTACTCAAGTTTAGCTTTCTCAAATTCATCACTTTGTATAACATTAATTGCTTCCAAATAGGAGTCGTTTAATTGGTTAATCACTTCAAAGTAAGTTGAATTGGTATATAGATTTCTAGCCATTAATGCCATCAACTGCACATTTATCAATTTCTCTGAGCGTTTAAATTCATCTTCGTTTTTTTCAACTTCTTTCTTTTCAGCAAATTTCCAAAAATCGGCCTTAAGTGTTGAATCTAAAACAAACTTTGTGTTGAAATCCAAAAATGTAGGATACTCTTTTAAGACAACTTTTCTATTCTTATCTAAATAAGTTAATACGAATTCATTGTATACTCCTCTTCTTATCAAATTGCTATATAGCTCAGAGTTAAAGCTAGTGTCTAATGGGATAAAGATGTCTGGCATTATACCACCACCTCCATAAACGATTCTTTTATGCGGGGTATAATACTTTAGTGAGTCGGGAAAGTTAATACTGTCTTTTTCCATTAATTCTCCGCTTTTATAACGACGGTTAATTTCACCATAATATTTTACTTTCCCATCTTCGTATGGACGTTGAATTGATCTACCTGTAGGAGTGTAGTATCTTGCAGTGGTTAATCGAATGGCAGATCCATCTGGCAATGGAAAGGGTTTTTGAACTAATCCTTTCCCGAAAGAACGTCTTCCGATTACCATTCCTCTATCCCAATCCTGTATAGCTCCTGAAACGATTTCGCTAGCTGAAGCTGAACCTTCATCGATTAAAACAACAAGTTTTCCTTTTTCAAATTGTCCTTTTGAAGTTGCTTTATATTCTTCCTTACTTTGTTTATCACCCTGTGTATATACAATCATCTTTCCTTGATCGAGAAACTCATCTGCCAACCTATATGCAGTATGTAAGTAGCCTCCACCATTACCTCTTAAATCAAGGATTAAATTTTCTGCTCCCTTATCTTTAAGGCTGTCCAAAGCCATAGAAAATTCATTCATTGTTGTTTTGGCAAAACGATTCACTTTTATATAGCCAATCTCTGGTGTTGCCATGTAGGAAGCATCAATGCTAAATAATGGAATCTTATCTCGCACAATATCAAAAGGAAGCAATTTTTTAGCTCCTCTTCTTTTAATTTCAACGCTTACTACTGTTCCCTTTTTACCACGCAATTTTTGCTGTACATCTAAATTGGTAAGCCCAGTTCCAGCAACATTTTCTTTATCAATGCTTATGATTTTGTCTCCAGATTGTATCCCAAGTTTTTCTGAAGGTCCACCTGATATTGGTGAAACTACAGTTAAGGTATCTTTTAGAATATTAAATTGAATCCCAATTCCTTCAAAGTTGCCTTCTAAGGGCTCGTTCATTTTCTTTAAATCCTTTTCGGGGATATAAACTGAATGTGGATCAAGCTCTTTTAACATTCCGACAATGGCATCTTCTACCATTTTTTCGTTATCAACCTTGTCTACATAGGCATAATTGATTACAGTTAGTAAAGCATCTAACTTACTAACGCCTTCAGATTTCCTCTCTAAAGGAGATGCCTTTTCTTGTGCTTGTATAGAATCAAATGTAAATACACCTGCAATCAAAGCAACAATAACTAATTTCTTCATGCGATTTTAATTTATTATTTCAAATTTAACTAAAGCTTCTACGTTTCTCAGTTAATAAAAGTTAAGCGGAAAGTTATTCTTGCAAGTGGTAAATTGGCTTGAAGAGCAGTTCAAGAAAATGTTCTAGTTTTTTATTATTTGCCAATAATTGGGTCAGAAGAGATTGAATCAACCCCTACAGATTTTAAACTCACTCGTTTTCCATTTTTATAGGCTACAACAAAAGCTCCTTTGAAGCCATCAACTATCATGCGCACTTTGTGCTTAGCAGCATCATTAAAATTAGTGAATGAGCCACTCATATAGCGGTAATAACCATTTGCTTCAACTATAAATAAATTTGATACTCGCTGATATTTACTATCGGTTGGCTTTGCTTTAAATGCGCCGAGTTGAACTCTAAAAACTACTTGGTCAATATTTTGGTTTTCTGTGCTATTATTTTCATTGCTATTGGACACATCAGACCCTGATTCTAGCCGTTTTGACGCAATTACAGTTTCATAATTCCCTCTAGAATTTCTTTTTACTACATCTGTTGGGTCGAATCCTTGCACCCGCAGTTCTGTAGCACGGTTAGAGGCTTCAGGTAAGGTTTTATAGTTTCCAACTGTATAAAGTGTCTTATCTCCTTGATCAACTTTGCTCAAATCAGATAAGCTTAGCAATAAACTCATATCTTTAGGAGCTTCTCCTTTATTATATTCTCCCACTTTAACTCGATACAAGTTTTGTCCTTTTCTTTTTCCCGTAAAATCTCGTTCAATGGTTTCCGCAAATTCTAATGTAGAATCTTTATAACGCATATAAGATTCATAGATCATTTCATCAGTCAGTGAAACTCCCTTATCATTAGCAAATTCTGGGTACTTAGAGTTAATTTCCTCATCTTTATAATCTGGGATTCCATCTCCATCAGTGTCTACAGGACAACCTACTGAGTCAACTGCAACATCTTTTGGTGAACCAGGACAGTCGTCGATAAGGTCAATTATTCCATCGCCATCAAAATCTTCAGTGTTGCCGTAAGCTAAAAAGTCGATTTTTTCTGTTGACTGCTCTCGTGTTTTTTCAAAAGGATCTGCCCGATCAACATTTTGGAAGTTATAACTTAACGAAATACCATTATAATAATACTTATCATCGTTGTCATTGGCTTTTTTATCACCTAGTATTTCACTTGAAGTACTTGGTGAAATACCATCAATATAATCAGTAAAAGCAAAATGGAATACACTTTCTACTCGAAAGTCAAATTGGTCGTTTAAGTGCATAGTTACACCAATACCAACTGGTATAGCAAAAGAGCGTTCTGCGTAGCTATTGCTATTATTAAACCCAGAAGTACGGATATCGGATTCATAGCTATAGTCTCTATATATTATTGTTGATTGGTCGGCATTGACTGAGCTTTCTGGTACATCTCGAATGGTTCCATCAGTCCAGTAGTTGTAGGGCTCACCATCTGCGGATAATAAATCTGATTTTGGATTAAACTCTAATACTTCAAAACCAGTAGTTACAAAAGGAGTGATTTTCCGTTTAGCAGGTAAAAAATGAGAAAAATTATATTCAGCTAATATTGATCCTGATGTAATTTGAGTTTCAAAATTTAAATTACGTGCTAAGGAACGCTCTTCTTCCCTTACTTTGCCAGTCATAAAGCTAAATCTCACATTCAAAAAGTCGGTAACTGGTTGAATGAGGTATAGAGAATAGCCAATGTTAGAATTTAATGGAGATCCATAGTTTTTGTCATTCAAGTCACCATAAAATCCAATTGTACCAATTCCTAACCCTATAGTTGGTGCATAAGCTTTTGAATTTGCCTCATTATTCTCCTTTTGAGCAAAGGAAAGAAAGCTAAAACTAAATAGTAGAATAATAGAAAATAGCGCTTTCATTGGTGGTTGTATATGAAGGCCTAAAGATAACGGATATTTTTTAATTGACTAGGCCTATAAATTATTTGAACCATTTTTGTTGTGAAATCATTAAGGCTTCTTGTACGGAAATTCTTTCACCTGCGTTATATGCTGTTACAAAGGCATCAGAAATCTTATTATCCGTTGCCCAAACTGCATTCCGCTTGTCTCTTGCTTCTTTGTATACATCATAACCACCTATAGTGTATTTATACCAAGTTTCGTGAAACTGAATAGTTACCGGTTCAGTTATGTTATGCCGATCAATGAAGTACTGCTGATTAACTTCTCTTTTCCCTGCAGCGATTTGAACTTTATAGCGCACGCTTGCTTCAGGCGCTGGAATATTCGTAATTTCTTTGGCTACCTCTTCCTTTCTAACTTCTTCCACAGCTGGTTCTTCAACTATTTCAGGTTCTTCAACTACAATGACTTCTGGTATTTCTTCGGCTAATTCTTCTTCAAGTTCAGGCTCTTCTGCTAGGACGGGGACGAAGGTGTTTTCAAATTTAGTTGGATTCAATTTCAACTGTCTTGAATCATCACCATCTAAATAGGAAAATGCTCCATGAATTAAAGCACTGTCTAATTCATCAGAAGTACTCTCCATGATATAACTTACCGTAATCTTATTTTCATCTGGTAAAGTCATCCATAAAATTTTAACTACATTTTTTTTGAATGAATAAATACCCTCCATACTTTTATTTGCTGTGGCGGTATAATTTGGCGGTAAATAATCTTCTACTTTTCCAAAGCTATTCAAATCTCCTTTTGTTATGGTTAGTGTTACTTCATATTTAGCTTCTTCAATTGGTTCAATTTGACGAGTAATTATTAATCCGTTGTCACTAGCCACTGTTCCTTCTGGAGTTGCGATTTCAATAGCCTCTACTTCGGTAGGAACAGCTTCTGGATCAACTCCGTCATCATCTTTTTTTAGTTCAGGGTCTGGAAGATTAGAAGCAATAACACTACTGTCTACTTTTTCCAATTCTCCGGCAGCTCCTAAAGAATCAGTTCCAATAGGGTTAGGGTTGGCAGCTAAAATAGGTGTGTCATTGGTAATTGATATTGCTTTTGGAGAGGTCGAAATATCTTTACGTTGATTTTCTTGAATATATGAGAATTGTCCGACTAACTTAAAATCGCCTTGCATTGCTGCATCAGTTGTTACGTTATAGCTAATGGTAAAAGATTCTTCTTCTGGTATTGCCATCCAAATTATCTTAACATCTTGGTTTTTAAAAGAAAATGTTGCTCCTGCAGTTTCCTTGGCAGTTGCTACAAATCCTTCGGGCAAAGTCTGCTGCCATTTAGCAAAACCACTCCGATCTCCCTTTTCAATTGTAATTTCTATCGTAAAGCTTTCACCTGCTTTTATCGATTCAGGAAAACTTTGTTCTATTGTAACATCACCTCCAAAAAATAGATTGTAGGCGAAAATTGCAAATAAATTGACGACAACCAAGATTATTTTACCCATGGTAGTTAAAGTTTAAGGTTTGCAGGAAGTTGTTGAGAGGAAAGGAGGTAGTTATTTCTTGCAATGAATTTGCTTGATGCTGAGCGCAAGAATAAAAAACGATATACTCCATTAATTAAAAGGCTAAAAGATTAGCTGTTAGCTTAATTTCAAAGCTATTTATACAATGGGCTGTTAAAAGTTGTCTACACTTGAAGTTATTAACGCTTGACTGTTAAAAGGCTGCAGTTATTAGCTTTTTAGAATCAGCAAGTTAAGCGTTATCTCTTTTTGTTATGTTGGGATTTTTACCAAAAAAATGGACAATTAAATAGAGGGCAGTTATAGACATTACGAGGTTTAACCAAAAGGGAAAGCCAAAAGCTGCAGGGATAGTTCCCAATAAAATTGACGTAACTCCAACGATGAGAGCATAGGGCATTTGAGTGCGTACATGATCAATGTGATTGCAAGAACTTGCTAATGAACTCAAAATAGTTGTATCAGAAATTGGGGAGCAATGATCACCTAAAACTGCTCCTGCAAGTACACAAGCAACAGTGTTGTGAAAAATCCCTAGAGAAATATCGTACTCAAGTCCCGCCGCCATGCAAACTGACCAAGCAAGTGGCAACATGAGGGGATAAAGTATCGCCATAGTTCCCCAAGAAGAGCCGGTTGAAAAAGCCACCAAAGCAGCCATTATAAAGGTTATTGTAGGAATAAAATAAGGACTTATGTTGTCAGATAAAATTGATGTGAGTAATTCAGCAGTTTGCAACTCATGAATAACGGCAGATAGTCCCCAAGCTAGAATTAGAATAATTATAGCAGGTAACATGGTTTTAAATCCTTGAATAGCTGATTCAACAGCTTCTGAAAGGCTCATTATTTTTTGAAAAACACTTAATTTAACAGCAGCTACTATTCCCGCTAAAGATGACCACAATAAAGCTTGGTAAGAGTCTGCTGCACCTATGGTAGTTGATAGTTTTCTACCAAAACCCATTGTCGAGTCACTCCAAATAGCAGTATCCCAACCAGTAAATAATAAGCCAATAAGAGTTCCTATAATTACAACACTGACTGGGATAATTGCATTGAAAGCACGTGCATCAACATCTTCAATCGGAGAAAAGTCAGAAATAATATCTGATTCAAAAGCATCACCACCTTCAGTATTTGTGTTAAGACGTGCTTTTTGTTCTGCCTTTAACATTGGACCAAAATCACGCTCCTTTAAAATTAGAAGCAACATAAAAAGCAAGGCTAAAATGGGATAAAAGGAATATGCTAAAGATGAAATAAATGTGCCGTAAACACTTTCATTCATCCCTTCAATATTTTCTATGCCACTCTGAATATAGCCTAATTCAGCACCAATCCAGGTTGTTATAAAAGCGATGGAAGCTATAGGTGCAGCAGTAGAATCCACCAAATAAGCTAGTTTTTCTCTTGATATTTTTAATCGATCCGTTACAGAGCGCATGGTGTTTCCAACAATCAATGTATTAGCATAGTCATCGAAAAAGATAGCGACACCCAAAAACCAAGTGGCTAATTGCCCATTCTTTGGGGTAGTAGCAAACTTGGAAATTCGATTTACAATACCTTGCATTCCTCCATTTTTGGAAATAATGCTAACCATTCCGCCTATTAACATTGAAAAAACAATGATTGATAAATGTCCATTGTCATTTAATGCACTTAATATATAAGTGTCAATGCAAGCCATAAATGCAAAAAGGACTCCTTCCCAGAAGTCATGAACATAGAGGTTAACAATTAATGCTCCTGAAAAAATTCCAATGAATAACGAAGTCACTACTTCACGAAATACGAGTGCGAGTAAAATGGCTAAAAGCGGAGGAATAATAGATAGCCAAAGTGGAACAGGCGAAATTGTCTTCTCGAGTACTTGCTTTTTGTTCTTAAAAACTATGCTACTTTCTTTACTAAAAACATGATTGAGCTTATATCTTGAATCTTTACCGTTAATTTCAATGACTTTCCCATCGATGAATAGCGTTCCCTCTAAAGCTGTATGATTCGTTGTTGAAATTATTATTTCTGTCTCAACACCTTGAAGGACTGGTTCTGAAAGCTCCAATTTAACCTGTGCAAATGAAATACTCGACAAAAAGAAAAGGAAAAGTAAAAGTCTGTTTTTCAAGTGTATTGTTTTGGACAAATATAGCTAAACCCCATTCTAATTTTTATGACTTTTAATAATTGGTTTATAAAATAACATGAAAGAAAAGCTCCAATTTTAATTTGCAATTTAGTTTTGCACCAGTTAAAATCAGTTTCTTTGAGTCATGTCTAATAAGAGAATAATTGTGATTGGTGGTGGAGCTGCAGGTTTTTTTGCTGCGATTAATATTGCAGAATTGCTGCCAGATGCAAGTGTTTGTATCTTAGAAAAAACTACAAAGGTGCTTTCAAAAGTAAAGGTGAGTGGAGGAGGAAGGTGTAACGTCACTCATGCTTGCTTTGAGCCCAAGGAGCTTTCAACAAACTACCCTAGAGGCGAAAGAGAATTGCTTGGCCCTTTTCATCAATTTGCAACAGGAGATACGATTGCGTGGTTTTCTGAGCGTGGTGTGGAACTAAAGATGGAAGAAGATGGAAGAATGTTTCCGGTAACGGATTCATCTCAAACGATTATCGATTGCTTTGAAAAGGAAGTGGAGAAAAAGGGAATAGAAGTGAAGTTGTCTACTGAGGTTGCTAAGATTGAAAAATCAAGCAATTTTAAGCTCTCTCTAAAGAATGGAGGTGAGCTTCAAGCAGATGCAGTTGTTGTAGCTATTGGTGGAAACTCAAAAATAAAGCATTATGATTTTCTAAAAGACTTGAGACTACAGTTGATAGACCCCATTCCTTCACTTTTTACGTTTAACTTGCCAAAACATGCTTCGAATCAATTAATGGGACTCTCTTATGAGGTTTCGGTGCGTTTAAAAGGAACTTCATTTGAAGAATTTGGCCCATTGCTTTTTACTCATTGGGGCATGAGTGGTCCAGCCATTCTGAAGCTTTCGGCTAAGGCGGCTAAGTGGTTATATGATAAAAGTTATCAGTTTGAATTTGAACTTAGCTGGTTGGATGATGCTGAAAAATTTATCTCTGTCAATCGCCAATATAGTCCATCCACTAAAGTGCAAAAGAAGAAACCTGAACAAATGCCTCAGCGCCTATGGAACTATCTATTAAGTCGAGCTGGATTAGATCAATCAGTGAATTGGGCTGACTTGAATAAGAGACAAATGGAGAGTTTGGTAAAAGTTTTAGAAGCAGATATCTATCAGGCCAATGGGAAAACAACCTTTAAGGAGGAATTCGTGACTTGTGGTGGAGTTGATTTAAAAGAGATCAACATGAAGACCATGGAAAGTAAAGCAATAAAAGACTTATACTTCTGTGGAGAGGTAATGAATGTTGATGCGGTAACAGGAGGGTTTAATTTTCAAGCAGCTTGGACGAGTGGCTTTTTAGTGGCAGAATCGATTGCTAATATTTAGAGAGATAGATTTGTTGACCTTTTAAATAGTCTAATTCTTATTTAACCACCACTTTTCTTTACTAGGGTTCAATTCTTGTAACCAAATAGATGCGCCAATTTTAGGAACAAGAATTGGTAGATTTAATTCGGCTGCTTTTGCTGTTACTCTCTCCACAGGGTCAGTCCATTCGTGCAAAGCCAATGTAAAAGCTGCCCAATGAATCGGCATAATAAGCTTTGCCTTAACATCTATTCCTGCTTGGGCAGTTTCCTCCGGCATCATGTGAATTTGTGCCCATTTTTCATTGTACTGACCACATTCCAACATTGCAAAATCAAATGGGCCTAGCTTGTCACCAATAGTATTGAAATGGGAACCGTAACCACTATCTCCACTAAAAAAGAGATTCTTGTCTTTGCCTTTTATTACCCATCCGCCCCATAGGGTGCTGCTTCGATCTCCAAAACCCCTTCCGGAAAAGTGACGAGATGGTGTAAAAGTAAACGCTATTTCTGCAAGGCTAACCTCGTCCCACCAATCAAACTGCTTGATTAGTTTTTCATTTGCTCCCCAAGCTCTAAAATGTGCTCCAACACCAAGTGGAACAAAAAATTGCTTGGTTTTAGGAATTAATTTTTTAATGGAACCATAATCTAAATGGTCGTAATGATCATGTGAAATGATGATTAAATCAATTTGAGGAAGTTGTTCAATTTCAATGGGTAAGCCACCATATCGGTTTCCTCCTAACCATGGGTGAGGTGCAGGCACCTGCCCAAACATAGGATCAATTAATATATTTTTACCATCCAGCTGTAATAAAAATGCAGAATGACCAAACCACACCAATCGATTTTTTATATTGTTCTCAATATCAATTGAATCTAGAGATTCTATAGGAATGTTGAAGTTCGGCTTGTCGTTGGGAACGCCTTTGATAAATTCTTTCAGTGAGCTTACGATTGAACCAAAACTCATATCCATTGAAGTAGGAGTGAGGTTGATGAATTTTCCGTCCTCAAAATGGTCGGTTTTTTCAAATCCTTCTTTTTCAGCTTTGGTAGGGGTGCCTCCAAATTCAGGGCTGAGATTAATGAAAAGGAAGCCAACAATAAGAAGCAGCGCAACCATTGATACAATAATAATGAGCATCATTTTTAGAATTTTCTTTAGCATTTCTTAAGATAAAATCAACAGTTGACTTAATGAAAAGTAATTTTTAATTGATAAAAATAGACTTTTGAAATTCATTCAAGAACAATATCTTCAAGCTCAATAACTTCTCCACTTTTAACATTTTTAATGGTTAGTCCAGCTATTCGCCAACGAATAAGTCGTAAGGTTGGAAAACCTACAGCAGCTGTCATTTTACGCACTTGTCTAAATTTTCCTTCTGTAAGGGTAATTGAGATCCAAGAAGTAGGTCCATGTCTTTCATCTCTAATTTTTTGGTTGCGCGCTGGAAGATCAGGGGCTGATATTTTTTTTGCCTTGCACGGTTTGGTGAGGTATTTTTTTCCATTGATGCCTATTTCAACACCTGTGCATAATTCATCAATAGCTTCTGTAGTTATTACACCATCAACTTGCGCGTAGTATTCTTTTTCTACTTTTTTACCGCGCACCTGTTCACTCATCTTACCATCTGTAGTTAATAACAATAAACCTTCGGAAGGCTCGTCTAGTCGCCCAATGGCCATGGTTTCTTCAGGAAAATCATACAATTCTCCTAAGAGTTTTTTTCTTCCTTTCTTTGGGCCGTTATTGGTGAACTGGCTAAGGTAGCCGTAAGGTTTGTATAAGAGATAGTGCATGAATTGATGTACTGATTAAACCAAGTCTTCCAGCTCCTCATCGTCCACCAAATTCGGAATTGTTACTTTCAAATTAGGCTCCACTTCCATAGCTCGTTTTATCGCGTAGGTGGCTCCTTCATTTCTTGCCCAATTTCTTCGTGCAATACCATTGTTTACATCCCAATGCAACATGCTGGTAAGTCGACGTTCTGCATCAGCCGTTCCATCTAGTAACATGCCAAAGCCTCCGTTAATTACCTCACCCCAGCCTACGCCACCACCATTGTGAATAGATACCCAGGTTGCTCCTCTGAAGGAATCGCCAATCACATTTTGTATGGCCATGTCAGCCGTAAATTGCGAACCGTCATATATGTTTGCAGTTTCGCGGTAAGGTGAATCTGTTCCAGAAACGTCATGATGATCTCGACCTAAAATAACAGGCGCTGATAATTTCCCGCTTTTTATAGCATCATTAAAGGCTTTAGCTATTCGCATTCTACCTTCAGCATCAGCGTAAAGAATACGTGCTTGCGAACCAACAACTAATTTATTTTCTTCTGCAGCTTTTATCCAAGTCAGGTTGTCTTCAATTTGCTGTTTAATCTTTTCTGGAGCATCATTTGCCATTTCGCTCAGCACTTCAGTGGCAATTTGGTCTGTGATTTTTAAATCTTTAGGATCATTTGATGCACATACCCATCGAAATGGACCGAATCCATAATCAAAGCACATAGGTCCCATAATGTCCTGAACATAGGAGGGGTATTTGAATTTATCCCCATCCATAACATCAGCACCAGCACGACTTGCTTCCAATAAAAAGGCATTTCCATAATCGAAAAAATACATGCCTTTTGAAGTTAATTTATTGATAGCTGCTACATGACGTCGAAGTGTTTTTTGCACTTCCTCCTTGAATTGCGCTGGCTTTTTGGCCATCATCTCATTTGCTTCTTCTAAAGAATAGTCTACAGGGTAATATCCTCCTGCCCATGGGTTGTGCAAAGACGTTTGATCTGAACCTAAATCTACATGGATATTGGTTTCAGCTAATTTTTCCCATAAATCGACAACATTACCTTGATAAACGAGGGAAACTGATTCTTTCTGCGCTATAGCTTCTTTGGTACGAGCCATTAACTCATTCAAATCTGTATAGACTTCATCAACCCAACCTTGTGAATGACGAGTATGCGTAGCTTTTTTGTTTATTTCGGCAGTGATGCTAACTGCTCCAGCAATTTTTGCTGCTTTTGGTTGAGCACCAGACATGCCACCTAAACCTGCAGTAACAAATAATTTGCCGCCCATTCCTTTGTCGTCAATCATACGACCGGCATTTAAAACGGTAATAGTTGTCCCATGAACAATACCTTGTGGCCCAATGTACATAAATGAACCTGCTGTCATTTGTCCATATTGAGTTACTCCTAAAGCATTAAATTTTTCCCAGTCATCCGGTTTCGAATAGTTGGGAATCATCATCCCATTGGTTACCACTACTCGTGGTGCATCTTTATGTGAAGGAAACAAACCCATTGGGTGCCCAGAATACATGGCGAGCGTTTGTTCATCTGTCATTTCCGACAAATACTGCATGGTCAATAAATATTGCGCCCAATTTTGAAAAACAGCTCCATTTCCACCATACGTGATTAATTCATGCGGGTGCTGTGCCACAGCATAGTCTAAATTATTTGAAAGCATGAGCATGATGCCAGCTGCTTGTTTGGATTGATGTGGAAAGTCGTTAATGTGTTTTGCCTTTATTTCATAATCTGGACGAAAACGGTACATATAAATTCGGCCATAATCTTTTAGCTCTTGCGCAAATTCTTTTGCTAAAACTGAATGGTGTTTTTTAGGGAAATAGCGTAAGGCATTTCTCAAGGCCAGCTTCTTTTCTGCTGCATTTAAAATTTCCTTTCTGATTGGAGCATGGTTAATGTCTTTTTCGAAAGGTTTTGCTTTAGGCAGCTCGTTAGGTATTCCTTGTTTAATGCTTTCCTTAAAATTCATGTTTTTTATTATTCAGTATTCAATTATCAATGTTCAGTAATCAGTGTTCAAGGTTCAATGCTCAGTTTTCAATTTTTAGATAGGAGTTTGGAGTGAGGAGTTTAAGTGTTAAAACTTGAATCAGTTTGTTCAATTCAAACCTAATTTCGAAATTCCATTATCCATTATCCATTATCCATTATCCATTATCGTTTCTTCTTAAAATCATACGGGCAATGCTTACAGCCATTTTTACAGCAATAACCTCTTTTTAGGTGGAACTTTTCAGTAAAAACAATATATCCCTCCTTGCTGAGGTAATAATCATCCTTTTCGTATTTATCTTTTATTGAAAAGCCGTCCATAGAGTTGCAAATTTAACAAACCTGAAACTAGAAAGTTGACCACTAAATGAATGAAAAATGATAAAACTGTAGCGTTTAAATCAACTATTTTTGTAATTATGGTTCAATTTCAACTTCCAAGCCCTCTAGAGCAGTTATCATCTGATTTATTAAGTCAACATGGGATTAAAGTTTATGTTAAGCGCGATGACTTAATTCATCCCATCATATCTGGTAATAAGTGGCGGAAATTGAAGTACAACATAAAAGCAGCAAAAGATAATGGCTTCAATCAGCTGTTGACTTTTGGAGGGGCATTTTCTAATCATATCATTGCTACTGCAACTGCAGCAAAAGCTCATGGATTAAAATCAGTTGGAGTAATAAGAGGTGAGGAGCCTAAAAACTGGAGCACGACTCTAGAGAATTGCAAAGCCGCTGGAATGCAATTGAAGTTTATAAGCAGAACAGCCTATCGTTCCAAAGAAGATCCGGCTTTTATTAAGGACCTTGTTGATGAACTTGGTGAAAGCTATGTTATTCCTGAAGGTGGGGCAAACCAATTTGGAAGGAAGGGATGTGAAGAAATTATAAGTGAAATTATGCTTCCTTTTGATTATTTATGTTGTTCGGCGGGAACAGGAACTACTGCTGCGGGAATATTAAGTAGGATAGAAAAAGAGAAATTACTTGTTTTTCCAGCTTTAAAAGGAGGAGGTTTCCTAAAGGATGAAATTCTCTCTAACCCAAGTCTTTCAAAAAAAGGGGAATCCATCCAGCTTTTTGAAAATTACCATTTTGGAGGCTATGCTAAAATCAATGAAGCCTTAATTGACTTTACCAAGGAGTTTTATAGCACCTATCAATTGAAGCTTGACTTGGTTTATACCGCCAAACTTTTTTATGGAGTTTTCGATTTAATCAATCAAGGCTATTTTAATAGAGGAAGCAAGCTTGTTCTTTTACACAGCGGTGGACTACAAGGTAATATGGGCTTTGAAAATCGATATGATGTACAACTCTTTGGAAGTTAATAACCGACTGTTAATTTCTTTGTGAATCGCTGTTGATATCCCACTGAAACTGCTGTTAAATTTGAAAATTGGTTTTATCAACAGTTGTTAATAATGAGACAGGTTCTTTTCTTATTTCTATCTATCAGCACTTTAGTGCTAGCTGCCCAACCGGGAAGTCAACGCATTTCTCGATCAGAGTATATTGAGATGTATAAAGATGCAGCAATTGAAGAGATGCACAAGAGTGGTGTACCGGCTAGCATCACTTTGGCCCAGGGGATTTTAGAATCCGGAGATGGAAATAGTCCTTTGGCACGCTATGCCAATAATCATTTCGGAATTAAGTGCCATGCAGGTTGGACAGGAAAAACTTTTATCCAAGATGATGATGCAAAAGATGAGTGCTTTAGAAGTTACAAATCGGCTTCAGAATCTTTTCATGATCATTCAGAATTTTTAAAGAAAAACAGGTATGCTTTTTTGTTTGAATTAAAACCCACAGATTATAAAGGGTGGGCCAAAGGATTAAAAAAGGCTGGATATGCAACCAACCCTAAGTATCCTCAGTTGCTCATTGATTTAATTGAAAAAAATGAATTGCATCGATATGATTTGGAAAAGCCAGGAAGAAATAAAAACAAAAAAATAAATCAACAAGCATTAGCGAATAATAGATCTATTAGAAAAGGTAGCCATGTTGTAAAAAAGCATCGAAATAATATCCGTTATGTACAGGTTAAACCAGATGATACTTTTGAAAAGATTGCAGAGGAATTTGAAATGGGGGAGTGGCAATTGTACAAGTACAATGATTTAAATCGAGGAGAAGAACTGTTCGAAACTGGAATATTGTATTTACAACCGAAACGAAGAAAAGCTAAAGAGGAATACCATACAGTGAAAACTGGTGAAACCATGTGGGATATTTCACAAGAACATGGCATTAAACTCAAAAAATTATATCGCCGAAACCGCATGGATCAAAAAGAAAAACCTAAAGTAGGCCAGCAGCTTTATTTGCGGAAAAACAAAAGGAGATAATTTTTAGATAGGAGTTTGGAGTGAGGAGTTTAAGTGTTAAAACTTGAATCCGTTTGTTCAATTCAAATCTAATTTCGAAATTCCATTATCCATTATCCATTATCCATTATCCATTATCCATTATCCATTATCCATTATCCATTATCCATTACCATCTCCAGCCTACCGTTGCAATAAAGTTAAGCCTGCTTTGTTTGATGTCTGCAGCTTCAGTAGAAGTTTGATAAACGGGGTCTGTTATGCCTAAGGATGCCCTAGAAAAGGCAAAATCAACATTATAGTTTTTGCTTCTATAGCCTGCACCAAATGAAATAGTTTGACGCGTTTCATCAGGACTGAATTCCAAATTTGTAGCAAAAGGATTTTGCTCGTACCGATAGCCTCCTCTAATAACGAAGGGTTGTAAGTTATATTCAGCCCCAACTCTAAAATTATGTGTCCCTACTAAATTGTTGTTTATCTCTTCATTGCTTGCTGAATAATCGAATTCGTAATTCCTCGCATCATCAAGTCGCGCAGTAGAATAGTCAACATAATCGTAATCTAAATTAATTGAAAACCTACTCAAATAGAGGTAGGCAAAACTAGCTTGGTAGCGCATTGGGGTTCTCAATTGATAGCGGTAGCTTGAAGTAGTTCCATCAGCAACAAAGGTTTCACCATTGGCAAACGCTGAGTTAGCATCAAAAGTATATTCTTCATTAATGCCATAAAAAGTAGGACTATGGATAGCACCTCCAATTCTTAATGCATCATTTACACGATAAATTGCTCCTAACTTAAAGTTTACTCCTGTTCCTAAAGAAATAAGCGAGGTTTTTTCTTCATAGTTTGTGGCCAAATAGAACTCATCTGCTTCAGCAGGTGGATCATAGGTGTAATTTTCAGTAAAAGTATAATCTCGCTCAAAACGTAAGCGCTGATAGCTAATTCCGCCTCCTAGGTATAGTCGGTCTTGATAATTTCCTCCAAACGTAAAAGAAGTTTCGGATTGATTTCCTCGTGTTTCTATTTGACGACGTTGTTCAGGGCTAGCAAAGTATTTCAAAGGCGCTGAGATAAATTCATTAATTGTTCCAATAGTATCAACTATATAGGTTTGCCATGCTTCTGACGGGCCAAATGGGTAGCCATAGGCTTCTACATTTACGATAGAAGCATTGTTATTGTTTAAAGTGTTCGCATAATCATTGGTGATTGTGCTACCATCAGTCCTGCCATACAATTCACTTTCGGTGTTAAAGGAATTTACTCGATTGTAAGTAATTCCAAAAGAGTAGTTTTTCCACCCATTGGGGTCTCCTTTGTAAGATCCAACATAACTAATGTTTGGAATAATAAAGTTGAAGTTATCAGCTGAGCGGATTTCATTTTGATAACTTGTTTGAGCTCGAGTAAAAATGGTTCCAGCTGAAAAAGTAAATTCTGAACTTCTGTAAACGCCTATTCCTGCTGGATTGAGGTTAAAGCCTGATGCTTCTCCACCAAGCGCACCGAATGAGCCACCCATAGCAGTAAATTTTGCCGTTCCAGCGTAATCGAACCTTGAGAATCGTAAGGCATCAATGCTGTTTTGAGCTATAGCTCCTAGGCTTGCAAATAAGCAAGCAACGAAAATGCTGTGTTTTTTCATAATTGTATTTTATCTTCTTCCTCCTGATCTACTAGGACGACTTGGAGCACTTCTGGGAGAGCTTCCCCCTGAACTTCTGCTCGGTGGTGAGTAGCTAGGTGTGCTTCTATTATAACTTGGTCTACTTCGTTCATAGGTACTACGCGATTGCTGCTGTGGCTGGGAGCGCTGTGGTTGTGTACGCTGCTGGCGACGCTGTTGCTGCGGTTCAACCCTACGTGACGGGCTATTGTAGGGTGTAGTTGTCCTAGGTTGTGAATAGTTTGGCGTTCTGCTAGGGGTATTATCATTGCTAGGCCTTGGTGATGATGTTGGTCGAGCAGATTGACTTGGACTTGGTTCTGTCCTTGTCGTTCTACTAGGCCTTGCTGATGGTTCAGGTCGAGCATAAGAATCTTGAGTTTTTGTTGTTTGGTAACGCTGTGGAGTAGCATCACTTCTAGTTGGTCGAGCTTGCTGCTCCTGAGGTGCAGCTTTGGTTCTAGTTTCACCAGATTTTGCTTGGTCTATTGAAGACCGTGAAGGTCTACCACCAGCATCTCTCGGACTAGTGCCACTTTTTACAGCTTGATTGTTACCAGTATTCCTATCTGGTCTTGGTGATGCTTCACTTCCTGAGTATGTGGGAGATCCGCTTGCACCGCGTGGTGTATTTATTCTGCGTCTTCCATTATATGGCTCTGTATTGTAGCCACCGCCAGCATAGTAGCCATTGTTAAAACCATTATTGTAGCCATTCCAATAACCATTGCCATAAAATCCGCCTCCATATCCCCAGCCCCAAGGGCTATAAGGGTTAAATCCAAAGTTTGGTCCAAATGGAGAATAGTAGTTAGGACAAAAAGGGTTGCCATAACCAAAGTTAGAATAGCCCCATCCAAAGCCTGCACTAACTCCTACATTCCATCCATTGTAAGAATTCCAGCCAATCCCTAAACCAGTGCTAGGCATAAATGGATCCCAAAAGGTATATCTACCATATAAAGTGGGAGAGGTGAAAAAGGGATCTTGAGTATAAATAATACGGTCTCTCTGATAAGGGTCATAGGTGTTGATGGACCTTACTGGAGAATTAAGTTGCTGTATGGTTTGTGCATAATCTTCATCGTAATAAACATCTTCTTGAGCAGCACTAGAGTTGTTGTTATTGATTGTCACGTTGGTGCCACTTTGTGGTTGAGAATTTTCATTTTGCTCATCCTGAACATATCTGTTCCTGTATAAGTCTTGACCTGAAGAATTACTGTTTCCATCTTTTTCATAACGGTTCTCATATGAACCATCATAAGAAATATCATTCGTTTTATTGAAGTCATCTCGTGGGTTTTTCTTTACCTTTTTAATCGGATCATTGGTTGGTGAATAGTATACATCATCGTATGCGTAAGGTGTGTATGATGTAGAACATGCCGTTAAAAGTCCGAAGAGGAATATAATGCTAATGGAATATATTGTTTTCATAAGATGAGTTTTTCAAGGTTCAAATCTGTATGAACAGCAGTTAAATGAATACTTTTGTTCGCGAGATTATTCATGATTAATCAAATTTTATACCACAATTTATGGCAAAGGGGTTTCCAACACGAAAAGAAGACTATTCACAATGGTACAATGAGATTGTTAATCGGGCGGATCTAGCTGAACACTCGGCAGTTAGGGGATGCATGGTGATAAAACCATACGGTTATGCTATTTGGGAAAAAATGCAGCAACAGCTCGATAAAATGTTTAAAGAAACAGGACATTCAAATGCATATTTTCCTCTCTTTGTTCCTAAAAGTTTATTTGAAGCAGAAGAAAAAAATGCTGAGGGTTTCGCAAAAGAATGTGCTGTTGTTACTCACTATCGTTTAAAAAGCAATCCTGATGAAGCTGGAAAGCTAATGGTTGACCCTGAAGCCAAGTTGGAAGAAGAATTGGTTGTTCGACCAACTTCTGAAGCCATTATTTGGAATACCTACAAAGGTTGGATTCAATCTTACCGTGATTTACCAATTTTAGTTAACCAATGGGCCAATGTGGTACGCTGGGAAATGAGAACACGTTTATTTTTGAGAACAGCAGAATTTTTATGGCAAGAGGGTCATACCGCTCATGCTACAAGAGAAGAAGCCATTGAGGAAACAAAAACCATTTTAGATATATACGCTGAATTTGCTCAGAAATTTATGGCTATGCCAGTGATAAAAGGGGTAAAAACAGAAAGCGAGCGATTTGCAGGTGCCCTAGATACTTATTGTATTGAAGCTTTGATGCAAGATGGTAAAGCACTGCAGGCTGGAACATCTCATTTCTTGGGTCAAAATTTTGCTAAAGCATTTGATGTAAAATTTGCTACTAAAGAAGGGAAGCAAGAATATGTATGGGCCAGTTCATGGGGTGTTTCCACCCGACTAATGGGCGCTCTTATCATGTCACATTCTGATGATAATGGCTTGGTATTACCTCCGAAATTAGCTCCTTACCAAGTGGTTATGGTTCCAATTTATAAAGGTGAAGAGCAACGCGACACTGTTGTAAATAAATTGAAGGAGATTAAAAAGGACATAGAAGCGAAAGGCATATCCGTAAAGCTAGATGATAGAGACACTCATAAACCTGGGTGGAAATTTGCTGAATATGAATTTAAAGGTGTTCCTATTCGATTGGCCATGGGAATGCGGGATTTTGATGCTGGAAATATTGAGGTGGCAAGAAGAGATACTTTAGAAAAGAAAGTTTATGAGCAGAAAGACTTGGCCAATAAGCTAGAACACCTCCTAGAGAATATTCAAGAAAACCTGTATCAAAAAGCAGTTGATTTTAGAGAGGATAAATCTCAAAAAGCAGACTCTTATGAAGAATTTAAAAGTATATTGAAACAAAAGGGTGGATTTATTTATGCGCATTGGGACGGTACTGCTGAAACTGAAGAAAAAATTAAAAAAGAAACTAAAGCTACCATCAGGTGTATTCCATTTACTGAAAAGAAGGAAGCAGGTAAGTGCATGGTGACTGGAAAGCATTCAGCGCAGCGGGTAATTTTTGCAAAAGCCTATTGATTATGAAAAAGAATGAAGATTTTAAGAAGATTGTAGAGGTCGTAAAAAATAAAGCCTCCATTAAGCAGGAAATATATCGTAGTACTTTAGAAGCATTTAATCGTATGCGAGAAACAGCAAAACATGTAATAGCTGATTTATCTCATGAAGAGAAAGCGTTTGATGAGGCAGTGGCGATTGAATTTACCGATAAAGGGGATTTTGAATTTCAGTTAAAAATCGGTGGAGATGTGGTGCTTTTTCAAATGCACACCAATGTATTTGATTTTGATCAATCTCATGCTATCTGGAAAACAGCTTATGTAAAAGAGGATAAGAACCGCAGTTATTGTGGAATGATAAACATCTATAACTTTTTAGCTGATTCTTTTAAATACAGTCGTTTTGATGATACTGCTTATTTAATTGGAAGAGCATTTGTGAACAAGGAAAAACACTTTTTTTTAGAAGGGAAACGGCAGTTGAATTTTATTCATAATGATTTTGTGAATCAAACGATAGATCAAGCGTGCATAAGAGATATTGTTCAACAAGCCATATTATATTCCATGGATTTTGATTTATTTACCCCTCCGTATAAACATGTTCAAGAGATTTCAGTGGGTCAATTGATGCAAGAAGCTTCTGGAATGCGACAAAAAACGGGAAAACGCATGGGTTATAAGTTCAGTTTTGAGGACGAATAAAAAAATCATTTTTTTCTTTCAACAATAATTAAAATTCTATTACATTTGCACTCCAAATTTTTTGGAAAAAATACGGTCCGTTCGTCTAGGGGTTAGGACGCCAGGTTTTCATCCTGGTAACAGGGGTTCGATTCCCCTACGGACTGCAAAAAAATTAAATTATGGCTAATCATAAGTCAGCGTTAAAGCGCATCAGACAAACAAGAAAAAGAAATTTGCATAACCGTTATTATGCAAAAACTACGCGTAATGCAATTGCTGAATTGCGTGAAACGGAAAGCAAAAAAGAAGCTCAAGAAAGTTTACCAAAAGTGGTAAGCATGATTGATAAATTAGCTAAAAAGAACATAATTCATAAAAAGAAAGCTGCCAACTTAAAATCTAAGTTGACAAAGCACGTTACTGCTTTAGCAAAATAAGTTCTACAAATACATTTTATTGAAAAGGGAAAAGCTCACTGAGTTTTTCCCTTTTTTGGTTTATATGGCCTGTTGATTTTAGTCATTAATTCGAAATCAGTAGATTTATTTTTTCTATTTACACAATAGTTATTAGAGGAGAAACAAAGTAAAAAAACTATAATGAAAGCCGCAATACGCAGAAGATATGGTTTACCGAGCAAGATAAAGGTTGAACAAACTGAAGAGCCAATTCCAAAAGAGGACGAAGTATTAATTAAAGTTTTTGCAACCACTGTAAACCGAACTGATTGTGCCAACCTAACTGCCAAACCTTTTATTATGCGATTTCTTTTAGGCTTGTTTAAGCCTCGAAAAATTATATTGGGAACAGATTTTGCAGGCGAAGTAATAACAGTTGGCAAGAATATTAAATCAGTGAATGTTGGAGATCGCGTGTTTGGATTTGTTGACACTGGATTAGAGTCTCAAGCAGAGTACTTAACAACAAGAATTGAAAATATATTCACTATCCCTGAAAATATTGACTATAAACAAGCAGCTGCAAGCTTGGAAGGAGCACACTATGCCTATTCATTTATTCATAAAGTAAATCTCCAGGCAGGACAAAACATCCTAATAAATGGGGTAACAGGTGGGATTGGTTCGGCGCTGCTGCAATTTGTAAGGCAATATGATGTTAAAATTACAGCAACTTGCAATACCAAAAACATTCAACTCATTCAGTCTTTGGGTGCCGACATCATCATTGATTATACCCAAGAAGACTTTACAAAAAGCACTGCTAAATATGACTTTGTCTTTGATACAGTAGGTAAAAGCACCTTTGGTAAGTGTAAAGCAATTTTGAAAGAAAAAGGAGTTTACATATCCTCAGAATTGGGACCTTATTCCCAAAATATTTTTTATCCCCTCTTAACTTCCATTGCAAAAAAGAAAGTAATCTTTCCAATACCTTATGACACCGAAAAAACAATACCCTATATTATCAATCAGTTGAAAGTAGAAAAATTTAAGCCGGTAATTGACAGAGAATATATATTTGGAGACATATCCAAAGCGTATGAATATGTGCTTAAAGGAGAGAAAACAGGAAATGTTCTAATAAATGTAATAACAGATAATTAGAGTGCTGGTTTTTGCTTCTTTAATTTTGGAAGACTATGCATTGCATCCATTTGTATTTCAAATCCCTAATTTTGTTAGAAGAGATAACCTTTTATTATCAAAACTCGTTTTATAGCTATAAACTTATCATATAACTGTAGGAATAGATGATACCAAAACCAAGAATTTTCAATAAAGCAGATTCACTTCATATTTTCAGCCAAAATAAAGTAAGTAGCTTTATGAGAGTCTTGTGTGTTCAAATTGCATTTTCAGTTGTATTATTACTGCTTCCCAAAATCTCCTACTCTCAATTAAGCCCTCCTTTAGGTATTGATACATCACAAATGATTTTGTGGCTTAATGCTAATTCAGGTGTTTTTAATTCATCCGGAGACACTGCTTCTATAGGAGATACTGTTCATGAATGGCACGATTTAAGTGGAAATAACTGGGTATTTGAAAATACTAGAAATAGCAGGAGACCTGAACTTGATACATCAGGAGGATTCACATATCTCGATTTCACACCGGGTGATTTTCTTGAAAATTTAACCATAGATGACAGCATTAATGGTATAAATGAGTTTAGCATTTTTATGGTGGTGAAAAGTAGGGTGACAAATACAGATAATGGGTTTTTATTTCATAGGTACCCTCCCAATGGTTCAGATGATGGAATATGTCTACGATATGATAGAGCTGGAGCGACAACTGGACGATCACAAGTAGTAAAGGCTGGCTTATTAACTAATACCCCTGGAAATCAGATTGAAACAACTAGTAATGTACAAACTACAGATAGGCAGGTGATAACAATTACTTGGAGTAGCGGAGGCAGATTGTACTCTTACATTGATGGTGTTATAAATGATTCCTCTGATAATAATGTTACAGGACCAATAAGTGGAATTAATCAAATACTTATTGGTAAAGGTGCAAAAGACAATAGTGTAAACGAAGGTTGGGATGGTTATGTTGAGAGTTTGGTTTTTTATAGAAATCAATATTCAAATGACACAATTTTACAAGTTTCTGATGCTCTTCCTGTTAATTTATTGTCATTCAGTGCTAGTCACGTTCAAGAAAATATATTGCAAGAAAGTATATTATTAGAATGGTCAACTGTTACTGAAACCAACAACTATTACTTTACTGTTGAAAAAACGAAAGACACTGAAACTTTTGAAGAGTTAGTCAATGTGCCCGGTGCAGGAAATAGCAATACTATTCTCAATTACGCTGTAATAGATAATAATCCATATTCAGGAACGTCTTATTACCGCCTTAAACAAACTGATTTTGATGGTAAATTCGAATATGTTGGTATTGTTGTGGTTAATACAGGTTTGTTAAAGTTTGAGGATGTTAAGTTATTTCCAAATCCTTCTGATGGCAATTCTATCAACCTTCACATGAATACTGAACGAGACCGTGAAGTTTCGCTTGTGATTTATAGTCCATTTGGAAATGTTGTTTATTCAGAGATTTTTATTCAGAATGAAGGGAAGATGCTAAAAAGGCTGAACTTATCTAAAAGGCTTACCACTGGAATATATCTTGTTATTGGGAGAAATGAGGAAGTATTATTTAGAAAAAACTTGATTGTAAAATAAGATATTTAATCCAAATTTTTCTGAATACTCAGGGCTAGCGTATCTAAATTTAAACAAAGTAAATTTCCTTGTTCTATAAAGTTGTTGTTGACACAACCATTGTCGATATATATTTTGCGCTTGTTTTTTTGAATACGGGAGATGATTTTACTCAATTTTTTTGGGGTGTGACCAACAACAATTTTTCTTCCGTTTAAATGCTTTTTTTTCGCCTTAAAATTCCGAATATTTAGCATCTGGTGCTTGTTTTCAAAAGGGTTTTCCAATGAAAAATCAAATCCAGCATGCACGAGGTAAAAGTCTTCTAGGTCGACATAATGAAAACTATCTTTTAGCAAGCGCAGGTAGTGTTCGGCAATTTGATTACCGTCTAATAGCTCTTCTGCTTTGCAGGCACTTAATGTGCGCTTACGTTGTGCTTCTGACTTTTTTGAAGCATTGATTAAAATCTGCTCATGATTGCCTCGAATAAAATATACTTGATAAGCATCCGATTTTAATTGGAGGATTAAATCCAACACTTCTTTAGTGTATTCACCTCTATTTACAAGGTCACCAATAAGGTATAAATGATCTTCTTTTTTTAAGCTTATTTGCTTTAAAAGCGATTGGAAAGTTTTAAAACAACCGTGCACGTCACTTATGGCAAATCGTCTGCCGTTTAGCGGTTTTGGTATTGTACACGTTTTTATTTTGGGCATGGCCTCATCCAATTATCTGGCTACCACGAATGTATTTTGAAAAGATAAGTTATCGCCCTTTATTTTTAAAAAATATACACCAGTTTTCCACGATGCAATATTTATGTTAATTTTCTGATTACCAGATAGTAATAGCTTATTTTTAGAATAAATGAGTTTTCCACTTGCATCAATTACATCAATTTGGAGTTTTTCAGGACTAGCTAAATAGAGGTTTAGTGATAATTGATCATTGGCCGGGTTCGGGTAAATAATGGATTGTGCAAACTTAGTTAGTTTGGGGGCTGTTAAGTTCAAACTGAGCTCTTGAAATAAACGGGCAACACTATCTGCTTCTTCTTCTAAATTAACTTTTGAGCCAGCTATGCTAACTGAAAAAGCAACTAGTTTTAAGCTGTCTGCCTGAATAGATAGAGGGCCTATTGCATTCACGTCAATAACGTCGTTGCCTTTAGAGGTGCTAATTCCTGCAGAATCGCGCATTTTGCTTAAAGATTCAAACTTTTCAGCATCTGAAAATCCATCGAGAACATTTATGCCACCATTACCTCCTGGAGCATTATCTATGGCGTAATGAGTGCTGTTAATCTCTTGGGTTAACGCTCGAACTCCGCAATATAAACTGGTATCGCTGCTGTAGGATACTCCCATATTTCTTGAAGCATCATAATAAATTTTATTATTCTCAAAATTATCAATGTCCCAATCTAGTGCTAAACCTGCATGTAGATTTCGAATTTCAGTGCCACTTATATTTCTAATAGCATAAACATAAATTACTGAGTTTTCAGTTTCAGATGTACTAAAGAAATAATTGCGTTGTTCAATTTCCAAATTTGGTGTGGTAGACAAGTTTCCATCATTATAAATAGTGAAAGCCTCTGCTGTTGCTTCTGAATTAGCTTGGCGGCGAATAGAGGTAGTTACTTTAAAATCATCATCAACATCTTGCACATCGTTTCTAAATGAATTTGGGATGTAAGTGGAATCAACTCCAAGCATAAAGCTTCCCTCAAACAATAAAGAGTTTCCATTTAAATATTTAATTCCTTCGCCAAAGTTGGCATTGGTTGCTGCATAACCAGTTTTGCCATTGCTTGGTAAAGTTACGGTGAGGTTATTCTCATTTATGGTAATATAGCTTGGATTTACAATCACATCAAAGAAGCGCTTAATGGCATAGTTGTCTGCACTAATGCTCAATTCTAAATCAAGGATTTGATTAAAGCCTATACCAGATTTTATGACCAAAATAAAGGGGTCATTTTCATTGTTTTTCGTTTCCATAGTGTTCAGTTGACCAACACTTGTTGTTCCATCAATAACTTGCATGGAATTGTCTAATGACCGAATGCTAATGCTAACATTATTTGCATTGGCAAGGTAATTTGTGAAGTCACCATAAATTCTCAAAGTATCTCCTGGTAAAAATGTTTCATCGTTTTTGTCAGATATAACTTTATTTTTAAACGCTATACCCGGTGAAGTGCTATCAACTAAAGCTTTATAAGCATTTACTCGTCCTTCACCTAGCTTGTTCTGATATCGAGCCTCATTTATAGCATAAATATCATCACATGTATTCATGATTTTTTGTTTTACTTGCTCAGCAGAATAGGATGGAAATTGAGATTTCACCAATGCAGCAACGCCAGCAACAACAGGAGCAGCCATAGATGTTCCTCCATTGTTTCCATAGCTTCCATTAGCCGCTGTAGTTAACATGTCTTCTCCTGGAGCAAATACTTCAACCCAATAACCATAATTTGAGGTTTCTTTAACAGTGTCTCCCTCAATTAATGAGCCAACTGAAAAAACATTTTCATAAGCTGCAGGATAAAAGCGCTGTTCAGTTCCTTTTCCAACATTTGGACCGGTGAAAGGTCCATTTCCAACTGCACAAATAACTAAAGCACCCTTGTTTATAGCAGCATAATTAATAATATCTTGTGCCAATCTACTGTAATTGTATCCTCCCCATGAGTTATTGATGATAAAGGCACCGTGATCAGCTGCATAAATAATTCCTTCATAAGCTCCGGTAAGTCTTCCGTTTATATCATTATCAATCCTTATCGATAAAATTTTACTGTTGAATCCACAGCCACTAATTCCAACTGCATTGTCTGTACTTGCGCTAGCTATGCCTGCTACGTTTGTGCCGTGGCCACTATTTCCAAATGACGTGTTGTTGTCATTGTTGGCAACATCCCAACCGTTGAAGTTATCAATGTATCCATCATTATCATCATCTATACCATTGATAGGATCATTATAGTTATAAGCAAAATCATCAACTAAATCCTCATGATCTAAATCAGAGCCGGTGTCAACGATTGCAATTACTACTGTGGTGTCACCTGTTTGTATATCCCAAGCATCATAAGCTTTAATGGCATCTAAATACCATTGTTGGTTGTTGAGCGAGTCAGCTGGGGAATAGGCCAGTTGATTGATGTATTCAGGTTCGGCATACTCAACATAGTTAGAATTTAGCAATTGCCTAATGATTTTGTAGGGGTCTTTATTAACATCAAATGTTAAGCGATAAATGGTGCTTAAATCGATATGATTTTTTTTAGCTTTTGTCTTTAGTATAGTTTTATGTTTAGGGTATAATTTTTCTATTTGTTCAATTTTTGAACTTTCTATAAGTGTTTGAAATTTAGGAATTTTAATGGCATTTTTCTCGCACTTATTAGCATAAGTGTGCTTTAGTTTCACAATAATAGAGCCAGCTACATAATCACTTTCAGCAGCTCGTTGTGCATTTGCTAAAAATCCTGTAAAGATGAATAGGGATGCAATTATTAAAAACCTCATTGAAGTATTATTTTTTGTTGATGGATGCCACCTGCTTTATAAACCCTTAAAAAGTAGACTCCCTTTACTAAAGGACTCAAATTTAGCTCTAACTGTTGCTTTTTATTATTATTAAATCTTGATAGCACAATTCTTCCTGCCAAATCATACAATTCAATTGATTTAATTGTTTGTGCTGTTGTTGCTTGAAGATTTAAAATCCCGCTTGTCGGATTTGGATAAATTTTGAAGTTTTGCTGCTGGTGTTGATCTAGTGCTGTAATTAGCAAATTGATTGTATCACTTGAAATACTACATGTATTGCTGTCGGTATAAATGCAATAATATTCACCACTTTGAGTCGCTGTTATTACAGAGTCTGTTTTACCTACCAATAGGCTATGATTTAAGTACCACTGAAAACTACCAGAACGGTTCAAGCTCAAATCATTACCATTCTGATTGATTAATGGTTGTGTTGGCAAGGGGATAAATTGAACCTGTAGGGTATCTGTGAGTGATCTGCAGCCTTTGCTATTTTCTGCATAAGCAAAGTATAATCCTGACGAATCAATAGCTATGGATGAGCCATTTTGCTGGTTATTCCATAAATAAGTATAATTGGGGTTATCACCACTTAGCAATAAGGTATCTCCCTCGCAAGCTATAGTTGAGCCGCTAATTGTCGGGGAAAAGGCATTCTTCTTTAAAAATTGAAAAGCATCTGCTTTACCATCGCCCCATTTATTGTTGGGCAATGAGCTGGTAAATTGATCTGCTTTTGCAGTATTTCTGAGGTCCTGTGCTATTTGAAGATAGTCTGAATTTGGGCATTGTTCAAAATATAGAGCAAGCATTCCTGCCACTGTTGGTGATGCCATTGAAGTTCCACCATTTCTAAAGTGTAAGCTGTCCTGACTTACTTTAGAAGGGTTAGTTTGAATAGCTGAAGCAAGTGTTGCTAATCTTCCAGCAGCAAACATGAAATCTCCTGCTGAACTAATATCTGGCTTTTGCACTCCAGACCTTGTCGGTCCTAGGCTTGAGTTCCGACTTATTTCACCAGCTTTGAAAGGCATAGTTCGCAAGGTGTTGCTAACATCCGTATAAGTTGTTCTGTTGGTGTAATTGCCGACAGTAATTACTGAGGGAAGACAGGTGAAACTGCTTACAATACTCTGCAAACTATCGGGCTTCACATAATTAGCTATTGCTGGAAATTGCGCTTGGCTAGGTAAGTTCAATTGTTTCATTTGACTATGTCTAAACAAAGTATAGGAGGACCACAAGTCTATTTTTCCAGTTCCAGCTGTTTCTAATCGGAATAAGTAATTTGCCGAATCAGGGTTAATGATGGCCACTTCAACCTTATATCGTCCTGCATTTTGCTCTGCATAAGTCTTTATTGCTGCTATTCGATTTCCCTGAGGATTAAGAATGGAGTCATCATAAATTACATTTAAGCGATTTTGAATAGAATCAAAAACTGTCCTACCTCTAAATTGATAATTGCCTGAAGCAACCTTATCTGCTCCAATTGAAAATTTTAATTGCTTGAGGTCTGCTGTGTCAGCCCAAAATTCAAAATACAAGCCTCCCAGGCCTCCCCATTGATTCGAGTTACTTTCAAACCAAGTGAAGGAGCTGTCATTTTGTGGTTGCTGTTGCAAATGAAATGGAATATTTCCTGCGTTTCCTGCAGCACAAACAAAAGCTCGACCATTTTTTTGAGAAATTAAGCTGTCAATCATTCTTGCGGCGATGTCTTTTCCATCGTGTGAGCCAACATAAGTGCCTATGCTTGCATTTATAACACATGGCATTCCCATGGAATCTGCTTTAGAATAAATATAGTCGACTGCCTCGACAACAGTTTGCAGCCAATTGGGTTTGCTAAAATCAGTAGCTACACTAACAATGTTTACCTCTGGGGCTACTCCTCTAAAATTACCGGTAGCTAATCCATTTGAAGCAGCAGCTCCAGTAACATTTGAGCCATGCCCGAATTGCTGCGGGTCATCATCATGTGTTGCTAATTTAGAATCTATTTCACTGGCTGTCCACTCCACACCATAGTTATAATTATTGGCTTGATGTGCTGGTTGAAAGTTGACTTTTTGGTCCCAAATATATTTTATTCTAGTATTGCCCAAACTGTCTTTAAAGTCATTATGCTCCAACTCAATTCCTGAGTCAATAACGCCTAGCACAACTCCTTTTCCAGTATAATTTGATTGCAAAGGAGCTGCTTGTTGTATTACTGAGTCCATATTTATATTAATCAACATGGTGTCACCTAAAGCTTGACCTTTCGAAGTGCTAAATTGGATAGCAAGCACTGTTTCTAATTGTGAGAAAGCGTAAACATGTTTTGCTGGTATTTCTAAAGAATATAAGTTTCCAATTTGCAATCGGGTTGCGCCATTAAATTGTTGAACGTACTCATTTAAGTTTTCATCTTTTCCTTCCACTAATAAAGGAACCATGGTGTTTTTGTCGACCACTTTCAAGTACTGAATGAGTTCAAAACCATATTTGCTTTTATGCTGAGCAGTTGACTGCAAAGCAACTAATAGCAATAAAAAGGAGAAAAGAAGTTTAATAAATAAGTTCTTCAAAATAAGGTATTTCTTTTAAAAAGCTGACATTCCTATCTATAAAATCAATTTTAGCACAAAAATGTTCTAACCCGTTTGTCACCATAAGATACGGTAAATTTAAGCTGATGTTATAGCGGCTAATCTGATCAAATACCTTTTGGGTGATTTTTATTTCTGGCGCTTTACATTCGACCATAAATAGCGGCTTGCCATTTTTACCATAAATTAAAATGTCTGTACGCTTGGTTAAACCATTTAGTTTTAGGCTTTTTTCTAGAGCAATTAGTCCTTTTGGAAAGTTGCGTTCTTCAATTAAAAAATGAACAACATGTTGACGCACCCATTCTTCAGGCGTTAAAACCAATTCTTTCTTCCGAAGTGCATCAAAAATTTTAGTTTTTTTGCCCTCCTGCTTTAGCTTAAATTCGTAGGCAGGTAAATTGAGTTTTTTCATTTCTTCAGCACAAAAATAGGTAGACCATTGGAATTTAATCAAATTATTAGAGATCTTAAGAATAGAGTGTATTATCCAATCTATTTATTAAATGGAGATGAAGAGTATTTTATTGATCAAATCAGCGATTATATAGAAGAAAGCGTTTTAGATGAAAGCGAGCAAGAGTTTAATCAAACTGTTCTTTATGGCTTAGATACAGATGTCCTAACAGTTGAATCAGAAGCTAAACGATACCCTATGATGGCGAGCCATAATGTTGTGATTGTTAAAGAGGCGCAGCATTTAAAGAAGCTTGAACATCTGGCGAATTATGCAAAAAATCCTTCACCAACCACCATATTAGTTTTGAATTACAAACATAAAAAAGCTGATGGTCGTTCGGTTTTTACTAAAGAGGTTAAAAAAAGTGGTGTTGTTTATACCTCAAAACGCTTATACGATAACCAGATAAGTCCTTGGATAGAAAGCTACTTAAAAGATGAAGGCTTTTCGATAACTCCAAAGGCTTCTTTATTATTGGTTGAATTTCTAGGAACTGATTTGAGCAAAATCAGCAATGAGTTGGATAAGTTAATCTTGAACTTGCCAGCTGGCTCAAGAATTGACCCAAAAGCAATTGAAGAAAATATTGGTATTAGTAAAGATTATAATGCCTTTGAGCTAAATAATGCTCTTGGCGAAAGAAATGTATTAAAAGCCAATAAAATCATTGTACATTTTGGTAAAAATGAAAAAGCATATCCGCTACCACTGATTTTGCCCACTATGTATCGATTTTTTTCACAGTTGTTATTGTTTCATACAGCAAAGCATTTATCTGATCGAGAAATTGCTGCTAAAATTGGAGTAAATCCCTTTTTTGTAAAAGATTACAAATTGGCTGGTAGAAATTTTTCAGTTAAAAAAATTGCTAGAGTTATGGTGTCACTTCGAAAGGCAGACTTGCTTTCAAAAGGGGTAGGAGGTAAACAAAGTAATTATGAAATCCTACAAGAGCTTGTTTTTGAGATTTTACATTAAACAAAGCAGCTAATTCAGCAGCAAAGGTGTCTTTTACTCGTAAAGGTGCGATGAAGTAAACCTGTTTTCCGATAGCTTATTCCTTTCTGAATTAACATCAAGTTATTCTAAACACAATTGGTTTGGAATTTAAAATGCTATTAAAGATGTTAAGAAGACAATTTAGCTCTATCTGAATCCATATATTTGCCGACTAAATTTTTTAGATGAAATTTCTTAAAACTCTACTAGTTGTTCTAACAACTTTTTTAGCATTTCAACAAGCTTCGGCACAAACCGCATCTATCAAGGGATTTGTATACATTGAAAAATCAGGTGAACCAGCTATTTTCACTAACGTTTACTTAGTGGGAACCAATTATGGAACAGCTACAGATGACAATGGTTACTTTAGTTTAACAAATGTTCCTTTAGGTAGTTATACCTTGCTTTCAACATCCATTGGTTATGATTCTGCAAAGGTTCAAGTGAGTTTAACCAAGGACGGTCAGGTCATTACTAAAAAGTTATACATTAATGAGTCAAGTGTAGATTTGGGTGAAGTAACTATTTCTGCAGATAAGCAAGAAGCGCAAACAACTGTTAGGATGTCAGTTACGAAGTTAACACCTAAGGAAATAAAGAAGATGCCTGCGATTGGAGGAGACCCTGATTTAGCACAATACTTGCAAGTTCTACCCGGAGTAGTTTTTACTGGTGATCAAGGTGGTCAATTGTATATTCGCGGGGGTTCACCTATTCAAAATAAGGTATTGTTAGATGGGATGATTGTATATAATCCTTTTCACTCAATTGGTTTGTTTTCCACCTTTGATACAGATATCTTAAGAACGGCGGATGTTTATACTGGCGGATTTTCTGCCGAGTATGGTGGACGAATTTCATCCATTATGGATCTAAAGACCAAAGATGGAAATAAGCAGCGTTTAGGTGGAAAAATTTCGGCAAGTACTTTTGGTTCTAAAGCTTTGCTTGAAGGACCTTTATCAAAACCTAAAACTCAAGGAGGTGGGAGTTCATCTTTTATTTTGTCATATAAAAATTCTTACCTTGATCAAACTGCACCTATTATTTATGACTATGCTGATACTGCTGGTTTACCTTACTCGTTTGACGATTTCTACGGTAAAGTTTCCTTGAATGGAAGTAATGGTTCTAAAGTGAACTTTTTTGGTTTTAGTTATAGAGATGCTGTAAATTACCCAAATGTTGCAAGTTTCAATTGGAGTGAATTTGGAGGTGGGGCAAACTTTGTATTAATTCCAGCTCGTTCAACTACACTAATTGACGGAACAATAGCTTACAGCAGTTATAAAATTAATGCTGATGAGTCTGACGCAGCTGCAGATGTATCAGACAGAAGCAGTTTAATAAATGGCTTTAACGCAGGCATGAACTTTACCAATTTTAATGGAGAAAATGAGTCCAAATTTGGTTTTGAAATTCTAGGGTTTACTACAGATTTTGGTTTTAAGAATAGTGTTGCTCAAGAAATTTCTCAAACAGAAAATACTACAGAGATAGCAGCATATTTGCAGTACCGATTTAAGTTTGGAAACTTAATCTTAGAACCTAGTATGCGTTTGCATTACTATGCTTCCTTATCCACCTTTTCGCCTGAACCACGTTTAGGATTTAAGTATAATGTCACTGATAACTTTAGACTAAAAGGTGCTGGGGGATTATATTCACAAAATCTATTGAGTGCATCTTCCGATAGAGATGTTGTAAATTTATTTTATGGCTTTTTATCTGGTCCAGATAATTTACAGGATGAATTTATTGATGAAGATGGTTCAACACGACAGGTTTCAAATCCATTACAACGAGCAACACATGGGATTTTTGGATTTGAGGTCGATATCACCAAGAATTTAAACGTAAATGTTGAAGGATATTACAAGTGGTTCAATCAATTGACAAACATAAACCGCAACAAATTATATGACGATAATTTGGAAAATGAGGATATTCCAGATCAATTGAAAAAAGAGTACATTATTGAATCTGGCGACGCTTACGGGGTTGATGTGGCCATTAAATATGATCGCAAGCAATTAAGTTTATGGGCGGTATATTCTTGGAGCTATGTTGACAGATGGGATGGTGTACAAAACTATAATCCAATTTGGGATCGACGCCATAATGTTAACCTAGTTGGCTCATATGGTTTTGGTAAAGACTTAGTTTGGACATTTGATGCTAGATGGAATTTAGGATCAGGATTTCCTTTAACACAAACTACTGGCTTTTATGAGAACCTTGCTTTTCAGGGGCCTATCAATCAAGATTATACTTCTCAAAATGGTGAAATTGGGATTCGCTATGGAGATTTAAATGGAGGTAGATTGCCTTGGTATCATCGATTTGATGTTTCTTTGAAGCGCAAGTTTGTATTGAGCGAACACTCTATTTTGGAGGCTACAACAAGTGTTACGAATGTTTACAATAGAGACAATATTTTTTACGTAAACAGGGTAACAAATCAACGGGTAAACCAACTTCCTATTTTGCCAAGTTTGGGCATTAGTCTGACTTTTTAATACATTCATCTTGTTTCAATTGGAAACAGTTTAATGCTGATTTCATTTTTGTCTGCTTGATAATTGAATTCTCTTTTGTTGCATAAGAAGATATACTTATCAAGCATAATGTTTCGATAGTACTTTCTTAGTTTTAGTAAGTCTTCCGCTGGAGGAACCGCTGCAGAAGGACCTTTTTGCAGCCAAATTGCCTCTATATTTTCATTTACATTGTCTTCTTTCTTAATACTAATTTTATACGCTTTTCCAATTTTTTCCCAATAAGATAGCTTAGCATCTTGAGTATAACTGAAAATATAATCATTGCCTAATGGAATAATGCTATCTTTTTTCGGAAGATTAAGCAAGTGAAAGCGATGGGTATTAAAATCAGTGAACATCAAATATTCTAAGAAAGCATAATCCGGTAAAGTAATTTCGTACTTGGGTTTTAGAATTTCCTCTTTGAATGCAAGTACTGCATTTTGGTGGTTTCTTTCTTTTTTTGAAATACTTCTACCCTTAGAGCTGCAATATAGGGCTATAGAATCGCTATTATTAAAGTGGCACTCCAATACAATTTTATTGGCAGAATCGAGAAGTAACCCAATTAAGGTATCACTTTGTTTGTTGCGATAAACTAAGTGATTTAAAACTTCTAAATCTCTTTGGTCTGCTATTTGCTCTAGTGTTTCAACAATTCTTAATTGGGTGGAGAGTTGCTTAGCTAATTCCTTTACCGAATCAACTTTAGGCCTTAGTACCTCAATTGATAGTGGACGTTGAGCCCAAATAAGTAGTTGAGTTCCAAGAAAAACTAGTAGCAGAATAAATTTTTTTATCATGTATTTCGCTCAGTTAAGCTCATAAAAATAAGTATTTCACATTTTGAATGTTTCTATTTTTTACCCCGGCTTATTGTCTTAATTTTGCGCCCAGTTAAAATCAATCTGGAATTTGCTCTAATGCCTGACTCTAAAACAAAATATGTATTCGTTACCGGTGGTGTAACATCTTCACTTGGAAAAGGAATAATCTCTGCATCTTTGGCAAAACTGCTTCAAGCCAGGGGATACTCTGTTACCATTCAAAAGTTAGATCCGTACATAAATGTTGATCCAGGAACACTAAATCCTTACGAACACGGAGAGTGTTTTGTTACTGAGGATGGTGCAGAAACAGATTTAGACTTAGGACACTATGAGCGTTATTTGGATACCACAACTTCTCAGGCAAATAATGTAACTACAGGTCGTATTTATCAGCACGTAATAAATCAAGAACGTGAAGGCGCATTTTTAGGTAAAACGGTACAAGTTATTCCCCACATAACAGATGAAATTAAGCGAAGAGTTCGATTACTCGGGAAAACCGGTAAATACGATATCGTAATTACTGAGATTGGAGGAACTGTTGGTGACATTGAATCATTGCCCTACATAGAAGCTGTTCGACAATTAAAATGGGACCCAGAAATTGATTGTATAGTAATTCATTTGACCTTGGTTCCTTATTTAGCTTCTTCTGGCGAGCTAAAAACAAAACCCACTCAACATTCAGTAAAACAATTATTGGAAAGTGGTGTGCAAGCTGATGTATTGGTGCTTCGAACTGAGCATAGCATTTCAGAAGAAATTAAGCGAAAGGTTGCCCTTTTCTGCAATATATCTACAGAGGCAGTAATTGAATCAAAAAATGTAGAGACCATTTATGAAGTACCTGTTCGAATGCAAGCAGAAAAGTTAGATCAGGTAGTGTTAAATAAATTGCAATTGCCCCTCAAGGAAGAACCGGACATTAAAGAATGGAAGAGTTTTCTTAATCGACTACAAAACCCAAAACAACACCTGAAAATTGGCTTAATTGGAAAATACATTGAATTAAAAGATTCCTACATTTCAATTCATGAGTCTCTGATTCATGCTGGTGCAGCAAATGAATCTGCAGTAAAAATCGACTGGATACATTCAGAGGTGTTAACCGCTGAAAATGTTGCCAGTAAGATTGGAGATTTAGATGGTATTTTAGTGGCCCCAGGTTTTGGTGAGAGAGGTATTGAAGGAAAGATTGAAGCTGTAAGGTATGCTAGAGAAAATAATGTACCCTTTTTGGGAATATGTTTAGGCATGCAATGCGCAGTAATTGAGTTTGCCAGAAATGTGATTGGCTTACCTGAAGCCCATACCACTGAAATTAAAGAACGTACAAAAGATCCTGTAATCTTTTTAATGGAAGAACAAAAAGCAGTTACTGAGAAAGGTGGGACAATGAGGTTAGGAGCTTATGAATGTAAAATAAAAGAAGGCTCCATTGCTCATGGAGCATATAAAAAAGAGCTCATTACTGAACGTCATCGTCATCGTTTTGAGTTTAATAATAAATATAAAGACACTTTTGAGAAGGCGGGCATGATAGCCACTGGAGTAAATCCAGAAGGAGGAATGGTTGAAATTGTTGAAAATGTCAATCACCCTTGGTTTGTTGGTGTTCAGTTTCATCCGGAATACAGCAGTACAGTACTGAATCCACATCCATTGTTTGTCGATTTTTTAGCTGCTTCAATCAAAGAAAAGAAATAAGAAACATTAATTAATGGATAAGAATACATTTATTGGACTACTTCTAATTGGAGCAATTGTTATTGGCTTTAGCCTCTGGAATTCCCCATCAGATGAAGAAATTGCAAAACAACGCAGAATTATTGATTCTACCGAGCAGGTTAAAAGAGAGCAAGCGAGAATTGAAACGAGTGAAGCACAGTCAAAAGAAATTGAACCTCAAAGTTCAACTTCCGAGGTTGAAGAAAGTCTTTTAAGCCAGCCAAATGATTCTCTAAGAAATGCAGAAGCAACAAGTTTATATGGAAAATTCGCCACTGCTGCTAATAAAGAAGAAGATCAAATTGTTGTAGAAACTGATTTAATGACTTTAACCTTTAGCACTAAAGGCGGAAGAATGTTGAGTGCAGTTTTGAAGGACTACGAAACCTATGATGGCAATCGATTGATTTTATTTGATAGCACTTCATCTTATGGGTTGAATTTTTTCACAAGAGATAATAAAAATATCTTTACTGATGAGTTGGTTTTTGATACAGAGACTTATGATGGTTTTACCGTTAATGGTGAAAGTAAAAGAAACCTTTTGTTTAAACTAAGTGCAGGCGAAGATCGATATATAGAATATGTTTATACAATTACTGGAGATGATTACTTACTAGACTTTGATGTGAATATGGTAGGCATGGATCAACTAATGGACATGCGCAGTGGAGAAGTTTATTTAGATTGGGTCGTTCAGGCACCTAATCAGGAAAAGACATTAAAAGCCCAACGAGATGCAACTACTATTTTTTATAAGTATAAAAATGAAGACGTAGATGATATTAGTGCTACGAGTGATGAACGTTTAGAATTTGAAGCTGCAATAAAATGGGTTTCATTTAAACAACAGTACTTCAACTTAACGGTAATTGCCGATGACTTTTTCGAGAAATCAAAAGCATTTGCAGAAACTGAAACCGATGAAGGCTCTATGGACTATGTAAAGAAAATGACAAGTTCGTTGACTATTCCTGTAAGTGGAAGTAAAATTGAAAAGTTTGGAATGGGCGTTTACTTGGGTCCCAACAAGTATGATATTTTGGATGATCATGGCAACCAATTACACGACATTATAGATTTAGGCTGGGGTATCTTTGGCTGGGTAAATAAGTTCGCTGTAATCCCTGTATTTAATTTCTTAGATAGTTTTAATTGGAATTATGGTATTATCATTTTGATTTTAACCATTCTGTTAAAATTAGTCCTATCACCCATTACCTATAAAACTTACTTGTCTGGTGCTAAGATGAGGGTGTTAAAACCTGAGATTTCAGAAATTAATGAAAAGTATAAGGACGATGCAATGAAAAAGCAGCAGTCAATGATGGCTTTGTACAAACAAACAGGTGTGAACCCACTGAGTGGTTGCGTGCCTATGTTGATTCAAATGCCCATACTTTTTGCTATGTTCCGCTTTTTCCCGGCATCTATCGAGTTACGTCAGGAAAGCTTTTTGTGGGCAGATGATTTATCGACATATGATTCTATTTATGATTTTCCAGCAGGCTTTTCCATTCCATTTTATGGGGACCATGTGAGCTTATTTACCTTATTGATGGCTGTTTCAATAATGTTCTACACCAAGTTAAATAGCCAAATGAGCATGGGAGCAGCAACCGAAGGTCCTATGGCTGGTCAAATGAAAATAATGATGTATTTAATGCCTGTTATGATGTTGTTTTTCTTTAACAGCTATTCTTCTGGTTTGAGTTATTATTACTTCTTGGCCAACATCATATCTATAGGACAGACCTTCTTAATTCGCAAATTATTCATTAACGAAGACGCTATTCGTGCAAAAATTGAGGTGAATAAAAAGAAACCCCGATCTAAAAAGAAATCAGGCTTTCAAAAGCGATTAGAGGAAATGGCAAAGCAAAAGGGCATGCAACCACCAAAACGTTGATTTAAGCCTCTATCTGAATAAATAGCTTCTTTACCAATCACTTTTTTCTAGTAAGTTTCAATTATCTTTGAAGTGATGTGACTTCGGTTTAGATATGAAACAAAGTAAAGATTTCCAAACGGCATTTTTATTAAGCCTATTTACTATAGGCTATAATTTAATTGAAGGAACTATTTCTATTTATTTTGGTACTTCAGATGAAACCTTAGCCTTGTTTGGTTTTGGTGTAGATAGTTTTGTAGAAGTAATTTCTGGCTTGGGGATAGCACATATGATTTGGCGCATGCGGCGATCTTCAATAGATCAACGGGATGGCTTCGAAGTTACTGCATTACGAATCACTGGCTTTGCTTTTTATCTATTGGTTTTGGGTTTGTTGGTGGGTGCCTCTCTTTCCATCATTAATCAGACTGAACCAAAAACAACTGCTGTAGGTATAGTTATTTCCAGTCTATCCATTTTAATTATGTATCTACTTTATAAAGCTAAATTAAAAGTTGGAACAAAGTTGAACAGTCAACCCATTATTTCAGATGCCAATTGCACAAAAACCTGTTTCTATCTTTCATTTATATTATTGGCTTCAAGTTTACTATATGAATTCTTAAACCTTCCCTATGTAGATGCTCTAGGTAGTTTAGGTATTGCTTGGTATGCATTTAAGGAAGGCAAGGAAGCTTTTGAAATGGCAAAAACTAGAAGATTAGCTTGTAGTGACGATTGTCACTAGTTATTTGATTAAGAGCTGAATTATTTTAATTCTTTAGAAATACTTGCTAGCTTTACTTTTGGTAAGACATGTATCTTATGAATACATTTATTAAGCATTGGGCTGAAGCAGCATATACAACAGTTGGTTTTTTTTGGATGGCCTTATGGGCCTTCGTTTTAGGCTATTTCATAAGTAGCATGATTCAGGTTTTTGTAACCGAAAAGCGGATGCAAAAAATCATGGGTAAACATGAAGGGAAAGGAGTGCTTCTGGGAACATTCTTCGGTTTTATAAGTAGCTCCTGCAGTTTTGCAGCCTTAGCAACAACCAAATCACTTTTTCAGAAAGGAGCAAGTTTTATTTCTTCCATTGCTTTTCTTTTAGCCTCTACCAATTTGGTAATTGAACTTGGAATAGTTATTTCCATTTTTTTGGGCTGGCAGTTTGTAGTTGGAGAGTATGTAGGTGGGATTTTACTGATTGGATTTTCTTGGCTGATAATTAAGCTTTTGAATCCAAAACAGTTAATTGAAAACGCTCGGAATAAATTAAAAGAGGAAAAGCTTTCTGCTGATTTAGATCAAACTTCTTTTGTAGAAAGGATAAAATCCAAAGAGAATTGGAAAATGGTGGGCATGCAATACGGCATGGAGTGGAAGATGGTATGGAAGGATGTGACAGTTGGTTTTACAATTGCAGGAATAGCTGCAGTATTTGTTCCAGATTCATTTTTTGAATCACTATTCATTAACTCAGGAAATGGAAGTCAGGAATTTAGTTTTTTTACCTTGCTTCAACATGTGTTAGTTGGGCCATTCGCCGCGTTTTTAACCTTTATTGGTTCAATGGGTAATATTCCATTAGCTGCATTACTATTTGGAAAGGGGGTGAGTTTTGCAGGTGTTATGGCTTTTATTTTTAGCGATTTAGTGGTGTTTCCAGTACTGAGAATTAATGCAAGATATTACGGCTGGAAAATGGCTCTTTTTATGTTGTTTTTGTTATTTGCTTCACTTGTAATTGCCTCCCTTCTGCTGCATTATAGCTTTGAATGGTTTGATTTACTTCCTACTCCTGCTGATGGGAGTAATATAATGGAGCAAAATCACTTTAAAATCGATTATGGCTTTTACCTTAACCTATTATTTTTAGTCATTTCTGGAGTACTAGTTTATCTGGGATTCTTTTCTAAAAGAAAGAAAATGCATCATCATAATCATAAAATGGCTTCGAAAGGCAGGCTATTTGAAAGTGCACTAAAGTATTTGTCGATTATTTGTTATGCTTGGTTAGCAATTGGATTGGCACTTAAAATTAGCGGAATAGCATTTCAATAAAGAGCTATCGTATATAAAGCTCAAACAATATTTCACTACAATAATCTTGCATCTTAGAATGAGAAAGAGCCACTAGCAAGAAAATTGATTTCCTTGCTATTGGCTCTTTAATTACTAGTCAAATACTTAATTAGTCTATTTTTTTAATTTTTATAACTTTCTGCTCTGTCTCATTAGAACGTAAAATTAAAAAGTACACACCATTTTCAAAACCACTAAGGTCTAGTGTATTTGATACATTATTATTGATTACTCCTTTCATTACTTCCATCCCAAGCAAATTAACAATGGTATACTCAATAGTTTCATTAAGTTCTTGCTTCTGCTCAATTTTTAGAACATTTTTAACTGGATTTGGGTATACTGAAATATAATTGTCTAAATCCAAGTTATTTTCTTGCACAGAAACTGGACCAGTATAACAGTCAGAGGTATCTTTTCCACCTTCTGAATAGGTTACAATTAAAGCATACGTTCCATCTTGAGGGATAACAATTGAACGATTCGTTTCACCAGGAAGTGGACTAAAATTATTATTACAATCTACCCATTGAAAGCTTGCTCGTTCATCAAAAAAGTCTGCATCGAGTGAAAGGCCAGTAGAGCTGGCAGTGAGGGCACTGTCAACAGGTTTTACTTCCAGTGAATAAGCCCATAAAGTTCTAATGGAGAAGTCACCTCCCGGTCCAAAATCATCTCCACCTACAACATAAACCAAATTACCAATTGTAAATGATCCCACTGCCCATAGCCCGATTCCAGAATGAGAGGCTAATTGCTCCCAGCTATCAGTGGCAGGATAGTATTTATAATATTCAGCTTCATCTAAGTTAAAATGATCTGATCCTTCACCGTCTACAATGTACCCATGACCATTGTATGAAAATTGTCCACCAGCTACTCTTGCTTCCCCTGGGAAATCATTCAGTGTAGTCCAAGTTTCAGCTACAGCATCGTATTTATAAAAATCATCATAAATTAAGCCTGCATTATCACCAAATCCAGCATAAGCATCAGTTCCTATCCCAAAGTAATAAGGGTGATGTCTTCCATCTCCTGGAAGATCAGCTTTGCGAGTCCAAGTATCTGTACTGATATCATATTCCCACCAGTCTTTAAATCCAGAATCACCTAATCCTGCTGAATCTAAGCCATCACCTAGCCCAACAAATATTTTTCCATTTGTAGTGGTTACAAAAGCGGGATGACGTCTTCCAAGGCACGGACAAGGTGTTAGCTCTGTCCAAGTATCGGTATCTGGATTGTACTCCCATAAATCATTAAAATAAGTAAGAGGTGCGTTCTGGATAGGTGGAAATCCTAAACCAAAGCCAACATAGCCTTTGCCGTCGTAAGAACCTCCGACAGCAAAACCTCTAGGACCACCTGGGAAATTGGTTAATGATGACCAAGAGTCATTACTTGGGTCATATCTAACAGCGCTGCTGTAAACAGTATTTCCACTAAGACCACTAATTGCATATCCAAAAGAATCTATTGAAAAGGCTACTATATGGTTCTTTCCATCACCTAGCATATCTGCTTTGGTAGTCCATTGTGAGAGACTTAGTAAGCTTATTGAAATTCCTAAACAAGTTAGTATAATTTTTTTCATAGTGTTATTGTAAATTAAAAATAAGTTGAAAAGATAAGAATTTAAATTAATAGTTAAGCAATTTTGCATGGTTAAATCAGCAATGGAAGGGTTTAGTGCTTCTAAAAATCATCGCCATTTCCCTCGTAATTATCTCGATCACCTCTGTTTTTTTTCTGATTAATTCGGTAAGAAAACGACACTAAAAATTGTCTCGCTCTCCATTGAAATTCACTTTCCCTATATAAGTTCTCCGTTTCAACAATAGCTCTCCATTTGCGACTGTTAAATACATCTCTAACACTAGCTACTATCGTTCCTTTTCCTTTTAAAACATCTTTCGATAAAGAAAGATCTAGAGAATACAAAGATTTTTGTCTCCCTTGATTTGTTTTTTGTGGAGCTCTGTAATTAAAGGAGGTCTGAAAGTCTAATTTTGGCAGTATTTCAGCCTTTCCTACCATTCTTCCATTCCAAGTAAAAACATCATTATTTAACTCCTGACCCTCATAGCTTCCTTTGCTTATTGAACGATAGAAGTTTACATTGGCATTCATACTTATTTTTTTGTTGAACTTATAGCTTCCATTGGCTTCAAAACCAAAATTATTTTCTGTTGCCAGATTAACAGGCAAACGAGTAGCAATGCCTAAACTATCTGTAATTGTAATTCGGTCAATCACTCCTGTTCTATAACGATAATAAAAACTGGAGTATATTGACCCTTTTTCAAAATACTTTAAATAGCCCAATTCATAGGAGTCACTGTATTCTGGTTGGAGGTCTGGATTTCCGGCATAAATATTTCTTGCATCACTAAAGTTAGAAAAGGGGAGGAGGTAACGAAAGCGGGGCCTGTTGATTCTTCTGCTGTAGCTAAGTTGAAAGTTATCTTTATTTTCTAATTCGTAGGATAAATGAGCAGATGGGAAAAAGTTAAGATATTTATAGCTATTAGTTTCCCCTCCAATTTTTAACTCAGTTCCAATGTCAGAATACTCTGCTCTTAAGCCTGCTTGATAAGAAAAGTTATTTATTTTATTACCATACATGACATAAGCTGCATAGATATTCTCTTGGTATATAAAGTCATTATTAAAATTTTGAAACACCTCAAATTGATTGTTGCTATCCAATTGTTCTACTTTGAAATCATTTTCAACCGTTCTTAAGGTTGTTCTGACTCCAGTTTCGAACATTCCATCTTCTCCAATTGGCAAGATGTAATCACTTTGAATTAAATATGTTTTATTGGCTTCAACATTTCTACTCTTCTGAATGAGCGTATTATTGGTTAAAAAATTTTCTTCGGTTATGTCTGATTTTTCTAGATCATCTCTCTCACTCCATTGCAAATCAACAGTAAATTTTTGATCCTCTCTATCAAAGGTTTTGGTGTAATTAATGGATGATTCTAATGTCTTCCCATCTTCATTTTCAGTATCTGTTCTAAGCACTTCTCGATATAATTCTCCGCTTGAAAATAAATCCCGATAAGTTAACTCTGTTATATTTTTTTCATCTGAAAACTGATAGATACCTGCAACAGTTATAGTGTTCTTATTATTGATGAACCAGTCTGAACCCAACCGAATATTATTTGAAAAGCCACCCCGTTCCCGCTCGTTTTCACTTTCATAAATGTAGGATGTATCAGGACCATTGAAGGTTTGGAAAGAACTCCCTCCCCCTGGTGACCTCCGATAATTAGCTCCGTAAGAGGTAAAAAGGTTTAATTTTTCTGTTCTATAGTTAAGATTGAATGACCCCCTGTAGTTGTCGGGATACCCAGCAACAGCTTCAACACTGCCGTTGATTCCTCTTCTTTCTTCTTTCTTCAAAACTATATTTATTATACCTACTTCTCCTTCAGCATCGTAACGAGCGGAAGGATTTGTTATTACTTCCACTTTTTCAATCATATTGCCTGAAAACTGGCGTAAAACATCTGCAGTACTTGTTCCTGTAATGGAGGACATTTTCCCATCGATTAATACCCGTACATTTTGACTTCCACGAAGGCTGATATTTCCTTCAACGTCTACTTGAACCGAAGGAATGTTGTCTAAAATTTCAGCAGCATTTGCTCCTGCATTTGATAAATCTTTTTCAATGTTAAAAACCCGTTTATCTAATTTAAGTTCCATTTGACTTCGCTCCGCAGTTACTTCAACTTCATCCAGATTTTGTGTGCTAGCGCGAAGCTGAATTACACCAAGTTCTATGTTTTTAGTTGTTAATCTAAGGTTGCCCTTAACTTTAGCCTGATAAGATAGAAAAGTAATCTTAAGGTAGTAGTTAGATGGTTGTGCTTTAATACTGAAATTTCCATTGACATCAGTTACTTCTCCCTTTACAAGGCTAGAGTCTTCTGCTTGATATAATGCTACGTTCGCAAACGCAACAGCTTGCTTACTTTCATCAACAACTTTCCCCGAAATTGTAGGTAACTTACTACTTGATTCTTGAGAAAATACAGTAGGATTAAAACAAGCAAATGCAATTAGAAGCAAAAAGACCCTGAGGTAGGTTTTAATCATAGTACTACTTGGCTTAACTTGTTTTTCAATAGAAGTGCTGAAACCTATAATTGTTTAGGAATTTGCTGTTTATCCGTGCAAAATTATTGGAAACGAATGAAGTAACACGTTAGTAAACGTTAAATCAAACGCTTCTTCAACCTTGGTGCGTTAAAATTTCTTGGATCCTGATTTAATAATAAACAGTGTGCTTCAAATAGTTTTGGGTATTTTATGCTGTAAGCTGCCGATTGTTCAAAAAATGCTTCAGTTGAAACTGCAAAAAACTCCATGAGGTTCCTGCTTCCATAGCTTCTAAAAAATGAATTTCGCCCTGATTTTAAGTGTTCCATTTCTTTTCTAGCACTTTTTTTCCATCTGCTCCACTTGCGTTGATTGAAGTAGCTATAAAAGAAGAAGGATTTTGAATTTTCCAATACGATAACATGCGCCAATTCATGAATTGAGAGATTCAATGCATCATCTGGAATTTCAAAGCCTTTTAAAATAACTGGCCACACCATATTGATTTGTTTAGTTACAGGGTTGGTGTCTCCGTGAAACGAAACATTATTCATTTTATATCGATAGGGTTTATGTACAATTTTGATTCGTTGAAACCAATTTAATCGGTATCTTCTTAAACCAAAGGTCAATTGAATAAATGCACTTGACGTGAGCACCTTCATTTCATTTGAAAGCTCAATTTCATCTGAAGAAACAAATGTGGTTGAACGCATAAAACGGAAACAGCGTCTGGCAAATTTGGCTTGATTTTTTCCGGAAAGCTGCTGAAAGTAATTGTTCTTCTTATAAAGGTAATTAAATAGATGCTGTTTAACCATCAATTTTAAATGATAAGTAAACCTAATAAGGTAATTAAACTATAATTCAGAGTTAAACTATCAATCAGTGAATCTAAAAAATGAACCCTACTTTCAATGCCACACTAAAGGTAGAAAAATCCTGCTTGAATTCGTAAGGAGTAGCTTCTTTAGGATCATTGTTACGCTGGGTGCTTACATCACCTTCAAACTCAAATTCTGAGGCAGATAAGTATTCGCCATTAATTCCCAAAAGCAATACTTTAGCTACTTTCACTCTAATTCCAAAGTCTGCTCCATACATTATGCCTAAGTCTGAAGAGTAATCTCGTGTAATCTTACTATAATCAACACCAACAGTTTCTCCTATAACAATCTCAGGGCTTCGCATTCCACCATAACCAATAAATGGACTTACATAGCCTTGCACTAGTCCACCATATTGGATTGTAAAACCAAGACCTAAGAAACCAAGTGCATAAGGTTCAGTTTCCAGAGTGACAACTGCTGATGGATTGTTTTCAAAATCTTTTAGGGTAGTATTCTCATCTATAGGAAAGGTATAGGCTCGTAATAATATATTAATTCCAATATACTTACTTACATTATGCTGATAGTCTAACCCTGCAGTTATTCCTGAAGCGGCAGATGCGTTAACATCTTCTTGTTTTGCATCTGATAGATCATCTGAAGGAATCGCAAGTCCTGCTTGGATAGATATAATGTGCTTCTGGAATTCTTTAGCGTCATTATCTTGAGCGATAAGCGGCACCATAAGAAATAGAGCTATTATTGTTGTGAATAGTTTATTCATTCTTTTGAGTTTAATTCTGCAAGGTATGCAATAGTTAGAATAAATGACTAATACGAAATGAAGGAGACTAAAGTTTTGTGCTTAACAAGTGATAATTCTAATCCCTCAAAATGTAGATTTATTTATCTGATATTTAGTATATTAACTCTTAATTTGAAGCAAATTAATTTTTGCTTCTATTGTTTGCTTGTCGATTGCGACTCTTGTTATTGCTCTTATTTCCTGGTCGAGGCTTTCGATTTGATTGATTATTCCGCTGAGCCTTTTGAGGTGCTCTTTCCTTTTCAGTATCGTGAAAGGGTTGATCTTTTATCAATGGGACATCCTGTTTGATTAATTTTTGAATATCTCTTAAATACCCTATTTCTTCTGCATCACAAAAGGATATAGCTACACCACTTGCGTCAGCTCTCCCAGTTCTACCAATTCGGTGAACATAAGTTTCTGGCACATTTGGTAAGTCGTAATTTACTACTAATGAAAGTTCCTCTACATCAATCCCTCTTGCTGCAATATCGGTGGCCACTAATACTTTTACACTTCCTTCTTTGAAGCCATTGAGCGCTTTTACTCTTGCTGCTTGAGACTTATTACCATGTATGGCTTGAGCCTCAATTCCCGCTTGGTCTAATTTTTTTACAATTTTGTTGGCACCGTGTTTTGTGCGTGAAAAAACCAAGGTAGAAGAGGCGTTCTTACCTTCAATAAGGTGTACCAACAACTTAATTTTGTCACCTTTACTTACCCGGTATAAGGATTGTTCAACCTTCTCCGCGGTTGTTTTTTCCGGTGCTATAGTTACGCGCTCAGGATTTCCTAAAATCTTTTTTGAAAGCTCAACAATAGCAGGCGGCATTGTAGCTGAAAAGAATAACGACTGTCGTTGTTGAGGTAATTTAACCAATAGTTTCTTGATATCGTGAATAAATCCCATATCCAACATTTGGTCAGCTTCATCTAATACAAAGTATTTAACATGCTTCAATGTAATGAACCCTTGATTCATTAAATCTAATAGTCGACCTGGAGTAGCTACTAAAATATCAACACCTTGCTGCAGTCGTCTTGTTTGTGGGTTTTGATTAACACCGCCAAAAATAACAGTACTCCTTAGGTGCAGGTTTTTACCATAATCTTCAATACTTTCAGCAATTTGTAAGGCTAACTCTCTAGTGGGAGTTACAATTAAGGCCTTAATTTGCTTGTGTTCTTTAGGTTGAACTTCTTCAGCTAAGTGCTGTAAAATTGGGATTGTGAAAGCAGCTGTTTTACCAGTGCCGGTTTGAGCACAACCTAATAAGTCTCTCTTTTTTAAAAGGATTGGAATCGATTGTTCTTGAATTGGAGTTGGGTGGGTATATCCTTTTGCATCCAATGCTTGTAGGATAGGATCTATAAGATCTAATTCTTTAAATGTCATAAAATATGTGGGAAATCACTAATGATTGAAAGTGCAAAAGTAGGTTTAATGAATGGATTTAATCAACACCTTAAGATTTAGCTATTTTTATACTTCTTATTATTCAGAATGATTGATAGCGCTAAAGAAACAACAATCGAAATAAATTCGAAGATAGATAAGCTTATCATCTTGTGTCTGTTTGGTATTTTGATGAGCTATATTATCATTCGCGTATTTACTGTCTTTTATGTTCATGATGAAATAGTTAGTATTTGGGCCTATATGATTGATTGGAATCCACTTCCACATCAAGGATATTTTGATGCTAATAATCAGTTTTTGAATAGTTTACTTGGCGGGTTATTTATACGACTTTTTCAATCAGATGCTATTTGGGTTACCCGTCTTCCTAATGTATTGAGCTTCCCATTATATTTTTTTTCGATTGTAGCATTTTATCGTTTTTTTAAAAAAAAGGAAGCATTTTATTTTTTTCTAATCAGTTTAACCTGCACTCCCTTTATTCTTGACTTTTTTAGTCTTGCTCGAGGCTATGGACTCGCTTGGGCATTTTTAATGTGGGCCATTTGTCAAGGGGCTATTTATATGAAATACCGCAACTCGCTATCATTATTTTACTTCTTATTAGCATCCCTTCTTGCGCTTTATTCGAACTTATCTATCTTGCCTATTATAATCACTGTTTTTTGCTATCTACTTCTTTTTAAACTCTCTTTAAAAGAGAGGTTTACTAAAAAAATTGAACAGCTTAGCTACTTTCTTATCACTATTATTTTTTTAGGCTTAGCCATCGATTACTCTCTTGAATTACAAAGAAGTGGAAAACTGTATATGGGTGCGGCTAATAATTTTTACACCACAACAGTTGAGCCTTTGGTAAGATATTTATGGAAAACGCCTAATATGTTTACATTAGTTATTTTGATTATTTTACTTGTAGGGGTTTTCATAAGTCTATTTACTGTCCAAAAAAAGCAGTTAACGCTTTTTTTAATTTCTAGCTATTTTACAACTCTGCTTCTTCTATGCTTGGGATTTATTTTTATACTAAACAAATTAGTAGGGGTTAACTTCCCAGAAAACAGAAGTGCAGCTTATTTAATATTTTTATTTTACGGAAGTATTGCTTTTGCTTTGGACCAAATCAGATGGACAGGAATCTCCCTAGCTTTTTCCTGCGTGATTTTAATCTTATTTCTAAACAAAGCAAATTTTACTCACACTATGGTGTATCAAGCTGAACACTTTGATATGGAGTTGTTAACTAAAATTCCTGAACGAGTAAATGGGATTCCTCCAAGTACTGCAGGGGTTTACTACAATCAAGATAACGCCATGAGTAGAATCTATAATCTCCCTATAAATGCATTACAAACTATAGTTACTGAACCTATTATAATGCAAGATTATTTGATTGAGTTTTCAGATAAGGATAGCCTATTTAATAAAGATTACAGCATCATTCATACCGACCCGATTTCTAATTTAGCTTTATTCGAAAGAAAAGAATTTTTAAAAAGGAAGAAGCTTTTTGAAAAGCGCACTCAAATAAATGGGGAGGATGAATTTATTAATTTGATGGATAATAGACCATCACAAGCTGGTTTTGTAAGATGTAAAGGAACTTTGAAAAATATGACCATGCAGAATCAAGCTGTTATACTCTTTACTCAAGAAAATACATCTAATGGGGAAAAGCTGACCTACGGCGGAATAGCGCCAGTAACTTCAGCAGCAATCGATGAAAATGGCACAATAACTTTTGATTTTACTTATACCATGATGGATTTTGAAGAAGCAGATCAAATGTCAGTTTATATCTATAACAAGCAAAAACTCCCCTTAGTGGGAGAAATTTCTATTTCATTCTATGAAATAGAGCTTAATTAGAAGAAAATGTCTAACAAAAAAAAGCCTCGCAATTGCGAGGCTTGTTAAGTTATATGCTAAAGAAAGACTAAGCCTTTTCTATATTTACTGCATTTAAACCTTTTGTGCTTTCTTCAATTTCAAAGTTTACTTCGTCGCCTTCGGCAATTTCAATGTCTAAGTTATTTGCATGAACAAAAACATCTTTACTACCATCTTCCGGCGTGATGAATCCATAACCTTTTGCGTTGTTGAAAAATTTTACTGTACCCTTACTCATAATAAATTGTGATTATATTTAGCGGTAAAGATAGTATTTTCTACTTCATTTTCAATATTTTAGGAAAATAGCTCAGATTAAACTTAAACTTTTCCCTATTTAGACCTTGATTCAATATTTTTCTGAGGAACTAATTGCTGTATACTAAATGCAATTGCAATCACTAAAGTAGGTGCAATTAAATTATACCATAAGTAGGCAATATCAATAGCACCCGTTCTATTCAAGGTGTAAAGTGCGATAATAATGGCTTGGGCAATTAAAGCAGCATAGAAAACAGAATTCCCCTTGATGGACTTAAAGAAAAAGGCAACTAAAAATACGCCTAAAATAGTACCGTAAAATAAGGACCCTAAAATATTTACAGCCTCAATTAAATTGTCGAATAAGCTTGCCATGGCAGCGAAAGCGATAGCTAACAAACCAAAAAGTAAGGTGAAAATTTTGGATCGGATTAAATAATGTCTTTCGGACCCATCTTTTTTGAGATTTCTCTTATAAATGTCAACAGTGGTGGTTGAGGCTAACGCATTTAACTCTGCTGAGGTAGAGGACATGGCTGCAGAGAAAATCACAGCCAATAGAAGCCCAACTATTCCTATAGGTAAAAAGTTAATCACAAAAGTGATAAAGATGTAATCATCATCTTCGGTTTCTGCATCAGCATCTACCTTTTTTATAATTGCTTTACTTTCCTTCATCAGGCTTTTTTCTTCCTGATGCAATTCGTTAAGTTCAGTTTTAATTCCAGCCTTATTTTCAGTGATTTTGTATTGCTCAATCAGCGCTCTTTTTTCTTCAAAAACAGCCGTTTGTTCTCTCTCTAACTCTTGGTATTCCGAAGCATATTCACTTTGCAATACTTTATCCACATTGGCTTGATTAAAGTGGAGTGGAGGCATTATAAATTGATAAAATAGAAATACCAACACTCCAACAAACAAAATGAAAAATTGCATCGGAATTTTCAGTAAACCGTTAAACATTAATCCAAGTCGACTTTCTTTTACGGAACTGCCGCTTAAGTATCGTTGCACTTGTGATTGATCTGTACCAAAATAGCTCAGCTGTAAAAACAGCCCTCCAATAATTCCCGACCAAATATTATAGCGGCTCCCAGGATTAAACTCCCAGTCAATCACTTCCATTTTGTCCATAGCTCCTGCAACTTCAATGCCCTCTAAAAAACTCAGATTGTCTGTTAAGAAGGATACTAAGAATCCACAGGCGATAAACATACCGAGAAAGATTACAGCCATTTGTTGCTTATGCGTCTGACTAACCGCTTTTGTGCCTCCTGAAACGGTATAAACAATTACTAGTGCACCAATAAAGAGTATGGTGAAACTCAAACTCCAGCCTATAATTTGTGAAAGTATAATTGCTGGCGCATAAATAGTAATTCCCGCTGCCAGGCCACGCTGCAATAAAAATAATGAAGCTGTTAAAAGTCGTGTCTTATTATTAAATCGTGACTCTAAAAATTCATAGGCAGTATATACCTTTAGCTTGTAATAGAGTGGAATAAATACAGTGGAAATGATAATCATAGCAATAGGTAATCCAAAATAGAATTGCACAAAACCCATTCCTTCCATATACGCTTGTCCTGGTGTTGAGAGAAAAGTAATGGCAGAAGCCTGTGTTGCCATTACTGATAAACCAATGGTCCACCAATTGGATTCTTTACCACCCAAAAGGTATCCTTCAATGTTTTTGCTTCCTTTTGTTTTCCAAACACCAAAGGCAACAATAAAAAATAGGGTTCCGAGCAATACGCTCCAGTCTATCCAGCCCAATTCTCCCATTAGCTGAAAGAGTTAGTTATCCATATGAATAGAAAAATCAATACCAGTTCCACAATAATCAAAAAAGTATATAAACCGCTCCATTTTTTAAAAAATGGGGGCTGCTCTTGTTCATCTTCTAGCTTATTTACCATAAGAAATCATATTGGTGAAAAGGCGGTATGCTCCTGGAACTCCAGCTGGCAATTGCCTGAAAAATGAAATTCCGGTAAAAATAAAGTGTCCTTCACCATAATCAGCAACAAGAATACTGCCTGCTTGGGGCTCCTCCCCAGGATCATTCCATTCCAATATTGGCTCGTAATTATCATCCCATTCATCGGCAAAGTAAAGTCCTCGCTCTTGCACCCAACCATCAAAATCTGCTTGAATTATTTTGTTTGGTTGATTTAATAAGGGATGATTGGGCTTTAAAAATGTTGGTTTAGCTTCTTCCTTTGTTACCCTGTTTCTAGAAATATGGTAGGGGTAAGGTCCAATATCATCTGTAATCAATCCACGGTTTGTATTGTACTGTACAATCACATTTCCACCATTCTTAACATATTCATTAAGAATGGTATTTCCATTTTTCATGCTTTCTTCAGTATTGTAAGCTCGAATTCCAACAATTATGGTCTCGAATTCTGATAAGTCTTTTACTGCTAGCTCATTGGCATTAAAAGAGTTGACTTCAAAACCAACTTGTTTTAGATTTTGTGCAACATCATCGCCACTGCCAATGATATAACCCACACTTTTAACTTGTTTTTTCAAATCCACCTTAACCACTTTGGCTTTTGCATCGGGAAATAAGATTTGAGGTTTAACATGGGGGTAATCAATGCGCTGAACTGATTTTGCAGGCTTACCATTTAACTCAATTGTTAAATCTCCTACAGATTGGTTCTTAGGAGGTGTTAAGCTAATGTTTATGGCTTTTTGTTCTCCTGCAGCGTTGAAATTTAGTGATATAGAAGAAGGAGTTACTTGCCAGCCTTCTGGCACTTTTACTGTTAGATTAGCATTAATGTTCGCCTGGTTAGCCTCTACAAGTAAGTCAATTTGTTGGGCTTCGTCATTTGAGAATAGATAAACTTTATCTGCTAAATTAACGGTCACTTTTGGACTAATAATAACATCTCTATGTAATTCACCATCAACTCTGTCAGTTGATTTATAGTCGATTGGTTCTTCAAAATTGATGTCTACACCATTTAAATTTAAAGTGTACTCAAACATCAATACTTTCTTATTTTCAGGATTTGCCCTCAAATCATAATCCGCTTCAATTATCTTGTCATAGGCTGTATGTTGCAACCAATAAGGTTGTGAAATCTCTTTATTAAAAATAATTGAAAAAGGAAAACTCACATTTTCATTAAATGCTAAATTGATCTCATCGAAGGAGCTATCAACTTTTGGTGAAATATTTTTCAATTTAAAAGGAATATCACTCCTGTTGACTACACTAAATTTTCCTGTTAGCTTATCACCAGCAACGTAGTTGTAATTATTTGCTAAAGCTTCCACATAAATCCCTGCGCTAGCTTTTATCAGTCGCTTTACATCTTCCATTTTTTGAATAACGTAGTAGTTATTCTCAAATTCTTGCATCGACTGATAGAGAGAAACTAAGCCAGAAACGGAGGCTGAGGGTTGATCGGCTTTATAATTAGAGATGATTTCTTGGACCGATTTCTCAATACTTTCTGCTCCGTCAACTCTTGTCCATGTAGTGTTGATGTCTTCAAATAGATACTGCTCTGCTTGATCTCCTTTTGTGTGCTTCAGGTATTCAATTTTATTTCCACGACTTCTTGCTGATCCAAAACCTTGACTTTTGTGTTGAGACCTTCCATCTGCAGCTATTTCAGAATAAGAAAGACCAAGGAGTGGATTGTACTCACCAATATTAACTTCAATAATACCACCAGAAGCAATGGCTTCATCACGTAGTGTTGTGTTCCACCAATACACATCCCACAATAATCTTTTTGCTTGCCAAATTTCAACTTCTTCTAGTTGGTCGGGATATGCAGCAGGGTCAGCAGCTAAGGTAAATGCTTCTTCTGCTAAAATGGATGAAGCAGTGTGGTGTCCATGGCCTCCTCTTCCATCAGCTGGAAATCGAGTAATAATGACATCAGGTTTAAATTTTCTTATGACATAAACGACATCTCCTAATACAGCTTCCTTATCCCATATTTCTAATGTTTCATCTGCAGTTTTAGAGTAGCCAAAATCAACTGCTCTGCTAAAAAACTGTTCAGCTCCATCTTCGTTTCTAGCTTCAAGTAATTCTTGAGTGCGCAATACGCCCATTGCATCCCCTTTTTCTGATCCAATTAAGTTTTGCCCACCATCTCCACGAGTTAGGGAAAGGTATGCAGTTTCTACTAAACGTTCATTTTCAAGCCATGAGATTAAACGTGTATTTTCATCATCTGGGTGAGCTGCTACATAGAGGGCTTTGCCAACTACATTTAATTTTTTCAATTCATGCAGTATATCAGATGAGCTCTCTAATTTTCGTTGAGCGAATGATGAGGTCCAGAGCATTAAGAATACAACTGTAGAAACTGTTATTCTCATAGTTAATTTTTTTGACCATAAAAGTAAGGCTTCTTTCAAGCTATTAGTTTTGAAAAAACAGAATTAACGCTTATTAAGAAGTTTATTTTAAACCAAAAAAAGCTACCAGATTGGTAGCTTTTTAAATCAGATTAGATACTATTTATCTAATTTCTTATATAAAATCTTCCATTAGTTACCGCGAGGGTGTCATTTCCAAATAAGGGTTTACCTTCAAATTCAAAAGTTCCAGCAACAACAGAATCATTCTGACTAATGGTTAAAAATCCACTTACTGGATTAAAAGTTGCCCCGTCCCTTCTATAGGTTATTACTTTGTCAGCAGCTCCTGGATAATTTGCAGTTCCTACAAAATTTTCAGGCATATCAATATTCATTGATTCGTTAGGAGATGATTTGCTGCCCATAATTATTTGAAAATTTGTCGGCCTAGAAAAGTCATCTAATGTAACAGAGTAACTAGTGAAAATAACTGTATCTCCATTTGCAATTAATGAAAACATTTCTGTGTTTGTAGGCATTGTATCATTTGGCATTGTATCGTTGGTCGGTGGTTTAGGTGTTGGTTCGTCACCACCATCGTCATCACTACAAGAAACTATTGACATTGTAATAACAGCAAAGAATAAAAGAAGATATTTAAATGAAGTTTTCATAATTTATTAAGAATTAATTTACTCAAAGATAACACAAGCATGTTTTTAAAACAAGCCTTTTTCTATTTAGTCTAGATTATTATTTAGTTGGAATATAAGTCACTGATAAATAAGTAGTAAGAGGGGTGTATGAAAATAACCATTCGATTAAATCACTTTTGAAGAAGATTTAATTTTATTCTGTTCCATTAAACTGGGAATTGAGACCGATCAAGGTTCTGATCCAATTGAGCAGCTTTATCGAAAGCCGCTTTTGCAGCATCAAATCGCCCTGAATTAAAATAGCTTAGCCCTAAATCTATATATATTTTAGCAACAGTTGGTTTGATTTCTGAAGCTTTTTCTAAAACTTCAATAGCCTTGTCATAATTTTTTTGCAATCCATAAGCCGTACCTAAATTGGTTAGAATATCAACATTTGCTGGAGCAAGCTCTCTGCCCTTTTCTAAATAATAAATCGACCGTCCTAGGTCATTTTTCTCTCTGCCATATGCCCTTCCTAAATTTAAATAAACTTGAGGCTTATTGGGGTTGTATTTCAACAAAGTTTGATAGGCTGAAATTTTTGCATCTACATTTTTGCTTTGCTCCAAAATCACAAAACTATTTTGCCAAGTGTTTATATGTTGATTATTTATATTTAGAATCCTATAATAATAGGGCATTGCCTTGGTGATATCCTTAGTAAGCTCCCACTGCGCATTACCCATTAGAAGCAGCGCGTCAATGTATTCAGGATAGATATTAACCGCTCGATCAAGGTGAAAAATAGCTTTTTGGAGCAGTTTGTTTTTCTCAGCAGGATTATTCGTTTTTGTCGCTTCTTCTGTCAATAAACCACCAGCCATTACATTGCTTTTGGCTCCGTTTACTGATATGTTAGCATCGTTTGTAGCAAGGGTAAGGTTGTTTTTCCAAACTGGATTTCTACTGATGGTTTTTAGGGAATAAAGTATTAAGAAAATGGAAAATATAGCAACACTAAGCTGCTTAGCAGTTTTTACTGTTTGGACATTTTTAGGAATACCAAGTTGGATAAAATAACCAACTATTAAACAAAAACCCAATGAGGAAACATAAACAAAACGCTCATTCATAAATGCACCAATAGGGAAAAATAGGTTGGAAGCAATGCTCAAGGTGATAATAAATAGTAGAATTCCAAATGCGGGGATACTCTTTTTGAAAAACCCAGTTATGGCGACAATACCTAAAATTATATAGCTCATAAGCGTAAGAATAACATAAGGATTTGACCAGCTAACTATTGGAATTTGTTTTGGGTAATAATCATAGGTTAGGGGATGAGGGAAAAAGAGCAACTGGATATATTTACCTAGGGTATAAACTATGGTAGCGTATTTTTCAGAAATACTAGAGTCCAAAAAGGGGTCGTTCATCAAATTGTCGGCAACATTTGAAATGCCACCCCCAACCACCTGGTAGCGTATAAAGAACCAAACCATTGAGGTGGCAAAAATTGAAATATAAATAGGAAGTGCTTTTTTTATGGGGTGATCTGTAAAAAAATAAATGACTAATGGAATAATTGCCAACCAAGTAATCGCATTTTCTTTTGACAAAAGCGCAAGAAAAAATAGAAAAACAGCCACTAGTAGCTCCTTCACTTTTTTGTTATCAAGATAGTTTAATATGAACCAAAGGCTGAGTAACTCAAAACAAAAGGCCATAATTTCATCTAAGCCTTTTATATTGGCCACAACTTCTGTGTGAATGGGATGGAAGAACCACAATAAACTTACTAGCAATGAAAATGGAAGCCATTTATGAATTCGCGTTGAATCAGGCAAGAGCCGATGAAGCAAGAGAAATAGTAAAAAACCGTTTAATATATAAAATAGCACATTTATTAAATGACTTACAGTAGCATTTTCTCCTGCAATTGCATATTGGATATTAAATACTACCATAGATAAGGGGCGGTACCTGCCTCCTGAAACCAATTCTTTTTTCTCTCCATAAAACCCCATGAATTGATCATTGCTCAGTTGATCCCAAATACCAGAAAATCCTTTTTTTGTAAATGTATTGTCATTAATTACAATGGCATCATCTAACGCATATTCATGCGTTAAGGTATTGCCATATAGGATGAACCCTAAGACCAAGAATAAAAGGAAAATATTGCTGTTTTTTAGATTTTGCAAAGCATTGGATTGAAGGCCTAAATTATTAAAACCATTATGAATTTTAGAAATCAGCTTGAGTTGTTTTCAATTTCAATTAAATTCGCTCAATGGAAAAATTAGTAGTTGAAGGAAACCTCAGAAAAATGCAAACTGAATATGCAACGCCTATAAAATATACGCTGCCATTAGGTGAGGAAAAGGTAAATATGACAGATTTAGTTGGCTCATCACTTAAAATGCACTTCACTGGCTTGATTAATTGTATTAACTGCGGCAGAAAAACCAATAAATCCTTTGCGCAAGGTTTTTGCTTTCCATGTTTTCGTGATGCACCGCAAAATGCGGAGTGCATCATTCGACCAGAGTTATGTGAAGCTCATTTAGGTAGGGGGAGAGATCCAGAATGGGAAGAAAAAAACCACAACCAACCTCATGTAGTTTACTTGGCGATTGCCTCTGGAATAAAAGTAGGGGTAACTCGAGCAACTCAAGTACCTTATCGATGGATTGATCAAGGGGCATGGAAGGCGGTGAAAATTGCTGAAACTGAAAACCGTTATCAAGCAGGCATGATTGAAGTAGACTTGAAACAATTTGCAGCTGATAAAACACCATGGCAACGCATGCTCAAAAATGAGCTGGCTTCTGATGTTGATGTGTTAGAAACGAAAGAATTACTCCAAGAAAAAATGAATAATGAATTTAATGAGTTTGCAGCCAAGGATGACAAGATTTATGAAATGGAATACCCTGTAATCCAGTTCCCGCAAAAAGTAAAAAGTCACAATTTAGATAAAGAGCCAACATTAGTAGGAAAACTCATGGGCATAAAGGGTCAATATTTACTATTTGAGGGCGATATTGTCATTAATATTCGGAAATATGGTGGCTATTTTGTGGAATTAGAAGTTGAAAATTAATGGATTGAAGCCATTTTTACTTATCCAAGTATTTTATTAACTGCTCCATCTCTTGATTTCCAATACCTAAATGAGTGACAAATCTGATTGTTTGATGACCCATACCAACTGCGCGAATACCGTTTTCCTTTAATTTATTAAGGTAGTCTTCTGAATTGATGGTATCATCTAACTTGAAAATCAAGATGTTGGTTTCTACTGGAAGAACTTCTTGAACAAATGACTTTTTTGCCATTATTTGACCTAGTGTTTTTGCATTTTCATGGTCTGTTTTCAAGCGATCTACGTTATTATCTAAAGCGTAAATCCCAGCAGCTGCTAAATAACCTGCTTGTCGCATGCCTCCTCCCAAAACTTTACGAATTCTTCGAGCTTGTTTTATAAACCTCTTATTTCCTATTAGTAATGAACCAACAGGGCATCCTAAACCTTTAGATAAGCAAAGTGAAATACTATCGAATTGCTGTCCCATATCAGCAGGTGTTGTATTTTTCGCAACTAAGGCATTATAAAGTCTTGCACCGTCTAAATGCAAGGGTAATTTTTCTTCTTTGCAAAAGGATGCAATTTTTTTAATCTCTTTTAAATCCCAGCAGCAGCCACCTCCTTTATTACAAGTATTTTCTATTGAAACCAATTGGGTAGGAGGAAAGTGTACATCATCCGCATTAATTTCAGGAATCAGTTGTGCTAAACTATACCTGCCTCTATTGCCTTTTAGTAGTTTGGCAGATAAGCCCGAGTTAAAACCAATTCCACCGCCTTCATAGCGGTAAATATGCGCTAATTCATCACAAATCACTTCTCCTGGTGAATTAGTATGCACCTTAATTGCAATTTGGTTTGTCATGGTACCAGAAGGGCAAAACAAAGCTGCTTCGTGACCAAAAAGTTGAGCTGCTTTCTCTTCTAAGGCGATAACTGTAGGATCATCACCCAACACATCATCACCTACTTTGGCCTGAAACATAGCCTCCTTCATTGCATTGGTGGGTTTTGTAACTGTATCACTTCTTAAATCAATAATCATCTATGTGGCTTTTCGTATTTTAGTTGCCGTATCTTTGCGGCCTTCGAGCCATAAAAATAAGCTTCCTATGTTGCGAAAACCAATTTTAATCACTGTCTTTTTGTTTTCAACAACCGTATTGTTTGGTCAAGCTGATTCTGCAGATAAATATGGAAGAAATTTAAAAGAACTCACCCAGCGTAAGAAGGGACCAAATTTGGATTATTACGGGCATCCATTCATAGGATATGGATTTATCGCAGGGGAAAGTAATGATAGTGCTCAATTAAAATATGGGAAATCTTCGGCTTTTAATCTGGGTTACCTATGGAAGTGGCGCATGGCGAAATGGTTAGAGATAGGCTTTGATATGCAGTATCATTATTCATCATTCCATTTGGAGCAAGACTCTTCGAAAATAGTACCCAATAGGTTACTACATAAGCGAGAAAAGATAGTTTTTAACAGTGTTCAAGTGGCGCCTTTTACTCGATTAAAAATTAGAAACCGGCATCATTCTACAGGAACTTTTGTTGATTTTGGTGGCTATGCTGGAGTTAATTATCGGATTAAAAATCAGACGGTAGAACGCAACCAAACACCAGGTGCTGGAAAAACTAAAACAGTAAATGTTGACTTGGAATATACTGAAAGAGTTGAGTACGGATTGCTAGCTAGAATAGGATTTAATCGCTTTGTTTTCTATGGTCGCTATCGCTTGTCAAGCTTATTTACCGAAGACAGTGATTTACCTGACTTACCTAATTTAGAGATTGGATTAAGGGTAGGAATACATCAGTAATTTTAAGGCTCATAAGTAGTTAATAGAAAATTCAATCAATAGATCTCAATTTTTATATCAACTCAAAAAAAAAATGAATAAAATAAAGCTTTGTTTATTTTATTCATTTTTAGCCATTTTTTTAATTCTAGAAGTTCTCTAGAAAATCTTCTACTATTGAGTTAAGTTGATTGTTCCTAAGTTCAATATACTTCCGTTGTTTACGGTATTAGATTGAATTGTATCTTTTTTATATGGAGTTTGGGGGTTAATTATTACATTATAAGTCCCTGAATCTAAGCCATTAATTAAGAAATACCCCAAGGAGTCAGCAATTGCACCGCCAGCTGTGTCTGCTCCATTTAAAGCATATATCATTGTTGGAACCGTGTTAGGATTTAGATGTCCTTCAATTCCGCCATCAATCCCTTCTGTAATTACTTTAATGACTGGTTTAAGTTTGTATTCCCCATTACCGGTTTTAACGATAGATTTTGCAGCATCGAAATCAAGCAACAGCGAATAAGTAATGTTTGGAATTAGGTCATCGTTAACCAATAATTTAAGGCCGGATTGAGATCCAGATGGAATGGTCAATGGATATTCAACGCCGTCAACCACAATTGAATTACTGTCTCCTAGAATTAGTCTAACTTGATTGATTCTTCCGCTTGGTATAGAATCTGAAGCAATTAAGGTATCAATTCCATTTCTAAAATCAAGAAGGTTATAAATTCCTGTTTGTGTGGTTAAGTTAATCCAGCCATTATTTTGAACCTGAACTTCTCTGATGTCAACATTAATCTCAGAATAATTAGCTGGAGAATCTGTTAGTCGAACTTCAACTTTACTTTTTGCAGGATTACTTTCACTTGTTTCATCATCGCTGCATGCGATTAGAAATATCAATAAAAAAGCTAAGGTTGGGATTTTTTTCAATTTTAAACTGTTCATTTTTTTGGTTTTGTTATGGTTCTTGTTAAGATAGTGCTTTGTTCTTGTTTATGCTTGAAATTCCTGTTAATAAAGCATAATTAAAAGAATTGAAAGGCTAAAATTTTGCACAAGGTACTAGAAAACGCTTTCTGCTTCTTTTCTTCCTTCGACTTGCTACTTCATAGATTAATGAAATCTCGTGTGCTCCTCCTGTGTTAGATACTAAACGAGATATGGTTAAATCGTAACTGTAACCAATTCTGAGGTCGTTAACTTTCATTCCTAAAAGCATAACTATCGCATCATTATTGGCGTAACCTGGCTGGTATGATTTAAATCCAGGGATTCCTCTATACCACAACCCAAAAACCAAAGGGAAAGCCTCATAATACCCACCAATATCAAATTGATCCCAATCTTGTTGAGCTTTATAGTGAGCAATAGCTCGTATGGTATTGGTTCCGTAATTACTTCCTGGTTTGTCAATCTCAAAATTCCATCCCCCATGGATTGAAAGTTTGATTGGCAAAGCTGACTCTCCACCCAATAAAGAATAATTAGGTCGATTAAGATGATCTAATGAAAAACCTAGCCAATATTTTTCTAAATGAGCAAGTACAGCACCAAAACCTAAATCCACATATCCGATCCCTTCTTGTATGTTTTCCAATGAGGTTGGAGCTCCATCTCGGGCAATTTGATCTGCAAAAATCAAAGAAGATTGATCAACATCCCTTAAAGTATAGGATAATTTTAGCCCTGGTCTAAGTCCTAGTTTTCTCGAAAGTTGTAAATGTGCAGCATAAAAACCAGCTATATTGGTATACCTTAGTCCACCACTTCCGGATTTATCATGAGTCGCTAAAAATCCAACACCACTTTTTGCTGCTTCTATATTGTAGTCAAAGGCAGCAGTATAAGAATTAAACCCTCCTGGTATACTAGGCCACTGATTTCGGTAAGTTGATGCAAATCTTAATTGGGTGGTATTTCCAGTAAAGCCTGGATTTAAATATAAGGCATTTGCATAAAACTGCGAGAACTGAGGGTCTTGGGCATTAGAATCCCTTGATATTGAAATTAATAAGATCAATATAAAAAGATAATTAATATAGAATTTTTTTCCCAACATAATATTTTAAAACCCTATCTAAATAAAGTTATATCTCCTGCTTCAATCGTTTTACTTCCGTCTGTCCATGTAATATTAACTTTATACACATATACATCTTGCTGACAGATTTTATTTCTATAATAGCCATCCCAGCCAATATTTATATCAAATGATTCAAATATTAATTCACCCCAACGATTAAAAATCATCATGTGAAATTCTCTTACATAATCTGCAAAAACAAAAAATACATCATTGTTGGTGCCATTTGAATTGTATATTCCTCCGTTTGATCCATTTGGATCAGGACTAAATGCATTTGGGATATCAAAATCAAATACTGGATTAACTCTTAATAGTTTTGTTATTGAGTCCTCACAACCAAATAAATTTTTTACCCTTAGCATAATCTCATAAGTTCCCGTATCAGGGTAGTTTATTTTGACTTGGTTGTTAGTTGAATCGATATCACTTTGTAAACCAAAGTCCCAATAAAACTGGTCTTCGCCTATTGATGTATTAGTAAAAACCACTTCAGGGTTATTGATATCAGTTTCTCGTGGATTAGCATCAAAGTCAGCGATTGGACTTGGTTTAACAGAAACATATCCACCTGAATTACTAATGCTTTCACAACCCGCCTGATTAATCACGGATAAGCTTACTTGATAATCTCCCGAATTTAAAAAGGTATGAGAAGTTGGATTACTTGAAGCTGTATTTCCATCTCCAAAATCCCATTGGTAGCTGAGGTTTTGAGTATTTTGATTTAAGCTGTCTGTAAATCTTACAGTTAGAGGAGTACAGCCAATATCAATAGTGTCTGGTAAATTTATAATGGGAAACGGACTTACCAATACTTCCACGGTGTCTGAAATAGTAATTCCACAACGATCAGTAACATTAATGATGTAATTTCTATTGCTTGTTGGACTAACAGTAAAAGGTCCTAGGCCAGAGCCTAAAGTATTCCATATGTAGGTATATGGTCCGAATTTTCCGTTGTGTGTAGCAAACACTGTGGTAGATTCTCCCAAGCAAATATCATCTTCTTTTTGTGCGAGAAGGGGATCGCTTTTTAAGTCTTCAACATATATAGTCACACTATCAGGATCAATAGGGCAAGCTTTACTATCTGTTATACTTACCGTATAAGTTGTAGTTGTTATTGGATTTACCGTCTTGCTTGCTCCTAAACCTAATTCTTTGTCCCATCTGTAAGAGAAATTTCCATTACCTCCTGTTGCTAAAACAGATATAACAGCGCTGTTTCCAATACAAATGGTATCATCTTCTGAAGTTGTAACTACAATCGGTTGAGGTTCAATCACATTAAAGCTAGAGTCTATTACACAACCGTTTGCATCTGTTAAACTTAACCCATAGTTGGATGCTGATAAAGCTGAAATACTAGAATCTGTGCTTCCTGTTGTCCATAGGTAGGTAAAAGGTCTAGTTCCACCCTCAATAATTGCGGTTATTGTTCCATCTGAACCACCATTACAAGAAACAGGAGTGATGTTAGCTCTTATGGTAATCGAGTCTGGTTCATTAATTATTGCTGTAATCAGTGATGTACAACCATTTTGATCACTAACTGTTACTTGGTAACTTCCTGCAGATAAGCCAGTTTCAATTGCACTAGTGCTGCCTGATGGCCAAACATAGGTATAAGGTAATACTCCTCCTTGTCCAGAAGCGATTGCTACACCATCACTACCACCAAAACAAGATACATCTGTTGCTGAAGAAATAGAAGCAATTAATACAGTAGGCTCACTAATAGTTGCTCCAGCTGAATCAACACAACCATTACTGTCAGTTATGGTAACCACATAACTTCCTGCTACAAGGCCCCCTTCAATTGAAGAAGTTCCCCCTGAAGGCCAGCTATAGGCATAGGGTGGTGTTCCTCCGTTTACATTAACAGTAGCTGATCCATTATTCCCTCCATTACAAGAAACATTAGTAAAAGATAAGATTGAAGAACTTAATAAGCTAGGTTCAGTAATAACTACTAAAATTGTGTCTGAACAAGCATTTGCGTCGGTAACAGTAACAATATAGTTTCCGGCTAAAAGGCTACTTTCTGTTTGATTTGTTCCTCCCGATGGCCAGTTATAGGTATAAGGTGGTACTCCTCCATTTGCAGAAACTGTAGCATTCCCATCGGTTCCGCCATTACATGAAACAGCTGTAGAAGAATCAATAGATGCCAGTAAAACAGTTGGTTGATTAATGGTTACCGCAGCTGTGTCTGTGCATCCATTATTATCAGTAATAGTCACCACATAAGTTCCTTGACTTAGTCCAGATTCATTAGCATTCGTGTTGGAGGAAGGCCACTCGAAGGTATAAGGTGGAGTTCCACCACTTCCTGAAGCGGCTGCTGTTCCATTACTTCCACCATTACAAGCAACGTTTGAAGATGAATCAATAGAAGCTAATAAGGTGTCTGGTTCAACTATATTTACTGATGTGGTATCAAAGCAACCATTAGCATCTGTAACGGTTAAGAAATACCTTCCTGTTGTTAAGTTAGAAATACTTGCAGTAGTTTGTGAGCTGAGGGTAGTGTCCCAGAGGTAAGTAAAAGGTGGGTCTCCATTTGTTACCGTTACAGCTGCGGTTCCGTCATTTCCACTTTTACAACTTACGTTAGTGTTTGAAATGGAAATGCTCGCATTAAATTCTTCTAAACTGATAGTGATAGTGTCAACATCTGCAGGACAAGTGCCGTTGCCGGTTGTTGTCAAAAATAAAGTAACACTGTTATTCATTAGTTCAGTTGCAGAGGGGGTATAAAAAGTATTTAAAGTTGTATCACTTGGGTTAAATGTTCCAGAACCACCAGACCATATTCCACCTGAAGCCGCTTGAACTGCTCCAATTAAATTAATTGGTAGAAACTGTTCACAAACTGATGTGTCTGGTCCGGCAAATGCGCGAATCGGATTAGCAAATTCAGTAACTACAACAGTATCATACGTTGGTGGACAACCTGAGCCATCTGATAATTCAACAATATAGGTACCAACTCCTACAAAAATAGAATCTGTTGTTTCGTTCGTGTCCCAATTATAAAGGTATGGCGGATTTCCTCCTGAAGGATTAGCTTTTATCCACGTTCCAGCTTGACCAAAGCAAACTGTTGGATTTTCAGGAGTTATTGTAACATTTAAAGTAGTATAGAAAAATACCCTCACTGTATCACAAGTTGGAGTAGGTAAGCAACCACCAACTGGTCTACCACAGACCTCATAATCAATGAAGGCAGGGTAATTGTTTCCTCCATTTACTACTGTCTCAGGACAGTCTTCCGTACAAGTTAAACTTGAGTCGTAATCTCCTCTTGCACCTGGAAATACGGAGGTCCAAACAATAGTAGTATCGTCATAACCAATTGCATTTAGTGTATCCCTACAGCCATCATTAACAGCTAAGTCTGGCCCAGCATTTGGTTTAGGTATGGATGTAATACAATACCTGTTACTATTGTTTCCAGGTTTACAAAATGTTATGTAATGTGGTCCTGGACCGCTCAGGCATAGGACTTCACCGACTTGTTGAGTTGGCCCACATCCAATCTGATAAAATAGTGCACCTGGTGGAATAGCTCCATCACAAATGTCGAATATTATACCTGATGCTGCTGAATCTAAGGTTAAATTAAATGCTACACATTTATCTGGTGCTGTAGCACCGCAACATGTATCTGCTCTTAGGGTATCAGGGCTGGTCCATGCTGAGTCAACATTGCCAGATAAATCTGCAGTAAAAGTTGGAGTTCCTGTGCCACATTGAGAATATACATCATTACTTATAAAAATGACTAGAGAAAAAATAGGAAGGAATTTTAAAACCTTCATCTTCTTTAAAATAGTCAGTAATGAAAAAGTAATGACTTTCATATAAATAAGAAATAATAGTCTAGAGTTTAAAATAGAAAATTTCTACATAACCGTTTATTACGTAGAATAAACTTATTATGTTACCAAAAAGAAGACGTATTATAATTTATGACTTATTTAGAAGAGAAAGTATCGAATAAGTATGCTGAGCTTAGAAAAGTTGAAATCTTCTAATCGAGCTCACTAATAACTTTAAAATAATTTTATTTAGAATAAATTAACTTTTAGAATTGCTTTTTAGCACTTCAAGTTAAAACCCAATATAAACAGTTGTAATATGGGAGCTACATGCCCATTCCAGGTAACATTCCTTTTGCAATGCCTTGCATTTCTGATTCTGCTACTTTTTCCGCTTTGTCTAAGGCACGATTAATGGCTAATAGTGTTAAATCTTCAAGTTGTTCCTTATCATTCATTAAGTCTTCGTTGATCTGAATGGAGGTGATTTTTCTATTTCCAGTGCACTTCACCTTTACCATTCCATTTTCAGCATCTGCATCAACGCTAATGGTGTCTAGTCTTTTCTTTACTTCTTCGGATTGTTGTTGCATTTCCTTCAACTTACCCATCATATCACCCATTTTTCCAAACATAAGTTCTTAAATTTCTTTCAACAAGCTCCTAATAAATGGTGCTTTTTTGAAACTGTTTATAATTTTAAAATCTTCTACAAAATTAGTGTCTTCATCAAGAAATTTAAAAATTTGTGCAGTAGAATTTTTGAAATACATTTCTTTGAATAACTCTCTTCCAAATTCATTCTCATCTTGTAACACCCGAAGCATTATTTTATCATAAAATTGATGCCTTCTCGAAAATAAGTTTTTGTCAGGTCGAACTCCTGATTTTAAGTTTTTCAACACCTGAGCTACTTTTCGTTCAGCACTCTTAAAAGAATACCCTGATGAGGCTTTAACCCATCCTCCGGCGGTGCCGATTTTTAAATAGTCATTGGTGTTTTCTTGCCAAAAGGGGTAGCTGGTCATAGGAACTTCCCCTTGTTCAACCTCTGTAATACTATACTTTTCAACTCCTAATTTCTCCTCAATATATTCTTTAAGCAATTCATCATACTCTTCGTCTGCTACCAATTCAGGTATAAAAAAAGTAAACTCTACCAAGGCCTCTGTAGTTGAGGTAGGTAGCACATAAGTGAAGCAACATAATTTTTTATATCCTAATGAAAAATCCATCATAGTGAATTCATGAGGGTTAAAAACTGGATTTTCAGTTTTTATTAACCACCCTTTAAAAGGCTGTTTAATATGGATGTGTTTATTGCTTGTAAAAAAGTCAATTGAAATCCGACTATCAAATACATATTCTGCTTGATAGTTTGACTTTTTTCCAACACACGTATTATTTTTTATGCTTTTGATTTCATCTTTTATCCATTCAATGTTAGCTTTTTTCGCTATTGTTTTTTTGGCATAATCATAGAAGTTTGAGGAGCGAATCATCTTATAGGAATACTCTCCCATGGTTAATGCTACCAGTTCTGTTTTAGATTTAAAAAAACCTTGGTCCCATTGATGATGTAAAATCGATTCCCATTTCCCATTTCCTTTTTCCCAAAAACACCAGGTTTTATCATTAGCAGTTTTTGAGGACGGCTCGACAATTCCAATGTTTTTATCTTTGAAATAGTCATCTTCAGAAAAAGCAAGGGCCAATTGCAAACCTGCTAGGCCGCCACCAATAATTAAAAAGTCGAAAGGAATTATTGAAGCCACTAACGCGAGATTATTTGGCTTTTATTCGGCCAATTAAAAAAATTACAGCAAGAATTGTCCCTGAGCCAATCATAAGATATTCTAGTTGGTTGTATTGAAAAGCAGGATACTCAAAATCTAAACCAGTAATACCAAAAGTAAGCAATAGAGTTGCAAAAAAAGCAATTGAACGTTCGCTTGGTTTCATGGTTCTTTAAACTTTCTTTTGCTGTTTTATAACAGAAGTAGCAGTAGCTACTAAACTAGAAACATCAGTTAAGTCAGATGGCAGAATGATGGTATTTCCTTCCTTTGCTAGTTTGCCGAATTGTTCAATGTATTGTTCAGCTACTCTTAAGTTTACGGCTTCATGACCACCTTTATCTTGAATCGCTAAGGCAATCTTTCGAATACCCTCCGCAGTTGCTTCTGCAACACTTAAAATTTCAGCAGCTTGTCCTTCAGCTTCATTAATTCGTTTTTGTTTCTCACCCTCTGAAGTAGCGATTAATTCTTGACGATCTCCATCTGCTCGATTCATTATGGCCTGGCGTTCCCCTTCAGAAGTGGCGATTGTTGCTCTTTTTTCTCGTTCAGCACGCATCTGCTTTTCCATGGCATCTTTAATACTCTGTGGAGGGGTAATGTTTTTAATTTCATAACGGGTTACCTTTATACCCCAAGGATCACTGGCCTTATCTACTGCCTCAACAATGGTAGAGTTGATGTGCTCTCGTTCTTCAAAAGTTTTGTCCAGCTCCATTCGTCCGATAATACTCCGCATAGTGGTTTGAGCCAATTGAGTAGAAGCAAAAGGATAGTTATCAATGCCATAAGAAGCCTTGTGGGCATCCATCACTTGTAAATAAAGTACTCCATCTACTTCAACGGAAATATTATCTTTGGTGATGCAGGTTTGTGCCATTACATCAATCACTTGCTCTTTTAAGGTGTGCTTATACGCTACCTTGTCTACAAAGGGAATAATGATATGAAAACCCGCTAGAAGGGTAGTTCTGTATTTCCCAAATCGTTCTACTACAAAAGCAGATCGCTGAGGCACAATTTTAATGGTAGAAAAGAAAAGGAAAATTGCTACAAGTAGCAATCCAATAAAGATGATAGTTCCGGGATTTAAAGGCATAGTATTATTGATTAAAGGGTTCTACAATTAGTTTGATGCTTTTCATGCCAATTATCCTGACATTGGTGTTTGCTTTAATAAGTGAATTTGTGCTCGCTTCCCATTGGCTTCCATTAAACTCCACCTTTCCATCTTTTTCAGGACTAATTTCTGTTAAGCTTATGGCCTTACTGCCTATAAAGGCATTATTTTGGGGATCTGCGCCTTCGACTGAAAAATCCATGTATTTTTTTCTGATACTGTGGCGTAAGGTAAAAAGGCTTCCAAGTGAAGTAAGTAAAAAGATGAGCAATTGCGAATTAAAGTTCAGGTCAAAAAGTAATAGGCATGCTGCAGTTATCCATGCTCCAGCACCAAAAAAAACAATTATTAAGCCCGGAATGGCTAGCTCTAATAGCAAAAGAGCTGTTCCTACTAAAAACCATATTACTGCAGGTGTAAAAAGTTCCGTTTCCATGTTGTCTAAATTAGAGAATTAAATGGAGTATTGGTCTAATTTTTTGATGAGTGGTTGAAGCCTATAATTCCAACTCAAAAGCCAGTTGATCAAGTTCAACTCCATTGATGATTAAACTAATAAACTGCTCACCTGCATAATACTTTCTAGTGCTGATTGCCTTTATGAAATGTGCTTTTTGAACCCTCAACTGCTCTTTTGGGTTTATGTTTCTTTCGCTGATCTTAAACACTTTTCTAGTATTAGCGCCACTCTGCTTTTTAAAGTAAATGCCATATTCTAAGCGCACTTTTAGTGGTTGATTTACTTTATTTTCAAGTAAAAAGCTGAAGTTTACTTGCTCCCCTAATTGTATACTTGTTGAGGCAAGATTAAAGTCTTTTATGCTAAGTTTATGGTTGGCAGCATAGCCAAAAAGTTGCATTGCTCTTGCGTTTCCACTTTTAAGTAAAGTTCTAGCGGCGTGTTTCACAATCCAATCGCTGTGTTCGTTTTTGCCTTTCCAGCGATTAGCAAGTTGAAGAAAAAGTTCAGGATGATCTTTAGAAATATCGTTGAGGTTGTTGGCCACACTTTTCCTTACATAGAGTGAATTGTCTGATTTTAAATTTTCTAGGATGTGTAGGATAGGAGTTGGATCTTTCTTGAAGTTAATTAAAGCGGCTGACCAAGGTAGCCGTGGGCGACATCCCTCAGATGCCAAGCGCCTGACATTTTCATTGGGATGTTTGCTCCATTTATAGAGTTGACTCATCACCGACTGTTGATTTTGGGTAATAAATGGACGTATGGCAAATTCACAACTTACAAATTGGGTGACTTTTTCAATACAGTTTAAAGCAATTTTCTCTTCATTTAATCCCTTTTTTTCGATGTATTCAGGAATAAATAAGTGCTCGTATCCGCCTTTTACTCCATTGCGTTCTAATTCCTCTGTGAGATTAATGAGGTAGGGTACAGCTTGCTTAAAATTTGCTGGTAAGCAATGCTGCATCACTTCAGCAATGTGACTAATTCGTGCTTTTAGCTCTAATTTTTTCCAACTAGGAGTAAAAATCTTTTCTAAAAACCCTTCCTTATTAATAGAGGGCAGAACTTTTTGAAAAGTTGAAAGCAGTTGTTCAAAAAATGCCTTGGTGTAAACTTCTTTTAATGCTTCTGCCATAGGCTAAAATTAATGACAAAGTGAAGTTAATTTCTCTTAACCGCAAACTACACTATGATTTTCAATGTTTAGTGTTCAATCTTTAATGATCAATTCTTCTAAAATCTAAAATCGTATCCCGAAACTTCGGGACGTAAATCTAAAAACCCATTATCAACTATCAACTATCATTCTTTTCACCTTTCATGCTTAATCATTCATCCTTCAACTTTAAGTACTTCTTACTTGAGGCATTTTTAACTTAATAATATCTCAACTATCTTTACGAAAAAAGAATACCCTCTGCTATGGACATAAGAGATTTGCAAATCAAAATTGAATATGATTATCACGAAAAGTATAAGAAGAGTATAGATCAGCCAGAAAAATTTTGGGAGGAAATTGCCGATCAATTTCAATGGCACAAAAAATGGGATAAGGTATTAGAATACGATTGGGATAAAGCTTCTTTCAAGTGGTTCCTAAATGCAAAACTCAACATCACTGAAAACTGCTTAGACCGTCACCTAACAGACCGACCAGATCAAACAGCCATTTTATGGGAGCCTAATAATCCAAAAGAAGCCTCTAGAAAGTTGAGCTATTCAGACTTACACAAAGAAGTGTGCCAATTTGCCAATGTGTTGAAGAATAAAAACATTAAAAAAGGGGACCGTGTTTGTATTTATATGCCCATGATTCCCGAATTGGCCATTGCACAATTGGCTTGTGCTCGTATTGGAGCTATCCATTCGATTGTTTTTGCCGGCTTTTCAGCAAAGGCGATTGCCAATAGAATTGATGATTCGGAATGTAAACTGTTAATCACTGCCAATGAAATGTTTCGTGGGGAGAAGACCATCAATTTAAAAGCCATTTGTGATGAAGCCATTGATTTGTCTCATTCAATTGAAAGTCAAATCGTTTTTCAACGCACCAGCACAGCAGTGGAGATGAAAGCTGGAAGAGATGTTTTTTGGGCAGAGGAACTTGAAAAAGTTGATACAACTTGTTCAGCAGAGGTCATGGACTCCGAGGATCCACTGTTCATTCTTTACACTTCAGGCTCTACTGGAAAACCAAAAGGCATGGTGCACTCCAGTGGGGGGTATATGATTGGTACGACGTATACTTTTGCCAATGTATTTCAATATCAACAGGGAGATATCTATTGGTGCACCGCTGACATCGGCTGGATTACCGGCCATTCCTACATTGTTTACGGACCGCTAGCAGCAGGGGCTACCACATTGATGTTTGAAGGAGTGCCAAGCTATCCCGATGCAGGTCGATTTTGGGACATAGTAGACAAGTATAAAGTCACGCATTTTTATACCGCACCAACTGCTATTCGAGCTTTGGAAAAGTGCGACATCCAATTGGTTAAAAAACATGACTTAAGTTCGCTAAAAGTATTGGCCAGTGTTGGTGAGCCCATTAATGAGGAAGCATGGCATTGGTATAACAATAACATAGGAAACGGTAAAGCGCCAATTGCCGACACTTGGTGGCAAACTGAAACGGGGGCGATTATGATTTCTTCTTTAGCCGGAATTACACCCCAAAAACCAACTTATGCTACTTTGCCTTTGCCGGGAGTTCAAGTGGCTTTGATGGACGAAAAGGGGAATAAAATTGAAGAACAAGAAGCAGAAGGAAGACTTGCTATTACCTTCCCTTGGCCAAGCATGGCAAGAACCATATATGGCGACCATGATCGTTATGTAAACACCTATTTTTCGGCCTTTAAAAATGCATACTTCCCAGGGGATGGCGCCCTACGCGACGAAGAGGGAAATTACCGAATTACGGGACGAGTAGACGATGTAGTGATTGTTTCGGGACATAATTTAGGAACAGCGCCCATTGAAGATGCCATAGATGAACATAAAAGTGTAGTGGAAACGGCTATTGTTGGCTTTCCACATGAAATTAAAGGAAATGCTTTACATGCTTTTGTGATCTTGCACAATGGGGTAGAAGGGAGTGATCAGTTAAAAGCTGAAATTCGAGAGATGGTAAGTAAATCTATTGGTCCGATTGCCAAGCCAGATAAAATTCAATTTGTGGCCGGCTTACCAAAAACCCGCTCTGGTAAAATTATGCGTAGAATTTTAAGAAAAATTGCTTCTGGAGAAACAGAGAATTTAGGAGATACTTCTACTTTGTTAAATCCTGAGGTTGTGGAGGAGTTGATTTCAAAATAAGAGCTGCTCATTTTTAGCTGATCTCTTAGCTGCATCAACATGACTATTGCCAATAACTAAGAAAGCAAAGGGTAAAAAAAAAGTGGCCCAAAGCCACTTTTAATTTATTTTGAACAATGTTAGTAATTACTCTTTGATCACTTCAACAACTTCAACATTTTCTCCATTGCTGATGTTGTGAGCTTTCAACCAATCATTGTACCCTTCAATACCTAGATCAGATTGTAATTGTGCTGAACTAATAGCAACACCTTTAACTTTAACTACAGCAACAAATGGGTAGCTAACATAATTTACAACTCCGTCGATCAAAAGATCATATTCTTTTCCAGCGTTTTCAAGAGCTGCGTCAGTTGCATCTTTAATGTTCCATCCAAATCCAAAAATATACGCTTTCTTTCCTTCAGTAGGAACTCCTTTGCTACGATCTGCACCAATTTCAGCGTTTTTTGTACTGATTACTGTAAAATCTACTAAGCGGTAGGAGCAAGAAGACATCATTGAAATAATTGCAAATGCAAATAATACTTTAGTTACTAATTTTTTCATAAAACTTGTTTTTTTACCTACTCTGGAAATGGTTTTCGGTACCCCCATTTTTTACAGAAACAAATATGTATAATTTAAATTGATTTACAAGCATTAAATTAACTTTTATTAAAGGAATTTTTAAATGAGAATTATTAAGTAATTCTTATAAGGGTAGTTGATAAATTAGTGAATTGTTCGAACAGACCAAATTTTTTAACTGGTTAGTTTAATTGCCTAAAAGCGACACTGCAATAATTTAGGGAATGTTTTACATTTTTTAGTAAGTAGTTGTCATATGGCTATCTACAATTATTATAAAGTCTGCAAGTTCTAAATTTTCGTCTTGTAATTTATTGAGCTTCTCTTGTGAAACGGTAGAGATTGAAGCATAAGTGAGATCGGATCTCTCTTTTTTTAAATACCATAGGATACTTTCATACTTATCAGAATGATAATTGCCGTTATAATGCATAATGAGCGTATCTTCCTAATATTTTTTTAATATAAAATAAGCCATAGTAGCATCTTTTATGGCTTGTGCCTTAACCAGTTCAAGGGTGCCATGATCTCCCATCATTTGAAGTATATTTTTATAGATGGGCAGCTCAGGATCGAAAGGAATTAGCAATGGAACGATTCATTCTTTTTCTTTTGCTAAAAGTGAATCAAGTGCCTCAAAGCCTTTTTTATAAACTAGCTTGGCATATCTTCTTGGGATATTGGTAGCTACAAAATCAAGCTCTTTTTCTTTGGCAAAGTCAACTAAGGGTTTATAATCTGTTTTGTAGTTCGGCCTCAGTCGCGCTGTTGAATCCAATTATTTAGCGCTAATGCATCCGTTAAGATAATTATTTAATGCTGTTTGATTGTCGGCTTCAAACATTATTGCTCACAAAATTAATGGCTTGGTCTCATTCAAGTCCTCAGTCACTTCAAATTGCAACCAATGAGAAATTGGATTATTATGCTGTTCGCCAAACAATATAATGTCTTTTTCCGCCAGTTTTTTCAGCATTTTTCATAAGTAGCCGCCTTACCTTTTGAATTATAGATCAAATTAGCTGGTTTTTGACTAAAAGCAGTTGTTGTATAGAGTAAAAAGCATAGAAGGATACAATTATTTCTCATTCTTGTTAGATTTTGTTTTGTATACATAAGTATCTGAAAAAATTTATTTCCTCTTTTTTAAAATGTATACAACTGCTCCAACAGCGGTACCAATAGCGAGACCTAAAGCTATACTAAGAGACATCTCCTCTGTTGAAGCACCAAAGGCAGCTCCAAGTGCAACTCCAAAAGCAGCGCCTAACCCAATTCCATTTCCTTTTCCTTTCTTTTACTCCCTTTCAGTGTGTTTGGTTTTTTTAGATAGTTTGACTTTTAAGTACTCTGATATGATATATTAATAGTAAATTATTTCTCTTCAGATAATAAGCTTACGTAGTATTTTATTTACGCTACTCCAGCATAAACCCTTTATACATGTCGATCGGCATCATGCCGATTTCCATTCTTCGTTTATCTAAATTTTCAATATTTTCAACAGGTGCCAATACTAGTACCTTATTCCTTGGATCTACTTTTGCGAATTGCGTCCCGTAAACTTGCTTTTCACTGCTATTGATCTTTATACGGTCGTAGAGGTAGGCATAACTTTGAGCATCTATGTCGCCATTCTTTACGGCAGTTTCAATGTTCTTTAACTGCGCTTTTTGCCATTCCTTATCTTGATCGGCATGCTGTATCATTAAAAATATTCCATTCATAGCATCTCGACCGACTAACGCTTTTGTAGGGAAGCCATGTGCTTCAATTATTTCCTTTAGTCTGGTTCTATTGGTTTCATCTACGGCATAGGCTCTAGTTTTAGTGATTTTTGCCGTATCTAACTTGTAGCTATCAATAATCTGTTGCATCTTGTTCCCTCTTGCTGCTTGGTCATTTACATACATCTGAATGAGCTCGATTTGAAATGCTTTATTAGATACTTTCCCACTTGAAAGACCAATACAGGACTCAAATTTTTCAAGTTTTGCCGAACGCAAATATCTCTCAACACAGCGGTGTCTTGCTTCTTTAATATTGCTATTAACTCATCGGTTTTTCCAAACTCCTTTTTAACTTCCAGGCCCGTGATCAAGAACTTTTGATCAATAGTATTGGAATTACTCAATAAGGAATCAAATTGCAATTCAGCCAACACAGTATTCGCTTCAATAGTGCTTTTAATCATCCGCCAACCCAAGCGCCAGGTTTCTTCATTAGAAAGTTGGGTCTTAGCTTTTTGATTGCATGCTGTAAAAAGAACAACTGCTAAAAATAGAAGGGGTAGTACGAAGTTTTTCATGGCGAGTTTGTATTGTGTTAATAGTCAATATATGTTACCAATGCTATTGCTATGGAAATATTTTGGCCCAGAATAGAGCAAAAATACATTTCAGTTCATTTGGAGGTAAAGCCAATAGAACGAATAGCGACTCGAGAATTATTTGCTTTGATATTTAAACGCTCTTGCTACTTTCAATCAAACCTAACATTCTTTCGTTTTGCTTCCTAAGGTAAATTATTTCTTCACTCTGATGTTGAAGCAATGTTAAGGTGTCATTTATATCTCTTTCAGTTGGCCTCAACTTATTGCCGTTTGCTTCCGGTTGAACTAACTTATGAAGATCGATTTCTAAAGCAGTTGCAATTTTAGTTAGATGATCAATATTGATTCTAGTTGTACCATTTTCAATCTTTTGATAAGCTTGTTGACTCAATTGAAGTTGTGAAGCAATATACTCTTGAGAGATGCCATTTTCTCTCCTAATTTTTCTAATAGTATTAGCGAGTTCAATCTCATTTTTTAACATAGTAGGTAGTATTTAAAGTTAGTATAGTTGTAATTTACAATCAAATATAATTCATTTTTAGCCTTAGTTCCAATATTGTTTGAAGTATTCTTTTTCAAGTCAAGTAGGATCAAACTTAAAATGCAAGGCCGCTGCTGAGGGAATTTTCCAAAATGGCAATCTAGTGGTGCAATTAGAAGATTTGAGTGTAAACCAATGATTGATAAGGGCTAAAAATCACTTACTTCAAATGCTTTGTCGGTAGCTGCAATATTTACAGAGGGAACTACTGATATTTACTGGTCATTAGATGCCTCATCAGTAATTTTTTTACCTAAAAATTTCTCTATAATAGTTGGAAATTTAGGTTTTATATCTGCGATATTCCATTTAAATAGTTTCATGGCGCCAATTTTAAATGATTATTAATTAATTATTTAAAATTAGCCAAGCATAAAAGATCAGCCAACCATAAAAGGCTGGCTGATTTTTTTTTAAATTACTTAATCTCAATTTGTTTTACTGGCTTTGGTTTAGCTTCTTCTTTTTTAGGAATGCTAACTGATAGTATTCCATTCTCATACTTAGCCTTAATTTTTTCACCTTCAACTGTTTGAGGAATGGTGAACGAGCGACTAAATGATTGATAGCTAAATTCTCTGCGTGTAAACTGTTGACCTGCTTTGGTTTCGTTTTCAATCTTTTTTTCAGAAGAAATAGTCAGAAGGCTATTGTTTAATTCAACTTTAAAATCGCCTTTTTCAAATCCGGGTGCTGACATTTCAACTTCGAAACCGTCTTTGTCTTCCTTAATATTTACGGCAGGAAGCGTTGTGTTGGTGTTTGAGTAATTACGATTCGACCAATCAAACACATCGTTTTCAAAAAAGCGGTCGAACAAACTTGGCGTTTGGTTTGAAAATTTTACTAGTGACATAATTTAATCCTCCATACTTTAAGTTAAACAATTAATTTACCACTAATCACTTTCAAAATAAATGCCAAAACATGAAACACTTAAAGAATAAATGAGTTTAAAATTCAGATTATCAACAAATTATATTTACAAGCAATGATTTGAAAACTCTCAGTCATGCTGTAATTATGACATTGCAAAGCCTCTCAATTACGACATTTTGTCTGTCATAGAACTGTTACCGTACCCAAAGTTTGCTATCGTTTAACGTATGTGGCGGGTGCCACAGAGCTTGTTTTAAGTTCCGAAGTTGATGACAAAGCGAAAAGCAACTACAGCTCACATTCAAAAATTGACTTTCTTACTCGTCTTTTAAGTTTTGCTAGCTTACCGAGCTATGAAAAGCAAAGCTTAACAGTTTTTGAACGGCTTACTTCAAACAGTTGATTTTAATTGCAGCATAAATACCATACTAAACTTTGTTAGTACTTGTTCCTTTTCCGTTTATGGCTTTTAATCCAAGAATTACTAAAACGACAATCAGAACAATAAAAAATGCAGTTGTCGAAATGCTTTTTATAATAGAAAAGGAGCTAGTTATATTTACTGAAACGGCTGTCAAATAAGGGTAGTTTTTCAACATAGTGATAATTCCAAAATTTTCCAAATAATCTGCTATCCCTGCAATTATTGGCAATAGACTTAGATAAATATATGGGGCTCTAAGTTTGTTTAGTTTTTTGAGAAAATATGCCAAAAGCAAACAATAAGTAAGTCCGAATAGTAATGGATAAACCATATCAACAGGAATTTGATTAGTTAGATAAGTCTCACGTCCAATTTCTCCGAGTGAGTTGAATAATTCACTAACATAATTCAAGTCATATCCCATTGGCATCATATCCAACAATTTCATCCCATTCGAAAATTCCATTGTTTTGGGAATTGTTACAGTTAGCATAAACACGTATACTACATTGGTAAGTATGAAAAGTCCTAAAAGCTTTTTGCCTGAATTATTGCTTTCTAAAAATTTAGCTATTTGTTTCATTTTTTTTCAAATAAATGCTAACGTTCAAGTATAAGAGCAGTAGCGGATTTCAAGATGATTACTTGTCTGACCCCCACAAAAGTTTGTAAATGCATAGTCCCTAAATTTAGCAATTTACCCGCTATTGCTTTTATACAATGTTGTATGCCGTGTTTATTCTATATTAATGATCCAGTTTATCCCGCTCTGCGCTTTCATCCATCCGTTTTGCATCTGCTTCATACCCTTTGGCCAAACCTGTCAATATTTTAGCGGTTTCAGGAAACTCATATTTGATAGCCGCTGCTTGCCGGTGAAAGTATTCTGCATGATCTCTTTCAATATTACCGCCATCAAAAGCACCTCTTGAAGAAGAGCCCCTTTTGTTAAATGTTGCAGATGAAAAGCCACTCTTTATACTGTCTGTATTGATGGTCTCGATTACATTGCAGATCTCTTTTGGTGGCCAGGGTTCTTCTTTTTCACGGTATTCAGCCAATACCTTGCCTATTTGTAAATCAGCTACGGTTAATCTTCCGGATTCTTCTGCCGAAGCACGTACCTTATTAATCCAATCCCATAAAGTCGATTCATCAATTATACCTTCTTCACTAACTCCCGGTATCCGTTTCCATGAACTTAAGAGCTGATAGGCATTTTGGCCTCTGTTGCGCTTTGCTTCATCTGAAATATCTTCTGTGTCTGCTTCTTCTTTATCCGATTTGTAAACCCAATTTAAAACCTCCATGAAAAATTCAGGACTATTTGCCAATTCTTCATGTAATACTTTTGGTCTGTGCCCTGAACCATAAGAAGCTAAGAAAGGAAGGTATAACCATTCGAGATGCAAAAGCGTTGATTTTTCAATATCTTCTCTTTTCTCAAGTTCTTCAATGACGCGGGTTGCATGATAGCTATCCAATCTTCTATCTTCATCAGATTTCTTGGTGCCAGCCTTAACCAGTACGTCTACTAATTTTTCGGTGGGTAGTTTCTGAGGCTCGTGATACACCATATCAAGTGCACTTAGGAACCTGTTCACTTCCATCAATTTCTCAATACCGAAAATGAAATCTTCATCAGGCAAGCCCCAAAAATGTGGATATACTCCCTTCCAATAAGCATTGTTTACTTCATCACCGGCTGAAGCAATGAAACTCCAGAGCTCTTTTGATTGATTTACCTGAAAGAACATTCTGGAAAGTTGATCATCTGAGTATCCAACAGATTTAATTTTTCCGTATAGATCAAATACCCAATCAATACCATTATTGATGGATTTTCTGAAAATGAAGCGTTGAATAAAATTCTGAACCGGGGCTTCATCTTCTTTCAGATATTCGCATAAGGACAGAACTTCTTCTTCTTTGTCAACAACATAAGCCAGGACATCCCCATATATCCAGGTCTCTTTAACGATTTTTACTAACTCCTTCACCTTTTCAAATCCAAATTCTTGATAAATGGATTTCAACCCCTCAACCCGTCTTTCTAACATTAACTTTTCCTGATTTCTGTGTGACAATTCTTTGCGATCTAAGCCTTCAGGAAAACCGGGCCAATGATCATTAAACATCCATATTAACCGCTCTACAGAATCGGATGGTTCCAGCTTGTTGTAAATGACTTCATATCGCTTTAATTGTTCCTCCGGGAGTGCCCATTGCGCATCAGGATAAGACCTGTGGTGTGATAAAGTGCCCCGGAGTTTATGCCATGCGGAATTATCAGTGATCTTTATTTTATCAAGATTACCTTCAATAAACGATAACACCTTTTCTCTGTCATATGGTTGGATTTGTTTCGATTCAGATTTATCCAATAAGTCGATTAATTCCTTTTCCGAAAAATCGAAATAAGTGATCATTAATTCCAATACACGGGAATGTGTTGCAAAGATTTCTGACCAAAGGTATTGATTGTTAAAACTTCTTTCAAAGAGCCGCCATCTCAATTTATGTGTTGGAAAGGCAGTTCCCCCAATGCCATCTGGAATCATACTACCCAACAACTCCCAACCGGTTTTATATTCTTTTTTGATGATCTGTTCTACTATTTGCATACGATCTTCAAAAGATGCCAGGGTTTGATAATGCCAGGGTTTATAGATTTCCCGCAGGCTGTTCAATGGGCGATTCGATAAATTGCCTCCCGGATCCAGAGTGGCTAATTTCGCCAATAACATAGAAGAATCATACACGTATTCTTCCGTCCACGCCAACCCTTCAAGCGCCCATAGTAAACCGGTGTGATGACTGGAAGGTGATATAAAACCGTCCTCTTCAATGAACATATCCATAATAGGCTTATCATCCAAGGACAGAGAGTGATAAGCGGACTCAAAAAAACTTTTTGGGGATGCTTCTGCAATTAAGGGCATTTCATGGTTGCGTGAAGCCCATAGGTCACCTGGGGCTTGATATAAAAGTTCTTTGATTATTCCATCCACCCAATCCTGTGCATGAAAGCTTTGCTGAAACTTAAGTTTATCTCCATGTAACCCAACTAAAATCATAGACTGTGTGAGCCCTTCTCTACACCAAACAGAGTAAATGGATTCTTTTCCTCTCATTGAAGCAAACATTCTGTTTTCCGGCTCAAGTTCTAAGACCGGATTTACTTCCCTCATAACCTCCAAAAAGCAGATTTTCAGGCTTTCAAAGTCACTGGATGAAATGTAGTTGGATAGATTTGTCCAGGCATCCAATGGGGAGGTAAGGCGCCATGAAGACCCGATTTTAATTAATGGGGATGATTCAACTTCCAACCATTTATAAAGTTTCTCAGAATATGTTGCAAAGCTTTCTCCTGCAAGCTGCCCTATTATTTTTCTATCACCTTCTTTGTTCTCATCCCAACGACCAATCAATAAAGCAGGTATGATTTCAATTACTTTATCCTGATACTTCCATTTGCTTTCATCTGTTGCAAATCCTAATAAACCTTTCAGGATGGTATAATCCCTACCAGCTTCTTTGGAGTATTTATTTGCTTCTTCTCGCGACAAACCCATTTCCTGCAACGCCTCAACTTGACCATCTCTATCAATTCTGGGAAGTTCAATAATATCTTGGGAGCCAAAGTTATCATCTGGTCCTAGGGGTACTAAAACATGATGGCCATTATCATGGGCAGCTACATATAGTTGACCTGTAACATCCAAATTTGCAATGAGGTTAATTGCATTCTTGTTTATCCTCAATCCATGAAATTTGTGTTCATCATGAACAACAACACTACGTGAAAAGAAGAGCTCTTTCGGGTGGTTATCGAACAACATTGCTGTTGCAATGATAAAAGCAATGGCTTCCTCCTTGGTGGAACCTTTCACCGCTTTCACGGCTGGAACGCCTGTCAAAAATTCTAATAAAGCTCTACTCTGTAATTCTCTACCCGCTGTTACAATTTTTGGAGGCAATTGACCTTTCGGTCCCATGGAAATCATTTTCCAATATTCTTCAGCATTATATATGCCATCAAAAGGATGATTCTTAGTTAAAACAGAAAACCACCTGCAGGAAACTGGTGAATTTTCTAGCCATGCTGCAATGTCTCTTGAATCATAGGCGATAACATTCTTCCAAATACCTTCTTTTTCTTTACTTTCTGCCCAATTGTCTTTATTATCCCAGACATTTGTCGTTATAAAAACATAGGTGGCTTCACTTTTTTCAAAGCCCAGGCTGTTTTCCGTTCTCTTTTTATAATCTCCATTGGCTTTTGTTTCATCACCATTTGTACCTATTTCCCATAGTGATTTCCCCAATGGTACTTTATCAGTTTTTTCTTCACATTTAACAACACCATCCCAACCTCCCATATACACTGCACTACCAGATGGCATTTGGAGAGAAGTGCTCTTAGGTGTAGTTTCTCTAATCAGTTTTTCAATTAGCTTGGGAAAGTTTCCTTTGGCATCAAATTGCCTGCCCCAAGCTTCTATTTCGGATTTATCAATTGGGATCATCTATATTCTAGTGTTTTTTACATGGCATACAACATCCGAATATAGTGAAAACTACGATTATTTGCCTCATGGGATGAATATAGTCATTACCCATACTTCTCCTTTATAAACTTCAAGGATTCCTCTATCAATTCTGTCAATACCTCCCGGTCCACATCGTCTAGCTTTTTTACATACAAGCAGGATTTGCCGGTTTTGTATTTGCCCAGTTTCTGCATCAAATCCTCATAACGGCTAAAGCCACTCATAATGTATAGGGTAAGTGCTGTTTTTCGTGGAGAAAAACCAGTTCTAAAAAAATCACCTTCCCGGCCGCTCTCGTATTTGTAATGGTAGTTTCCAAAACCAATTAAACTGGGTCCCCAAAGCACAGGTTCCTCTCCAGTAATTTTTTTCATCATTTCTAACACTTCAAAGCCATCTTTTTTGCGTTGCTCGTTCTCCACCGCATTTAAAAAGCTTTCAACGGATTGGTTGGTAGGTTGTGTTTTATTTTCAGCCATGGTTCTAAATTTAATTTCTCAATACATCTCTAATGCCTTCTTCCTTTTGAAACACTGAAGTAGCATAGGGACAAATGGGCATTATTTTTATCTTGTTTTTTCGGGCATAATCAACAGCCTCATACACCAATTTCTTCCCCAGTCCTTGTCCCTTATAACTTGGCTTCACATCGGTGTGATCTATAATTATTAAGTCTTCACCTGCTCTGGAGTAGCTGAGGTAGGCAGCAATTTCTTCTCCTTCTAAGTATTGAAAGTAGCCTTTGGTTTCCTCTATTTCATGTGTTAACTTCATCTTTCTAAGTCGTAATTTTCTAAAATGCTCTTCCAAGCTGGTGATTTCAAAATGCGCAACAGTTCTGGGTTAAATTCATCTAACAAAGGGCTATTTTCAGGAAAACTCAAGCCATAATATTGCGTGTTAAATGAAAAAGGCAATACGGCTAATTCCTTGTTTCCGTCAAAGTGTTGCAGCTCATGACGCAGCAATGGTTCGTCATAAACAAAGGCGTCAATTTTGCCATCCAGTATTGCCAAAAGTCCATCTTTAATGCTAGTAAAATTATCCGCCCTAATGTTGTTTTCTGCCAAGTAATTAAAAGAACTGGAGCCGGCAATGGTTCCAACATTACGTTTCTTCAGTTCTTGAAAATTCTTAATGTTTCCCTCTAAATTATCCACCGTTAAGGAGGCTGCAATAGAGGCTGTAAAACCTGAAATAATGATGATGGCGGTAAACATCCAAATCAGTGAAACTGCTTTGCCTCCTGGGGTTTTTGGTGATTTATCGCCATAGCCAACTGTTGTCATGGTAACTGCTGAAAACCAAACTCCATCGAATAAACCATGAATGCCTTTGCCAAAGTCGTTGTCGCGCTTCCGCTCGAAATACCACACCAAAGCCCCGAAAATAAAAATCACAACAAATAGTAAAAACAAGGCACTAAAAAACTCTAGTGAAAAGAGGTTTTTAATAAAAGCCAGTACTTTACTAGTCTCTTGTTTTTTAGCAACTACTGAGAGATGGCTAATATAAAAGGGTTGAGAAAATTCAAGCTTGGTGAGGCGTTCTTCAGTCACCGTAATGGGATTGATGCTGAAGTCTACTTCCTTATTTTCCAAAGCTAACAATAAGCCTTGTAGGTCGTATTTTTTGAATTCAATGGTTTTTGGATTTGCCTTATTCAGTTCATTTAAAAGTGCAATGCTTATACCACTAAGCTTACCGTTTTCATCTTCTATTACAAAAGGGGGGGAGACTTTAATTCCAACTACCCAAGGTTTATTTAGAGAATCCTGTTGAGCATCGCCTAAAAAAGAGCAAAGCAATAAGCTAAAAAGAAAACAAAGTTTTTTCATGCGCTTAATTTAGCCTAGACGGCACAATCAAGTGAAATTCAGGGATATTTACTTTAAAAATTGAATCATCATCTATTCGTTTCATTAAGTAACTACCCCACATCATGCCCATGTCGGTTTTTAAATTGCAAAAAGAATCGTATTCATGTGTTTGCCCAGGGTGAATTATTGGTTGTAAACCAATCACTCCCTCACCTTTCACTTCAGCATATTCTCCGTTGGAGTCAAAAATAAACCAATGACGGCTCAGCAACTGAATAACAGAGCTTCCTGAGTTCTCAATTTTTATGTGATAGCTAAATAAAAATTCCTGACTAGTTGGTTTTGAATGACTTTCAACAAAATTGGGAACAGCACTTACTAATATATCGTTGCTTACACTTTTGGGCATGTTCAATATTAATAAAAAATCATTATTGTTCAATTAAAGCATTTACTATTTTGTTGCACCAGAATAAAAGGAATGAATTGCTTCCATAATTTTCTTTTTACTTTTTTCCATTTCCCGATATCTTTCGGGAGAAAAAAGTAAACAAAACCTGCCATCCTTCCACAAGCAAGTGCTAAGGCAGGCAGCGATTCTAGGCCGGTTTTAGTTTTTAAGTCTTCCGCTCCTAAAACTTAAGCTTTGCAATCTCGATCAGCCTAGACAGGTTGCAGCAATAACTTTTATTGAAAATATTTTAAAGTTATTATTGTTTTATGCCGAATTACTCATAAAGGAGCAGACGATGAAGGAAGTATGCGACTTTTTATGAGTTAAATCGGTATAAATAGCGATGATTTCAGTGATCTCAAAAGGCATGCTTTTGAGCTTCTTCAATCATTAACCCCATTTATACCGATTGTGATTTTAAATGTCGCATAAATGCTCCTTAAAAACTACATCGGCATTATACTTTAAAGAAATGGCTTAACGACATTGGAAAGTTAAAATGGTATAAGTTCGTTCCAAACCTAAAAACTAAAAAGGGCCAATTAATTATTATTGGAATTGGAAAATAGGATTAGAATAGTAAACAAGCAGTTGTAGATAACCAATACAAGAGCACCTACAGATAAATTCGTTGAACAGCGGTCTGGGTGGGAGGACGGAACAGCGGTCAGAGCTTATTTCCGTCTTGATTTTTTCTTTCTTTTTTATCAAGAAAAAAGGAAATAATCAAAACTGAAATTTTGGATTTATTCGTTTAGAAAACAATTATAAAAACCCGATTTAATTCCCTGAATTGGCGTTTGAATTTTTGATATCAAACCCAACCAATCGATCATAAATCTCACCGTTTTGTCGATGATAGACAAAGAAATAATAATCATTCTCGGTTTCGGCATGTGTCCCTTCAATTACCGACATGTCTCCTTTATTTTTTCCATGAGGCAGAAAAACATAATTGTAATTGTAATAGCCTTGTTTTAATTTGGCAGTGGTTACATATTCATTATTCACTTCCACATAGTCCATTTTAAAAGCGTCTTTAAATTCCCAATCGCTCAATTCTCCAAAGACATATACATCGCCACCAGGTACTTTTGCTGCTCGCTTAAGGGTGAAATGTGCCAACATGTAGTCTGCTTCTCGATTGGCGTCTCTGCTTTCGTCTCTTTTAATTAGTCGTCGACCGTTCAAGTCTTGCTGGAAAAAATAGCGTTTGAAGGAACGTGGCTCTTCTGGCAATAAATAAACATGTGTTTTCTTGTCCATGATTTGAATGCCATCAACATTCATCGATTGGTACCTTAAATCTTTGGTATCAAAAAAACGGTACTCGTTATTGCCATCAAATAAGTTATCATCTTCATAGTTGTAAACTAATTCAGGTGTTTTAACAAAAAGAGGTTTTAAGTCGTCTATCGCATTATCCCACCTGCGATTTTGAGAAATCACTACTTTTAAATCTGCATAAGGGTCTTGAATGTTGTAGCCTTCGTGGTTCAGTGTAAAATCAATTTCTTGTTTATAGTCTCTAAAGCGGGCGAGAGTAGCCATTTTTATACTAGACTTTATACTTACTTTCTCATCCACCACATAAAAACGTTTTGAAAGCACTAGGTCTTCCTCATCATTGTTAGCATAAACCAGCAACAGGTAATTTCCAGAAAGTGTGAACTGTGTTTCTTGGTTTGGGAAAATGAGCGAATAATTAATGTAAGAAAATAGGGTATTGAAGGAGTATTCATACTCTTCAATAAAACCATTTAAAAAACCCGACAAGTACTCTTGCTCGGTTAAACCTGAAGGCTCCCAATTGGCATTGCAATGGATGTATTTATAATTGTAGACTTGAAATTCACTACTTAAATCATCAAAATGCAACTCCAATTGCCTTCCTGAGCCAAGAAAAATTACCGGATAAGTCATCTGGTCGCCCTTTACGAAAAGTTGTGGGGTACCTATGTTTTCTTTGTATACATGGTCCCGATACTGCAGGTAGTTCGTTGCAGCCGCCTCTTGCTCTTGCTCAAGTTGGTCTACTGTTTCTTTTTGTGGTCTAGCCTCGTCAAATACTTCACTTTGATTGCTGGCAGAAGTGGAGGAGCTTGTTTTACAAGAATTAGCAAGAAATAAAAAGCCAATAGTGATAAGGATGTTAGAAATAGAAATCTTCATTAAGGAAATTTTTAAAGCCTAAAATTAGATAAACAAACAGCAATATTATGGTTCATATTGCCTTTGTTTTTATACCTTTGAAAGAGACACTTCTAATCCCTGTTAATTCAATGTTTAAAAATCTTTGATAAAATAGGTTCTAATTTGAGAGAAGTACTATTTTTGCAGCCGAAAATTGAATTGATCATATATTATGTCAAAAGTCCTTAAAATCAAAAGGGGAGCGGATATTAAGCTTGTCGGAGAAGCTGAAAAAATATTAGTAGACGCACCAATTCCTGATACCATTGCCGTAAAGCCATCTGATTTTGGAGGCACTCGAGCAAAAGTTATTGTAAAGCCAGGCGACGAAGTGCAAGCTGGTGATGTCCTTTTTTTTGATAAAGATCATGAGGAAGTAAAGTTTACATCACCGGTGAGTGGTGAGATTGCTGAAGTTAAAAGAGGCGAGAAAAGGAAATTGCTTGAAGTAATTGTTATTGCAGACAAAGAGATTAAATACAAAGATTTTAAGGCTGCTGAACCAAGTTCTTTGAATAGAGAGCAAATTATCGAAAAAATGTGTGCTAGTGGTGTTTGGCCATTTATAAAACAACGTCCGTATGATGTTATTGCCAACCCAAAAGATAATCCAAAAGCGATCTTTATTTCAGCTTTTGATTCTGCACCTTTAGCACCGGACAATGATTTTATTTTGCACAGTCAAGAGGCTATCTTCCAAAAAGGAATTGATGCACTTGCAAAGTTAACAGAAGGTAAAGTTCATTTAACAGTCCATGGAACTGCTAAAGCTGATGAGACATTTTTACAAGCAAAAAATGTTGAATTACATCATTTGAGTGGGCCACACCCTGCTGGAAATGTTGGTGTTCAAATTCACCACTTCAATCCAATTGGAAAAGGAGATACCGTATGGACGCTTAAGCCACAAGATGTAGTTACTATTGGAAGGCTTTTTGAAACAGGTAAGTTTGATGCGAGTCGAATTATTGCACTTTGCGGATCAGAAGTAAAAGACCCAAAATATTATAGAACCATTTTAGGAACAAGCACAAAAGGACTTTTTGATGCTTTTACTAAAGATGGAAACAACCGCTACATCAGTGGAAATGTATTAACAGGAACAAAAATTGAAAAAGAAGGCTATTTAAGTTTTTACGATTATCAATTGACTGTAATTCCTGAGGGGGGTGAACCAGAAATGTTTGGATGGATTAAGCCAAACCCTGATAAATTTAGTTTATCTAGAGCTTTAGTTTCTTGGTTGCAACCAAATAAAAAATATGAGTTAACAGCAAATATGAATGGTGAAGAACGACCATTTGTTGTAACCGAAGAATACGAGAAAGTTTTTCCTTTTGATATCTATCCAGTACAACTAATTAAGTCGATACTTGTTGATGACATAGAAATGATGGAGGAACTAGGAATTTATGAAGTGGCACCTGAAGATTTTGCCCTTTGTGAAACAATTTGTACTTCAAAAATACCATCCCAAACCATTGTTCGCGACGGGCTTGCCATGTTGCGTAAAGAAATGAGTTAATTAAATATTTAAGTTTAAAAGATGAGTAATCCAATTCACAATTTCTTAGAAAAAAACATTAAACCTTCTTTTGTTAAAGGTGGTAAACTTGAAAAATACTATCCGGCATTTGATGCATTGGAGACATTTTTATTTGTTCCTGGTCACACAGCAGAAAAGGGCGGTTCTCACATTAGAGATGGTATTGATATGAAGCGAACCATGATTATGGTGGTAATAGCACTTGTACCAGCTTTGCTATTTGGCATGTGGAACACAGGGCATCAATATTATTTAGCATTAGGGGAAATGGCTTCCTTTATGGATAAGTTTATCTATGGCGCTATTAAAGTATTGCCAATAGTTGTCGTTTCTTATGCTGCAGGTTTGGGTGTTGAATTTGTTTTTGCAATCATTAAAAAACATCAAGTTAACGAAGGATTCCTGGTTTCCGGCATGTTAATTCCACTCTGTTTGCCAGTTGAAATTCCTTTGTGGATGGTGGCAGCAGCAACTATTTTTGCAGTAATTATCGGTAAAGAAGTGTTTGGTGGAACAGGAATGAACATTTTGAATGTTGCTTTAACAGCAAGAGCATTTCTATTCTTTGCTTATCCAACTTGGATGTCGGGTGATAAAGTTTGGATTGGAGAAGGAACAAATGAAGCTGTGGCCTATGCAGATGGATCAACCGGAGCAACTTTATTGGCTCAGGCTACTGAAAAATCTTCAGGTTTTGTCGATGCTGCAGGAGCACAATATGGTGATTCCTTTATGGCCGCTTTCTTGGGATTGATTCCAGGGTCTATTGGAGAAACATCAACGCTGGCCATATTAATTGGAGCAGCAATCTTATTAATTACCGGAATCGGCAGTTGGAAAATCATGCTTTCAGGGGTTATTGGAGCTTATGTTATGGGACTTTTATTTAATGCATGGGGAGCAAATGAATTTATGAATGTTCCTGCTCATTACCACCTAGTAATGGGAGGTTTTGCCTTTGGAATTGTCTTCATGGCTACTGATCCAGTCACCGCTTCACAAACACCAACGGGGAAATACATCTATGGCTTTTTAATTGGGATGCTTGGAATAATGATTCGAGTATTTAACCCAGCCTACCCAGAAGGAATTATGTTAGCTATACTCTTTATGAATGTAATGGCTCCGCTTATCGATCATTACGTAATTCAAGCAAACATTAAAAGAAGAAAGAAACGAACAGTAGCAATAGCTGCTTAATAATAAAGATATGGACGTAAATAAAAATGGATACATCTTTGCTTTTTCTGCTATTCTAGTAATAGTAGTTGGAGCTGCATTAGCCTTTACGGCTGAAAGCTTAAAGCCGATGCAGAAAGAAAATGTACGACTGGAGAAAATGCAAAATATTTTGGCAACAGTTAAAATTGAGTCAACTCCTGAAGAAGCAAAAGAAAAGTTTGACAAATACATTGTTGAACAAAAATTATTGAATAGCGAAGGAGTTGTAACAGACTTCCCAAACCTTACTGCATTTGATATTGATGCAGTTAAGGAATATAAAACCATGGCTGCTGAAGACCGTCACTATCCTTTATTTGTTTTTGAAGATGGTGGTGAAAGAAAGTACATTGTTCCTTTAGCAGGAAAAGGTCTTTGGGGTCCAATATGGGGTTATGTTGCTTTTAATGGTGACATGAATACCGTTTACGGTTCAACTTTCGACCACAAGACAGAAACTCCAGGATTAGGAGCTGAAATCAGTGAAACCTGGTTTCAAGAGCGATTCATTGGAAAAACTATTTTTAATGAAAGTGGAGAGTTTGTGTCTGTTGACGTTGTAAAAGGCGGAACTGATGTAGAAGGACAAGATCATTTAGTAGATGGAATATCTGGAGGTACAATTACTTCTAAAGGAGTTGGCGAAATGATGGAAAGAACCTTAAATGTTTATGTACCTTACTTTAAAGGCAATTTGAAAGCTGCCCTTTAATTCAATAAAAAGTAAAAAAGAGATGAGTGAAACAGCAGAAGCAACACAAGAAGTTGCAGTAGAACCAAAAGAACCTTTATTCTCAACAAAGAATAAACGACTACTTTCTGACCCATTAAATGATGACAACCCAATTACCATACAGGTGTTGGGAATTTGTTCAGCTTTGGCAATTACTGTACAAGTAAAGCCATCTTTTGTAATGGCAGTATCGGTGCTTTTTGTAATGATAGGTGCCAACTTAATTGTTTCTTGGATGAGGAATTTGATTCCAAGTAGAGTTCGAATTATCGTACAATTGGTGATTGTTGCTGCCCTTGTAATCTTGGTAGATCAATTCTTAAAAGCTTTTTTATACGATGTTAGTAAACAGCTTTCTGTATTCGTTGGGCTAATTATCACAAACTGTATCATCATGGGACGTTTAGAAGCTTTTGCTTTGGGAAATAAGGCTTGGCCTTCGTTTTTAGATGCCATTGGTAATGCAGCAGGTTATGGTTGGATTTTAATTGCTGTAGCAGTTGTTCGTGAATTTTTTGGTTCAGGAAAGTTGTGGGGATTTCAATTGATTCCACAATCCTTCTATGATTTTGGGTACGCAGATAACGGCTTGATGATTCTGCCTCCTATGGCATTGATTACTGTTGGAATTATCATTTGGGTGCAACGTTCAAGAAACACCAAACTAATCGAAGAAAATTAATTTTAGAAAAGATATATCATGGAATACGTAAATATTTTCATCAAGTCGATCTTTATCGACAACATGATTTTCGCATACTTCTTAGGAATGTGTTCTTATTTGGCTGTTTCCAAAACAGTTAAAACTGGAGTAGGATTAGGTGCAGCAGTAATTTTTGTTTTGGGAATTACAGTGCCGATCAACTATTTATTAGAAAATTATGTACTAAAGGAAGGCGCTCTTTCTTGGATGGGCGAAGGTTTTGCAGATGTAGACTTGAGCTTCTTAAGTTTCATTATGTTTATTGCAGTAATTGCCTCAATGGTGCAATTAGTTGAAATGGCCGTTGAAAAATTTGCTCCAGCCCTTTATGGCGCATTGGGAATTTTCTTGCCATTAATCGCAGTGAACTGTTCTATTTTAGGAGGTTCTTTATTTATGCAAGAGCGTCAATATGCGAACATTGGAGAAGCTACTGTGTTTGGATTAGGGTCAGGTGTTGGGTGGTTTTTAGCGATTGTAGCAATTGCAGCAATTCGCGAAAAAATCCGTTACTCTAATGTTCCAGCTCCGCTTAGAGGATTGGGCATTACCTTTATCCTAACTGGATTGATGGGAATTGCTTTTATGAGTTTTATGGGAATCGAATTATAATTAAGAGATAAAATAAGATATTATGGTATTAGCTTTAAATACAGTAACAATTGGGGCAGCAGTAGCAGTTAGCTTGGTAGTTGTATTGCTTTTAGTGAGTCTTTTGCTTTGGGCAAAAGCAAAATTGACTAATTCAGGTCCTGTTATGTTGACCATAAATGGAGAAAAGCAGGTAGAGGTTAGTGCTGGAAGCACCCTACTTTCTACTTTGAGTGAACAAAAAATATTTTTACCTTCTGCTTGCGGTGGCGGTGGTACTTGCGCGATGTGCAAATGTCAAGTAAAAAGTGGTGGTGGTGAGATTTTACCAACTGAAAAGCCTTATTTCTCGAGAAAAGAGATCCAAGAAGACTGGAGATTAGGTTGCCAAGTAAAGGTGAAGGAAAACATGGAAGTGGAAGTTCCCGAAGAAGTATTTGGTATTAAGAAATGGGAAGCAACCGTTGTTTCTAATTACAGTGTAGCATCTTTTATCAAGGAATTTATTGTTGAGCTTCCTGAAGATATGGACTACAGAGCAGGGGGTTATATTCAAATTGAAATTCCTAAGAGCGTTGTAAATTTTGAAGATATGGACATCGAAGCCCATCCTGAAGAGCATCCTGGTGAGCCTGATAAATTTAAAAAGGAATGGGATAAGTTTGGTTTATGGCCATTACAAATGAAAAATGATGAAGTAGTTGAACGTGCTTATTCCATGGCTTCATACCCTGCAGAGGGTCGAAGAATTATGTTAAACGTTCGTATTGCTACTCCACCATGGGACAGAGATAAAAATGCTTGGATGAATGTAAATCCAGGAATTGCTTCTTCTTACATCTACAATCAGAAAAAAGGGGACAAAGTAACAGTGTCAGGGCCTTATGGTGAGTTCTTTATTAAGGACACCAATGCAGAGATGTTATACATCGGAGGAGGAGCAGGGATGGCACCAATGCGTTCTCACTTATATCACTTGTTCAGAACCATCAAAACTGGTAGAAAAGTTTCATATTGGTATGGTGGACGTTCTCGAAGAGAATTGTTTTACATTGATCATTTTAAAGCCTTAGAAAAGGATTTTCCAAATTTTAAATTTTATATGGTGCTTTCTGAACCAACAGATGAAGACAATTGGAAAGTAAAAGATGGTTTAGATGGAGAAGGTGATGGCTTTTTAGGGTTTGTGCACCAAGCAGTGATTGATAATTACCTAGTAGATCATGACGCTCCTGAAGAAATTGAATATTACTTCTGTGGTCCACCTATGATGAACCAAGCCGTATTAAAAATGTGCGAAGATTGGGGTGTGCCTGATGAATTGGTTGCCTTTGATGATTTTGGAGGTTAAATCAAGTCAAAAAATCTGAAGAGACCGTTTCGAAAGAAACGGTCTTTTTTTATCATAGCATCTAACAAGAAATTTTACTGTACTTCACTCTTGGCGAATTAATATATTCTCTAAAGTATTTTCGCTCCTACTTAATTTATTGTAAAAAATAATTAATCGATGAATAAAGTTGCTGCTTAATAGACAAGGAGCGCTAGAAATTAACTATTTTTCAACTCTTGATAAAACTATTTAAAAAACGAGACGACCGTCCACAGGCCAAAGGCTTAGGTACTTTTGGTGGGGTATTTACCCCCTCCATTCTTACCATACTTGGAGTAATCATGTACCTCCGTTTTGGTTGGGTTGTTGGAAATGTTGGGCTTTTAGGTACTTTAATTATAGTTACCCTTGCTACAAGTATTACCTTTCTTACAGGCCTTTCTATTGCCTCCATTGCTACTGACCAAAAAGTAAAAACGGGAGGAGCATATTATATGATTAGTCGCTCTTTGGGCATTGAGTCAGGGGGAGCAATTGGTGTTTCATTATACTTTGCACAAGCATTATCAGTGGCACTCTATACCGTTGGTTTTGCTGAAAGTGTAGTAGAGGTATTCCCAAACTTAGATGAAAAGTGGTTGGGCATTGTCACCACCATTTTAATTACTGTCATAGCTTTGGGTTCAGCCAAAGCAGCTATTCGATCGCAATATGTGATTATGGTAGGTATTGCTATATCCTTGATAGCCTTATTTATGGGTAGTCCAATTGAGGAGACTAAGATTGAAATGTGGGGAGTGAAAAGCGCTGACAGTGTTGATTTTTGGACCGTTTTTGCGGTGTTTTTTCCTGCTGTTACTGGTATAATGGCCGGTGTAAATATGTCTGGTGATTTAACGAATCCTAAAAAATCAATCCCAAAAGGAACTTTTGCTGCAATTGGGGTAGGGTATTTGATCTACATGGCCTTGCCTATTTTACTTGCCAACTCAGCTGATGCAAAAACATTAGTAGCTGATCCCCTAATTATGCGAAAAATATCTTTTTTGGGAGACTCCATTTTGATTGGTGTTTGGGGTGCAACATTATCGAGTGCCATGGGCAGTATGTTAGGGGCACCAAGAGTGTTACAAGCCTTAGCAAAGGATGACATTTTACCACGCTTCTTAAAATGGACAGGCAAAGGCTCAGGAGAAAGCGATACCCCTCGTTATGGCACTGTTTTTACTTTGGTAATAGTACTTGTAGTGGTTTGGATTGGAGACTTGAACCTAATTGCACCCATACTGACGATGTTTTTCTTAACTACTTATGGGGTCTTAAACATTGCTGCAGGTACTGAGCGCTTTTTAGGAAGTCCATCATTTCGACCGACCTTTAAGGTCAACTGGATTTTTTCTCTTTTAGGTACACTTTCTTGTTTTGCTGTTATGTTGCTCATTAATCTTTCAGCAGCATTAATGGCATTTGCATTTATTGGTTTATTGTTTTTTTGGATAAAGCGACGACAGATGCAAACCTCTTGGGGAAGCATTAACCGTGGAGTAAAAATGGCCATTATCAGAAGAAACCTCATGCGATTAAGTGATGAAGGTAAGGATGCTAAAAACTGGCGACCAAACCCTGTCGTTTTAGCAGGATCGCCTAATAAGCGCTGGCACTTGATTGAGTTTGCCAATAATTTCACACAACGACAAGGAATATTAAGTGTAGCCAGTATTTTAACGGATACCAATGTAGATGATGGTCACATTCAGCGAATGAAAGAAAACATTAAGGAGTACATGACCAAGCGAGGAGTGGAGGGTTTGGTAAAAGTATATCCGTCAAAAAATCGATTTGAAGGAACAACCAATTTAATAAGTGCTTATGGTTTAGGAGGTTTGGAGCCGAATACCATTATTTTGGGTGAATGTAATCAAGAAGAAAATAAAAGGGATTTTTCAAAAATGGTTTCTCGCTTTTATGAAATGAAGCGAAATGTTTTAATTATTCACCGCGGACAAAATGAAGAAGCTTTTGGCAATAAAAAGAAAATTGATGTTTGGTGGGGTGGATTAAAGGGCAATGGAGGTTTAATGATGATTCTTTCATATTTGTTAAAGCAAAGTATAGATTGGAGACAAGCCAGTATTTGCATAAAGATGGTAGTTGAAAACGACGATGCAGTTGAAAAAGCAAAAGCCAACCTCCATGAAATACTTCATGACATACGAATAGTCGCCGATACAGATATTATTGCAGCCAATGGTAGGAGCTTCGATGATATTTTGTTAACGTCTTCTGCTTTCGCAGACTTGGTGTTTTTGGGTATGGCTGTTCCTGATGAGAATTTCTATAGCTATTACCTCAACATGCAGCAACGTATTCAGCAATTGCCAACCACCGTTTTAGCACTGGCAGCTCAAGATGTTTCTTTTGGAGATGTGTTGGTTAGTCATGAGGATAAGAATGACTGATAATACATTCAAATGGTGAACTTAGTTATCCAAGTACCAAAGAATATTATCCTTAGTTCTAAAGCCTACGATGCCTAGTGAAGTAGAGTAAAAGACTTTTTCATCAGCTGAATTATCAGTTAGTTCATAAATCGAGCTATACGTATTATTTATGAGTGTAAGATCGGAGTAAAACGGAATCGCTTCTCCTTCAAGGTTATAGTAAAAGTCCATTGTGTCAATATAGCTATAGTACCAACTTGAAAATGGAACCGAAATATCAAGATTCATATTTATATATAGATAATATTTATTTATATGGAAATTAGATACATATCTTGGTACGGGGGCTGTCAAATCAAGTGTAAAGAAGTTGTCCTTTTCACCCTTAAGAATAACATAAAGTGCTTCAACATCATAATAGTCAGTTGAAATGTCAGTTCCGCCACTTTTATGGTACCTTCTAAATTGAGTTCTATTATTTACTACTATAAATTGCTGGCTGTTTCCTAATGAGTCTTTAAAAGTTAGCGTATCATTAAGCTGGTATGGAACAAGCTCCATTCCTGCTTTGCCTAATTCGACGGTTCCTAACTTATTGCCTTCTTGAATTGGTTCTGGATCTTCTTCTTTTTTACATTGAGTTAAAAATAGAATAAAAGAAATTAGGGTAAGTAGTTTTGATATTTGGAGTAGCATAGTGTAATCAATTTTAAGTATAACCTTAAAATTAAAATTTTATTTTGTATTCACATGATATTATTTACACCAGTTATTTTCATTTGAGTTACTTTCCAGCATTAATTACTTAACTGTGTTCCTGATAATTTAGTCTTGGCACTTGCAGCTCAAAATGTTTCTTTTGGAGATGTGCTGGTGAGCCATGAGGATAAAAACGATTAACGAACTCGAATATTTGAATATTTCGGGTAATTAACTTCATACTTAAAAGAAAGCTCCTTCTTTTCTAATGGTGCTAGAGTAAAATTCCAGTCAAGCATTCCCAATTTTTCATCATTTGTTGCTCCCATTGATTCTAGGAGTTCTACTTCCATTGATTTGCGGTTGGAAACTGGATATTGATCCTGAAGGTTGATATTTATTTCAACATTTTTATTGTTTTTTACTACTATATCCCATCCAATAGTTTCTTTTATATCATTTGTATAGAATCGTTTATCATCTAACTCCTTAGATTGCTCACGACTTACAAATATTCCCTTGTCTCTTCCTAATGAGATGGTTAAAGTGTCTTCAGCTTGATCAACATTTATATAAGACTCTCCTGTAAATTTTCCTTGAAAATATAAGCTCGACTTCCCAGATAGTAAGTTTAATTCTTCCCAATTGTCTAGATTGGCGACCAAAAATGCATCTTTATCAATTTTGGGTACAATAAAATATTCATATTCTACTGGAACATCTGTTTCCTTGATTTTTATAGTATAATCTTTCCCATCAGTGGGAATGGAGTAGGGTATTTTGATTTCGTACTCTAAACTAAGCGTATTGTTATTGAAGCTATTATCAATATAGTTTTTTGATTTCACTCCGTCAATAAATCTCTTAGAACTTCCACTTCTTGAACCTCTCACATTTGTTTTACTCTCATAAGAAGTAGTATACATTTTATTTCTTGTTTGAGTATAACCAGTTGTAGTTTGATCTAACTCAATTAATGGCTTTGAATATTCTACAATTTCAACTTCATTAAGCTGAATCCCTTCAGAAATTGGAATATTCTGAATGGTGATTTTATCTTCAAGTATACTTATTCCACTAATACGTTTTGATTGATAACCAACGTAGCTAACTTGCATGTCATAGCGACCTGGCTCTAGTGGTTTTAAGGTATATGCTCCATCAAAATCGCTTGTAGTGCCTAATATTTGTTCATCATTTTTAAATAAGGTAACATTGGCAAATGGAACGGGTTCTCCTTGTTCATCAGTTATGATTCCCTTTAAAGAACTTACTCCTCCATAAGTATCATACTCATAACTCGCTTCTTGTGCTTGATTATCACTAAGATAAGTAGATTGTTCACCTAGTACCCATTGCTGTAATTCGGGCTTATTGCCGCTTAAGGAAGGGTCGTTTGACGATAAGGTAATGTTTACTTTTTTCCAATCTTCTCCTGAAGTTTGATAAACGTTTGCATTATAAACAATTTTTAATGGTTTATCCGTATCCTTTACTCTAAAATCATAAGTGGGAATCCAACCGGCGGAGCGCACATAGTAACTAAACTTTAATTTGTCTGTTACTGCAGATTCACATTCGACAGCAATTAGGACTTTACTATAGCGCTGCTTATTCTTCGACAATAGTTTATTGATTTTTTCAAATTGCTCAACCATTTTTGTTTTGTTCTCCTCAATTTCAAGGTTTAAATCAATTACTTTGTTACGTATTTCATTTAGCCTTGCTCTATAGAACTCTGCAGCCTTTGCTAATTCCTCTGTAGTAATTGCTTTTTCTTTATTAGAAAGATTGCTGTTATTTAATAGTATTTCTTCTTCTGTTTTTAAAACATTAATTTCATTATTTAATCGCTTAATTTTAATGCTAAGTGACTTAATATTCTCTTCAATTGTTAAAACTTCTGGGTTACTGCGCAATGTATTATCAAAAGCCAACTTATGTTTTACAGATAAAATTGTAAGGTTTTTTAATCCTTCCACTTGAATACTTTGTGGATTGATCATTTCTGGTAAGTTGTCGATAAGCAATACATGCTTTCCTTTATTTAAGGAAAGCTCACCCACACGCTCTATTTCTGCGCCACTGAAGAATACAGTAACATTTTCTATTTTACTATTAAAATTGGTCGTATCAATGTTTGAAAAGAGACTAAGACTAGAGAAAAGAAATGAGAAGAGTAGGGAATTTTTCATAAGGTATAAATTAGTGACACAAATATATTTAAAAGGGACACTAATATATAGACAAGAAATTGAGTTAAATCGTCTGCTGAAGGTTAAAAACAGTTATCCTCTTGGCTTTTTATAAAGCGGCACCGTGCTGCAGGGTTCACCATACATAATGATTTTAGCATAAGGCATCAACATTTCGGTGAGTTTAACATAAGCTGATGGTGGCACTGCCTTATCACTACATCCTTTAATAACAATTTTGGCGTCCTCATAGGCTGAAGGGTCTATCTTAGAGATGACCGCCTCAAACAATACAGCCTCTAAGGTAGCTAGGTCACCAAAAACTACACGCTTGGCATGTGGAGCCAATTTTGTTGCTAATAACATGTAGGCCCAAGTCGGAACGATTGCATCTTCTGAGCAAGTTAACGCGACAAATTTACCTTCGTAAGTTGACCAGTCATATTCTTTAACAAACTCACGAAAGTCTTTTTCTTTTAAGGCAATGCCCTGCCAAAGATTTTCTTTTATATCATAAAGCACACGCTCTCCTTCAGGATAAAATTCCTCTAGGTTTAGGGTAATTAACCCACTTTTTGCTACTCTATTTATAATTTCTTCAGCCATTACATAAAGCCTAATTCGTACATTGCTTCTTCACTCATCATTTCCTTGCCCCATGGTGGGTCCCAAACCAATTCTACTTCACCTGATTTAACACACCACAAGCCTGCTGCTTTGGTGCGAACTTCTTCAGGTAAACTTTCCGCAACTGGACAGTTAGGTGAGGTTAGCGTCATTTCAATTTTTACATTGAATTCATCGTCTACCCGCACAAAATAGATCAATCCTAAGTCGTAAATATTAACTGGAATCTCAGGATCATAGATGGTCTTTAACACCTCAATAACCTGGTTTTCAACATCCTTCTTACTCAAGTCTTTTTTACTCTTTTCAATATCACTCATCTCTAAACTTGTGTTTGATACGCTATCGCGTACATTTTCATTTGCTTCACCATACTGACCAACCCATTTGAACGGGTAGGGGAAAGGTGCTCTTTCAATCCCACTTCATCGATAAAAAATAAGTCTGCCTCAGCAATTTCTTTTGGCGCTTTATCAGTTAAAACCCGTATCATCAATGAAATAATTCCTTTGGTAATGATTGCATCACTATCCGCTGTGTAGTTTATTTTACCATCCTCTAAATCAGCTGCAAGCCAAACTCTCGACTGACATCCTTTAATAATGTTTTCTTCTACCTTTTTCTCCTCATCAATAAGTGGCAACTCTTTCCCTAAAGAGATTAAATGCTCGTATTTGTCCATCCAATCATCAAAGAGGGCAAACTCCTCAATTACTTCTTCCTGTCGTTCTTTTATACTCATCATTTCAACATGTTAACAGCTTTTGTAACTGCTTTTACCAATTGATCAACTTCTGCTTTTGTATTGTAAAATGCAAAGGAGGCTCTTACTGTTCCTAAAATTCCAAAACGATCCATTAAGGGCTGTGTGCAATGGTGTCCGGTGCGCACAGCTACTCCCATTTTGTCTACTATTACCCCGATATCATAGGCATGAATGCCATCTACAACAAACGAAACAACACTGGCCTTTTCTTTGGCTTCACCTATAAACCTTAAGCCTTCAATACCTTTTAATTGATCTGTTGCATAGGCTAGAAGTTCCTTTTCATGCACGTGAATGGCCTCCCAGTCGAGTTCATTAATGTACTTTAAAGCTGCACCACTTGCAATACCTGCTGCAATGTTTGGTGTGCCAGCTTCAAATTTATGTGGTAGCTCATTATACGTTGTTTTCTCAAAGGTGACCGTCTTGATCATGTCTCCACCACCTTGGTAGGGCGGAATACTTTCTAACAACTCCTTTTTACCATATAAAACGCCAATACCTGTAGGACCAAACATTTTGTGTAAACCAAAAACATAAAAATCAACATCTAAATCTCTTAAATCAGGCATATGGTGTGCCACTTGCTGAGCGCCATCTACCAGAACAGAAACACCTTTGGCATGCGCCATTGCTGTTATTTTTTTGATCGGATTAATGGTTCCTAAGGTGTTGCTAATATGAACTATAGCGATCAGCTTTGTTTTTGGGTTAATGAGCTTTTCGAGTTCATCTAATAACAATTCACCCGAATCATTTATAGGAGCAATTTTTAGGTGCGCACCTTTTTCTTCACACAACATTTGCCAAGGAACAATATTGGAGTGATGCTCCATGGCACTTATGATGATTTCATCGTCCTTTTTTACATGGTGTCTTCCAAAAGAGCTTGCTACCATGTTGATTCCATCAGTAGTGCCTTTTGTGAAAATAATTTCTTCTTTGTGTGCGGTATTTAATTGTTTTTGGAATTGCTCTCTAACCGTTTCATAAGCAGTTGTAGCTTCTTGGCTTAAGGTGTGAACTCCACGATGAATATTGGCATTTTCTGATGAATAGTAATTGACCAAGGCATCAATCACCACTTGAGGTTTTTGAGCAGTGGCGCCGTTGTCCAAATAAACTAAAGGCTTTCCATTAACTTTCCTAGAAAGTATAGGAAAATCCTTTCTTATTTTTTCGACATCAAATTTGGCTTTTACTTCACTCATTTGTCAGTATTCACTTTATATTAAAACTCTACTATGCTTTAATTTTAAGGGTTGAATGTAATTTTTATAAGTTGGAAGAAAGATAAAGGATGAAAGATTAAAATATTTCAATTAAAAGTCTTTTCCTCTATTTACAATTATAGTTCCTTTTTCATTTTTCAACCTTAGCCTTTGAACTTCAAGCTTAATAACAAACAACTTTTCATTGTTACATTAAAAAATTACTTCATTAATTAACTCTACACTCCTCACTCCAAACTCCTCACTCTCAATTAAAAATTCAAACCTTCAATATAATTTTCAATTTCTTCCTTCACAGCTTCAACTCCAATTTGATCAATTACATCTGAAGCAAAAGCGTTAACTAAAACTGCTCTTGCACTCTTTCTTGATAGCCCTCTTGAACGAAGGTAAAACAAAGCTTCATCATCAAGCTGTCCTGTTGTGGAACCGTGGCTGCACTTTACATCGTCAGCATAAATCTCCAACTCAGGCTTAGAATTAATTGTTGCATTATCAGTTAAAAGAATGTTACCATTTGACTGGTAAGCATTCGTTTTTTGTGCTTCTCGATGTACAAAAACCTTCCCGTTAAAAACACCAGTTGACTGGTCATCTAATATGCCTTTATACAACTCATGTGATTCACAGTTAGGCTCACGATGTAACATGAAAGTATGATTGTCTACATGCTGCTTATCTCTTAGCGGGTACAAGCCATTTAACCAGGTCTCTGTATTCTGACCATGTGATTCAATATTTAAATTGTTCCGAACAATGCCACCGCCGAGCGTAAAGGTGTTAATCCTAAATACACTGTCGGTTGCTTGTGTTACTTGCTCGCAGGCAATTTGATAGTCTTCAGCACCATCATTTTGCACTTTGTCAATTTCTAATTTGGCATTGCGCTCAACAAAAATTTCAGAAAGCATATTTGTAAAAGAGCTTCCATCCTTAGTATTAATAGTTTTTAGAACCACTTGCGCTTCGCTGCCTTCCTCCATAAAAAAGAAGTTTCTTGGATTGCTCATTACATTTGCATCATCCGTAAGGTTGATGATATAAAATGGGGCCTCAGCTTTCACATTTTTATCTACGTGAAGCATAGCACCATCTTGATGATAAGCGGTATTGATTACCGAAAAGATCTCATCCTCTTTTGCAATACTTGCGAACTTTGTTTTTAGAACAGTATTTTCCTTTTTGGCTTGCGATAAGCTCGAGAATCTAACACCTTCTTGAGCCTTGAAAAAGCTCAACTCTTCACTGAAATAACCATTAATTAAAACAATACAGTTAGCACTAGGAACTGCTAAATCAATATCAATTTCATTTTCAGGAAAAGCAATGGTGTAATCTCCCTTGATGATCTTATTCACCCGTGTGTATTTCCAATATTCAGTTTTAGAAGTTGGAAACTCCAAACTTTTAAGTGCAGTTTGAGCTAAATCACGCTTTTTTAGTGAAAAATCTTCATCATGTGAAAAATCTAGCTTTTCAAAATGATTCAAAAAGTAACTTTTTGTTTTTATAGCAACCGTTTCGTTCATGTTCTCTCCTTCAATTTATGCTGTAACAGCTTCTTCCTTTACCCAATCGTAACCTCTTTCTTCTAACTCTAAGGCCAATTCTTTACCACCTGTTTTTACAATCTTTCCTTTTGAAAGTACGTGCACGAAATCAGGAATGATGTGGTCTAATAGACGCTGGTAGTGCGTAATCACTATACTCGCATTGTCTTTTGTTTTTAATTTATTAACCCCTTCTGCTACTACGCGCAAGGCGTCGATGTCAAGACCTGAATCTGTTTCATCTAAGATGGAAAGCTTTGGCTCCAGCATCGCCATTTGAAAAATTTCATTTCGCTTCTTTTCCCCACCTGAAAAACCTTCATTCACTGATCGGTTGTTCAATTTACCATCTAACTCTACTAAGCTAGACTTTTCTTTCACCATCTTTAGAAAATCTTTGGCCTTCATAGGGTCTAAACCTTTCTTTTCTCGAGCTTCGTTAATGGCAGTCTTCAAAAAGTTGATATTACTCACCCCTGGAATTTCAACTGGATATTGAAACGCTAGAAATAATCCAGCTCTTGATCTATCCTCAGGCTCCATATCCAAAAGGTCTTCACCCATAAAAGTTACTTTACCTTCAGTGATCTCGTACTCTTCTCTCCCAGCTAAAACACTGGCTAGAGTACTTTTACCAGAGCCATTTGGGCCCATTATTGCGTGTACCTCTCCCGCTTTAACTTCAAGGTTTATACCTTTCAGAATTTCATTTCCGTCTATACTCGCGTGTAAATTTGCAATCTTTATCATGTTCTTTTTTTGTATGTGGAATGAAGAACTAACTTCATAAATTCTTCCACTATTTTATATTTTATTTATTCTTAATTCGTCAATCGTAATTCTAAAATCTAAATTGTGAATTGTCCATTATCAATTGTCAATTATCCAACAGATCCTTCTAGGCTGATTTCCAACAGTTTTTGCGCTTCCACAGCAAACTCCATCGGCAATTGATTCAGCACTTCTTTACAGTATCCGTTCACAATTAGGTTTATGGCTGTATCTTCATCCATTCCTCGTTGCTTGCAATAAAAAATTTGGTCTTCACCAATTTTAGAGGTGGTGGCTTCATGTTCCACTTTTGAGGACTGATTATTTACCTCAATGTAAGGGAAAGTATGAGCACCACATTTGTTGCCCATCAATAAAGAATCACACTGGGTAAAGTTTCTGCTGTTCGTTGCTCCTTTATTTATTCTTACCAAACCTCGGTAAGAGTTTTGAGCTTGTCCTGCAGAAATACCTTTAGAAATAATAGTGCTTTTGGTGTTTTTACCCAAGTGAATCATTTTACTACCAGTATCAGCCTGTTGATGATTGGCAGTAACAGCTACCGAGTAAAACTCTCCGATTGAATTATCTCCTTTCAGCACACAACCTGGATACTTCCATGTTACAGCTGAACCTGTTTCTACTTGGGTCCAAGAGATTTTTGAATTATTCATGCATAAACCTCGCTTTGTCACGAAGTTGTAAATTCCACCTTTTCCTTCTTTGTTTCCTGGGTACCAGTTTTGGATGGTAGAGTATTTAATCTCAGCATCGTCAAGCGCAACTAATTCAACTACAGCAGCGTGCAATTGGTTTTCATCCCGCATTGGTGCTGTACAACCTTCCAAGTAACTTACATAGCTTCCTTTATCGGCTACCACTAAAGTTCTTTCAAATTGCCCTGTTTGTGCCTCATTTATTCTAAAATAAGTGGATAATTCCATCGGACATCTAACTCCCTTAGGAATGTAGCAAAATGAACCGTCGGTAAAAACAGCTGAATTTAATGCAGCGTAAAAATTATCACCCGTTGGAACAACAGTACCTAAGTATTTCTTGACTAATTCAGGATGTTCTTGGACCGCTTCACTAAAGGAGCAAAAAATAATTCCTTTTTCTGCTAATTGCTTTTTAAACGAAGTAGCTACTGAAACACTGTCCATTACAACATCAACGGCTACTCCAGTTAATCTTTTTTGTTCATCTAGAGAAATACCTAGCTTTTCAAAGGTCTCCAACAATTCAGGATCCACTTCATCCAGGCTATCTAATTTATCCTTCTTTTTAGGAGCAGAATAGTAATATAAATCTTGAAAGTCAGGTTTTGGATACTTGATGTGTGCCCATTCTGGCTCTATCATGCTTTGCCATACCTTCAAGGCATTTAAGCGGTATTCCAATAGCCATTCCGGCTCCTTCTTTTTAGCTGAAATAAATCGAATAATGTCTTCATTGAGTCCTTTGGGAGCTTTATCTGATTCAATATCAGTATAAAACCCATACTTGTACTCGCTAGACGTTACTTCTTCTAATAATTCTTCTTCACTTGCCATACTTGTATTTTATATTGAGAAACTTTCACCACAACCGCAGGTTCTTGATGCGTTTGGGTTAATGAAACTAAAGCCCTTTCCGTTTAGTCCGCCGGTAAAATCTAATTCAGTGCCTACAAGGTAGAGTACGCTCTTTTTGTCAACTACAATTTTTATGTTGTTGTCTTCAATCATTTTATCGTCGTCTTTCAATTCAGAATCAAAATCTAGATTATACATCAATCCTGAACAACCACCACCCTGAACACCAACGCGCACAAAGCTATCTTTGGCTTTACCTTCTTCTGTTAAGAGGGTCAAAATTTTATCTTTTGCCCTGTCGTTTACTTTGATCATAATTTCAATCGTTTACTAGCTGCAAAATTACTTATCTTTATTTAGATTAACTCTAAATAAGGGCATAGATTGCTCAGAAATAACAGTAAAATTGGTGCTTTGTTTAGCAGTTGTTAATTGTTTGATTTTTTAAAGCTAGAAGTGGAAGGGTTGTTATTTTTAGAAAAGGTCAATAATTTTCTTGAAATCTTCAGGATTTCTTCTGCTATCCCATATTCTGAGTATAAATATCTCTTTAGCAGTTATTCGGTGAAGTAGCAAATAGTCCCTAATTACTGCTAATCTAAGATTGTCTTTTCCAACTACTCTTCCAAGTTGAGAGTTTTTACTTAACCTTTTTATTTCTTGGTCAAATATTTTTAACAATTTCTTTGAGTAGATTAAACTTTTATTTCTTGAAGCCCAGTAGTCTGTAATTTGATTCACATCTGATAAAGCTTTTGAAGACCAGTTTATTTTTCTAACCATTTTTCAGCCCTTTTCATTGCTTGCTCATGTGAAAAGACCCTTCCTTCTCGAATATCTTCTTCGGCTTCTTCAAGGTCCTTAATCATCCAGTCAACCAACTGAATGGGCTCTTCTTGAATTTCATTTTCAAATTTTGTCTTAGCTAGATTAAAAAGGTCAGTTATAAACTCCTGATTCTCAGTTGCAGAAATGCTTTTTATTAATTGCAATTTTGTAGCTTGAATATTCATTGTAGCTGATTAAAGATATTCAAAGATAAGCAATAGCATCAATTAAATTTTGATGTGCTCTGCTATTGCTAGTAGCGCTTAATGCCTACATACAAATAAATGAGCAGTCCTAGTATGCTCTAAGTCTCGATAAATTGGAGATATTTAGTTGTAGAATGGTTATAAGACTCTTTTATGCTTTCACTACTTTTGCAACATGAGTCAAGAAGAAAACGAACCCACCCCATTAAACGATTTAGGAGAATTTGGCCTAATTGAACAATTAACCAAAGATATAAAGCTGAAGAATTCAAGTTCAGTGCTTGGAGTAGGGGATGATGCCGCATTAATTAAGCAAGATGATAAATTAACCGTTGTTAGCACAGACATGCTGGTTGAAGGGGTACATTTTGATCTATTGTATACGCCGCTCAAGCATTTAGGCTATAAGGCTGTGGTTGTAAATCTATCTGATATATATGCCATGAATGCTATTCCTAAACAAATAACGGTATCGGTGGCTGTATCCAATAGAATGTCAGTTGAGGCTATTGAAGAGATCTATGAAGGGATTTATTTAGCCTGTGAATTGTACAATGTAGATTTAATAGGCGGCGATACAACTTCATCTTTAGCGGGAACAGTTTTTAGTGTAACTGCACTTGGAGAAGTGGCTGAAGGTAAAGAAGTGAAGAGAAGTGGTGCACAAGAAAACGATCTAATTTGTGTGAGTGGAGATTTAGGAGCTGCTTTTGCTGGTTTGCAGATTTTAGAGCGTGAGAAAGCAGTTTACAAAGACAATGAAAAAGTTCAGCCAGACTTAAGTGGTAAAGACTATATTTTAGAACGGCAGTTAAAGCCTGAAGCTCGAAAGGATTTAATCGAATATTTTGAAAAAGAAAATATTCTGCCAACAGCCATGATTGACATTTCTGATGGCCTCTCTTCAGAATTGATTCACTTGGCAAAAGCTTCTAAAGTTGGGATACAGATTTATGAAGATAAAATTCCGATTGACCCAAGCACAGTGACTACTTGTGAAGAATTGAATTTAAACCCGACTGTCGCAGCTTTAAATGGGGGAGAGGACTATGAATTGTTATTTACAGCTCCTTTGGATTTACACGATAAACTAAAGGCGATTCCTGGAATTTCTATTATTGGTCATGTTACTGATGCCAATGCTGGTTATCAAATGGTAGCTTCAGGAACAGAAACTTTGGTGGAGTTGAAGGCGCAAGGCTGGAGCGTTTAGAATGAGGAGTTTGGAGTTTGGAATGAGAAGTTTGGAGTGAGGAATTAGGAGTGAGGAATTAGGAATGAGGAGTTTGGAGTGAGGAAATAGAAGTGAGGAGTTTGGAGTGTGGAGTGAGAAATTAGGAGTGAGGAATTTTCAATGTTCAATTATCAATTAACAAAATTGGCATTATTAAAAAATCAGTCCTGAGTTTTTTGGTTGATCGAATTTTAAATCCGAAATTTTCTAAAATCTAATTCCGCATTTGCGGAACTAAAATCTCTTTTCTTTTTCAACTTTCAAGCTTCAACTTTCCTGTTTAACTAAGCTCTCTCGCTCAACTCCAACCATCGCATAGATTTTTCATCAATTTCATCAACCAATGGACCTAGCCTTTCCGAAGCTTTCATGAGTTCATCTGGACTGAGGTTAGAGTCAGTTAGTTGTTCACTCAGTTCAAGCTTTTTAGCCTCCAATTTTTCAATTTCTTTTTCGAGCTTGTTGTACTCTCGGCGTTCGTTGTAGCTTAATTTATTTACATAATTGTCCTTTGAAGAACTGGTATTGCCTGACTCCGTGTTTTTTGGTTTTGCCGATTTTGACGCTTCTTTTTTCTGCAATTCTACAATTTCACTGTAGCTTCTATTGTAGTCTTTTATTTCACCATTTCCAGCAAAATAGAAAATGTGATCTGCTAAGTGATCCATAAAAGCGCGATCGTGAGAAACGATTAACAAACAGCCACTAAATTCCATTAGAAAGTCTTCTAGAATCTGAATGGTTTTAATATCTAAGTCGTTGGTAGGTTCATCCAGAATTAAAAAGTTGGGATTACTCATCAGAATAGTCAGAAGATACAGACGTTTCTTCTCACCACCACTTAGTTTTGATACTTGAGTGTATTGTTGCTTAGGAGGAAATAAAAATCGCTCTAGCAATTGAGATGCTGTTATTTTCTTACCTTTCTCCAAAGGAATTATTTCCGCAATATCTTTCACCACCTCAATAATGCGCTTATCTTCTTTCAGTTGAATCCCGCTTTGCGTATAGTAGCCGAACTGAACAGTTTCACCGGTGACAATTTTTCCTCCATCAACTTTTTCTAGACCCATCAACATGTTTAGGAAGGTGGTTTTACCAACACCATTTTTACCAGCGATACCTACTTTATCTCCTTTCTTGAAGACATAGTTGAAGTCTTCAACAATCTTCAAATCACCATAAGATTTGCGTAAATGATGCAACTCTAATATTTTCCCACCCAGGCGTTCTGATTTTATAGAGAGTTGAACTTCATCTTTATTAATGCGCTGTTTTGCTTTTTTCTCTGTTTCGTAAAAACTATCGATTCTAGATTTTGCTTTGGTGGCTCTTGCTTTAGGCATGCGACGCATCCATTCCACTTCTTTTCGATATAGGTTTTTGGCTTTATCAATCTCACTGGCCATACTTTCTTCACGCTCAGCTTTCTTCTCAATGAAATACTCGTAGTTTCCATTGTATTTATAGCCTCTACCTTGGTCTAGTTCAAGCACTTGATTACTCACCTTGTTTAAAAAGTAGCGATCGTGAGTGACCATAAACAAGCTGATGTTTTGAGCTGAAAAATATTCTTCCAACCATTCAATCATTGAAATGTCAAGGTGGTTGGTAGGTTCATCTAAAATAAAAACGTCCGGCTCATCAATGATCAATTTAACCAAAGCGATGCGCTTTTTTTGTCCACCAGATAAAATGTCAATGGGTTGTTTTTTATCTAGGCTGTCCATTCCAAAAATGCCCAATAATTTGTCAACTTTAGCTTCATAATCCCAAGCCTTGGTAGAGTCCATTAAGTTCAATGCATTTTGCATCGCATCTTCATCTTCCGTATTTTCTAGAGCATCCTCATAAACTTTAATGGCGTTTACAAAATCATTATCGGTGCCGTAAAGTACTTCTTTAACAGTGCTAAATCCTTCGAAGGTATTGTCTTGTTTTAAATAACCGACTGAAATTCCATTGCGCCAAACAATAGAGCCTTCATCAGGATTCATAGTGCCAGAAAGCATTTCAAGTAAGGTTGTTTTTCCTTCGCCGTTTTTTGCTACCAGTGCTAGTTTCTGACCTTGGTCGATTCCAAAGCTTAAGCCTGAAAATAATTCGCGCTCCCCAAAGCGTTTGGAGATTTCCTCCACAGAGAGTAAATTCATATGTCTTCAGTTACACGAGTTAAGCCATTGGCGGCCAAATCATAATTTGGCTTAATAGACAAAGCTTTACGGTAGTCTTTTGCAGCATTGTTGATGTCTCCCATCAGCTCAAAAGAATAACCGCGATTATAATATGCCTGATAGTAATTTGGATCAATTTCAACAGCATCCGTAAAATAGGGAAGTGCTTCTCGGTATAGCTTTAAGTAAAACATGTGCACATAGCCAAGGTTATAATAGGCCTCCTTAAATTCTGGGTGAGCTTTTGTGGCTTTGTAATAAGTTTGGATTGCCTCATTATATAATTCATGTTCTTGTTCAAACATACCCTTTGAATAAAGTGCTCTCTTTTCAGTTGGATTTACTTCCAAAGCATTATTATAATATTGGAGTGCAATGGGGTCGTCTTTTTCTGAAAAGATGAGTCCTAATTCTAAATAAGCTTCCAAAAATTCTGGGTTTTGCTCTACTGCTGTTCTATAACTGCTAATTGCTTTGGCCGTGTCTCCTATTTCTAAGAAATTATATCCTTTTAAGTAATAAGCTTTTGCATTGAATGGGTCATATTTAATAGCCAGATCTGCATTTTTTAATGAGCGTTCATTATTTTTACCCATTAAGAACAGTTCGCTCAATTGCGTATAAATTCTTGTATTTTCAGGGTAAAGCTGCTTCGCTTTTTCTAGAATATTTAAACTCATTACTACTTTGCCTCTGCTCCCTAAAAATTTCGCTTGTGCTAATAAGGTATTCAAGTTAGTAGAGTCAAGTCTAAACGCCCTGTCTAGGTCTTCAATAGCGGCTTGATTATCACCAATTGAATCGAAAATTTTTGAGCGTTTAACATACAAGTCTGGGTTGTTAATGTCCTTACGAATGGCTTCATTTAATTGAATTAAGTTAGAATCTTCTGGCGTAGACTCCAGCTCTGTAAATGCTTTGTTCTCATTCGTCTGGTTAAATTCTTTGTTTTCTTGTTGTTGGTTGCTGCAGGAAGCTAAACCAACAACTAGTGAAAAAAATAAAATGATTTGTTTCATAGATATAAAAAAATGCCTCAAGTTAAATTTTAACTTGAGGCAAAGTTATTCAAAAGCTTAGAGATTTACGCTTCTGCCATCGTTTCCTTGATTTTATCTTCTAACTCCTCCATGAGTTCTGGGTTATCTTCAATTAAAGATTTTACGGCATCTCTTCCTTGTCCTAGTTTGGTTTCTCCATAACTGAACCAACTTCCGCTCTTTTTTATTACGCCTAGCTCAACTCCCATATCAATTACTTCGCCTGAACGAGATATTCCTGTTCCATACATAATATCAAATTCCGCCCGTCTAAATGGGGGTGCAACTTTATTTTTTACAATTTTTACTTTCGTTCGGTTACCGATAACCTCTTCACCATTTTTTATTTGTGAGCTTCTTCGGATATCAATTCTAACTGAAGAATAAAATTTAAGGGCATTTCCACCTGTTGTTGTCTCTGGGTTACCAAACATTACTCCAATTTTCTCCCTCAATTGGTTAATAAAAATACAAGTACACCCTGTTCTGCTGATGGTTCCTGTTAATTTCCGTAATGCTTGCGACATTAATCGAGCTTGAAGTCCCATTCTTGAGTCGCCCATATCACCTTCGATTTCAGCTTTCGGTGTAAGCGCTGCTACCGAATCAATTACAATTAAATCAATAGCACCTGATCGAATTAGGTTATCGGCAATTTCAAGAGCTTGCTCACCGTTATCTGGCTGCGAAATCAATAAATTCTCTGTGTCAACACCTAAATTTTTTGCATAAAACTGATCAAATGCATGCTCTGCATCAATAAATGCTGCTATGCCTCCTTGACGTTGAACCTCTGCAATGGCATGTATAGTCAAGGTCGTTTTACCTGACGATTCTGGTCCATAAACTTCAATTACTCTACCTCTTGGGTAACCTCCAACGCCCAATGCTAAATCTAAGGCTACTGAACCAGATGGTATAGATTCTACATTTTCAACTGCTTTGTCACCCAGCCGCATTATGGATCCTTTTCCATAAGACTTCTCCAATTTGTCCATTGTCAATTGAAGTGCTTTTAGCTTTTCTTTATTGACTTCCTTTTTTGCTTCTGCCATTTTTTCTGCTTTAATCTGTTAGTATTTGAGCGGTATGATCTTTCGTTTTTACTTTCTCGATGATGTCTTCAATCTTACCCTTTTCGTCTATTATATATGTTTTTCTTATTATTCCTTCATATTCCTTACCCATGAATTTTTTGAGTCCCCAAGCATTATAGTCTTGGATAACTTCTTTATTCTCATCAGCTAAGAGCTTGAAAGGTAAATCGTGTTTAGCAATAAATTTTTGATGCTTCGCTTGATTGTCAGCACTAACACCAATAACTTCATAGCCTTCTTGTTGCAATTTTTTATAATTGTCTCTAAGGTTACAAGCTTCTTTAGTGCAGCCTGGTGTATCATCTTTTGGGTAGAAGTAGAGTACGACCTTTTTGCCTTTTAGACTATCCAAGCTAAAATCATTTCCATCTTGGTCTTTTGAGTTTATTTTTGGAGCTGTATCTCCGATCTTAATTTCGTTCATATCTTGACGATAATTTTGTCATTTTGGTTTTCAACAAAGTAGGAATTAATTTTTGTTGATGCAATTTAATTTAAAACTTTAGCAAAAATATACCATTAAGTTTGTGTCCTTATGAAGAAACAAGAAAAAGTAGCATTTGTTATCAACACCCTTGAGGACTTATACCCAAAAGTGCCCGTTCCCTTGGACCATAAGGATCCATATACTTTGCTAGTTGCAGTTTTACTTTCAGCTCAATGCACTGATATTCGCGTAAATCAAGTGACTCCTGAATTGTTTGCTTTGGCTGACCATCCAGGAGAAATGCGAACAAAATCAGTTGAAGAAATAAAAGCCATTATCCGACTATGTGGCTTATCACCTCAAAAGTCTAAAGCGATCCATCGATTATCAGAAATTTTAATGGAAGAGCACAATGGGGAGGTACCTCGAACTTTTGAAGAACTGGAAAAACTGCCAGGAGTAGGCCATAAAACTGCTTCTGTAGTTATGGCTCAGGCTTTTGACTATCCAGCTTTTCCAGTTGATACTCATATACATCGGCTAATATATCGATGGGGCTTAAGTAATGGAAAAAATGTCAATCAAACAGAGAAAGATTGTAAGCGACTTTTTCCTGAAGAATTGTGGAATAAGCTGCATCTGCAAATCATCTTTTTTGGCAGAGAATATTGCAAAGCAAGACCTCACAACCCAGAGAAATGTCCTATTTGTTCAGTAGTAGGAAGAAAGAGTTTGTTTTGATAAGGGGAATCAATGTGTCAATGTATCAATAAGTCAATGTATCAATAAGTCAATGGGTCAATAAGTCAATGAATTAATTATTCAAGGAAGAATTTAATACAATGAAATGAAAAGACCACGTGTAAAAATACCCTTAAGCAATATTGATTGGTTGATTGAAATAGTAGGAGGGGTTTTCTTTATCTTAATGATCGTCTATCCTTGGCATTATTTCGATCAGCTTCCCGAAACAATACCAACCCACTTTGATGCTTCGGGAAATCCAGATGGATATGACTCAAAAGATAAACTTTGGAACATCTTATCAATAGGTGGCGTGATTTATATTGTATTAACAATTCTAAATTTTTCCCCACACTTTTTCAACTATCTTACAACAATAACAGAAGAAAATGCTGCAAGACAATACCGATTAGCCACGACATTATTGCGTAGGCTCAAAGTATTAATAGCAATTTGCTTTTTTGAAATTGCATACGGGACCATTCAAATAGCTTTATTCAATAGTGAAAGCTTGAATGCATGGTTCTTACCTGCATTTCTAATTATGAATCTTGTGATTTTGGTCGATTATTTCTACAGTGCGTTCAAAAAGTAATAAATCTATATACACATGAAGTGCTATAGTAACTAATTTAACACGTTTTCTAGAAAGCCAAGGTGTTTAGATTTTCTAACACTCAATGATTTTGAATAGGCTAAAATATTATCGACTGATTGTTGTGATGGCATTTGCGATTCTTTCTCTTTTTTGAGTTGGAGTAGCTCGTTTAATGCTTTTTCTTCTTCGGTTAATTTTTTGAAATTAAAGACTGTAAAGTGCTTCATATGGTCTGTTTTTCGTTAAAATTTTAATTAAAACGCAAACCAGCTCCTTTTATTGCCAGTCAATCAAAAATTAATTCACATAAGTCAATTTTTGCTTGTCGACCATCTTACGCAAGTTAATTAGCGCGTAACGCATTCTTCCTAATGCTGTATTAATGCTCACATTCGTACGTTCCGAAATTTCTTTAAAACTCATGTCAAAATACATGCGCATCATTAAAACTTCTTTTTGGTCATCTGGAAGTTCATGAATTAACTTCTTTACATCAGATAATATTTGATCTTTAATGGTTTCTTCCTCAATGGTAGCATTTCCATCAGATATAATATCAAAGATGTCAAAATCAGGCCCTCCATTGGTAGTTGGGTGCTTTTGCTTTCTTCGGAAGTGGTCTATAATTAAATTATGAGCAATTCGGTTTACCCAAGGTAAAAACTTGCCTTCTTCATTGTAACCACCTTTTTTTAAGGTGCGAATTACTTTCATAAAGGTTTCTTGAAAAATATCGTTAGCTAGAGTTCTATCCTTAATAGTAAAGAGAATATAGGAGAAAACTCTTCCCTTATAGCGATTTAGTAAAATGTCAAAAGCTGATTCTTTCCCATCTAGATATTGCCTTATTAAGGCTTTATCGCTCATTAAATTAGTTTCCATAAACACTTACAGTTTTTGCCTTTCAAAAAAAGCGGTTAAAAAAAAGTAATGTTTAGGCTATAGGCGTTTCTAATTTAATTTTATATAATACGAACGAAAACGTCCGATGGTTGGTTTTATTGTGTAATAAAAAATATTTTGACGAAAATACCCAAAAATCTCCGTTAAATTTGTCGCTCACTCAACAAAACACTACAAAGTGCATGCCAACAGCTGTAGATAAATTAGATCCCAAGAAATTTATACTAATTAAAGGTGCTCGGGTTCATAATTTAAAGAACATTGATGTTGCCATTCCAAGAAATAAGTTAGTTGTCGTAACCGGATTATCCGGCTCAGGCAAATCCTCTTTAGCATTTAGTACTTTGTATGCTGAAGGTCAAAGACGATACGTTGAAAGTTTATCTTCCTACGCCCGACAGTTTCTTGGTAAAGTCGAAAAACCAGACGTAGATTACATTAAAGGCGTTGCACCAGCAATTGCAATTGAGCAAAAAGTGAATACTACTAATTCGCGTTCAACCGTTGGTACTACTACAGAAATTTATGATTACCTAAAATTACTTTTTGCTAGGATTGGCAAAACAATTTCACCAAATTCGGGGAATGAAGTAAGCAGAGACAGTGTGAATGATGTGGTACAATATGTTCTGAAACTACCACTAAAATCCAAAGTTTACATTATTGCTGAGTTAGCCTTAAAAGAAAATAGAAAAGCTTCGGAAAACATCCAATTACTCATTCAGCAAGGCTTTAGCAGAGCCATGATAAAAAATGAAGTGATTCGATTAGAAGACCTTGTTGATGAAGAATTAAATCTTAAAAGCATTTCAATAATAGTGGATAGATTTATAATCTCCGAGGATATTGAGGATGAAGAGAGTAGGATTGCCGATTCAGTGGAAACTACTTTCTATGAAGGTCAAAAGAGCTGTACTATTATTGCCGACACTAATGATAAGTTTAAAACCAAAACTTTTAGCAGTGCTTTTGAAGAAAATGGGGAGGAATTCATCGAGCCATCAGTGCACTTGTTCAGTTTTAACAACCCGATAGGTGCATGCCCTAAATGTGAAGGATTTGGCAAGGTAATAGGCATTGATGAAGACATAGTGATCCCCAATAAATCACTTTCAGTTTATCAAGATGCAATTGCCTGTTGGAAAGGGGAAAAGATGCAAGTGTGGAAAAATGATTTAATCAGAGTAGCTGAGAAATTTAATTTTCCCATACATAAGCCAATTTTTGAACTATCTGAAGAAGAGTACGAAACACTTTGGACGGGCAACAAATATTTTAAAGGCCTTAATACTTTTTTTGATTACCTGAGCAGCAAAACGTATAAGATACATTACCGTGTGATGTTGGCACGCTATCGTGGAAGGACAACTTGCCTCGACTGCAAAGGAACACGACTTAGAAAGGAAACGAACTATGTAAAAGTGGGGGAGAAATCTATTAACCAACTGGTAAAGCTATCCATATATGATTTGGAGAAATTTTTTAATCAGTTGAAGCTATCAAAGCATGATGGAGAAGTTGCTAAACGGATTTTAACAGAAATAAAGAATAGAATAAGCTATCTATTAAATGTAGGCGTGGGTTACTTAAATCTAAATAGACCTGCTAACACACTTTCTGGGGGAGAGTCTCAACGGATTAATTTGGCAACATCCTTAGGCAGCAGTTTGGTGGGATCCATGTACATTTTAGATGAACCAAGCATAGGCTTGCACCCAAAAGATACGGAACGCTTAATTCGAATTTTAAAGTCCTTGCGTGACTTGGGAAATACTGTAATTGTGGTGGAGCACGATGAAGAAATTATACGTGCTGCAGATGAAATTATCGACTTAGGACCTGAAGCGGGCAGCCACGGTGGAAATTTAGTTTTTCAAGGTGACTCTAAAGCACTAGTAAAGGCCAACACTTTAACTTCTGACTATTTAAATCATAAGAAAGTAGTTTCTCTTAAAAAACAGGTAAGAACTTCAAATAATTATATCTCTGTTTTTGGAGCTCGAGAAAACAACTTAAAAGGTATTGATGTCAAATTTCCCTTGCATGCGATGACAGTAGTTTCTGGGGTAAGTGGTTCAGGAAAATCCTCCTTGATAAAGAAAATTGTATATCCTTCCATTCAAAAAAAGTTAGGAGGGTATGGAGAAAAAACAGGAGAATATTTCAAACTAGAAGGTGCTGTTGACATGCTAAAGGATATCCAGTTTATTGACCAAAATCCTATTGGCAAATCATCGCGATCGAATCCAGTGACCTATATAAAAGCTTATGATGAAATTCGAAACCTATTTGCCGACTTAGGGCTTTCAAAGTCTCGGGGTTATAAATCAGGGTTTTTCTCTTTTAATGTTGATGGTGGTCGTTGTGAAGTTTGTCAAGGAGAAGGTGAGATTACAGAGGAAATGCAGTTTATGGCAGACATCCATTTGACTTGTGAAGAATGTGAGGGAAAACGCTTCAAAGATGAAATCCTAGAAGTGAAATTTCACGGCAAAAATATTGCTGATGTATTAGATATGACCGTTGATGATGCCGTTAGCTTTTTTAAGAAATTTAAGGCTGACAGACAGGCTGCTAAAGTCGCGGAACGATTATCTCCTTTAATGGAGGTGGGTTTGAGCTATGTGAAATTGGGACAGGCATCAGGAACCTTAAGTGGAGGAGAAGCACAGCGTATTAAACTGGCTTCTTACCTCGGAAAAGGAGGGACATCAAACCATACATTATTTATTTTTGATGAGCCAACAACAGGACTGCACTTTCACGATATTGCAAAGTTGCTCTATTCATTTGATGCATTGATTGATAAAGGTCACAGTTTATTGGTAATTGAGCACAACCCTGAGGTAATAAAACATGCTGACTGGGTAATAGATTTGGGCCCTGAAGGTGGAGATAAAGGAGGAGAATTAGTATTTGAAGGATTATTAGCTGACTTTAAAAAGTCTAAAAAATCAGTAACAGCAACTTATTTATGAGAAAAAGTATTGTAAAATTTAGTTTAAGTATTTCATTAATTCTTTCATTGCTTTCTTGTTCTCAAGAACCTAGTGCTCAAGAATTAATTGATAAAACGATAGAAGTATCGGGAGGAGAGGCCTATACAGGATCCCTAATTGAATTTGATTTTAGAAAAATACATTATAAAGGGCAGAAAAATGCCGATGGCTTTAAAATGAGCCGTTTATTTTATGATGACACCTTAAAAGTGTATGATGCAATGTCAGAGGATGTTTTTGTTCGGACTGTAAATGATATTGAGGTGAAGCTCAAAGACAGCACAATCAATAAATATAGAAACTCCATCAATTCTGTTTTTTACTTTGCATTGTTGCCTTTCGGCCTTAATGACCCAGCGGTTCAAAAAAAGTACCTTGATCAGGTCTCAATCTATAACAAGGAGTATCATAAAATAGAAGTAACATTTTTACAAGAGGGCGGAGGCGATGACTTCGAAGATGTTTATATCTATTGGATCAATACTGAAACCAATAAAGTTGATTTTTTAGCCTATTCTTTTAAGGAGAATGGGGGTGGTTTGCGTTTTAGGGAAGCCTACAATGAGAGATATGTCAATGGAATTCGTTTTGTTGATTATATAAATTATAAAGCCGATCCCAGTAAAGCCCAGGTTTATGATTTAGATCAATTGTTTCAGAAAAATGAATTGGAAGAGCTCTCGCGTATCGAGCTTGAAAAAGTTAATGTTCAGCTGTCAAACTCCTAATACTAAGAATTGTTTAACTGAAGTTTCAAGAACTCCTTATCTAAGAATCGAAAAGCTTCCTGCTTTTTTTATTGTGCTCGATTCGAATTCACTTTTATACTCAATGGTATAAAAATATAGTCCTCCTTCAACAAAGGTGCCGTTAACTCTTGCATCCCATTTTAGTGCTACGTTGTTGTAAGAAAGTAGCTCTATTCCCCATCTATTGAATATTCTTAGTCTAAAAGGCTCAAGGTCACAAGTAGTTGAGACATAGAAAAAGTCATTAACACCATCATTATTTGGGGTAATTACATTTGGAATGTAAACTGGACAATTACAGTCTAAATAGGAAATATAAATGGAGTCTCTAAATGTGGCACACACATCACTTACAGCCACCCAATAGAGTCCTGAGTCGTTTGCCAAATAGGTGGGATTAGTAGAACCATCTTGCCAGAGATAGGTAGAATTGGCAAAAGTTGCATCAAGCAGAAGCGTTTCATCAATGCATAAAGTAGAGTCATTCCCTAAGTTTAACTTTCTTTGAGGAGAGAATAACACCATGATTGAATCTCGCTTCACACAATTATTTAAACTTACTTCAACCCAATATATACCCTGGATATCAATGTCAAAGCTAGCCTTAGTAGAGCTGTCACTCCACAAGTAGGTGGCATTGGCTTGTGTTAAATCAAAACTTAAAGTATCACCAAAACAAAGAGTTGTATCCCCACTTAAATTGGCATCTATTTCATCTTCGTAGCTTACGATTATAGAATCTCTTTTTTTACACTTTGGAAGACTTACTTCTAACCAATAAGTACCTGCCTTTGTTATGGTATTTGTAGGATTTGTTGAATTGTCATCCCACAAGTAAAAAACATTAGGTAGACTTTCATTCAAATTCAATGTACTTCCAAAGCAAAGTGTGGTATCATTACCAAGACCCTTAAAGCTGTTTGTTAATACAAACACTTCAATAGAATCTCTTTTAGTACACCCATTTAGCCTAACTTCAAGCCAGTTTATCCCTTCGGATCTAGCTATAAAGTTAGGATTGGTTGAACCATCTTGCCATAGATAAGTAGCCATTGAAGTTGGAGAGCCTAAAATTACTGAGTCTCCCAAACAAATCGTTGTATCAGGTCCTAAATCATTATTTATTTCTTGTTTGATTTCAATTTGTATAGAGTCTCTTTTAATACAGTTGTCTAGTGTTACATCAACCCAATAGATTCCGCTGTCTTGGGCTATAAAAGTAGCAGCAGTAGAATTATCTTGCCAAGAATAAGTTGCTCCTGGTATAGTGGCATCTATAAGAATTGAGCTGTTGGGACAAATTATGGTATCATTACCAAGTTCTATTGGTATTTCAGGTTTTAAAGAAACTACAATTGAATCTCTTACAGTGCAACTACCCGCACCTCGACCAATATAATCTACCCAATAAACTCCACTGTCTTTTACTAAGAAGGTGGAGTTGGTTGAACCATCTTGCCATTTATAGAAATGACGTGGTAGTGTTGCATCTAAAAGAAGAGTACTGTTTGGACAAATGCTAGTATCATTGCCAATATTATATGGGAGTACAGAATTTTTTAATGAAACTATTATGGAGTCTCTTTTTATGCAATTGTTAAGAGTGACTTCTACCCAATAGATTCCAGAGTCTTTTACATTATAAGTTGAATTGGTTGAGCTATCTTGCCATAAATAACTTGCACCACTTAAAGTTACGTCTAAAGTAATTGAGGTGTTATTGCAAAGCAGAGTATCATTACCAAGGTTGATGGGTATTTCAGGGATTAAAGAAATTGCGATTGAGTCTCTTTTTGTGCAATTGTTAAGTGTTACATCCACCCAATAAATACCACTATTTTGGGCTAAGAAAGTAGCACCAGTTGAATTGTCTTGCCAAGAATAAGTTGCTCCAGGTAAAGTGGCATCTAAAAGAATTGAGCTGTTTGGACAAATGCTGGTATCATTGCCGAGGTTGATAGCTATTTCAGATGCATATCTGATGTAAATCGAGTCTCGTTTAGTACAATAATCATGGAGGGTAATTTCTACCCAATAAAGTCCAGAATCTACTGCAGAGTATGTTGAATTTGTTGAGCTGTCTTGCCAAAGATAAGTTGCATTTGACGTGGTAACATCAAGCAATAGCGTTTGATTGCTGCATACTGTTGTGTCCGATTTAAAATTCAAACTAGGTATTTTTTGCAATTCAAATTTTAGAACTCCATAGTCGTCAGCGTTTACACCTGAGTTTTGTCTTACTCCTATAGGGTATCCACGTCCAATTACTTCAAACTTATAGATATGCGATGAATCGTATGCACCAACAGATGGATGGAACCAAGTTGCGCCACTATCTAGTGTGATAGATATGCGAGGAAATGGTTGAGCAAGGACAGGATTACTGAATCCAGAACATCCAGTAAGTGTAGGTCGTGAAAAATTATAGGCAAAGTCAAACCCTACATTACCTGTCATAAAACCTCCTGAGGAAGGGTAAATAGGCGCATTCTCGATTATTCCACAAGGATTGGTCCAAGTGCCTGGACTCCATACACTGTAAGTACCTTCTACCTCAATACAATAGCTACTGTTGGAGTCGAGGTTTACAAGTCCAAAAACCTCTTTAAGGGAGCTGTTATTGTTATCATAAACATCATAATCAACAGAATTAACTTGAGAAGTCAATGTTAGGTTTAAAAAACAAAAAATAGAAAAAAAGACAGATGCTCTCAAAGTAAGAATTGACATAAGTAAGAAATTAACTTTCTTTACTATATATAATATTTTATTTACTTCTAATTTCTCACTTTGAATTTTTGAAATTATTCTTAACATACTGTAGTAGACTAAAATTAAATTAGATTCTTATAGTTAAGCTACTAAGTTAAGCAGGTTAATCTTTTGTTGCCAAACTCCTAAAATCTGTACCGGTAGGATTTTGGAAAATTTCCAATTCAAATTGATGCACTACTGCTAATATATGATCAAAGATATCTGATTGGATAGCTTCATAATTTACCCACGCAATGTCATTGCTAAACGCATAAATTTGAATAGGAATACCATTTGGCGAAGGATCTTGTTGCCTCACCAGCACCGTTAATTCCTGATTGATCTTTGGATGATTCTTTAAATATTCTAGTAAATACGCTCTAAAAGTACCAAGATTGGTCATTCGTCTGCCATTTGAAACTTGGTTTACATCTACTTTTCTTTCCTCATTATACTTTTTAATTTCGGTCTCCTTTCCTTCAACATAATTTTTTAAAATATGGATGTTCTTAAATCGAGAGATCAATTTTTCATCGGCAAATTTTACGGTTTGTTGGTTGATGAATACAGACCTAGCAATTCTTCTAGCGCCTGTCTCCTGCATTCCTCGCCAATTCTTAAAAGAATCTGAAATGAAAGAATAAGTAGGTACCGTTGTAATTGTTTTATCCCAATTTTTAACTTTTACAGTAGTTAAATTAATTTCAATTACATCTCCATCTGCTCCATAGCGCTCCATTGCTACCCAGTCACCGACACGTATCATATCGTTGGCTGCTAATTGTATACTGGCTATAAAACCTAAAATAGTGTCTTTAAAAACTAATAGTAAAACAGCAGTCATGGCACCAAATGCACCAAAGAAATACATCACAGATTTATTAGCCAGAATAGAGAGAATAAGTATTCCAAGTATAATTGATACGATAATCTTTACTAACTGAAAATAGCTTTGTAAGGGTTTATCTTTAAAGGTTTCAATTCTAGATAAGATTGTCTTAATCGTATTTAAAACACGAAAAATGATTTGAATAGTGACAAAAATTATGACAACTTCTGCAATGCGGTCGAAATAATCGACTAAAGCAGTGTGGTTGTTAACTATTTGCGGCAACAAGTAAAAAATAAATAATACAGGTATAAGGTGGGCAATGGCTGAAAAAACTTTGTTTTCTACTAACAAGTCATCCCAGTCTGTTTTGCTTTTTTTAGCTAGCGAAATAAAGCTGGTTAGTAATAGTTGCCTTGAAATTCTATCCACTATGAACCCTAGAATAATAGCAATAATCAAAAGCAAGCCACTAGTAAGAGCCTCACTGTAAAACTCACTTATCCCAGAATTGATAAAATATTCAACTAAAAAACTTCTAAACTCTTCAATCATCTTCTATTATTTTGTTTGCTTCGTGGTTCAGGAAAAAAAAACTTTAGATCTAAAGTGAGGTAGCTACCATTCACATCAAAGAATGTTCTGGCTTGTTCAACGTTATCTATTTTATACAGTACCCCTGCAGTTGTTATTTCTGAAAATGGTCGGTTATAAGTTAAGCCTAAATAAAAATGGCCCTTATCGTAAGTGCGATATTCAAAACCAATATTGGCCAATAAGCTTGGAACTACCCAAGATTTCCTCGCAGAGAAATGTTCGAAATAGTAGTCAAAGGAATCCCAATTTGAAGGTAAAAAATTGAATGAAGCTCCAAATGCAGCATTAAGGTAAGCTTGCTCTCCCAGCCTAACATAAACTAATCCCATGATTGGAATTTCATAAATAATATATCTAAACTCAGATGTACCTGAAAAATTCAATGAATCATTGGCAATGTTTAGTTCGTAATTTCTGCGGCTAAAATTTATTCCAGATTCAATTGAAAGTTGTTTTGTCAATCCTTTTCTTACGACCATTCCAAAGCTATAGCCACTTCTAGGTTTTATTTCAAAGTCAATATTATCTACTTGGTCAGTTTGCGCCCCAGTATTAATTAATTCTGAGCTTAAGATTGGCTTAAATTGTAAACCAAAAGTGGTCAGCTTATCTTGAGCAATAACTTGCAAGCGAAGTAAAAGCGTAAGCGGTATTATTAAGAAAACGACAACTTTTGTCATATTGCAAAAATACAATTAATGAATTTCAGTTTACTGGGAAATCATAGCTCCTATAATTGCAACACTTAAAACAATTATTGAAAGTACAATTACAAAATACCTGAAGAACACATCGGAAATAAAGGGCTTTCTAAATTTTCCAATCGTTAGGTAATTCAATTTCTTCACCAATTGGAAATCACTTGTTTTTACACCATAATAAATTGTCCTATCTCCATCATGATCTACTTGCTTTTCGAATTGTACTTTTTCTTCTATTAGCATGTGCTCAAAATATTGAGCATGCTCGGTAATTTTAAAAAAGAATACCTTTTTATTTCTGTTTGTTGGGTGGTCCTGAAAGTTAACTAGTGAAAACATTAGCTCCCAACTCTTAATTTTTGCCCAACTCTAAGAATACGATTTCTTTGAATTCCGTTCATTTGGCACAAGTTGGAGATTGAAGTGCCGTACTTTCTCGCAATTTCGAATAAGTTATCACCTCTTTTAACCGTGTGATATTCAACTCCAAGGGGTATTGGGGTATATGACCATTTAGTTTTAATCAACTTTAATGAATCACTTATTAAGCAGTTATTATTGAAGTCGATTAAACTTCTTGGATTTAAAGGTTTACCCTTGAACCGAACTTCATAATGAAGATGACTTCCTGTCGACCTTCCTGAACTCCCGCCAAGTCCAATAACATCACCAGCTTCAACTATATCACCTGGTTTTACTTTTAAACGATGTAAATGGGCATAAAGCGTTTCTAAGCCATTATAATGTCGGATTACAACAACCCTTCCATAGCCAGGATGATGTCTAGAAATACGAACCATCCCATCAAATGATGCAACTACAGGGTCCCATACTTGCAAGTCAATGTCCATTCCATTGTGGTTACGTCCTTCTCTCCAACCAAAATTGGAAGTAATCAACCCTTTTATAGGTGGAATAAAGTGGCAAAAGTTAAGGCTATCTTGGATAATTAATTTTACTTCATCGTCATCCTTTCTCAATGCTTCTTGATAGGGATACAGGTTATAAGTATCCCAGCTCTTATACATTGATTGAGATGGGTAAATACTTTCATCATAAAATCCAGTTAGGGAGACATAAAAGTCATGTTTTAGCAATTTGCTTTCGGCATAATCATTAATTTCCCTAACCAATTGCGCAGGAATAGCATCTAAATCCAGCAAAGAATCAATCATGGCAATAATTTCATAACCACTTAATTCATTTAAATCAATTTTTGAATTTTTTTCTACTGAAGAAACAACTAGGGCTTGTATGGTATCTTTTTTACTTTCCTCTCCTCCTTCAAATGCTGAAAGATAAAAAGTGAAACTAGAAAATAGTAGTAGAAAAACGCCTGATTTCATTTTGATTTAACGCTTGATTTAATTAAAAGTTGTCTCCGTCAATCCATCCGCCTAACTTACCTAAGACGCTGCCTTCTCCTTTACTTTTACCTCCAGCTTTAGGAGCATAAGCATAAATTCTGTCAGCTAACCTACTTAGTGGCATTGATTGTATCCACACTTTTCCTGGACCTTTTAGGGTGGCCAAAAATAAGCCCTCACCACCGAACAAACTGTTTTTAATTCCCTTTTGTAGCCGAATGTTGTAATCTACCTCAGCAGAAAGCGCTACCAAACAACCAGTGTCAACATTAATTACTTCGCCTGATTTTAATGTTTTCTCAACTACTGTTCCTCCAGCATGAAGAAAGCTCATTCCATCACCCTCTAATTTTTGCATAATAAAACCTTCACCACCGAAAAAACCGACTCCTAATCTTTTTTGAAATTCAATCCCTATAGACACACCTTTAGCAGCACAAAGAAAAGCTTCTTTTTGACAAATTATTTTACCTCCCATTTCACTTAAATCCATAGGGATAATTTTACCTGGATAGGGCGATGCGAAAGTTACTTTCGCTTTATCGAACCCCCTATGAGTAAATGAAGTCATAAATAAACTTTCACCAGTAAGCACTCTTTTTCCTGCCGAAAATAATTTATTCATTAAACCTTTATCATTTTTTGAACCATCACCAAAAATGGTGTTCATTTCAATGTCAGATTCCATCATCATCATTCCCCCAGCTTCTGCAATTACTGTTTCGTCTGGATCGAGCTCAATACTTACACATTGTAAGTCATCGCCAATAATTTCATAATCAATTTCATGTGCATTCATGTCAGCTAAATTAAGTGAATTTTAGTATAAGAAAAATAGTTTTAAATTAGCCTTCTAAACCAAAACAAAAAAGCATGAAAATTTTAAAGTGGATACTAATTGTATTAGTCATAATCATAGGCGTTTTGCTCATTTTTTCTGCAACTCAGCCAAATCAAATAAAGGTCAAAGAAAGTATAGTTATAGCATCTCCTCCTTCTCAAATCTACAATGAAATAGTTGACTTTAGAACTTGGGGAAACTGGTCTGTTTGGAATCAAATGGATTCGAATATGACTTCAGAGTACTCAGACGAGATGGGTGTTGTTGGTGCATATAGTGAGTGGGAAAGTGAAATTGCGGGTGACGGAAGGCAAGAAATTGTTGAATTAAAGCCCGATGAATACATCAAAACGATGCTTGAGTTTAAGGGTTGGGATGGGAAAAATTATTCAGAGTTTATATTAACTGAAAAAGATGGGAAGACTGAATTGACTTGGACCTTTGATGGAGCTAAAACACCTTTCTATATGAACTTGATGAATACATTCATGAAGCCAATGTTAGAAAAAAATTACACAGAAAGTTTGTCTCAACTAAAAGCACATATTGAGGCAATGCCAACACCAAAAGAACAAGAAATGCCTGAAGGAGTCGAAATTATGCAAGTAAAAGCACAGCCAATTATAAGTATTAAAGACTCTACAACTGCTGATGGAATCGGGAAAAAACTTGCTGATTTATATACAGAGCTTTCTATACATGCATCAACTGCTGATATTGAAATTACAGGGATGCCATTGGCCATTTATCACTTCTTTTCTCCAGACAGAGTGATTATGGAAGCAGCAATGCCTACTGCGATTGTTGAGAAAAGTGAAGGAAGAATTATGGCTAAGGAATTACCATCTGGCAAAGTAGTTAAAGGTATTTTCTATGGTGATTATGAAGCTTCAGGTACTATGCATGATAAAATTTACAAATTTGTTTCAGAAAATGGGTATGAAATGAAAGAGTTTTGCTGGGAAGTGTATGCAAATGATCCTGCAGAGGTTGACAGTGCAGAAGTAGAAACACACATATTTTATCCTATAGATTAAGTCATATTAAAGAAGGCATAATTTGGAATTAGTTCTTATATAATAGAAATATAACTGTTATTCCTAAGATTAGGAAAGCATAGATGTATAGTGACTTATTTAAAAAGTTTCTTTAATTAGAAAAATTAAAATAATTATTGGCAAACTAACCAATAATGCAAGCATTGGGAGCCATAGTACTTTAAAAATTGCACCTGAAAGGGTGAAATAGTAAACATTAACTAATTGAGATAGCACCCAGAATGTTGAGGTCAGTAAACTCAAAGTAAAAATTAGTTGAGCGTTCTTTGATGTATCGGTTGGACGCGTTTCCATTAGTCTAAATTAGTAGAAATGTAAAGGATGATTTAAGGCAATAATTTTCCAACTACCTGCCAATAATGCTCAAACTTTGCTAGGTTGTTGTGCTCTCCTTCGTTAATGGTAACAAAGTCGATAAGTGGGTTTAGCTCAATCAAACGCTGACTATTCTCAATGGGTACTATATCATCTTCGGTTCCATGTATAATAGTAATTGGACAATTCACTAGATCTATAAATTCAAAAGTTGGAAACCTGAATTTTAATAAACTTCCTACTGGAAAAATGGCATAGGTGTTTTTAACTACAGATTTTAGGCTATAAAAAGGTGTTTCTAGGATTAATTGATTGCAATTCCGCTTGGAGGCCGCGAAAGTTGCAAAAGTGCATCCGAGAGACCGTCCATACACTACAATTGACTCGTTATTCATTTTTTCTAAAGCCAAGTCATACCACTTTAGGGCATCTTCATACATCAACTTCTCGCTGCGTTTGCCAGTGCTTTTGCCGTAACCTCGGTAATCAACGACTAGTACTTCATAACCTAGCTTAACAAAAGGCTCTACCACATTTCCCCAGCGGCTCAAGTCACCGGCATTACCGTGAAAGTATAGAATTAAGCCTCTCGGTTGAGGTGTTTTAAAATAAAGTCCATGTAATTCTGCCCCATCTTCTCGTTGGATTTTTTTTTCTTCAAATGGAGTATCAAACTCAAAACTGTAATCTTTTTCAAGGATATCTGCCTGAAATATTAAACTTTCTTGAAAACTATATAGCAGGCCAAAAACCAATACATAAACTAGTAATAAGATAAGGGTAACGCCTAAGATAATTCTCATTTCAATTGGAGTCGTGTTTAACTTTATGGCTAGTTGTGCTGAGGTCAATTTTCTTCTCTCGACTAGTTAGTATTTCACTGAGCATCTGATGGTAGGACTTAAATTGATTCAAGTTTTTATGCCCTCCATCGATCACGGGCCATAGTCGGCTTCTCTCAGGATTTATTTTGGATAATTTGACGCTACTTGAAAAGGGGATGAGCTTATCATTTGTACCATGAATAATGTGAATGGGGCATTGCACATATTTTATCCACTTGTAAGTCGGTAAAGGATATTTTAAGATGATTGATAAAGGCATAAAAGGCGCATAACGGCTAGTGACATTTTTTAAACTGTAATATGGAGCATCAAGAATTAGCATTTTTGGTTGGTTGGTTGATGCCAGTTTTGTAGCAAAGCCAGAGCCCAATGACCTACCGTAGAGAATGATGTACTTTTCCTTAACGATGGTCTTCATCTTATCGTAAATGGCCTGTAAATCTTTCTTAATAGCCTCTTGGGAACGACGTCCGGTACTCTTACCAAAACCCCTGTAATCAACCATAATTACATCATAACGGTGGCGGTTAAAGTCGACAGCAAACTTCCCCCAGCCTTTCATGCTTTTAGAGTTCCCTTTGAGGTATAGCACTACTCCAATAGGATTTTCTACTTTAAAATGCAGTCCATTGACGCTAGCGCCATCACGAGTTTTGAAATTATATTCATCAACGGTTTGATTATCATATTGATATTGAAAATCTGCAGGCAGTATTTCTGGTTTGAATAGGAGGTAGTCTTGCATGTAATACAATAGAATGCTGATCAGCAGGTAAATGCCAACCAACCAAAGCAATATGCTAGTCCACCAAGGCATAAATCTAAAGTACGAAAATTACTTTGTCCCTAGATTAAATGAAAAGAGACTGCTACTAGAAAAAACTATCTTTTTCTTTGTTTAGGAGCTACGCCCTCAGATAAGTTCCAAAGTTTTAGTTGATCGTCCTTTTCTACACCACTCAATAATTCAATGTTTATCCCATCGGATAGCCCAGTTTTAACATAGCGCTTTTCAAAGCTTTGTTCTTCTGTTTCCACTTCTACGTATGCTGAGTCTCCCTCAAACTGCAGCAGGGCTTCTGATATGGCTAAAACGGAGTCTCTTCGATCCAATACAATATCTGCATTTGCGCTGTAACCGGCACGAATAAATTGGTTCTCTTTTAGTTTTACTGCTGCTTTAATCTCAAACTGTATGGCGCCTTCTTCCTCAACTCCTTTTGGTGAAATATATTCCAATATGGCATCAAAGGATTCATTTTCTATAGCACCAATCCTTAAAATCAAGGCCATTCCTTCTTTTATCTTTCCAACTTCTGATTCGTCAACCTTTCCCTCAAATACCAAATCGCTCATATCCGCTACAGCTGCTACTGTTGTTCCATCATTCATGGTGTTTGCCTCAATTACCGAATTGCCTTCCTCTACTGGCACATCTAATACCATTCCGGAAATAGTTGAGCGGATTAAACGATTCGTGCTGGTTTTATTTCCTGAGGTTTCGCCCTTTTTTACTAAATCCAAATTATCTTGTGCTGCTTTATATTCTTCTTGAGCTGTTTTATAGGATACTTCAAATGGTTGAAATTGAGCCCTTGCAATTACCTTATTCTCTAAAAGCTCTTTATTCCTGTCTAAGTCAATTTTGGCATTGTCCAGACTGATTTTCGCTTGACGCAAGCGATTTTCAGCGTTGTTTAATGAAACCATATTTGGAATAATCTTCACCAAGGCGATCCGATCGTTCTTTTCTACTTTATTTCCCGCTTCCACATAGATCTCATCGATAATACCTGAAACTTGAGGTTTGATTTCTATCTCTTTTCTAGGAACTACTGATCCCGTAGCAACCGTTTTTTTAATAATATCCGTAGTCATTGGAGTTGTTGTTTTAAAAACAACTGGCTTTTCTTCCGACTTTGAATATAGGAAGTAGATGGTCCAAGCAAAGACGCCTAATAAAATGAGTCCGATTAATAGTTTAAAAAATTTCTTCATGTTTTAATTTGTTTATTCAGTTCTTAATGCGTCAATAGGTTTTATTTTAACTGCTTTTCTCGCGGGAATCAAGCCTGCTAGGGCGCCTGAAACTACTAAGATACTCAAAGCTGTTAATGCTACTTGTAAATCAATGGTTGGGTTTAAAAACATAGTGTCTCCCCCGCCATCACCAACTTGATTGGAGATAAGTTCAGTAATACCAACTCCTAATATTAGGCCGAAATAGCCGGCCAATGAAGTAAGTGTAACCGATTCTAAAATTATTTGAGAAATTATTGAAGCTGGTGTTGCACCAATGGCTCTTCGAATACCAATTTCCTTAGTTCTTTCTTTTACAATGATGAGCATAATGTTACTCACTCCAATAATGTCAGCGAGCAAAGTGCCAATTCCTACTACCCAAATCAAGCTTGAAATTCCAGCAAATAAGCCATTCATTTCTTCAAATCGTTCCTCCGCATTAAATGATCCAAATGCACGGTCATCTTGTGGTGCTACTTTATGTCTTTTCTTAAGTACACTAACTATTTTTTGCTCTACTTCTGAGGCACTAGAATAGGGTAGAGCAGTAGCAGCAATCCAACCTACTACGTTATTGTAATTAAAAGCCTTTTGAAAGGTGCTAAATGGAATGTAAAGTGTTTGTGTTTCTCGTTCAGCATTGCCACCAGATCCTTTGGTATTGAAGACACCAATCACTTTAAAATAAACTCCATTTACCTTTACATTTTCATTGATTGGAGACTTATTTCCAAAGAGGACATCTTTAACGTTGCTCCCAATTACTGCCACCTTCCGCTTGTCTTCAATATCATAATGATTCAAAAAACGACCCTCAACAATGTCCATGGGTTTAATGTATTGGATAGCAGGGTAGTCACCCATTACGCTAAAATTTCCCGACTTGGTATTAAAGCTTACATTGTTGCCACCCCCGTAACCCCTCAACTGATTTCTAGGCGCTAAATACTCTAATTCGCTTACTTCGCGTTTTACAGCATCCATATCCTCATTGTTCATATTGAATCTTCTACCTTTTGGCAAACCTGCATAAGGCATGGAAGTGCTTTGTGTCCAAATAAAAACACTATTGGTCACTGTACCACCAAAGTTTTTAGTTACTCCATTTTCTAAGCCATTGCCGGAGCCGAGCATAATAATGAGCATAAAAATCCCCCAAAACACACCAAATGCGGTAAGTCCTGTGCGGAGCTTGTTCTTTTTTAGAGAACTAAATATTTCTTGCCAACGATCTGAATCAAACATAATTATTCATCTCTTAATGCTTCAATTGGTCGAATTGAGGCTGCTTTTCTTGCTGGAATTAATCCTGCAACAGCCCCAGCAACAATTAAAATTAGTGTAGCCATTATGGCTACTTGAAAATTAACTTCGGGATTTTTAAAAAAATCAGACTCTGGTAAATATTTGCTTACCAACTCAATAACACCAACGCCCAATACCAAGCCAATATAACCTGAAAAAGCAGTAATGGTTACTGATTCCATTAAAACTAAATTGATAATACTCCATGGTGTTGCGCCCAAGGCTTTTCTAATCCCAATCTCTTTTGTGCGTTCCTTTACCACAATCATCATAATGTTACTAATACCCACAATTCCTGCAACAATAGTCATTATGCCAATGATCCAAATAAAAATTCGAATGCCTTGAAAAAGATTTTCAAATTGTAAGAAGTTTTCGACATTGTTCCAAAAACGAATGGCGCGCTCATCATTTGGGTCAAAGTTGTGGGCCTTGGCCATTTTTTGTCTTATTTCTTCTTCAATTGCCCTGCTTTCCTCAATGCCCGCATCACCAACAGTAAACATCATTTGATGCAGTCGATTTTGTCCGTTATACACCATTTGTGCAGTTGAAATTGGGAGATAAATAGTTTCCTGTTCATTTTCTCCACCCTCATCTTCAAAAATTCCGACCACCTTAAAATTCACTCCTTTAACTTGGATGTACTTACCAAGAGGATTTTCATTTTTAAAGAGCGCCTTTTTAGCTAATGTGCCTATTGAGGCTACTTTTCGTTTTTCATCAATATCTTTTTGGTTCAAAAACCGGCCCTCGATAGTAAGCGTTTTTTCTATATATTGATGATCAGGATGAACCGTTCTAATGCCTAATGAAACACTCTCGCCATTATAACTTACATCAGAATTTCCCGGAACATAAAATCGACCACTAGCTTTTTCAATACCTTCAATTTCATTTTTTATCATTTCAAAATCAGCATTCTCTTCCTGAATATATCTTCCAGGTTTAAGCCCTTTGTAAGGTATGCTGGTTTGTCCTGTGAAAACCCAAATGCTATTGGTAGCAGTATCATTGAAGGTATCTTTAACTCCATTTTGTAGTCCTGTGCCTGATCCCAACAAAATAATAAGCATAAATATTCCCCACGCTACACTAAAACCAGTGAGAAAAGTCCTCAATTTGTTTTGTGAGATGGTGTGAAATATCTCTTGCCATTTGTCGCTATCGAACATAAAATTGTTAGTTGAAATTTGGAGTGTTGAGTTTTTAATTCGACGACCCTAAAGCCAGCAACTTAATTTTTTATTTTTTATTTATTATTCAAGTTATCTAAAATCTAATTATCAGTTATCCATTATTAATTTTCAATTAAATAATCCTCCCGTCTTTTAGTCGAATCAATCGATCTGTTTTTTCGGCGATATCGTTTTCATGCGTCACTATAATGACAGTTATCCCTTCATCGTTAATGCTGCGCAGCAATTTCATTACTCCGCTTGAAGTCGTAGAATCTAAAGCACCTGTTGGTTCATCTGCCAATAAAACTTTAGGCTGACTAATTAAAGCTCGAGCTATTGCTACACGTTGTTTTTGTCCCCCTGATAATTCATTTGGCATATGGGTAGCCCAATCTTTCAAACCAACCTTTTCTAAATATTCTTCTGCTAACTTATTGCGCTCCTTTCTGTTGACTTTTTTGTAGTAGAGTGGAAGGGCAACATTTTCAGTAGCATTTTTAAATGAAATCAAATTAAATGATTGAAAAACAAATCCTAAAAACTTATTGCGGTATTGTGCTGCTTTTGTTTCACTTAAATTTTTTATGAGCGTTCCATCTAGCTTATAGCTTCCTTCATCATAATTATCAAGCATTCCTAAAATATTGAGCAAGGTAGATTTTCCAGAACCTGAAGAACCCATTATGGAGACCATTTCACCTTCCGCAATATGGGCGTCAATTCCTTTCAGCACATGAAGGCGATTCTTTCCCATCTGGTAAGACTTATGAATGTTTTCCAATTCAATCATAGCGCCAAATTAATTGAAATAATAATGGATGAAAATCAACTTGTGATAAGCGGCAATAAAGCATGATATTACTTTAAAGAAATAGTTGCACTTATAGGACGGTGATCAGATAGGTTTTGGTTGTGTGTAGTAAAATTAGATGCAGAAAGTGATTTGTCATAGAAAATATAATCTATTCGAAAAGATGGGAACTCACCAATATAGGTCCTACCAAAACCGCTTCCACTAGTTATAAACGCATCTTTCAGACTTCCTTTAATTGTTTCATAAGCATAGGAAGGTGGCGAGTCGTTAAAATCGCCACAAACAATTACCGGATAAGGAGAATTGACTATACTTTTCTTAATAGAATCGGCTTGCAATGCACGACGCTTAAAACCATATTTCAACTTGTTAAGTAACATCACCTCCTGGTCAAAATTTTCAGAATAGTCATTGTTATTTATTTCTTGCATGGCTTTATAGTCGTGCTTGTCCAATTTAATTGAAGCCAAATGAGCATTGTAGACACGAAGTATTTTTTGGTTTACCTTAATGTCGGTGTAAATACAAACGTTGTCATCTTTTATTGTAAATGGAACAACGCCTTCGTTTATGATAGGATACTTGCTAAAGGTTATAATCCCCCAATGGTCATTATCGCGCATGGTGCTGGTTTTTTGGAAGTGGTAACTTTTAGCGGATAGTACTTCCAGCAAAGTTTCTAATGTTTTAAAGGGATAAGCCTTATTCAGCTTATCTTGATGAAAAAACTCTTGCAAACAGATCACATCAGGGTCTTCCTCTTCCAGAAATTCAATGATTTTGTTACGTGTAGCTTTCTCTTTAGTCCACATGTACAAATCAAATACCCGAACATTAAAGGAAAGTACTTTAAGACTGTTTTCAGCTGGCTCAGCTGACTCAAATCGAAATTGTACTAAGGAAGGAATTGACTGGTAACCAAGAATAATAACGAGAAGCGGTAGAAATAATTTACCACTTCCTCGAAGGATATAGAAAATTAAAAATCCAATGTTGATGATTAATAAGTAAGGGAGAGCAAGACCTAAAAAAGCCAGCGGCCAAAAAGTATTAGGACTTACTTTTCCAGCTACATAACCTAACAAGAGTAAAACGGCTGAAAGAATATTCAACAAAAAAAGCAGCCGACTGAAGATTTTTATTTTTTTCAAAGCGGCTGCAAATTACAAATTTTGAAAGTTGTGATTTAACTTTTAAGACTCTAATTTTAACGAATGTCCCATTTTGTCTTTTTTAGTTTTAAGGTACAATTCGTTGTGTTTATTTGATTTTATTTCAATTGGAATATTCTCAACAATCTCCAATCCATAACCTATTAGGCCAGTTCTTTTCTTGGGGTTATTGGTCATTAGCTTCATTTTGCTAATGTTTAAAAAGCGAATGATTTGTGCACCAATACCATAATCTCTATCGTCCATGTTGAAGCCCAATTTAATGTTTGCTTCCACGGTGTCTAGGCCTTCTTCTTGCAGCTTGTATGCTTTTAATTTATTAAGTAATCCAATGCCACGACCTTCTTGGTTCATATATACAATTACACCCTTGCCTTCCTCCTCAATCATTTTCATGGCGGCTTGTAATTGTGGACCACAATCGCAACGGCAAGAACCAAAAATATCACCTGTAATACAAGATGAATGCACGCGCACCATAACAGGCTCATTGGTCTCCCATTCTCCTTTAACAAGTGCTAAGTGTTCCTCTCCGGTAGTGGTTTGCTTAAAATGAATCAATTGAAAATCTCCAAATTCTGTAGGCAATTTTACTTCTACTTGCTTTTCAATGAGTGTTTCGTGCTTCAAGCGGTATTCAATCAAATCCTTTATGCTCACTAACTTCAATTGAAATCTTTTTGCAATTTCTTTCAATTGCGGAAGTCTAGCCATTGAGCCATCTTCGTTCATAATTTCAACAATGGCTGCTGCTGGTTGCATTCCTGCCAATCGTGCAAAATCAATGGAAGCTTCAGTATGGCCAGCTCGACGTAAAACACCGCCTTTTTTGGCGCGCAATGGGAAAATGTGTCCTGGTTTTCCTAATTCTTCAGGTTTGGTGTTAGGATCTACTAAGGCTTGTATAGTTTTAGCTCGGTCACTAGCAGAGATTCCTGTAGTTGTGCCGTGACCAATTAAATCAATTGAAACGGTAAAAGGTGTTTCATAGGCTGCTGTATTTTGCTCCACCATCAAATTTAGTCCTAACTCCTCGCAACGGTCCTCTACCAAAGGAGCACAAATTAATCCCCTGCCATGTGTAGCCATAAAATTGACCACTTGGGTATTTACTTTTTCAGCGGCTACTACAAAATCTCCTTCGTTTTCTCTGTCCTCATCGTCTACAACTATGATTACTTCCCCTTGCCGTATGGCTTCAATAGCCTCTTCTATGGTATTTAAATCCATGTATTTATTTTGTTACAAAATTACGCTTTAGAAACTGGCTGAGGCAGCAAATTGTTCAAGAAATTGTATTAGTTTCTAGTGCACTCCTCTTAGCCTTAGTGCTTTTTTCTTGCCTAAGGAGTTTCGGCTTCTGGCAAACTGTCTCCTTTACACTTTGCTAATTCTACTCGCACATTATACAATTGCGCTTCGGTAGCATCGAGTTTTAAATTTAATGCTTCAATAGCTTCTTGATCTTCAGCTTTTGTTACTGGCTTTTTTTCTTCTACTTGATTACAGGCAAAAAGACCTAAAAAGAGGAAAAAGGTGATGTTGGTATACTTCATAACTATTCGTTCAACAAGGTTTTTAATCGCTTTTGAGCGATAATATTTTCCTCTAAAGTTAATGAATTAATAATCTGTACTTTTTCTTTGGATGTTAAATGCCAACTTAGTGAAATGTAGTTGTCAGCACTCTTATTCAATTGGTAATTGATAATATCCACCTTCCCTTTATACCACTCAGAAGTGTATTCCAAGAGCTCATCATTATTGTAATCTTGTACTTCAAACCAATTGCCATAGAGGCTACCAAAAGGAGTTAGAATTTCATTTACAATACTTCTGCTCTTGTTTTCTTCAGCCTTACCATCAATTTTTAGTCCATCCCTAATTTGTAAAATCACAATACCAGAGGTGTTTTTGGCTAACCAATTTCTAATGTGAAAAATATATTGTATAGTAGTTTTAATGCCATAATTATCCCGTAATCCTGAATCAAAAACATCAATAGTAGGATCAGTGGGCATGCTGATGGTAGGCATGATGTATGGGAAAGAAGAGTTCATGCGTAGTAAGGTAGTAAAACGTAAGTTTAAAGGGTCATTGTGCTTAAAGAAATTCATGTAATCGATGTTTTCTGAAAGTACATTGGTGGGGTTTTGAGTGATAAACGATAAGGGCATGGTAGAGACAAGCATTCGTCTTCCATCGTTTACAACTGAGGGAGTAAATATTAGGCTTGGTATTTCTGCTTTCTGTTCTGCTTTTGCATAATCTCCTAAACTTTCTTGGAAAAACCCGTTGCTGTGTCTGTTTAAGGTTTTTTCAAAAACATAGGCTCGATCTTTCCAATGCATTGTTCCTTCATAGTCGAATTTTTGAGTACGAATTAATACATCATTAACTGCCAAGTTGAAAATGATTGGATTGAGCATATCCTTTGACATATCTCCTTGTAAGCTATCTGAATAAGGATTGAAATTGCTTTTTTGCTGCTTCCATTTTAACTCTCTAAAATAAGCAGTGCCAATCATACCACCGGATGAGCCTGTACCCATAATCACCTGATTCATCAATTGGCCTTTTGTTAAACTGTCGAGGTGCTGTAAAGCCAAAAAGGACCACTGAGCTGCTCTTGCGCCACCACCGCTAGCAGCCAAAAAAACTGCTTTAGGTCGATCTGAGTGTTGTTTCTTCTTCCAACTTTCTAACATTCGGATAGTTTGCATGTAGTCGGCTTGAATTTTCTCAGGTGGAACATCCCCATGCTTTTCAGGGTAGGGAACTTTGTAATCATAAGACATGCCGTAAGCTAAACTATCGTAATAGAAATTATCAAGCTTTGATAATTGATTGATGAGTAAAATAACAGCTAGGATAACAATCAAAGTCCACCCACGTATCCAGGAGCGAAGTGCTGAGGTAAACATGAGTAACATGGTGAAGAGCAATACTATAGATGCTCCTGCAGGGATTATGAAGACCTCCTTTTCACGAAACAAGCCTAAGATAATAATGGAAATAATAACTCCAATTTCAAAAAAGGAGGCATTGATGTGATTTTGTCGAAATACTTGGGACAACATGCTTTCATCATAGTGGTAATGTGGCCGTGTTTTCCTAAAACCGAATGTACTGCTTAAATAAGTGTCTACTCTCCATGACTTCTCATTGTCATTTTTTTTAAACCAAATGGGTTCATTTTTATTAAGCAAAATAGTTGCAGGCTCATTTTTCTTACTATCAGAGCTTAAAACCTTGGCTAACTCTTTACCAAATAGCTTTTCAAAATCTTTATTGGTGGCTAAAAAGTAGGCCATTGAAAGTAAAGTGAAGATAACATAGCCCCCTAAAAATCCCAATAAACGGTAAGCAATTTCTTGATCATTAAATATTTCATTGGCTTTTAAAAAATCATGGGTTTGTAGCAAGTAACAAATAATAAATAATAGCGGAATTGTTGCATTATTAATGGAGTACTTTAAAAAAGGCTTAGAAAGAGTAGCTAAAAATGGAAAACGAAAACCATTCATAATATAGCTAGAGATATTAAAGGCTGAAACAAAACCTCCCAATGAAAAACCAACTATAAAGTAACTAGAGAAGCTAAGTTTTCCTAGGTATTCAGGGGCTAGAAAAAGATATGGAATGCCATATTTAAGACCTAATTCCTTAAAAATGACTAAAAATAAAATGAGCCAAAAAATCAGTAGTTGCTGATTTTTTTTGAGGTGAACAAATAGCAATTGTAAGGGAAAGAAATAAACCGTCCGATTAAAATAATCTCTGAAAGTAGTTCGGTTTTTCTTCATGGTCAATTATTACCAGCTAAAACGTACTCTAATATTCGTTGTTGTGGGTTAAAAGATTTTAAGTCATTCAAACCTAAGCCTTTTATAGCAGACTCAATCAATTCTTCATCAGTTGCATTTGCAGGTTTGTGGTGATAGTGTCTTCCAGCGGCTAAAATTGCTTTGAGAGGGATTAGTCCGATCAACTCAGATCCACTTAATTCAACGGAATAATTCGCAGCAATTTCTTTAGTGCTATCATATACTTGGCCAAGGCTAGTGGTATTAAAATCAATGAGGTTTATGGAGACTTGCGCAATTCTAAAATCTTCTATGTACCATCCAATAGCTTTTACAGCCTTTAATTTTCCTGGAATATAAATCGTTTTTTCTCCTTCTTTTTTTACAGGTCGACCTAATGTTCGAAGGTCATAAGCTATCTCTTGAGCTATATTGGCGTCTTTAGTTTTTAAGTTGATGTTGTAGGCTACTAAAAAATGTCGAGCTCCAATAACACAGCCTCCGTTTTTAGCATTAAATGTTTTACCTAAATCAGCTAACCATTTACCAGACTTCATACGTTGTTCCAAGCCTTCATAATTTCCGATGCGATGGTTCCCTAAGTTTTTTCTTTTTTCAGTTTTTGCTGAATACTCATAGTAGAAGATGGGAATATTAAATTCTTGGTGAATTGAATTGGCAAACTCCTCTACATAAGTAGTTAACTGCTCAACTTCAATGCCCGAGATGGGCACAAAAGGACAAACATCACAGGCTCCAATTCTTGGGTGCTCCCCTTTATGAACCCGCATGTCAATTAATTCTGAAGCTACTTTTATGGCCATGAAGGCAGCTTCAAATACAGCTTCTAACTCACCAGCAAAGGTATAAACCGTGCGGTTGGCTGCTTTGCCAGAATCTTGATGTAGCAACTTTACGCCGTGTACGCTTTTAATGGCAGCGGCAATTGCAGCAATGGTTTTTTGATTCCTTCCTTCACTAAAGTTAGGGACACATTCAATGATTCGGTTCATTCATGATTCTTTTTAGCAACTTTTACAAAATCACTCACTAAGTAGGCCAATAACTTTCCAACTTGATCTCGAGAATCTATAACCAAGTCGGGTGCGGCTTCTGGAAGATGCAAGTAAGCAGCATTTTTATAACTTGCTACCTGCAGGATAAATTTGCGAGCTTGATCAGTTGAAATTCCATTGGGTGATTGAGCCGAACTTGGAAAGTCTTGAATGCTGTCGCAATCTAACTCCACTCCGAAAGTGGAAGCCTTAACTGCATTAAAACCTTCCATAATTGCGTCATCAAAAGTGATTTCATCGCGCAAGACGGCATCCCAGAAATTGTAATTTACTCCATCTGCATTCATCTTATCTAGCAATTGCTGACTGTTATAACTTTCGTGCAAACAACTCACAAAGTAATCGGCTAAAAAGCCGTTTTTTTTTGCATAAGAGAATCCATTGCCCGAATGTCTGCCTTCTAATTCTCGATAATCGGCATGAGGATCTAAGTTTATACAATTGATGGCCTTCCCCAATGCGTTGGAAGTGCCTTTTAACATTCCGTATGCGTTATTGTGTCCACCTCCAATGGCAATAGGAATTTTTTCTGCACGTGCTACCTGTTCCACGAACTCACTGATAACATCATCTATCTTTGCGACTAGACTTCTTAGCTTCGATAAATTGCTTGAGCCATATCCTTCCAACTGTGTAAAATCAAAAGCACCAACCAACAATATAGATTCACCTTCCAAAAATTGATTGTGTTGAACATTTACAAACTTGGGCAAAAAGGCATTCCAGGCGGAGTTTGCACCAGCTTTACCTAGGTTGGCTCGTGGACCTGCATCTTCTGGGATTCCAAAAACCACAAATTGGGCAGGACAATCGCTTAAATTGTCAAGCAGGTACTCACCACCGCACAAGACTTTTTCACCCAACTTGGTTTCTCCGTCTCGTTTAGAAACAAGTTTTTGAAGGTCTACTTTTTCTAATAAATTAATTTCCATTATGGGTAGATTTTACCATTTATAATTACTTGCTCAATATGATTATTGCCAAATGCATAAGGAATGTATCCTATAGAGGGAATATTCTTTGTAATGATGAGGTTCGCTCTTTTCCCTTTTGAAATACTTCCGACTTCGTTTTCCAACTCCATAGCGAAAGCTGAATTCATAGTGGCCGCATTGATGGCTTCTTCGGGTGTCATTTTCATTTTAATACAGGCCAATGCTATTGCAAAATTCATATTTCCTGAGGGTGAAGATCCTGGATTGTAATCAGTAGAAAGGGCTGTTGCCACACCAGCATCAATCAATTTTCGAGCAGGAGGGTAATCGTCGCCCAAAAAGAAGGGGGCTGAAGGTAGGAGAGTGGCAATGGTATTGGAATTTGCCAAGCAATCAATTTCTTCCTGATTTACCACCTCCAGATGATCTACTGAAAGGGCATCGTGTTTTACACTTGCTTCAATACCACCCATGCAATTAAATTGATTGGTATGGATTTTTGCTTTTAAGCCGTATTTTTTACCTGCCTCAATTATTTGTTCTGTTTCAGCAACCGAAAAGGCTACTTTTTCACAAAAGGCATCAATGTAATTTGCTAAGTCTTCTTCTGCGATTGCAGGCAAAAGTTCATTGATTAGTAAATCAATATACCCTTGATGATTTTCTTTAAATTCATTTGGAAATGCATGTGCACCCAGAAAAGTAGCTTTTATAGGAATAGGGCTATTGGCTTTTAATTTTTTAATTACGCGTAACATTTTTAATTCTGCTTCTAGCGTTAAGCCATAGCCGCTTTTAATTTCCAAGGCACCTGTGCCCATTTTTATTAGTTCAACTAAACGGTTCCAAGCAGAATCATACAATTCATCTGCCGAAGTACCTTGTAGTTTTTTTGCTGAATTTAAAATTCCTCCGCCTGCTTGGGCAATTTCTTGATAGGTTTTTCCCTTCAAACGCATCACAAATTCTTCTTCTCTGCTGGCAGCAAAAACAAGGTGGCTGTGCGAGTCGCACCAGCTAGGCATAACAAACTTTCCTCCAGCATCAATTATTTCTCCACTTTCATTTTTTGGACAATTATGCATTTCACCATAGTCTACAATTTTATCCTCATTAATTTTTAACCAGGCATTAGAGATTGTAGGGAGTACACCTAGTTCTTTCCCTCTTAGAAGGGTATTTTTAGCTCTTGTTTGTAGAAGTGCCTTAATGTTGGTTATTAGCATAAGAGAAGGATTTTAAAAATCAAACTTACAAAATCAACCATTGAGTTTTGTTTGCTTAAAGTTTTAAATTCTTCAATACTTGCCAATCAAAAAAGCTATTTTTGTTTGCATGGCAGGGAACACACTAGGGAAAATTTTTCAGCTGACGACTTTTGGAGAATCACATGGGCTTGCAATCGGTGGAATTATCGATGGCTGTCCAGCTGGTTTAAAAGTTGATTTTGATTTTGTGCAACAGCAACTTGATTACCGTAAACCGGGTCAATCAAACATCACTACCCAACGCAAAGAATCTGATAAAGTAGAATTTTTATCTGGAATCTTTGAAGGTGAGACGACCGGAATGCCAATAGGGTTTCAAATTATAAATGAGGATCAAAAATCTAAAGATTACTCGCACATAAAGGATCAGTTTCGCCCTTCACATGCTGATTATGTCTACCAAGAAAAATATGGAATACGGGATTATAGAGGGGGAGGAAGGTCTTCAGCTAGGGAAACGGCATGCAGGGTGGTTGCCGGAGCCATTGCACAATTAATCTTAAAGCAACATGATGTAGAAATTTATTCCTATGTTCAACAAGTGGGCACTGTTGCCGTAATAAAGGAGTTTGAGGATATAGACCTATCATTAATTTTTCAAAACAAAGTGCGTTGTCCTGATGAAAAAGTAGCTGATGAAATGATTACTTTGATTGAAAAAATCAAAAAAGAAGGGGATACCATTGGCGGAGCTATTCAAACCAGGGTGATAAATTGTCCTGTTGGTTTGGGTGAACCTGTATTTGATAAATTGCATGCTGATTTGGCAAAAGCCATGATGAGCATAAATGCTGTAAAGGGATTTGAATATGGTTCAGGTTTTTGCGCAGTTGAAATGAAAGGCTCACAGCACAACGATGAGTTTTACAAAGAAGGCGACAAAGTAAAAACCAAAACCAATTTCTCAGGCGGAATTCAAGGTGGTATTTCTAATGGGGAAGACATCTATTTTCGAACCGCCTTTAAACCCGTAGCTACCATAATGCGCGATCAAAAAAGTCTGGATAAATCAGGCAATGAAGCCAATGTTAAAGGCAAAGGAAGGCATGACCCTTGTGTGGTGCCACGTGCAGTACCTATTGTTTCAGCTATGACAGCATTGGTCTTAGTGGATCATTTGCTGAGAAAGGGGAGCTAATTGACCAAGGACAATTATTGATATTCTTACTGTCCATTTGGGTTAGTTTAATCGTCCAAATGAATTGCTAAGCTTCGCCAAATACCCATAATTATTTCCGATTTTTGATTCCACTATAAAAAGCAATGAATATTTATTTATGAAGAAACTAGCACTGCATTGGCAAATAATTATAGGACTTGTTTTGGGACTGCTTTATGGACTTTTAGCCGCTAATGCTGGTTGGCAAGACTTTACGGCAGATTGGATAGCACCCTGGGGAACGATATTCATCAATATGCTGAAGATGATTGCCGTGCCCTTGGTTTTAATATCACTAATTAATGGTATTTCTGGCTTAAAAGATATTTCCCAACTCTCTTCCATGGGTGGTAAAACCATCGGGATTTACATTATTACTACGGTTATTGCAGTTACCATAGGTTTAGTTGCAGTAAATGTGATACAACCTGGTAAAACATTCTCCGAGGAAATTCGTGCTGAAATGGTAATTCAAAATGAAGCTAAAGTAAAATCTACAGAGCAGAGTGCTAAGATGCAGCAAGAAAGTGGCCCACTCCAGTTTTTGGTGGACATGGTTCCAAGCAATATTTTCTATTCATCAGCCGATAATAGTAATATGCTGCAAGTAATCTTCTTTGCATTGCTATTTGGTATTGCTTTAATCATTGTTCCAAACCCGGCAAAAGTGGAAGGCATTAAAAACTTCTTTGATGGAGCCAATGAAGTCATCTTAAAGATGGTTGACATCATCATGTATTTCGCACCAATTGGTGTATTTGCCCTATTGGGAAATATAATGGTAGAATTAGCAGGTGAAGATCCATCAGCAGCTGTAGAAATTTTAACTGGATTGGGTGTTTATTCAATCACTGTGCTAATTGGTTTAGCCATTATGGTATTTTTAGTTTACCCTCTGGCACTTAAGTTTTTGGCTGGCTATTCTTATAGAACATTTTTCAAAGGAATAGCACCTGCACAGCTGTTGGCATTTTCAACGAGCTCATCAGCAGCTACACTGCCATTGACCATGGAGCGATGTGAAGAAAAGTTGGGAGTTTCAAATAAAGTAGCCTCTTTTGTTCTCCCTTTGGGCGCTACCATCAATATGGATGGCACCAGTTGTTATCAAGCTATTGCTGCAGTTTTTATTGCTCAAGTTTATGGCATGGATTTAGATCTATCTGCTCAGTTGACGATTGTATTAACTGCAACATTAGCATCTATCGGCTCAGCTGCAGTGCCAGGAGCGGGTATTATTATGTTGGCGATTGTTTTAGGCGCTGTAGGTGTACCTTTGGAGGGAATCAGTCTTATTTTCGCCGTTGATCGTCCATTAGATATGTGCCGAACAGTCGTAAATGTTACTGGTGATGCGACAGTGGCAACTATAGTTGCGAAAACTGAAAATGAATTGACCTTGAGTCCTGTAGAACGATAAATTAGTTAAAAATATAAAGTATGAAAAAGTTATTAAAAGTATTGGGTGGCTTCGTTGTCTTGATTTTTATAGCGCTATTGGTGTTACCAATGATTTTTAAAGATGATATTGTAAAATTGGTGAAAACGGAAACGAATAAAGCAGTAACGGCAAAAGTTGACTTTGGCGAATTTGATTTAAGTCTGCTACACAGTTTTCCGAACTTCTATTTTTCTATAAAAGACGTATCGGTAACTGGAATTGATGAGTTTGAAGGAATTGAATTAGCAAAGTTCAAGCAATTAAGTTTAACTGTAGATGTTATGTCGGTTATTAACGGTGAAAGCATTCAGGTAAATAAAACCCTATTGGATGAGCCAAGTATTCACGCTAAAGTGCTCGCAGATGGAAAGGCAAATTACATGATTGTGGTAGAAGATTCCTCAGCTACAGAGGAGCCAAAAGTTGAAGAGGAATCCGCAGAAGAAAGCAACTTTAAACTGGCTTTGAAACAAGTAGAAATAAAGAAGGCCAAAATTGTTTACGACGATGCCACCTTACCAGTTCATATGAATATAGCCGACTTAAACCTTGATTTGTCAGGAGATATGACTGAAAATATTACAAATCTTACTACTAAAGTTTCTATCGCACAACTCAATATAGATTATGATGGTATTACCTACATGAACAATGTTAAGGTGCTTTTGGATGCAATTGTTCAAATGAATTTAGAAGAGATGAAATTCACTTTTGATGAAAATGTATTGCTCATCAATGAATTGCCTTTAGGGTTCGACGGATGGTTAGCAATGCCAAATGATCCCATTGATATGGACCTTACGTTTGAGGCAAAAGAAACCGATTTTAAAGAGATCTTATCACTTATCCCAGCTGCTTTTGCAAGTGACTTAGAAGGGGTAAAAACAGCTGGAACCTTAGCCTTAAATGGTTATGCTAAGGGTACTTACTTGGATTCTATTTATCCGGCATTTGGTTTAAACATGCAGGTAGAAAATGGAATGTTTCAATATCCTGATCTTCCAAAATCGGTGACTGATATTCAAATTAAAGCCAACGTTGAAAGCAAGGATGGCGACTTAAATAATACAATAGTTGATGTACCAATATTTCACTTGCAAATGGCAGATAATCCATTTGACTTAAATTTTTATTTGGCTACGCCCATTTCAGACCCATTTATTAAGGCAGGAATGAAGGGTAAACTAATTCTTGATAATTTAAAAGACATTATCCCCTTGGATAAAGGAGATGAACTAACAGGAACATTTACTGCTGATGTTTCCCTAGAAGGAAATTTATCTACTTTAGAGCAGGAACGTTTTGAGGAATTTAAAGCTGAAGGCTCTATCTTGGCAGATGGAATTCACTACGCCTCCGACTCTTTGGATTATCCTGTTGATGTAATCAAAGCCAACTTGAGTTTTACCCCTCGTTATGCTGAGTTAAGTGAAATGAATATGAAGTTGGGAAAAAGTGATCTTGCTGCACAAGGGCGCTTAGAGAATTTTGTTGGTTATGCATTAAAAGATAATCAAACACTAAGAGGGAAATTAACTGTTCAGTCAACTCTTCTTGATATCAATGAACTAGCTGGTATTGACCCTGAAGCTGAAGAGTCAGAAACTGAAGAAGCTGCAGATTCAACTTCTAGTGAAGCTCCTATGGAAACTGTATTAGTTCCAAAATACATTGATTTTACAACAACAGCAAACATTAAAAAACTGATCTACGATAACATTGAAATTGCTGACATTACAGGAGAGATTGCAGTGAAGGATGAAAAGATTTCAATGCAAAATACGAACATGAAACTAATTGGTGGTGAATTAGCAATGAATGGATATTATGAAACTACAGACTCTTTAAAGCCCACTTATAATTTTGACATGGATATCGATGATTTTGATTTAGAGCAAACCATGGAAACTTTTAACACAGTGGAGCAACTAGCGCCAATTGCTAAAAATGGAAAAGGGTCTTATTCTACTATGCTTACTGTTAAAGGTGACTTAGATCAACAAATGGAGCCCGTTATGAATAGTATTAACGGCAAAGGAAGTTTAAGAACTCAAAATATTCGTTTGGAAGGCTATAAGCCTTTACAAAAAGTTGCAAAGCTCATCAAATACGATCAACTAGATCCAATGGAATTAAATGATGTGAATATTACTTTTAGTATAGCTGACGGAAAAGTATACGTTGATCCTTTTACCAATAAAATTGGTGAAACAAAAGTTACTATTGCAGGAAGTAATTCTTTTGACCAAACCATAGATTACGTATTTAGCTTTGCCATACCAAGAAAAGAGTTTGGAAGTTCAGCCAATAAGGCAGTAGATGGTCTATTAGCTCAGGCAAGCTCAAAGGGTGTGAATCTAGATTTAGCTGAAGTCATTAACATCGATGTAGGGCTAAAAGGTCCTGCTAGTGACCCCAAAATAACCACAGACTTTTCTAAAACTAAAAGCAATGCAACAAATGCTATTAAAGATAAAGTGAAGGATGAGTTGGACAAGAAGAAGAAAGAATTGGAAGAGCAAGCCAAAAAAGAAATTGAAAAGCAAAAACAAGAACTAGAGAAGAAGAAAAAAGAGGCAGAACAAAAAGCGAAGGACGAATTAGAAAAGCAAAAGAAAAGAGCTGAAGAAGAAGCTGAAAAGGCTAAAAAGAAGGCTGCAGAAGAAGCGAAGAAAAAGTTAAAAGGACTTTTTGATTAACACTTGAATTGAGTTTATTTGTGATTTATTATTGTTCTCTATGATTTCAAGGCAAAAGCGCAGATTAACTAGCATTAAACTGTTGTTTCTAATTTTTGTAAGTTCAAGTTTTACTCAGCTATATGCCCAAACTGACTGGGGATGTAAAAAGCCTTCCAAAAAAGCAGAAAAATACTTTGAAAAGGCGAAGCAATACTCCTTTAGAGGGGAAGAGTCTTATAAACTTTTGATTGATGCAGTTAATGAAGATGAGAGTTATGTAGAAGCCCTTTCTGTTTTAGCCTACTTAAATAGCAAAAAGGACCCCTCAAACATTCAAAATATAAACCGCACAAAGTCCTATTACCAAAAAACACGGACAGCTTGTCCTGCCTATAGAAATTATGAAGCAACTTATTGGTTGGCTAAATATTTTTATAATGAGCAAGATTATATTAATGCTGGAGAGTTGTTGAATGAATACGTTTCTAATGCAAAAGAACAAAAAGGCAATGACCTTGAAGAAGCTAAAGTATTGAAGCAACGCATAGATCAGTACAGAGAAATATTTGACAACCCAGTTCCATTTAATCCAGTTAAAGTTGCAGGCGCGTCGACTTCAGATGATGAGTACCTTCCTATGCTATCCCCCGATAATCAATTTTTGTTCTTCACTCGAAAGGTAATGGTTGACTCTAAAAGCGTTTATGGTAAGCAAGAAAAAGAGCTTTTTGTACAGAGTAGAAAAGAATATGATGGAAGCTATTCGGGCGGAATTCCATTGCCGCCTCCCTTTAATAAGGGAAGCTATCAAGGAGGGAGCAGTATTTCAGTAAATAATAAATTATTATTTATTACTATCGTAGAACAGGTTCCGACCCGCGGTCAACTGTTTTCTAACGGAGATATTTATTACTCTGAATTTCAAAATGGACATTGGGGTGATCTAAAAAGTATTGGGAGTCAAATTAATGGAAGGGGTACTTGGGAAGGACAACCTTCTATTTCTGCCGATAATAAAACACTTTATTTTTCAAGTGCCCGAGGAGAAGATAATTATGGTGGGATGGATATTTATAAAACTGAACGACAAGCGAATGGCTCTTGGGGACCTCCAATTAATTTAGGTCCAACAGTTAATACTAAAGGGAATGAAAAGTCTCCATTCATGCACTCTGATAGTTATACACTTTATTTTTCTTCAGATGGTCATCCTGGAGTTGGAGGTCAAGATATTTTCTTTACTAAAATCAATCAGTTTGGAAAATTTGAAACACCAACAAATATCGGAGTTCCTATTAATACTGAAGAAGATGAACACGGGTTTATGGTGAGTACTGATGGGAGTTATGGTTATTTTTCATCTAATTTAAGCAAGGAAGGCTTAGATATTTACAGCTTTGACTTACCTGTTTTTGCTAAGCCTGAAGAGGTGGTTTTTGTAAAAGGAACTGTAGAAAGCAAAGATCCAGATGCAGCAAAAGGCATGACAATTGAATTGAAAAACATGACAACCAATCAAGTGGTTGAAGGAGTAGTAGATGAAGAAAGTGGAGAGTATGTGGCAGTAGTTGCTGCATCTGAATCAGAAGATGTGATTATGATGGCAAAAAAAAACGGCTATGCTTTTACTAGTCAATACATTAGTTCAGACAAAGATATTGTCGGAAAACCAAGAAGAATGGCCCCAATGGAATTCAACCCGATTGAAACTGGGGAAACTTATCAAATAAACAACATCAATTTTGATACAGACTCTTACGAATTAAGCGATCAAGTAATGAATATTCTGAATGAGTTCATTGCTTTTCTTGAAGAGAACCCAATGGTAACTGTTTCTATCCAAGGGCATACAGATAATGTAGGAGATCCGAAGAAGAACTTAACGCTTTCAACAAATCGAGCTCAGGCGGTAAATAATTACCTAATTTTAGAAGGAATAGCTCCAAATCGATTGGAGTTTAAGGGTTTTGGGGAGTCGAAACCTGTTGCAACAAATAAGACCGAGGAAGGAAGAGCAAAAAATCGACGAACTGAATTTGTAATCCTTTCTAAGTAAAAGCTTTTCATTTATTTTGCACTTTATTAAAAAATAGAACTATGAAAGTAAATACCTTATTAATTGGAATAGCAATAACTTTAATTGCTTGTGGATCATCATCAGATAAAGAAATGAATTCTGAAGAAAATGCTGAGATAATAGAAAATAATATTGCAGATGATGCAATTGCTGAAAACCAAGAAGTACCTGAGGGCCATTTCGGTAAAGTGATTGATGAAGAAGGAGTTATTTCAATGGAGGAATTTGATCAATTAATTTCAAAAACAGATGACACGCTTGACGTGAAAATTATATCTACAGCAAAAGAAGTTTGTGTTAAAAAGGGATGTTGGATGAAAATTGATTTGGCTAGTGGAGACCTAATGCGGGTTACTTTTAAAGATTACGGTTTCTTTGTTCCAAAAGATATCGTTGATAAAGAAGTTGTTTTAGCAGGTAAAGCATTTAGAGATACCACTTCAGTTGAAGATTTAAAACACTATGCTGAAGATGGTGGAAGTAGCGAGGAGGAAATTGCGGCAATTACTTCACCGGAAATAAATACCACTTTTATTGCAGAAGGAGTTATCATAAAGTAGGATTTAAAGAATTTTCTTTAATAAAAAATCCGAGTTAAGCCCTCGGATTTTTTTTGCACTTATTTTTTTAAAGCAGAATATTCCCTTCAAAAAAATTAAAAAGTCTTCGTATTTAATGAAGACTTTTAAATAAGATGACTTGTTAGGGGTTCACTTCGATTCCTTTGTCGCTCAGCATAAATTGCTCACCCCAAAAAAATGATAAAACCAAAAAAGGCAACCTGTTAGGCTACCTTTTCTGCTTTTGTGACTTGTCAGGGGTTCGAACCCTGGACCCCATCCTTAAAAGGGATGTGCTCTACCAGCTGAGCTAACAAGTCAAGAAATAAAATTTCCGATTTTTTTTTCGGACTGCAAATATAGTAGCCTTGCTTGAATTGACAAAGCAGAGAAACCCCTTTTTTATTAAAAAATTTACTTATTGGTAAAGTGTCTGATAATTAAGCTATTGAATTACTTTTGCGCGTTCAAATTTAGCTTCTCGATCAAATAAATAGCGATATGTTGCTAAGGTTCGTAGCTTTTTGGCTCCTAAATTCTCTATTACATGAATCATCTTTGGATTAAAGTCACCAATCCATGTGATTACAACATCTTCATATTTGCCTTTTTTCATCAAGACTTCTCGGCATTCATCAAAAATAGCTCCTTCTAATCCTTTACTTTGAAAATCTGGATCAATTCCAAATGCCAAACCAAAAAAAGTGGTGCAAGTACCTTTTAATTTGTGATAAAGGAATTTTAATTTTCCCCACCAATTTAAGTTGCCATTTACATGCTTAAAAATTTGATTGATTTCCGGCAAGGCTATAAAAAATCCAACTGGCGTTCCGTCATAATAAGCAAAGTGAATTAAATCTTCATCTAAAATGGGTTTAATGGTTTTCATAATCGTCATGGCTTGTCTTTTTTCCATGCCGGCAAATCCTTCATGTTTTACCCAAGCACGATTGTAAATTGTTCTGAAATCTTCTGCATATTTTTCAAGATTATTCTTCTTAATTGTATCAAATGTGAACTTATTATCTTTCTTAATTCGAGCAGATTTCTCTTTCAATAATGGAATTAATTCATCTGTTGTTTTTCGATAATAGATAAATTGCTCATAGTATACTTTGAAGCCATAATTTTCGAAAAATGGAACATAGTAGTCTGGGTTATAATTTTGATTATAATAAGGTGGATATTCGAAGTTTTCCGTAATTAATCCCCAAAACTTGTCTTTTTCACCAAAATTAATAGGTCCATCCATAGCATCAAGCTCTCGTTCTTTTAGCCACTTTTTACCAGCATCAAAAAGTTCAAATGCAGCATCTTGATCTTTAATACATTCAAAAAATCCAATTCCACCAGTGTTGAGCGCCTGCTTTTGATTAGCCTTTTTATTTACAAATGCTGCTACGCGACCTATTGTTTCCCCATCTTTAACTAATATCCAACGGATGGCTTCTCCATGTCTAAAAAACTTATTTTTATCTGGATTAAATACTTTTTCAATATCTTGCCTTAAGTGTGGCACCCAATGTGGATCGTTTTTATAGATTTTAAAAGGCAACGTTAAAAATTCTTCCGTTGTTTTTGTATCTGAAACTTCTATGATTGACATGCTTCGGTTAAATTTGAAATCGAAAACAAAACTAAGAATTCCCAAAAGGCTAATTGTGAATATAAAAAATAAGGTAGTTATTATTACAGGTGCTTCTTCAGGAATAGGAGAAGCGACGGCTATCTATTTTGGCTCAAAGCAGGCGAAATTAGTTATTGCTGCTCGATCAATTGATAAGCTTAATGCGCTGTCCAATAAAATGAAAACCGACGGAGTGGAGGTTTTAGCCATAAAAACTGATGTTTCTCAAGAGGAGGATTGCAGGAATTTAATCGAACAAGCGATAAAGCATTTTGGTCAAATTGATGTACTTATTAATAATGCTGGTATTTCAATGCGTGCTCTGTTTATTAATCTTGACCTTAATGTAGTTAGGAATGTTATGGGTGTAAATTTTTGGGGAACAGTTTATTGCACCAAGTTTGCTCTCCCACATTTGTTGAAAACACAGGGTACCGTTGCAGGCATATCTTCTATAGCTGGCTATATCGGCTTACCTGCTAGAACAGCTTACTCTGCTTCGAAATTTGCCATGCACGGGTTTTTAGAAGCTTTAAGGACTGAGAATTTAGAAAACAACCTTCATGTTTTAATTGCCTGTCCTGGGTTTACTTCATCAAATATTCGGAATTCTGCTCTAAAAGCCGATGGTAGCATGCAAGGGGGGTCACCTAGAAAGGAAGAAGAAATGATGCAGCCTGAAGAGGTCGCAAAGGAATTACTCACTGCGATTCAACATAGAAAGAATAAAATAATTCTCACACGCGAAGGCCGTACAGCTGTTTTATTCAAAAAACTATTTCCAAGAATTATTCGAAAATTGGTTTTTTCTAAGATGAAAGATGAAGATGATTCTCCCTTAAAATGATCACAAAACCGATTTATTTGATGGGCTTTATGGCCTCCGGTAAAACAAAAACTGGAAAAAAACTGGCCAAACGACTTGAAATTCCATTTTTAGACTTAGATGCTGTTATTGAGACTGAAATAGGTCAATCTATCAGCGCATTTTTTGAAGTCAATGGCGAAATTGCTTTTCGAGAACTCGAGAGTAAATGCTTACGACAATTACCAGTTCAAGCTGCTGTTGTTTCACTAGGAGGTGGAACTCCTTGTTTTAAAAATAATATGGAGTATATTAAAGAAAAGGGGAGGACTCTATACTTAAAAAAAAGTCCTGAATTACTTATTGGTAGACTTCGAGAAAAAAAGGCAAAACGTCCTTTGGTAGCTAGTTTATCAGATAAAGATCTTCAAGAATATGTTAGAAAAACTCTAATTGAACGGGAAAGATATTATCTTCAGGCGGACAATATCGTAGACCAAGAAAACATGACTATTAATGAAATAATTGAATTACTTAAGTCTTAATTTACTTTTTGTAAATCCACTGCTCAGGATTGAGCTTGTTTTTCATTTTCCATATTTCTACATGTAAATTAGATGAGGCATCATCTTGGTCAGCAATTAAAACTCCAATGTTTTGTTTGGTACCAACTTTGTCGCCAGCAACTACAAAAACTTCTTTAAAAAATGAATATACACTAAAGTATTCGCCATGATTTATCATTACAACTTTCCCTTCACCAGGAATTATAATAACACGACTGACTTTTCCTTCAAACACAGCCCTCCCCATGTTTTCTTTTTTAGTCGAAATATCAATGCCATTGTTTTGCACTTTTACGCCCGCTAAAGTAGGGTGGGGATGCTCGCCGAATAAACCGGTTATTACTCCTTCGTTCACAGGCCAAGGTAGTTTTCCTTTATTCGCTGCAAACGAATTAGATAACTCTCTTGCTTCTGGTGTCATTGGAAAACCTTCTTCCTTTTCACCGGCCTTTTTAGCTGCTTCTCTTGCTTTTCTTATTTCTTCTGCAATTACACGCTCAATGGCTTTAGTAATTTTCTGTGCAGCCTGCTCTTTATCTTGCAACTCCTTTTTAAGTTGTTGTTCCTTACCTTTTAAGGAATTTACCACAGTTTCCTGCTCATCTTTTTCTTTCGAGAGTAAATTGCGCTCGTTAAGCTTAGCTTTTAGCAAACCTTCATTGCTTTTCTTTACAGCTTCCAATAATTTTATTTGATCATCAATTTTCTTTTGTTGCGCTAGAATTTTTTCAGCCTGACTTTGACGGTATTGAGCATATTGTTGAAAATACTTTAAACGCTTAAATGCTTGGTTAAAATCTTCAGCAGCAAAGAGAAACATCAATTTATTGTATGAGCTTCTATTTTTATAAGCGTTTCTGATCATTTCAGCATACTCGTCTTTTAAAACCAACAAATCTTCTTCTAGACTATCAATTTTTTGAACTTGTAGCTCAATACTATCATTCAACATGCTTATTTCAGATTCCATGGTAGAAATCAAGTTTTGACGAGTTGAAATCTTCTTGTTTAACTTTCTAAGTTGATTGAGTGATGTTTTTTTTGTAGTAGCAGTTTCTTTTAACAATTGATTAGTGTACTCAATTTCTTTTTGCAACTGCTGCTTTTTTTGCTGCAGCTCTTTTTTAGATTGAGAGAAAGAAACCCCTAAAAAGCAGCAAAAGCAAATTAAGAAAGTAAAAAGTCGGCTAATAAAATACCTGTTCATACTTAGAGGATATATTGAATGAAAACTTAATCGACTCGTTCAAAGATACACGGGAATAATCAATATTAATTGTTGCAGGGTTTTTACTTTGAAAATCAAAAGAAAGCTCTCTAGCCATAAGCTGATCGTTGACATTGCTGAAATTGCTGTATTCACCAAGCAAGAATCGATCAGCACTTAAGTCAGAATAAAGCAGTTTAGCAATTCTAAAGTTTTCTGGATCTAACCACAAGCTGATTAATTCTTCGTCTTCTTTCTCTATTCTACCAGGTTTGTCATCAGCTTTTTTGGCTTTTCTTTTCTTTAGATTACCCAAATAATAGAATTGCTTATCAGTAGCAAATTGCAATTTTTCATCCTCTTCGAAGTCAACAGCATTTCCAATTAACATTGCTTGAATAATATCGAATTCAAGCTTCACATTAAAGCGTTTATTTATATAGGAATAGTCGCCAATAAAGTACTCTCTATTTAAGCGATTAATGACTTTAACACTATCTTCTGAAATTAAGACTCTTGCCATTTCAATTCCCAAGAGAGGTGTAATTGAAATCCAAATTAAACTGTCTTTTTTAATTCGAATATTAGCTTTAAAGGTGTTTTGCTGATCCTTTTGTTCAACCTTAACATCAGCTTTAGCTTGGAAAGTATCAAAGTGAACGGCATTTTTTTGCATTTGCTCTAAAAGGTACTCTGTTTTTTTTCCTTCTATAGCACTCCTTCTTGCACGTTCCATTTTTTTACAAGAAGCAAAGAGCAACGATAATAAAACCAATGAACTAATTACATTTAGTAGGTATTTATTCATCCTTCTTGTTTTCCTCTATTTTAATCTTCAACTCTTTTTCAGAGGCTCCACCTGCGTCAATTGCTTTTTTCCAAAACTCAATAGCTTCTTCGCGTTGATTTAACTTCAATAAAATATCTCCTTTATGTTCTAGCAAAACCCCACTAATATTTCCATCACTCTTTATAGCCTTATCAATCCACTCATTTGCAGCCTCATAATCTTCTAATTGATAAAGTATCCATGCATAAGTATCTTGAAATGAAGCTTGATTAGGAGCTAAGTTGTTTGATTTGGCAGACATTTTTTTTGCCTTTTCTAAATTCTCTTTTCTCAAGGAGAGGTAATAGCTGTAATTGTTAAGTACAAAAACATTATTGGGGTCCAAGTCTAGCGCTTTATCAAAGAATTTATCTGATTCACTTGGTTTATTTAGTTCATGGTAGGCATCACCAATAGAAGAATAAAATTGACTTTTTAGTGCACGGTTATCAATGGTTAAATCGGCGCCAAGCTTATAGTAATTGATGGCTTTTTCATATTTTTTTTCCTGTGCTAAACCTAATCCATACATTAAATATACTGAAGGTTGATTGGGGAAGAGGTTGACCGCTCGTTGACCATAATTTAGAAGTCCATCTATATCATTTGTTTCTGAAAGAATTACTAATAGTTGATTCCAAACAGGAAATCGACTACTATCTAATTCTATTGTTTTTTGATAGGCTTCTTTTGCTGCGCTGTCCTGACTATCGAAATACAAAAAATCCGCATATAATGCATATGATTTTGCATTCTTCGGATGTGCTTCTACTATTTGTTCACAAAGTTGAATAGCTTCTTCTTTTTTTGCTTTTTCATTGGTGCCAATTTGATAAAACGTAAGTAAGTACTTTACTTTATCGTCAATACTCATGTTTGGATTGGCAAATGCCTTTTGAATCGATTCCCAATACTTTTCTTGCTCACCTGATGAGCGGTAATATTCTGCTAATGAAAATTGAACAAGATAATTTTCAGGGTCCAGCTCCTGCATTTTTTTATAGACTTCTATGGCTTTCTCATTTTTATCATTTGATAAATAAATATCTGCCAATATTCCATAATATCTTATTTCGGTTGGATTTGATTCAATTAGCTGTTTGATTTCCTCTGCAGCAGCATCAACATTATTTTCGGAAAGATAAATTCGTTGTTTTAAAAATGAAATCTCTTCGCTTACTCCAATATCTTTCTCAATTTGATTAAGATATTTTATACCTTCTTTATTTTTTCCAACTCCCAATAAAAGTTTTGATAACTCATATTTTAATTCCAATTGGGTAGGGTTTTCTTCCACTAGCTCTTTAAAAACCTCAATTGATTGATCAATTTTTCCTTGGGACTCTAATGCAGTTGCATAAGATATTTTATACCAATAATTTTCAGGATCAATTTCCTTGGCCATCTCAAATTGTAAATAAGCTAGCTCTTTTTCTCCTAAGCTGCTGTATACTATACCCAACTCATAGTTTGCCGCTGCGCTATACGGATCTATGCTAAGTGCTTTTTTAAAATAGATGGCTGATTTCTCATAGTTGCCCAGTATTTTTTCTTTGGTTCCATCAATATATGTTCGACCAAATGCTACCTTGTCTTTTTCATTCAATTCTTTCCGTTCTGTAACCGGAGCAGTAGTTTCCTTAGTGGAACTGCATGAATAAAAAAGAAGTAGGACAAAGCCAAAGAAAAATATTTTGCGCATGCTATTGTTTGAGCTCGTTGTAATCCCCAACACTTAATTCTGCTGGAGCATAGTTAATAGTACTGTGGTTACCTATCATTGAATTTTGCATAACTAAGCCGTTGATTTGGCTGTTTGTTTGAATGATGGTATTTGAAATAATAGATTGATTCACTGTTGAATTGTCACCAATTGAAACATGAGGTCCTATAATTGAATTGTTGATTTCAACATTTTCACCAATATAACATGGATTAATTATTTTAGAATTATTCAGTTTTGCCGAAGGTGAAATGATGTCATCCTCCTTAATAAATTCAAGCACACGTTGGTTCGTATGAACAGTAGCATTTTTATTTCCACAATCTAACCATTCCACAACTTGGCCTGGAGCAAAATTAGTGCCTGCCTTTTTCATCCGCTCAAGTGCATCAGTAATTTGATACTCCCCTTTGTCTTTTATGTCATTATCAATGAGGTACTGTATGTTTTCTCTTAGGTATTTACCATCTTTAAAGTAGTAAATTCCTATGATTGCTAGATCAGAAACAAATTCTTGCGGTTTTTCGATGAAATCAGTGATGGTATTGTTTTCATCTAGTTTTACAACACCAAATGCTTTCGGATCTTCTACTTTTTGCACCCAAATAATTCCGTCCTTAGAATCATCTAATTTAAAGTCTGCACGAAAAAGAGTATCTGCAAAGGCTACAATAGTTTTACCCTCCATAATTTCTTGTGCGCACAAAATGGCATGAGCTGTGCCTAAGGCTTCTTTTTGATGATATACTTTCCCAACAGCTCCTAAGTCGGCAGCTACTTGTTTCAGATGCTCTTCTACTTCTCGTCCAAAATCCCCAATTACAAACCCTATCTCTTCAATGGGTTCTTTACAAACTGCTGCAATATCTTCTACTAGTCTTTGCACAATTGGCTTACCTGCAATCGGTAATAGTGGTTTTGGTATCGTTAAAGTGTGTGGCCGCATTCGTTTGCCTCTGCCTGCCATTGGTACTATTATTTTCATCTTAAATTATTCTTCAATGTTCAATTATACAATGTACAATTATCAATTTTTCAGTGTTCAATGTTTCTTTCTCTACTTTGTTTCGACGGACAGGCAGAGTTCAATGTTCAATGGTTCTAAACTCTAAGGCCTAAAATCTATTTTCTTATTTAACCACAAAGGGCACAAAGTTTTCACGAAGTGCACAAAGGTTTACTACAATTTAAAAATCGTCAATCAAAAATTATTAATTGTCATTTATCATTTATCAAATTTTACCAGTGCTTCCAAAACCTCCAGTGCCCCTTTCAGTTTCATTTAGTGATTCAACAGCCTCCCATTCCGCTTGTTCATGTGCAGCAATTACTAATTGTGCAATTCGTTCACCATCATTAATCACAAAAGTTTCGGTTGATAGATTAACCAAAATCACTTTTATTTCTCCTCTATAATCCGCATCTATTGTACCCGGTGAATTTAAAACAGTAACTCCATGCTTAAAAGCTAATCCGCTGCGTGGACGAACCTGTGCTTCATAACCGACAGGTATTTCCATGAAGAGCCCAGTGGGAACTATTACTTTTTGGAGAGAACCAAGCTCTATAGGACTCTCGATATTCGCCCTTAAGTCTACTCCAGCAGATGCACTTGTAGCATATTCAGGAAGAGCATGTTTAGATTGATTTACTAGTTTAATTTTCATGGGCTAAAACACATTTAAAACCTACGAAATTAGGGCTTTTTTCGGTTTTTCTAAAACGACGACTATGCCTAAAAATAAGAGCATTAAAATCGTATTTAAAACGTATGTTGAAGTACTTGAAAGTTCTGCGACTAGCCAATTTGAGGTAAAATATAAAAGAACTGAAAATCCTATATAAAAAAATATTGATTTTAATGGATAATTGATTTTAAAATACTTTTGACCAAACAAATAGGAAATTATCACCATACTTAAATAACAAATTAGCGTTGCCCATGCGGATCCAATGTAGCCAATTTTTGGAATTAGTACTAAATTAAGTACGATAGTAATAACTGCTCCAAACGAAGCAATGTATGCACCATACTTTGTTTTACCACTTAGTTTATACCACACCGACAGATTGTAGAAAATGCCTAGAAAGATATTTGCAAATAATAAAATAGGTACAATGTGCAAACCAGACCAATACTCCTTGGCAAGAAAGTGTTTAAAGATGTCGATGTAAAGTACAACCATTAAAAATATTGCAGCACACACAATAATAAAATACTTCATGATTTTGGCATAGGTCTCTCGTGCATTTTTCTCCTTTTCTTCTGCAAAAAAGAAGGGCTCAGCAGCATAACGAAAAGCCTGAATAAAGAGTGAAATAATAATAGATAATTTATAACACGCACCATAAATTCCTACGACGGCAGTCGCCCTATATTTGCCAATATCATCTACTAATAACCACTTTAATAATATTTTATCTGCATTTTCATTCACCATAATGGCAATACTAGAAATTAATAGAGGGCTACCATAAAGCAACATTTCCTTTAAAAGTGAACGATTAAATCTTGCACGCATCTTGGCAAATTGCGGTGATAGCAATAAGAACTTAATTATGCTTGAAAATAAATTTGCAATAAAAACGTAACCAATTCCAATATTTGGAGAGAAAAAATTATCAATTAGAAAGTTGGATGTACCTTCTTCGTAGGCAGGAATGCAATAGCCGATCCAAAATAGATTTAATCCTATATTAACCAAAATGGAAAGCATATTGATAGCAGCAAATCTAGTCGCCCTGTTTTCTATCCTCAAGCGTGCAAGTGCTATGGAAGAAATAGCATCAAGCCCTACTATAAAAGCAAACCAAATAACATACTCTTGATTGTCGGGGTATTTTAAAAAACCTGCCACATCAATTGAGAAGTAGGTAGCAAGAAAAATAAAAATACTTGTACTCCCAAAAAGCGAGATTAAAATTGTACTGTAAACAGTAGAGTGATTATTTTCTGATCTTGACTGAAATCGAAAATAAGCTGTTTCCATTCCGTAGGTTAAAATAACCACTAAAAATGCTACATAGGCGTACATTTCGGTGATTTCACCATATTCACTTGGTAAAAATTTCCCAGTGTGAAGCGGGACCAATAAGTAATTTAATAGCCTTCCGATAATGCTCGGAAGTCCATAAATTGCAGTCTGCCCTGCGAGTTTTTGCAGTGCTTTCAAATTATCTTATGGTCTAATTTTTTCAACTAATTGTTTGGGAAGTTTGGTTTCCTTTTTTCTAAAAATGCTGTAGTACCTTCTTTAAAATCACCCGTCGTAAAACAGTTTGCAAATGTTTCAACCTCAGTTTTAAATCCATTTTCACTAGTCTTAAAACCACTGTTAATTGCTTTTATTGCACCACTAACCGCAACTGAAGAATTTTTAACAATTTGATTTACAATTTCATGGCACTTATTCATCAACTCTTCTTGTTCAACCAAGTGGTTAATCAAACCAATTCGGTATGCTTCATCGGCCTTTATCATTCCTGCAGTTGATATCATTTCAAATGCTTTTCCCTTTCCAGCCAACTGTGCCAATCGCTGCGTACCTCCATACCCTGGAATTACTCCTAAGCTAACCTCTGGCAATCCCATTCGAGCATTACTCGATGCTACTCTGATATGACAAGCCATTGCTAGCTCTAATCCTCCACCTAATGCAAAGCCATTTACTGCAGCTATTATTGGCTTAGATAAGTTCTCCGCTACGTCAAATAATTGATCTTGTCCTCCTTGAGCTAATTCTTTCGCTTCAGTTTCATTATATTCATGAAATTCTGCAATGTCTGCCCCAGCTACAAAAGCTTTTTCTCCAGACCCAGTAATAATTATTGCTTTAACCGCATCATTCTTTTCTGCAGCTTTTAACGCCTCACCTAACTCTTGGATGGTGGCTTTATTTAAGGCATTTAATTTATCAGGACGATTAATAGTAATCACTAGTGCGTTAGCATTAGTTTCAATTAATAAGTTTGACATAGGAAAATAATTTTTAAACAAAAATAGGAGAATTGTTAAGCAATCGGAAAATGAAGCAGAAAAGTTGTCCCCACTCCTTCTTCAGAACTAGCTTTAATTGTTCCATTCATTTGTTCTACCATGCTTTTTGTCATGGCTAATCCCAGTCCTGTCCCAGATGACTTTGTAGTAAAATTAGGCTCAAAAATTCTGTCTAATTGGTTTATTGGAATACCAACGCCATTATCTTGAATTAATATTTTAAAGTGAGAACCTTCAGCGGAAATTTCAATCCCAATTTTCTTGTCTAATTGCTCCGCGCAAGCTTGCACTGCATTTTTTAATAAGTTATTTAGCAAACGAAGTAATTGATCCTTATCTGCTTTTATAATTGCTGTTGGTGTGTCCAAAGAAATCTGCAAGTCAATTCTCGCATCTCCAGAGTACAGCTCACTCATGTTCTTTAAGATAGGAATAAGGTCAATTTGAGTTAAGCTTCGATCGGGAAGCTTGGCAAATGAAGAAAACGCTGTGGCAATATTACTCAAGGTTTCAATTTGCTCTATTAGCACTTGACTAGTTCGTTTTATTCGCTCACCAATGTCAGGTGAGTTTTGATTAGCTGCCATTTGCAAATGTTGAATGCTCAACTTCATTGGCGTTAATGGATTTTTTATTTCATGCGCAACTTGTTTAGCCATTTCTCGCCAAGCACCTTCACGCTCAGATTGTGCTAATTGCTCAGCACTCTCGTTTAGCTCAATGGCAATCCTATTGTATTCGTTTACGAGTGCACCAATCTCATCTTTGCTTTTCCATTCAATTAATTCAATAGCTGAACCTAATTTTAGTTTTGCAATTTGCTTACGTATCAATCGCAATGGTTTGGAAAGTTGATTTATTAATAATATTGAAATGAAGAGGGCAAGGGCGAAAACACCTACATAAATATTAATAGTCGAAACTAAAAAATTGGATATTTCCTCCTGCAGTTTGCCTTGTTTAACGAAGTAGGGCAAGTTTAAATAACCCAATACTTCATTGTTGTAATTTTTAAATGGAATATAGGCGGATAAATATTCCATTTTTCCTATCCTCTCTTGTTGCACCCATTCTGCTTTTTCTAGCCGTACAATTTCTTGAAAGGCAATAGGATTCATTAACTCACTTTTTAAATCTTTATTAAAGATTTCAGGTCGAGAACTAGCAAATAGCTTTCCGTTCTTATCGTAGAAGTTAATATCGGTGTAAAATACATTGGAAAACTTTAACAATAAACTATTGGTGTAGCTTTTTAATCCTGATGCTAAAATCTCTTCTCCACCAATTTTATTCTCCATTTCTAATTTGATAGAGCGCAATTTTTCACCCAAATTATTGCTGTTTTTCAATTGGTATTGCTGCTTGATGTAATATGTTGAACCGATGGCAACAAGCACCAATGCAATTAATAAGGAACCAATTAAAAATAATTGTATTTTGAAGGAGAAGTCGCTCCATTGAGGACGCAAGTGGAAAGGAAATTCACTTAAACTTAGGGTGCAGACTATAAAAACTAGAGAAAATAATACTAGCAAATAAGCAAAAGCAGTGAAGAAGTCGATTTTAGTGGCTGCTTTATAACTTAATACAATAGCAATATCTTTATTTTTTTGATACACCGTATGATGGGCTTTCGAAGTGCTATATTCATAATGTTCTCCAGGGCTCAATTCGTTTATTTTTAAAGAAGTAGAGTAGGTGTAAGCTCCATTTTTAAAAACTAACACACCATTTTCATAAACGGCATAATCATAATCACTAAGGTTGATATTTTTAGTTTTACTTTTTGCATCTAACAGCAGTTCAGGATATCCTTCATTTTCATTAAAATAATTTGAGCTCAATTCTACATAAATGATGTATTTGTAGTTGTTTGAATCGACTTGGATGGGTATTTCACCTATATAATCTACTCGACCAGCTAAGTTTTTTAGTTGAAATAAATTATTAGAACTCACAGCTGTTCCTTCAAGGCGAATTCTGTTTTGAAAATAATCAATACAACTCACAGAGGCATCCCAACTGCTTATGTATAAAGAATCTTTGGGATTGCAAATAGAAAAAAGTATTTCGTAACTATCCCAATAGGCATTAAAATAATTCTGTTTTAGATAGTCGTCTATTACTTCTTTATTTTCCCAGTAGTTTTTAAGTTTTTGGTGAAGTTCCATATCATTCTGGATCTCATTCTGAGCTTGTTCAAACAAATATTCAGCTACTGGGTCTTCCTCTTCGGCTAATTTTTGAGAAAAGATTCTTGCTTTATTGCTTTTTTTCTGATCTATTTTTTTGGTGGTCCAAAAAGCTAGACTTCCAGCACAACAAATTAAGAGCAAAATAGAAATGCCAATAGTTTTGCCCTTTGATTTTGTAGAAAACCATTGCATTAACAAAAACACGGGCAATATCCATGTTGCAATGAGCGGGGAGTTACTGTAAATAATTACAACAACGTAACTCAACAGCAAACAGGCAATAATAACCCTTCTCTGGATTTTAGAATATTGATTGTTGATGAAGTTAATACTACTATCTGCAAGAAGTATAGTGGCGATAAATAGGAGAATGAAAGAGAAGTAAGCAAATAAACTCAGACTATTGAGCTGAAGTAAATTATTTAAATCAAACTTGATTTGTGAAGAAGCAATGCTGGTGCCAATAAGTTCAATACTGAACCATGAAAAAAGTAAGGTAAGCAACATAAACAGCATGCCCATCCATTTATTTTTACCACCTTTTAAACTCTTTTTAAGCCAATAGATAATGGCAACTAAACTGAGTAAATGAAGCAGTAAATCGCCTAAGGATGGAATTAGGCTAGAAATTGCGAACGAACTCGACTGAAATAACGGAAGGCCTGCCCAAAAGTCAGGGATAATAAAAAATAGGATAATTCTTATCGACACAACAAGCAGAATACTTAACATATATTGTGGAAGGTCTTTTCCACTCAGCTGCTTTGGCAAGAGCAATATGATAAGTAATATACATGCTATGAAAACTAGAGCAAGGACTTTATCCGATTCAGTTGAGTTAGGATTGTTTTCTGCTTCTAAATAAAAAATCGGCTCATTGGCTGAGCTGAGAATTTTATAGTTTTCTTTTCCACTAAGGGTAATTCCTTTAAATCTATTGAATTGGAAGTCTTCTTGAAAACTATTAACAAGAAAACGGTTTTGTAGTGAGTAATCGTGTTGAATTAAAAGAAGCGCAATATAGGTGGTATCTCCATTTGTTAAGCTAATTTTTCGCTGCCAGGCATTGCTTTCCCTATAAATAGGCTTGCTTGACAACAGTTCTTTTTTATGGATAGTGGTTATATCTTCTGACCAATAATCTAGCTTATTGTTGTGAAAAACAAAAAATGAAAAACCATTTTCTTCAAAAGCTTTATTTAGTTGGATGGTGTGCTGTCCAAGTAATTTCTTGCGGTCCCAATTTTTGATCTGTTGCAGGGCCTCTATTGCCTTTTGTTCCTTCTTTAGTAATACCCTTTGAAATGCAACTACATCATTAGCACTACTGCTGTTGTGGTAAGCACTTGGAAAATATGCCAATAGAGCTAGCGAGAACGCAATAAAAAGGATAAGGCTTCTTTTGTTGAGCATGCACTTGAATATCAAAAATTAGTCCTTTTTTAAAAAGTAAAAGACCTTCTTAACTAAGAAAAGCAGCATACTTTCCTTTTTCTAAACTTACTTCAATGTGTTCTTTTAAGGTCGTAGCTAATGACATACCCACATAATTTGCATTAACTGGAAAGCGTTTGTGGCTGCGGTTAACTAAAACGGCTGTAGATAATTTTTTTACCTGAACTTTTAAGAAAAGCTGTAAACCATACATCATGGTTCTTCCCGAATTTAGCACATCATCTACCAAAATAATAGATTGATTTTTTAATTCTTCGTCAGTGAGTTGCAATTCTACTTTGCTATTGATGGGATTTTTTTTATTCAATAACACTTCTTCTAAAACCACTTCTAAAGGAGATATTTTTTCAATCTGCTTTTTTAAAATTTTAGCCAATTCATAGCCATTAGAAGCAATTCCCGCCATTATTATTTTATCTTGATCGTAATTGTCTTCATAGATTTGATAGGCAATTCGATTAATTTTTTGTTGAATTTGGAGGTGATCAAGAATTTGGGATGCGTTGGCTGCCATGCGCTGATTTTTGTCAAAAATAATGAATGCTAATCCAAGCTGATTTTTTCAGCCAATAAAAATAATTCATTACCTGCTCGCGGTGTAATGGAATTGTGAGCCTCTTCTAATGTTTTTATCGAAAATAAGCCATCAAAATAACTGAGATACTCTAATTTACTTCCCCCAAAAGGAGGACGATCGCTATTCATTTCACTTGCCCAAAGCAAGCCCATAAGCTTGCCATTTTGCACTAAGAGCTCATGAACTTTTTTAGCATACAATTGACGATCTGAAGGATCAATTGCACAAAAAAAGGTTTGTTCTACAATTAGGTCGTAGGTGCCTTGATGTTTAAAAAAGTTTCCAGCAATCAGGTGTTCTTTTGGAAAACTTTGGTACTTAGATGAAAAATCAGCAAGGGGTTTAGGCGCAATATCTAAAAGGAACACATTTTCAAAGCCCTGTTGATGCAAATGTGCAGCCTCATACCCGTTGCCACCTCCGGGAATAAGTATTTTTAATTGCTTGTTAGTTAATTGGTCGAAGTAGGCTTTTAAAGGAGAACTGACTTCGCCAATGTCCCAGCCAATTTCATTGTTTAGGTAACGCTCTTGCCAATTGGTTACTGGTTTTGTCATACGTACTAAATTAATTAAACCCGGTTGAGGCATTAAAGAATTTAATCAATTTTTCTTTAACGCCTCAATATCCACCACAACCGACGTCAATATTTTTAATATCAAATTTCTAAAAAGTTCCTGGTTTTTGTGGTTCGCTACAATTTTTTCATCACTTACCAATTTTTTCAAAAACAATTTTATTTTTCTCAAAATTTCCAAGTAAGGCTTAAGTCCAGGTCGTTTTTCTATAAAATCAAAATTATTGAGCACTTCTAAGGGGATCATATCTTCATCCGTTCGGTTAAATGCCATCTCATAGATGCCGAAGGATAGTTTGGTAATACCATTCGGAATGTAATTTGGATTCCCGTTAGCATAGCCATTGCAGATACTTTGCAAAAGATTTGCAGCTTCAATTTCGTCGGCTTTTAAAAAGTCCGAATTCTTAGTAGAGAAAAAATTAAATAGCCCCATTTCTAGCTATTTTAATTTCAATAATACCACATTTTCAACATGGTGTGTATGCGGGAACATGTCTACCGGTTGTACTTTTGTAACTTTATATTTCTCATCCAACAATTGAATGTCTCGTGCTTGTGTCGCTGGGTTGCAGCTTACGTAAACGATACGACTTGCCCCTAAGTTCAATAGTTCATTAATTACATCTTGATGCATTCCTGCTCTAGGTGGGTCAGTAATCACTACATCGGGTGTTCCATTACTAGCAATAAATTGAGCATTAAAAATATCTTTCATATCACCAGCAAAAAAGGAGGTATTAGCGATATCATTCATTTCTGAATTGGCCTTGGCATCAACTATTGCTTCAGGAACATACTCCACTCCAACCACGTGCTTCGCTTGGTTTGCAACAAAGTTGGCAATGGTTCCTGTTCCTGTATATAAATCGTATACCACTTCATCTTTCTGAATATTTGCAAATTCGGCTGTTAATTTATATAACTCATATGCTTGCTCAGAATTGGTTTGGTAGAAGGATTTTGGTCCAATTTTAAATTGAAGTTTCTGCTCAGTTCCAAAAGCAATCATTTCCTCCAAAATAAAATCTCTACCGTAAAAACATTTCACTTCTAAGTCACCGATGGTATCATTGCCTTTGTCATTAATAACATATTGAATAGAGGTGATGCTTGGAAAAGTTGTTTGAAATTTATTTAGCAATGATTCTCGAATTTCTTGATCTTCGTAGAAAAAGGCAAAAATGACCATTACTTCTCCGTTGCTTGAAGTTCGAATAATCAAATTTCTCAGCAATCCTTCTTGAACTCTTAAGTCAAAAAAGGGCAAATCATTTTCCAAGGCATAATTCTTCACCCAATTGCGAATATCGTTTGATGGATCAGGTTGTAACCAACACTTTTTAATATCTAGTACCTTATCAAACCTTCCCGGTACATGAAAGCCCAATGCATTTCTGCTTTCAAAATTTTCTCCCGATTGAATTTGATCTTGGGTGAGCCATTCTTTATTCGAGAAAGTGAATTCTAATTTGTTTCGGTAAAAGGTGGTTTCTTTGGATGGTAAAATTGGTGCAATTGCTGGGAGCTCAACTTTAGCAATACGTTCCAATGCATCTTTTACGGTACGCTGTTTGTTGTTTAATTGATCAGCATAACTGATGAACTGCCACTTGCAGCCTCCACATACACCAAAGTGTTCACAAAAAGCATCTACCCGTTTTTCAGACTTTTTGTGGAAGTGCAAGACCCGGCCTTCCATGTAGTTTTTTCGTTTCCGTGTTACTTGCACGTCAACAATATCACCAGGTACAGTTTGCGGAATAAATAGAATTTTTTCATTTACCTTGGCGAGTGATTTTCCTTCTGCGGCTGTATCTAATACTTCAACTTCACGATAGATTGGTTTTTTTGCTCTTCTTCCCATTTTGCAAAAGTAGTTATTCGGAATTACCAATTTTCATTTCAATCTTATCTAGTAATTCTTTTGCCCGTTGATTAGTTGGTTCCAACTCTAAAATACGGAGTAATACCTTTCTTTCTGCACTAAATTTATTTTGGTTGTGAAAAGTCAACGCTAAATTCATCAATACATCTGTTCGCTTAGGTTGTTGTTGCAAAACGCGCTCAAAACTTTGCTGCGCTTGCTCATTATTACCGAGCATACCGTAAGCCATGCCAAGAAAATTGAGCATATCTGTATTTTGGGGTTCTATTGAAAGCGCTTGATTCAAATAGCTTATTGCTTGTTCAAAATCGTTAAGGTTTCCAGCATATTGGCCCATAAGGAAATAAGCAGTTGAATTATTTGGATTACGATCGACATAGTTTTGCATGCTTACAATCGCATTTTTAAACTCCTTATTCGCTGCATAAGCTGTTGCTAAATTGTAGTAGTTTTTAGAATACTCAGGGTCATTTTTTATGTTAGCCTCTAGCACTTTAATTGCTTTAGCAGGTTGATTCATCATTTTATAAACCACCCCTAGATTGTTGTATGCATCTAAATATTGAGGATAAATCAAAATTGCTTGATTTAAATACTCTGTGGATTGTTTTAGAATAATGTTCTTTTCATTCGGACGATCTATTCTCTTTGCCTGATTCATTAAAGCTGAACCCAAATTATAATTTGCTCGAGCACTATTTTCGGCTGCTTTTATATCAGCAGTGTATAAAGTGATGTTGTTTTTCCAATCAGCATTTCTATCTAAGCTCAAGCCACCATATAACACTATTATTGGAAGACTAATTAGAACCGTATTTTTCTCCACCTTAAGGCTAGTAGTTTCCTTGCTATTTTTAAACAATTGATAAATTAGGTATGTTAAAATCAAGCAATAACTGAGACTTGGAACAAAAAGTAGTCGTTCTGCAAATGTGGTTCCAATGGTTATTATTAGTTGCGACCCAACACTTATTGTTACTATGAAAAATAGTAATGAAATGGCATAAAAATTCTTCTCTCGTATACCTTTAACAATAACAACTACCATCGTTATAAGTATTCCTAAACCTATCAAGCTCATTGGGTTATATAGTGTTACTAATGGAATAAGGTTATAGGAGTAATCGTGGATTAGAGGAAACGGAAAAATTAGTTTTTGTAGATAGAGCAGCTGTAAGCGAAATGCAGTTCCATATCTCAACAGAAAATCGTCTGTTGCCGCAATTGGGTTGTTTAGCAAGCCAAAGTTGCCAGTGTCAACGGCATTTGGCATCGATGAAATGATATTCATTCTAAGTGCCATGAATGCTATGGCAAGAAAGAGAAGTGTTCCGGTAATAGGGATTAGGGTTTTCCACTTAATTTTAGGGTGAAAAAATAGAAGCACTGGAATGGCAATGGAAAAAGTAACAGCACTTTCTTTAGAAAATAGTGCAAAGAGGTAAGCGATTAATCCAATCAGTAGGTACCTTTTCTGATTGTCCTTTAAGTAATGGATTAAACTATAAAGTGTAATTAAGAATCCAATAAAAGCAAAAAGCTCATCTCTACCTTTAATGTTTGCAACCACCTCTGTATGCAGGGGATGAGCCATGAACAATAAGCTAACTAACAAAGCTAGAATTGGCGGATAGGCAATGAGTAGACGTTGCAAGCATAAGAAGAGAAGCAAGCCACAAGAGGCGTATAATAGAATATTGATGAGGTGGGCAATTTGAGTATTGTTATTGAATAATTCCTTTTCTATGGCAAAGCTCAAGGGTGACATTGGACGATATAAACCGGCATTAAATCCACCAAAACCGTTGTGGTAATTGGTAGTTAAAATCTCATCAATTCCATCAAAACCTGCTTGAACATGGTCATTATTGACCAATATGGTATAATCATCTAAAGCTAACCCGTGATTTATGGTATTTATGTAGAGTAAAAATGAAAATATAAAAACTACCCACTTAAAAGAGGAGTTGTAATTCGATAAAAACCCGGATTCGCTGGTTACTTTCATAAGCTTTCGCTCAAATTTAGATATCTTTGTTCAACTCGTAAGAATTTTAATAAAAGAAACAAAAAGAATGATTGACACTAAAATATCAGGAGACGAAGCAATAGCATTGGAAGAGAAGTATGGAGCGCACAATTATCATCCACTACCAGTAGTGCTAAGCAAAGGAGAAGGCGTTTATATGTGGGATACTGATGGGAAAAAATATTTTGATTTTTTATCCGCTTACTCAGCTGTAAATCAAGGGCATTGTCATCCAACAATTGTCAACGCATTAAAAAAACAAGCTGAAACTTTGACTTTAACCTCAAGAGCATTTTATAATGATGTGCTGGGGGAGTTTGAAAAAATGGTTTGTGAGTTTTTTGATTATGACAAGGTATTGGCGATGAACTCAGGTGCTGAAGCAGTAGAAACAGCTATTAAGGTTTGTCGAAAATATGCTTATGAGAAAAGAGGTATTCCAGAAAATCAAGCAAAAATTATTGTTTGTGATGGAAATTTCCACGGAAGAACCACAACAATCATTTCTTTTTCAAATGATGATAATGCTCGTGATGATTATGGTCCATACACACCAGGATTTATTCGAATCCCCTACAATGATCTAGCGGCTTTGGAAGAAGCGTTGAAGCAAGAGAATGTAGCTGGTATGTTGGTTGAGCCAATACAGGGTGAAGCAGGAGTATATACACCAGATGAAGATTACATTGAAAAAGCATGTAAGCTAGTACAGGCTTCTGGTGCTCTTTTTATGGCCGATGAAGTTCAAACAGGTATTGCACGAACAGGAAGACTGTTGGCAGTTTGCAAAGGCTGCGATTGTCAAGGGGCTAAATGTGAGAGTAGAGTAGATTTTAAACCAGATGTATTGATTCTTGGAAAAGCCATTTCAGGTGGTGTTTATCCAGTAAGTGCCATTTTAGCCAATGATGAGGTGATGATGGTAATTAAACCGGGACAACACGGTTCTACCTTTGGAGGTAATCCCTTAGCAGCTAAAGTAGCCATGGCCGCTTTACAAGTGGTGGAAGATGAAAAACTAGCTGAGAGAGCTGATTACTTGGGCAACATTTTTAGAGCTGAGATCCAAAAACTAGTTGACGAATCTGATCTATTGGTTAAAGTGCGCGGTAAAGGCTTATTGAATGCTATCGTGATCAACGATACAGAAGAAAGCTCAACAGCATGGGACATTTGCATTGCCCTAAGAGATAATGGCTTGTTGGCAAAACCAACACATGGGAATATTATTCGATTTGCACCACCGTTGGTAATGACTGAGGAGCAGTTAATGGAATGTGTGGGTATTATTCATAAAACAATTACCGAATTTAAAAAATAGAATATGGAAACATTTGCAGGTGGCTTAGGCATATTAATCGCCCTTATTATCGCAGCATTCTTTTTGCTCTTACCTCTATTAGCTTTAATTGATTTATTGCGAAGTGATTTTAAAGACAGCTCTGATAAGTTAATTTGGGTCCTCATTATTTTGTTCTTACCAATACTTGGAAGTATACTCTATTTTGTAATGGGTGGGAATCAGAAGCTGAGGTAGTTTATAGTTGATTGTGTTAACAGTAAATTTTTTGAAAAGGTTTAAAAAATTAATCAGAAAGGACACTAAGATTTCACTAAGTTCACAAAGGCGTTAGAGTTTCATTTTTCAATGGAGAAGTAGATTTCTTTGTCGATTGTACTTTCACTTAATGAGTTTTTATCATTTTTTAATGAACTAAGTGCCTAAAAAATAGGTAATTGTTTGAACTAATTCTTATCTTAGAATTTGAATTTTAATACACCCAGTTATGCCATTTTTAACGAATAATTATACTAAAGAGACGGCTGATATTTTCTATGAAGACTATGGAAGTGGTCAGCCAGTAATTTTAATTCACGGATGGCCACTAAGTCATAAAGCGTGGGAAGGACAAATTACGGAGATTGTAGATGCTGGGTATCGATGTATTGCCTATGATCGAAGAGGATTTGGCATTTCATCAGCACCTTGGAGCTCTTATGATTACAGCAGTTTGGCTAGTGATTTACGTTCCATTATTTTGCAATTGGATTTGAAGGATGTCATTATTTGTGGTTTTTCAATGGGCGGGGGAGAAGTAGTTCGATATTTCTCCGATTATGGAAATGACCGAATTGCTAAGGCGGCATTAATAAGTTCTATCATACCGTTAGTAAAGAAAAAAGACGATAATCCTGACGGAGTTCCAGAAGAAGATTTAGCCGGAATTATGGGGGCATTAGCTGAAGATCGAGTAGGTTTTCTTAAAGACTTTTCTAAGAATTTTTACAATTACGAGGACTTAAAAGATCGTATAAGTGAAGCGCAGCTAGATTATGATTTTTCTATTGCCTCACATGCTTCGCCTAGAGCAACTTTGAAATGTGCACAAGCTTGGGCTGAAACTGACTTTAGGGAAGAACTCAAAAATGTAGTTGTACCAACATTAATTGTGCATGGCGATGCAGATAATATTGTGCCGATAAAAACTGCAGGAGACCAAGCCGCTAAAGGAATTGAAAACAATAGCTATGAAGTGATAAAGGGTGCCCCGCACGGACTGAACATTACTCATCGCAAAGAATTGAATGCCTTACTCCTCGATTTTTTTAGAAAGTAAAAAGATAAACTACCCAAAAAGCCCTTTCGAATTCGAAAGGGCTTTTTGATATATAAACACTAACTACTAATAGTAAATCAATCTTCTGACTTGCGCCACATATTTCGCTAAGCGAATAACCTGCTTGGTGTAGCCAAACTCATTGTCGTACCAAACATACAGCACAATGTTCTTTTTGTCTGTTGAAATAATCGTTGCCGGGCTGTCATAAACGGAACAGCAGGTATTGCCAATTATATCGCTAGAAACGGTTTCATTATCGGTTGAGAAGTAAATTTGGTTGACTAAATCACCTTCCAAGGCTGCTTTTCTTAAAATAGCATTAACTTCATCAACAGAAGTTTCTTTTCCTACTGTTAAGTTCATAATGGCCAAAGAACCATTTGGTGTTGGAACACGAACGGCATTTGCAGTTAACTTATCTTGTAAGCTAGGAATAACCTTAGTTACCGCTTTACCCGCTCCAGTTTCAGTAATTACCATGTTTATAGCTGCAGAACGACCTCTTCTTGTTTTCTTGTGCATGTTATCCAACAAGTTTTGGTCGTTTGTGTAAGCATGAACTGTTTCAATATGTCCTTTTTCAACCCCTAAGGTATCTTCAATCACTTTTAATACTGGTACAATGGCATTGGTGGTGCAAGATGCTGCTGAGAAGATGTTTTCTTTCTCAATATCTAAGTCTCCTTTGTGATTAACACCATAAACAATGTTTGGAATCTCTTTTCCAGGTGCCGTTAAAATTACCTTGCTTACACCCTTAGATTTTAAGTGTCTTCCCAATGCTTCGCGATTGGTGAAAACACCAGTATTGTCAATTAATAAGGCATCTGAAATACCATATGCGGTATAGTCAACTTCATCAGGTTGTTGAGCGTTAATCAAGTGAACAGTTTGTCCATTGATTCGCATTATTCTTTTATCTGTATCTACATCAACGGTGCCATTGAAGGTGCCATGAACAGAGTCATTTCTCAATAAAGCGGCTCTTTTTTCCATGGCTATAGCATCGTCACCTCTTGTGACAATCGCTTTTAACCTCAACTGCTGACCTTTTCCAGCTTGTTTCACTAACTCTCTGGCAGCAATTCTACCAATTCTACCAAATCCATAAAGAATAACATCTTTAGGCTCTAAGGTTCTTTTTTCAACACCAATAAGATCTTTAAGGTGGTCTGAAATAAAATCTCTTTTTGAGTTGAAATTATTTTTCTCTTGTTCCCATTCGTTCGCTAACTTTCCAATGTCAATTTTGGAAGGCGCAAGGTCCATAGACAGAATTTCCTTCGCTAAATCTGCAGTATCATAAATACTAACTGATTTGTTGGTGAAATTTTGAGCATTCTTGTGCATTTTAAGCAATTCTGAAACACTTCGATCTACCAAGTGATTTCTAAATAGAACCAATTCTATGGATTGACCATAAAGCAATTGTCCTAGCGTATTACTTAAATCTACCGCTTTTTTTTCTTGATCTACCCAGTTGTTTAAGGCAGATTCAAACTCTTCAGCATTCTTCAATTCTGTACTCATTCGAGATGACTTTTTTAAGGTTAAGAGAACGTTAATTTTATAGTTTTTTCAACTAGATTTTATTTGACTAATTCAACTGTAAATGCCGAAACTACAAGAAAATAGTCCAAGATTGGACTATATTGAATGTGTTATCGGTATTAGGTGTGCAAAATTCGGCAAATTTATGTTGATAAGGAAATTGTAATAACAAAATAGACAGTTGAATTTGACTTCAACTGCCTACCTTATAAATTGAACCTCTAGATAAATTACATCCCTATACCATAGTATGCTTCTTTGCCATTTGGATAAACACCTTGGAGTAAAACTCCACCTTTTTTATCTTCTAATAATTCAACTAATTCATCGCTACTTTCAACAGCGCTTTTATCTACTCTAGTAATGATAAACCCTTCTCTTACACCGGCATTCTTAAATTTTCCGGTAAAGATTTCCTCTACTTGAACGCCACCACTAATTGAAAGCTCTTCTTTTAACTCCTCATTAACCGTAGAAAATTTGGCACCAAGCTCTTTCATTAAGGCACTCTTTCCACCTGTAATAATTGAAGTATTACCTTCTAAGTTTTTAAGCGTTACTAATTTTTCTTGCTTAACACCATCGCGGATTAAAACGACTTCTATCTTATCTCCAGGTCGATATTCTCCCACTTTAGCTTGTAGTTCGGTTACGGTATTCATCTCAATTCCTTCGATGGATTTAATGATGTCACCTTCCTCGATTCCAGCTTCTTTTGCTGAGCCAAATTCTGCCAAACCGGCAACATAAACACCACTGTAATCATCTATTCCAATTTCCTCTGCCAAATTTTCATCAATGTTTCGAATGTTGATGCCAATAAATGCACGTTGAACTGTTCCAAACTCTTTTAAGTCGCTAACCACTTTTTTAACGATGTTTGAAGGGATAGCAAAAGAGTAGCCTGCAAATGACCCGGTGTTCGATTTGATCGCTGCATTTATTCCTAACAATTCTCCTTTTGTATTTACTAAGGCACCACCACTGTTTCCAGGATTTACTGCTGCATCAGTTTGTATAAACGACTCAATAGAAGGTAAACCACTCATGGGGTCATTGCCCAAAATATCGATGTCTCTCCCTTTTGCAGATACAATTCCAGCAGTAACAGTAGAAGTGAGGTTAAATGGATTTCCCACAGCTAGCACCCATTCACCTACTCGAATTTGATCTGAATTACCATAGCTGATAAAAGGTAATTTTTCTTCTTCAATTTTTAATAAGGCTAAATCCGTTGTCGGGTCAGTTCCCACTAATTCTGCAGAATAGGTTTTTTTATTGTTTAAGGTGACTTTTATCTCATCGGCGTTCTCAACCACATGGTTATTCGTGACTAAATAGCCATCAGCAGAAATAATTACTCCAGATCCTGCACCTCTTATGGGTTGTTTGTAGCTTCTGTCATAAGTCCCATCCCCGTAAAAGAATTCACGAAAAGGGTCATAACCTCTTTTATGATACTCCATAATTCCTTCTGTTTTCACATGAACCACCCCGTTCACTGTCATTTCAGCGGCAGTCATGTAATCTACACCCATTGCTGGTTCAGATTCAATTAACCCAACCAATTTGCTGTCGTTTTCTTTATGATATTCAGTTGGATTCTGAGTTTTTGGCTCTACCAATTTATAAACTCCTAGGGAAGTTGCTCCTCCCATTATTGCAATTAAAAATGCTCCAAGAAACTTTTTCATATTTTTAAATTTTAACGGTTAACTTCGCAAGTACTAATAGCAAATACAACGCCACTTTTATCTTAAAGTTATTGGGCTTGAGTTAATTAATGTTAAGCTATACCGGTTGTCAATAAAGAGATGCATGAAAATAAGCTTTTTTAAATATCAAGGAACTGGGAACGACTTTGTAATGATTGACGGGCGTGAAAAGGAACTACTATTAACAAAAAAACAAATCGAAGATTTTTGCGACCGCAGGTTTGGAATAGGAGCAGATGGAGTCATAATTCTTAAAAATCAAGAATTCTGTGATTTTGAAATGGATTATTATAATGCTGATGGAACACAAAGTTTTTGTGGTAATGGTAGTAGGTGCGCTCAAGCTTTTGCTAAAAAGCTGGGAATAATTCATGGAGAGTCTCATTTTAAAGCAATTGATGGATTTCATCATGGAAAGACAGTAGGGCAATTATTTGCAACACAAATGAAGGACGTTAATGAAGTTCAACAACTAGGAGATGATTATTTTATCCATACCGGCTCACCACATTACATTAAGTATGTAGATGATGTGGAGAAAGTGGATGTGGAGAAAGAAGGAGCTGCCATTCGCAATAGTGCGCCGTACAAAATGGAAGGGGTGAATGTAAATTTTGTCAGTATAAGTGGCAATACATTAAAAGTTCGAACTTTTGAACGAGGTGTTGAAGGAGAGACTTATTCCTGCGGAACTGGAGTAACTGCAGTAGCCATGAGTTTTTTGGTAAAGGAAAACGCCTATCATAAGAGTGTATCAATTGAGACGAAAGGCGGAGAATTGAAAATTGATCTAGATCGAATAGCCGAACATCAATTTGAGAATGTATGGTTAATTGGTCCTGCTGAAGAAGTCTATGCCGGCACAATCGGGTTGTAAGTATTAATTTATCTAATTTAGAGCTGAAAATAGTTAAGAAAAATGACAGGAAAGGAGCGAATGTATTTCGGATTAGGGCTAGCAGCATATGCAGTCGCAAAAGCAGATGGTAAGATTGACCAAGAAGAACGAAATAAGTTACACGAAATCGTTACCACATCTATAAACTGCCATGATGAAGGGATAAATGTTTCCGAAATTATTTTTCATGTGTTGGGGAAGCACGACAATTTTGAGATAGAGAACTTATATAAACTAGCCATTGAAGAATTGACTGAATACAAGAGTTATCTAAGCGATGATATGCGTTCAGACTTTCCAGCGATACTTGAAAAAGTAGCTCGCTCCAGGAATCCTATAACCCCTGAAGAGAATCAATTGATTGAGCGCTTCAGAAATGATATCAACTACATTTAAACCTAAGTCTTTTCTTCTTTTCTGCCATCTGCATGAATAGCAAAACGACCTTTCTCTCTTGGATGAACTTGGTCTAATCTTTTCCAAGGCCAGCCACCAAACTTCGTCTGTTGGTAATCTTGAAATGCTTGTTGAATTTCCTGCTTATTGTTCATTACAAAAGGGCCATGTTGCACTACTGGTTCGCCAATTGGTTTTCCCTGCAGTACAAGAATGTGGCTGATATCTCTTCCACTTTTAAGTAAAATATCTGCATCTGATCTTACATCTGCAGAGTGGTAATGTGCTAATTTTTGCCCATCAATCGTTAACTCATTTCCCTCATAGAAATACAATGTTCTATTTAATCCTGCTTTTGCTTTAGGTAAGGTAAAACTGGCATTTGCATCCATTCGTATGTTGTAAATAGCAACTTGATTAGCTTCATCTGCTGCCCAAGAGTTAGGCGGTGGATTTGGTGCTTTTGACAATCGATATCTTCCCGTAACTATTTCCAGAAGTGTCTTCTTTCCATTGGCATCATAGTGTGTTTTTTTAGGAAGCGTTTCGTTCCATAGCATTTTGAAGTGTGGATCAACCATTTTATTCTTAGCTGGTAAATTCAACCAAATTTGAAACAGCTCTAAAGGGTTTCCTTTATCTTGATTCAGCAGCGGAAACATTTCTGCATGTAAAACTCCAGCCCCAGCAGTCATCCACTGCACATCTCCATTTCCATATCTTCCTGAGGCACCTAATGAATCTGAATGGTCTACCATTCCTTTGCGAACAATAGTAATGGTTTCAAAGCCACGGTGTGGGTGTCCAGGGAAACCAGGAACTGTTCTTCCATGATACATTCTAAAGCCATCCTTAATCATAAAGTCTTGTCCTATTTCACGACCGGATAAATTAGCAACAGGGCCCATTTTTTCATTTCCACGAGGGTAGGCATCCCCATGATGCACACAAAATAGAAAGGGGTCTTTTGTTTGCCATTGAAATCCCAAGGCCGTAATGTTTTTTAGTTTTGGTTCTGGCTTAGTTTGTGAAGCTGCAAAACCAAACTTTGAAGCAATTACAGCTCCTGAAGTTAGAGCCAAAAATTTCTTAAAAAAGGATCTTCTGTTTGTTGCTTGTTTCATAATATCAATGATTAAATAACTTATTATATTTTAGTTTGAAATTCATTGAGTGATTCTATTTTAAAATAGTTATTACTGCCATGGTGAAAATAAAAAGTCTTTTTAATAACAGCTTTGAATTCAATTTTGTTGCTTATCTTTTTTAAAAATTATATAAACAAAATAAGACATTTAAATATTTTCAGTTAATGTCTAAATTGGTCACTCTGAGTTAATGCATAAAAAACAATCTCTTTATATGATTAAAAAACTAACCTTATCCTTTTTAAATTAATTTAGATGACATTATTACTTCTATTTCTAGCTCTAAGCATCGGAGTTTCATTTTTATGCAGCATTCTAGAGGCTGTTTTATTGAGTATAACTCCTTCATTTATCCGAAAGCAAGAAAAGGGGAAGCCAAATCTTTTTAACGACCTCAACCAATTTAAGGAGGATATAGATCGACCACTCTCCGCCATTTTGACCTTAAATACAATTGCACATACAGTTGGAGCGATTGGTGTTGGCGTTCAAGCAAATAATGTATTTGGTGAAACTACAATTGACTTTTATTTATTTACTCTTTCGGCTGAATCAATAATAGCCACTTTCATGACATTAGCTATTTTAATATTAAGTGAAATAATTCCCAAAACCTTAGGAGCTAATAATTGGCAAAAATTGGCACCTTTTGCAGTAACTTCTTTGAAAATTATGATTAGAGTGCTTACTCCACTAGTTTGGTTAAGCCAAAGAATTACAAAAGGGATGAAGAATGAAAAAAATAAAAGTGTTTTAAGTCGATCTGATTTAGCAGCTATGACAAGAGCTGTTTCTGAAGATGGAGATATAAATCCATCAGAGAGTCTGCTTATTAGGAACGTTTTAAATTTACCTAACAAGAGCATTGAAGATATAATGACTCCTCGAAAAGTAATGTTCTCCGCCCTTGAAAATGAAACACTTGAAGAAGTTTATAATCAGAAACGCTTCTCGCAGTTTTCTAGAATCCCAATTTTTGACAAAGAAAAAGAAGCCGTGATAGGAATGGTTCTCAAAAGTGACTTATTAAGCCAATTAATATTAGGGCATAAAGAAATGACAGTTGTCGAATTAAAACGAGAAGTAAAATCAATTAATGAAAAAGAATTATTAGGAGAATTTTTTAAAAACCGGCATAAAAAAAGAGAACACTTATATATTGTTGAAGACCAATATAAAAGCGTAACAGGCCTGGTAACTTTAGAAGATGTTTTGGAAACTATATTAGGATATGAAATATTAGACGAAACGGATCAAGTGGCTGATTTACAGTCCTTAATTAATAAAGGTAAATAATTTTTATTTTAATAAAAAAACCATTTATAGTGGCTTAATAACTCTTTCATTTTATAAATAATAAAATGACTTGGGATCTTCATTACCAATGAAATCAATTTAAAATTTCAGCGACGTTTCCTTTAATTTTTATTGCTAAATCATCTGTTGGTAAATCATTTGTATCCGTACCGAAAGGATCCTCAATTTCCTCTGCCAAGAGCTCTAAACTTCCAAATATGTATAGAATAAAACACGAGATTGGTATCGTCCAATAATGAAAATCATGTGCCAAACCAAAAGGCAATGTGATGGTATAGGCAAAAATGAATTTCTTCAGAAAGAGGTTATAAGAAAATGGTATAGGGGTATTCTTTATTCTTTCACAGGCACCTATAATTTCGGTAAATGCTTTTAGTTCCCCATCAATCGTAATTAATTGATCTCCGCTTATTTTTTTTGTGGTATATAAATATTGCAAGCGCTCATACATTTTTGAAGCTATTTTATTAGGCTGGTGTTTATAAGTTAGAAGGCTTTTGGTACTCAAGTCGTCATGACTTTCAATTTCTTCAATTTTTACACCATCTCTTAAATGTTCTTTCATTGCAAAAACGTAGTTAGGGATAAAGACAGTAAAAAAATCTCTATTCGCTTTATCTTCAGCCGGCAGCATGGCATTTATTTTTATGGCTAGATTTCTGCTATTGTTCACCATCGAACCCCATAATTTTCGTGCTTCCCACCACCTATCATATGCTGAATTCGTTCGAAAAACCAATAAAAGACCAATAACAAAACCAAGAAGGGAATGAATTTGGATGGTGTTGGAAAATACATAAAGCATTTTAAAATGCAACTCTGCATATACCAATCCGGCTGTGCATAGGGCAAAGAAAAAAAGAACCCAAAATAATTGACGAAAGGTATCACTTTTATGAAATCGAAAAATAAGACCAAACCATTGTTTGGGATTGTAAGTAATCATAGTTCTTTATAAAATTTAGCTAACTGTAGGATGCCTAAAGATTTGGATAAAATAAATAAAGTAGAAGAATTGATCAATTGAACTAGTCCTCTTCTATCAACCAAAGTGCTTCTTCTAACTCACCTTTGGCTTTATAGTCGCTTTTTTCGTCTGCCAACTTTATTCCTGCACGATAAATTGAAATTGCTTTGTTTGCTTTATTGTTGTTTTCATAGAGCTGGCCAAGCTTGTAATAAGAACCTAGGTATTCAGGATCCTGACGGTTAAGTTCTTCTAAAATCCTTATTGCTGCTTTTACATCTCCGGCCTTTTCGTGCTCCAAGGCTAGGGCATAGGTCAAAAAACTGTCATTTGGATCAGTTTTCAGCATCTTTTTTATTTCATCTACTCTATTGCCCATTGGAAAATATTCTACTGCGAATATACTCAATGATTTGTGCTTTTTGGTCTGGTGCAAACCATTCTATTTCCTTGTCATTCTTAAACCATGTTAATTGACGCTTTGCATATCTTCTGCTATTCACTTTAATTTTTTCAACAGCTTCATCAAAACTTAGCATACCATCTAAATGAGCAAATAACTCTTTATAACCAACTGTTTTCAATGCATTTTTATGCTTGAACTGCTGAACTGATTTTACTTCTTCTAACAATCCATTTTGAAGCATTTGATCAACGCGTAGGTTAATTTTAGTGTAAAGCAATTCACGTTCTTCATTTAATCCAATTTTAATGGTATTAAAATCTCTTTTCTTATGCTTATTCTTTCGAATTTCTGAAAAGGGTTTCCCAATGATTAAACAAACTTCTATCGCGCGCAATAGGCGTTTAGCATTTTGCAGATCGATAGTCTTATACAATTCAGGATCAAGTTGTTTTAATAGCGCCTGAATACTCTCAATACCCTCTTTGTCAAGTCGCTCATTCAATTCTTTTCGAATCAATTTATCAGCTGTTGGTACTTCACTATCAAAGCCTTTTAATAGAGCATCTACATACATTCCTGACCCTCCACATAAAATGGCAATATTCTGATGTTCAAAATACTGTGTTAAAAATGCAAGAGCATCTTTTTCAAAAGCACTTGCATTATAATCTCTATTGATGCTTAGGTTATTTATAAAATGATGTGTAGCTTCTTTTAACTCAGAGGGGCTTGGTTTTGCGGTTCCTATAGATAATTCCCTATAAAATTGACGGGAGTCAGCAGAAATTATTTCAGCATTAAATTCTTGAGCCAGTTGAATAGCAATTTTTGTTTTACCTACTGCTGTTGGACCAACTACTGCAATTACAATTGGCTTTTCTTCACTTTTCACTTATTGATATTCTTCATAATCATCTAATGAGTCAAAATCATCTGAATCAAAAAGATCATCATCATTTTCATCCTCTGCGAATTCATCTCCCAAAATGGCATTCATTAAAATGGATTCAGCATCATTGCCACTTAACTCTCGCTCATTTTCATTTGGTGCTTTACCAACAGACTTAAGTAACGCTGGGGTTTCTTTAATTGAATGTTGTTCATTAAGTCCAATCACTTCTATTTGAAATTTCCATTCATTCATATAGTCGTAAATCAAAGTTAAATGGTCACCAATATTCTTAAAAACTTCACTTAGCTTAATATCAGACATCAACTTTGAATCATTTTCTCCTAATGCTTCTAAAGGATATTCTGCAGCAGCCTGCCAACCATCACCTTCAATTATGAAAGAAGCCATTTGCTTTCCTTCAAAGCCAAAAGCGTCGATAATGGCTTTAAATAATTCTTCTAAATTATTTTCACTACTAAGCAATAGGTCCCTGTATACCGTATTTTTTGTCTCTATTAATACTTTTACTTCGAAGAAATTCATAAGTAATTTTTCCCTTGTAATTTGATAAATGTTAACTATAGATTTATTTTTTTTCTTCAATAATTGCTTGATTTTTAATCGGTTTTAACCCCATTTCAATACCGAGTTTTAGCATCAAGTTCCATGCCTCGTTTGGCTTGTTTTGGATCTCTCCTTCTAAAATTGCTTCTTTCAAGCTGTTCTTTATTTGCCCTACCTCCTTCGAAGGACTGATATCAAACACTTTCATTATAGTTTCTCCAGAAATGGGTGGTTGCCAATTTCTTAAATGATCTTTTTCTTCAACCTCTTTTAACTTTTCTTCCACCAAAGCGAAGTTTTTCATATAACGTTTCATTCGTTTTGGATTCTTGGTAGTAATATCGGCTCCACAAAGCAGCATGAGGTCATCTACGTCTTCCCCCGCTTCAAAAAGTAAACGACGGATGGCAGAATCTGTGACCGTTTCTTTAACTAAGGCAATTGGCCGTAAATGAAGGCGTACAAGCTTTTGCACATACTTCATCTTTGCATCGAGAGGCAGCTTCAGTTTTTTAAAGATTTTTGGCACCATTCGCGCTCCCTTGTCTTCATGACCGTGAAAAGTCCAACCAACTTTTTCATCAAATCTTTTCGTAGCAGGTTTGGCAATATCATGTAAAATTGCTGCCCACCTTAACCATAAGTTATCTGTATTCGCTGAAATATTATCAAGCACTTGAAGTGTGTGGTAGAAATTATCTTTATGTGATCGTCCATTACGTGTTTCAACTCCGAACAAATCAGTCATTTCACTAAAGAAGAGTTTTAATAAGCCAGTATCAAAAAGAATTCTAAATCCTACAGATGGCTTTGGCGATAATATGATTTTATTCAATTCAGCTGTAATTCTTTCTTGAGAAACAATAGTGATTCGATGACTTTCTGTCGTAATCGCTTTTAATGACTTTGCTTCGATAGTAAAATTTAGCTGGCTTGCAAAACGAATTGCCCGCATCATCCGCAGCGGGTCATCAGAATAGGTTTCAGCAGGAGCAAGAGGAGTTTTAATAAGTTTTTTTTGTAAATCCTTTTCGCCATCAAATGGATCAATAAGCTCACCAAAACGATTCATATTCAAACAAATGGCCATTGCATTTATGGTAAAATCTCTTCGGTTTTGATCATCTTCCAAATTGCCATTCTCAACAATGGGTTTACGTGAATTTCGCTGGTAGGATTCTTTTCGTGCTCCAACAAACTCAACTTCCCACTCTTGATACTTTAACATTGCAGTTCCAAAGTTTTTAAAAACAGAAACTTGCTTTAAGCGGAGCATTTCCGCAACTTTCCTAGCTAAGTCTATTCCACTTCCAACGCAAACTATGTCAATATCTTTGCTTTCTCTTTTTAGTAAAATATCGCGCACGAAGCCACCAATAACATAAGTTTCTACATTTAATTCTTCGGCAGCCTCAGAAATTATTTTAAATATTGGATGTGAAAGCTGTTCTTGCAAGGAGAAAATTTTTACAAAAGTACGAATTGCACTTATTTTCGAAGAATTTTAACTTGCCCATTTGAAGCTATTCTTACAATTTTTGAAGGAGCTAAAAGGCTAGAATTTTTCTGATTATTCGGATAGATATAATCTACGCCTTGTTTAAGCATTTCATCAATAGCATCAAATGTAGTTGGGGTTGGTTTTCCTGAAAAGTTTGGTGAAGTTGACACAATTGGCTTATTAAACTTCTGAATTAAATCGAAAATTGGTCCAGACGTTACATTTCTAATTCCTAAGCTCCCATCGTTATTAATCACTTTTGGGGCAACATATTGGCCCCCATCGAGTACTAGTGTTAGAGGTTTATCAGCTAAATCAATCATGTCCCAAACAACAGAAGGAAAGTCTTTAACACATTGATTAATCATGCGATCACTATTGACTAGTACAATAAAGCTTTTTTCTTCACTTCGTCCTTTCAACTTCAATATTTTATCTACAGCTTCAGGATTTGTTGCGTCACAGCTTAGTCCCCAAATCGTGTCAGATGGAAACAAGATTACATCTCCTTTTTTCAGGTGTTCAACACTTTCATTAATTGCTTCTTGTTCTATTTTTTTTTCATGATTCATGCAATTGAATTTTTTAAAATGCGTTCAAAGTTAATTAAGGATTATTCAAGGCATGGTTTTCGCTTATTTGTATTTGCATTCTTAAATTTGATTTTTAGGTAATTATGAAAATATCGTTTGTATTTCTTTTTATCTTCTTTTTCTTGAGTGTTCAACTGAATGCTCAAAAGGTTGAAAAACTTCCAACCGTATGGGAAACCGTTGTGATAGATGGGGATACCATTCCATTGTATCGCTTTGATCCTGTTTATATTTTTGCCACACCTACTTTTAAAAACAAACAAGAAGAACGTCGCTATGGAAAGTTGAAACGATATGTAGTAAAAGTTTATCCTTATGCTAAAATTGCAGGAGAAATGTTGCAATACTTTGATGATACCTTAGCAACAATAACTAGTGAATATAAAAGAAAAAAATACATTAAATCAGTTGAAGAACAACTCATGAGTGAGTTTGAAGGGGAGTTAAAAAAACTTACTATAAAGCAGGGTATAATTCTAGTAAAACTTATTGACAGAGAAACTGGAAATACATCCTATGATTTAGTTAAGGAGTTAAGAGGCTCTTTTTCTGCGTTTATTTGGCAGGGCTTAGCTCGTTTATTCGGATCAAATTTAAAACTAGAATATGACCCCAACGGCGAAGATTCGGCCATTGAGGATATAGTGCTCAGAATAGAAAGTGGACAAATACCCTATAAAAAAAGAGAAAAAAAGATAAAGATTTGATTTAACTAAAATTCTTAGCCACCTTTAATTCCTTGCTTCCTGGAGTATATTCATAGAAACCTTCTCCACTTTTCGCACCTAACTTTTTGGCAGTTACCATGTTTACTAATAATGGACATGGAGCATATTTTGGATTACCAAAACCAGAGTACAACACCTCTAAAATGGAAAGGCAAACATCTAATCCGATGAAATCTGCTAATTGCAAAGGACCCATCGGGTGAGCCATGCCAAGTTTCATAACAGTATCAATTTCTTCAACACCTGCAACTCCTTCGTGTAAGGTATATATTGCTTCATTGATCATTGGCATCAAAATTCTATTTGCAACAAAACCAGGGTAATCATTCACCTCAACTGGAATTTTGTTCAATTTTTTTGATGCTTCCATTATGGTGTTAGTGACTTCATCAGATGTAGCATACCCTCTAATAATTTCCACTAACTTCATCACCGGCACAGGGTTCATAAAGTGCATTCCAATTACTTTATCAGGACGAGAAGTAACTGATCCAATTTTGGTTATTGATATGGAAGAGGTGTTACTCGCTAAAATAACATTTGGAGCACAGCATTCATCAAGTTGCTTAAACAAACTTAGCTTGATGTCGATGTTTTCTGTAGCTGCTTCTACTACTAAGTCAACTCCTTTGACACCTTCTTCCATTTTTGTGAACGTGTTTAGGTTGTTTAAAGTAGAATCCTTCTCTTCTGCAGTAATGCGTTCTTTTGAAACTTGGCGGTCTAAATTCTTTTCAATAGTAACTAAGGCTTTATCCAATGAATCTTGCGATATATCGATTAGAGAAACTTCGTGTCCAAATTGTGCGAAAGTATGAGCGATGCCATTTCCCATGGTTCCTGCTCCAATTACTGCTACTTTATTCATGTGATTTTTATTTTAGTAAAAGTCAAAAGTAATCATGCTTTTAGGGGAGTACAAAATTATTTGCCGCTTCCTTTAATAACAATCAGTACCGTGTATATAAGTATCTTGAAATCAACAAACAAAGACATGTTTTCAATGTAAATGATATCAAATTTTAAGCGTTCTACCATTTCATCAACATTCTCTGCATAGCCATACTTTACTTGGCCCCATGAGGTAATACCTGGTCGCACCTTTAATAAATGGTTATAATGAGAAGCTTTTTGAACAATTTTATCAATAAAATACTGTCTTTCGGGCCTTGGTCCAACTAGCGACATGTCGCCAACTAAAACATTGAAAAATTGAGGGATTTCATCTAAACGGGTTTTCCTCATGAAGCGCCCAAATCGTGTAATTCTGGAGTCGTTTTCGCTTGAAAGCGCAGGTCCATCTTTTTCAGCATCTGTATACATGGATCTAAATTTGTGAATCATGAAAGGTCTACCATGAATACCAATCCGTTCTTGAGAGAAAATAATAGGTCCTTTAGAAGTGAATTTAACAATTAGGCCAACAGTTATAAAAATCGGACTAAATAATACAAGCACTGTGAGTGCAGTAAAAATGTCAATTCCTCTTTTTATGGTTTGCTGCCATGGAGGCATTATTTCTCTATTGATAATAATTAAAGGAGCACCAAAAATGGAGCTCATTTTAACAGATCCTGCGAGGATATCATACATGTCTGGAATAACCTTAATCAGCACATTTAATCCTTCTAACTCCCCTAATATTGACTCCAAATTGGCGTGCTCAGATGACTCTATGGCGATAATGGCCTCTTCAACTTTGTGCTCTTCAACAATTTTCTTCAACTCATTGCTATTTCCTAGAAATGGCAAACACTTCTCAATTAAGTAGGCTTCTTTTTTATCGACTCTAACAAAACCAATAAACTTATTGCCGTATGATTTTTTTTCACCATCCATTTCTTGGTATAGCTTCAATGCGTTTTCGTTAGAACCAATCATAATGGTGTTAAAACCAATTTTTCGATGTTGAATGTTATAAACGGTCCTACTTGTTAAAATAAACCTAAAAAAGTAGGTGATAACGAAATGGAAAAAAAGAATATATAGAAAGGATAAATAATAGTCTTTGTAGGTATCGATCTCATCATCTAAAATGAAGACGAAAAACAATAAAATACAGCCTAATAAACTCGCTGTGACTGTTTGAGAGAATTCTTTCAATCGAGATTTACGGTAGGAATTGCGGTAGAAACCTGTTGAAGCATATAAAAGGATCCAGCAAGATGGAATAATTATCAATGCATAAAAGAAATTCTCATCGTAATCAACTGGAACTTCATAGCCAAATTTACTAGGCTCTAAGTAAACTTTTCTAAAACGGTAAAATAAGCCCCACGCAAGCATTGCCGATATAAAATCAAAGAAAATATACTTTATGGCTTGTTTGCGATTATTCATCAATAATGCAGTATTTTAACATTGTCAATAAATAAATCTCCTGAAGACCCAAGGGGTTTTTGGTATCCAAAACTGATGTTATAATTTCTGGCTGTTGACAGTGTTGAAAAAACATTGCCCAAGTCTACATAAACTTTTTTCCATTCAGATTGTGGACGAAAAAATACGATTGCACTTTCAAAGGATTGATCATTAGCATAAACTCCAACCACAAAGTCATGTGTAGATTTATAATCTAACTCTAAGTAGACTGCTGTTCCATTTCTCGGAATGTTGCTAAATGTTGGTGTCCAAGCTTCAAACAGCGTTTGTTCTGCTGTTAACGAACCCCTTCCTGAAGCCCTACCTTCAAAAACATTGCTACTATTTGTTTCTCGCACAAACGTTGTATCGCTTTTAGGATTATAAATAAAATTAATACCACTTTCAAAATCCTCTCCTGACCAAGGCTCAGTAAAATCAATTGTTTTGAAATATTCTACCACTGGAGCAAGCACTATTTCTTCTTCGGGCACAAAAATGGTATCTAACTCAAAAGTGGTATAGAAGGGGTATTGCACTATTTTACTCGACTGTCCATTAACTGGTATCACTCCTCTAATTTTGAGGTTTACTGCACCAGTCTGTTGTATTGGAATACTTGCAGGTAAGTCAAAAAATCCTAATGATTGATCATTTAAAAAAACAATTACATCGGTAATATTATCGCTAGCAGAACCCTCAGCTTCTAGTGTAGTGTTTACTCGAACATCTTCAATCGTTAAATAACCAGGAATTGGTGCTTTTAATTCTTCCTTATCGCAAGAAAACAAAGCGAGAATAGAACTTACAAGTACAAAACGATAAAATTGCTTCATAAAAGGCTAAACATATGGGAACGTAGTGGAGATATGAAATATTGTCTACGAGATAATGTTTTCTTTCGTTAAGTCTAATTTTTCAATTATTCGATGTGCAATATCTAATGCATTATAGCCATCATGTATGCTTACAGGAGGGTTAGTATTATTATTAATTGCATCTGCGAATGCTTGCAATTCATCTTTTATTGCATTATTTGGCTCTACATCGGGTTTCTCAAAGTAAATTTGTTTTTGACCCTTGCCTTCAGGTAAATCAATTGTTACTGAAAGCGGGTCTGCTTCACCTTCAACAGATGAAAGTCGAACCACTTCTGTTTCTTTTTCTAAAAAATCAATTGACAAGTAAGCGTCCTTTTGAAAAACACGCGTTTTTCTCATATTTTTCAATGAAATTCTGCTAGCGGTGAGGTTTGCAACACAACCATTGTCAAATTCAATTCGAGCATTTGTGATGTCAGGTGTGTCACTTACAACTGCAACTCCACTTGCGCTAATGCGCCGAACATTACTTTTTACTATACTTAATACAATATCTAAATCGTGAATCATTAAATCCAAAACCACTGATACATCTGTTCCTCGAGGGTTAAATTGGGCCAATCGATGCGTTTCAATAAACATTGGATGCTTAATGTAAGGCAAAGTAGCAGTAAATGCTGGATTGAAACGTTCTACGTGACCCACTTGAACTTTAACATTTGCCTCATGTGCTAGATCGATTAGCTTTCTTGCCTCTTCAACAGTATTAGTAATGGGCTTTTCTATAAAAATGTGCTTTGATTGGCGAATAGCTTTTACTGCACAGTCAAAGTGAGACAATGTTGGGGTAACAATATCAACTACATCAACAGCATCAATTAATGCCTCAACGGAAGGAAATGCATTAATCTGATATTCTTCTGCTGCTGCCTTAGCTGCTTTTTGATCCGCATCATAAAAACCAACTAATTCATAATCGTCAATTTGTTGTAATAACTTGATGTGTATTTTTCCAAGATGACCTGCACCTAAAACTCCAATTTTGAGCATTTGCTATTTTTTTTACAAAAGTAACAGTTAAAGCAAGTATTATTCTTGAAGAATAGACTTGTGTTGTTAACAATATTGCATTGAAAAACTGAAGTTATAATTGAATGCTAAGTAAATAAATTGTGTGTTCTTTTGTAGAATGGTTCAGGATAGCTATAAACACAAGGGATTAAGAAAGAAATTAATTCAAGAATTAATTACAAAGGGCATTGAAAGTGAGGAAGTTTTAGAAGCCATAGACCGTGTACCACGGCATTTATTTATGGATAATGCCTTTATCAACTTTGCCTATAAAGATCAAGCTTTTCCAATTGGTGCAGAACAAACTATTTCACAGCCATACACCGTAGCTTTTCAAACTCAATTATTAGACTTAAAGACAGGTTTAAAAGTGTTAGAAATAGGAACCGGTAGCGGCTACCAGAGCTGTGTATTGATGGAGATGGGAGTGAAGGTTTTTAGTGTAGAACGACATCGTTCATTGCACCTTAAATCCAAGCAAAAGCTAAATGAGTTGGGCTATTTTCCTAAATTATTTTTTGGTGATGGTTATAAAGGATTACCCACATTTGCTCCTTTTCATCGAATAATAATCACTGCAGCAGCTCCTTTTATACCAGACAATTTAAAAGATCAACTCGCTGTTGGAGGCATGATGGTCATTCCTCTTGGTGAGGGAGAAAAACAGAACATGCAGCGCATAACAAAAATTGGTTCAAATAAATTTAAAACAGAGACTTTTGGTGATTTTAGTTTTGTACCCATGTTACAAAATAAATCTTTTGGAAGTTGAGCAATAAGTAGCTAAGATTGCTGTTATTTGTTCATCCAAATTAAGACCTATGAGAATCCAAAGATATTTATTTACTGTTGCTATCCTGCTAACAAGCAGTTTTTACAGTGTTGCTCAAGATAGCACTAAAGCTTATGAAAGCAGTAAGTTTTTTCCAAAAGCACGAGATATAGGTGTAAGCTTAGTGGTTGATGGATTAATTGATAACATTAGCTTGGAATCTAATTCAAATGAATTAGGACAGAACCTACTTTTTGTCAAATATTATTTAGAAGATGACTTGGCCTTACGTCTGGGGTTTGGAGTCAATTTTAACCGTTATAAAAGGCAGAAAGCAGATAGCGTTGGTTTAGCACTAGTAGAGGAAGATTCTACTTTCAGCAATTACTTCATTAATGTTTCTGCAGGAATTGAGAAACACTTGATGCCAACAAAGCGACTTGATCCTTTCATTTTTGCACAACTCGATTTAACCTTTATAGGAAAAACAAATGGAGAGATAAACAGAAATGAAACTACAAGTGCAGGAACAGCGCGAACTCAGAGAACAATTAAGCAAGATGGCGGATTGGGAATTGGTTTGCAAGCAGGTGGAGGTTTTAATTATTTTATTTCCCCCCGTTTTAGTTTAGGTACTGAGTTGGCAGTGGTTTTTCAATATGCTAAAGAAGGTGGTACTATTTCGGATAACACCATTTTTACACCAGTAAATGGAAGTAGTACTTCTGACTTTATTACTCGAGAAGATCAAATAGATGTCGCCGTGTTAGATGTTAAGCCCAATGCACAATTAAATATCTCTTATTTTTTCTAAAAGTAAAAACAAGCTGAACTTATTTAGAAGCTTTTTCAACTTTACGCTTTTCTTTTTAATTTTTCAATCAGGCCTTCTTGATCTCGTTGCATCAAAATTTTAAAGAGTTCTACAGTAGCTAGGGCATCATCAGTGGCTCTATGCTGTCCAGGAAGATTAATTTCTAAGAACTTGCAAATATTACCTAAGCCATGAGAAGGGGCTTCTGGGATAAGCCTTTTACTCAACTCCAAGGTACATAGGCGTTGACTTTTAAACTCGATTCCTGCCGCTTCTAATTCTGCTTGAATAAAACTATAATCTGCTTTTACATTATGAGCAACGAAACAGCTTTCTGAAAGCATGTTTTTAATTGTGGGAGCTAATTCAGAAAAAATAGGCGCAGCTGCTGCCATTTTATTATTTATTCCAGTTAGTCTTTGCACATATGGCGGAATACCGCGTTGCGGATTTACCAGTGAATCATATGCTGAAACTACTTTAATGCCATCAAAGCGGTAAATAGCAACTTCGGTTATTCTTCCGTTTTTTGCATTTCCGCCAGTCGCCTCAATATCAATTATTGAATACAGGAGTTCTTTTATTTTTTTGTAAAATTAAACAAGATATTAAATAAGTAAATTTTACACATAAATTAAAAGTCTTATTTTTAAAAAAACCTTTATTATGCCAAGTAGAAGAAAATTAAAAAAGAAAATTAAACAAGAGACTGATTTAATCATTGAAGATGCTTTTATTGAATCCATTAATGGGGATGAAAAAGAAGTGAAAAAAATGGATAGTACTATCGACTCTATTATTGACGATCGTTATGAAATGTTGAGAAGGGTGTCTAATTACCCCAAAAATGAAAAGAAAGCAAAAGTAAGAGAGCACTTCAATGCCATTAAAACTGACTTAGATGCAAAAGTAGCTGACTACTCTAAGAAGATTGGAAGAGTTGGTTAATTTCAAATTGATGTAATTCAACACCTAGTTTTTTGTCTAAATGAGGCATCAATTTTTCTCATGCTTCATCGCCACTGACTTTTGTCCCTACAAAGACACAAAAAAACTTTTTAGAAACACCTTTGTTTTACTGAGATAAAATTATTTTTTTATGAAAAAAGCAACATTCGGCTCAGGATGTTTTTGGTGTGTTGAGGCAGTTTTTCAAGCCTTAAATGGAGTTGAAAAAGTACTTCCAGGATACACTGGAGGGAAAATTGCTAACCCCACTTATCGTGAAGTGTGCAGCGGACTTACTGGTCATGCTGAAGTTATCCAAATTGATTATGATGAAACAGTAATTTCATTTAAGAAATTATTGGAGGTGTTTTTCAAAACACACGATCCTACTACTCTTAATCAACAAGGTGCCGACAAAGGGACACAGTACCGCTCTGCTATTTTTTATCACAATGAAGCTCAAAAAGAAGAAGCGGAACAAACCATTGCAGCCTTAAATGCTTCTAAAGCTTATGATAAGCCTGTAGTTACTGAAGTTACTGAACATAGAGTCTTTTTTGAAGCGGAAGATTATCACAAGAATTACTTTAAAAATAATCCCGAACAAGGGTATTGCAGAATGGTGGTGCAACCTAAAGTTGAAAAATTTAAACAAGTTTTTGCTGATATATTGAAATAATGCGTTGGCAAGCAGATAAAAACCTAAGTTTGCACTTTAATAATTAATTTTTTATAATGAATACAGGAACAGTAAAGTTCTTCAATGAGACCAAAGGATTTGGTTTTATCAAAGAAGACGAAACAGAAAACGAACACTTTGTGCACGTATCAGGTCTAATTGACGAAGTTAGAGAAGGTGATGCAGTAGAGTTTGAATTGAAAGAAGGTAGAAAAGGAATGAATGCCGTTAACGTTAAAGTAGTTTAAGGTTAGCAGATCACATAAAATTTTATCTAAGCTCGAACAGCAATGTTCGGGCTTTTTTATGCGTTAAACTTTTTTGAACCTTGTTTGAATTATATCAACTAGACCTTATCCGTTAAAACCTTATAGGTAGGATCTTCTAATACATTCACATCAATAATCTTTTCTGCATCTTGAAGCAATTTTCTGCAATCAGAGCTCAAATGTTTCAAGTGAATTTTCTTTCCCACCTTTAAATAACGCTCAGTTAATTTATTTAAGGCCTCAATAGCAGACATATCCACTACACGACTTTCAGCAAAGTCAATAATTACTTCTTCAGGATCATTGAGCACATCGAACTTGTCATTAAAAACACTTGTGCTCCCAAAAAATAGCGGACCATAAATTTCATAGTGCTTTACTCCATTTTCATCGATGTGTTTGCGTGCTCTAATTCGCTTGGCGTTGTCCCAGGCAAAGACTAATGCAGAGATAATTACCCCGACAACTACTGCCAATGCTAAATTATGCAGTACAGCTGTTACTAATGTCACCACCACCATTACAAAAATATCTGATTTAGGCATACGATTAATGGTACGAAAACTAGCCCACTCAAAAGTTCCAATAGATACCATAATCATTAATCCAGTTAAAGCAGCGATTGGTAACTTCTCGATAATGCTGGCACCAAACATAATAAACATGAGCAGCATTATTGAAGCAACGATTCCCGATAATCTAGCTCTAGCGCCAGATGAAATGTTGATTAAACTTTGACCTATCATCGCACAACCGCCCATGCCAGAAAATAAGCCTGATAACATATTGCCCAATCCTTGAGCAACTGCTTCTTTATTGCCTCTGCCGCGTGTTTCTGTAATTTCATCAATTATGTTCAGCGTTAGCAAACTTTCAATTAAACCAACTCCTGCAACAATAGCAGCATAGGGTAAAATCAGTAGAAAAGTGTCTAAATTGAAAGGAACAGATGGGATATTAAAAGGAGGGAAGCCACCTTCAATAGAGGCAATGTCACCAACTGTTTTTGTATCGATACCAAACGCTACCACTATTCCAAAAATGCTCAAGATAGCGACTAAGGAGGCAGGAATGGCTTTACTAATTTTTGGTAATCCCCATATAATTAACATGGTTAATAGCACCAAGCCTAAAATAATGTAGAGGGGTTCTCCAGTCAGCCAATTTCCAGCATTGTCTTTAAATTGCACCAATTGTGACGAGAAGATAATTACGGCTAGTCCATTTACGAATCCAAAGATGACTGGTTGTGGCACCAAACGCATCAATTTTCCCAGGCGCAATAAACCAGCTGAAATTTGAATTATACCAGCTAATATGACTGTGGCAAAAATGTATTCTACTCCATGTGATTTGGCTAGGGTTACCAAAACAACTGCTATTGCGCCAGTTGCTCCTGAAATCATTCCAGGCCGACCACCTAAAACAGAAGTAACTAACCCCATCATAAACGCAGCGTACAAGCCGGTTAATGGCGAAAGACCAGCGATAAGGGCAAAGGCAACTGCTTCAGGAACAAGTGCTAAAGCAACAGTTAAGCCAGATAAGACTTCATTTTTATAGTTGACTTTTTGTGATAAATCGAAGAGATTAAAATACTTTTTCATACCATTTTTTGAGGCCGCAAAAGTAAGGCTCAATTATCAATTATCAACGCACCGCTTTAGAATATGAATGGCTTTAGTTGAACCAAATGTACAGTTCAGGTTTTTATAGTAATAATTTGGACTTTACTTTCCTCCATTAGCTTTTAAATCAGCCATGCATTGTGGATCTAAATTTGGAACTGAGCTATTGAGGATATTGTCAAAAAATAAACTTGTTTCAGTTGCATAATACATTAAGCAACTCTCAACGTCACAGTGTTTTTTATGTGCTTGATCTTCATGCTGCGATTGCATTGGTGTTCCTAGGTTTACTAAACCTAGAATATGCCCAAATTCGTGCTTCAACACCCCTTCTTCTACCTCAATAGTTGATGCTTGACCAATATTACCAGTATTCTCTTGTATAGTTTTTTGGAAAAGTGCCATTGAAGTGCTGTTAAATGCAATACCAAGTGTTGCACTGTTTTGAGTATCTTGGTCATAATTTGCATCTGCAAAATAGAAAAAGGCGGTACTATTCTTGCCAGAATTAAATACTGTTCGATAATTTTTTTCAATGTCACGAACTTCACTCAATGATATGTTTGAGTTTCCTTGATCAGGTATAAGTGTTTCTTTAATGTTAATGCCACCTGGTTTATTCAATAGGTTTTCTAAAAAGCTTTTTAGATTGTCAATGGATGCATCATTTGGTTTGGAATCTTGTTCGTAGACAAGTTCAATCGTTAATGAAGTATATCTTTCATCACTTAAGTAGTCGTTTGCAAAATCACCTACATTGTTTGTAGCTAAACTTGAAGTATTGCCTGTCTCGTCATCTTTACAATGAATGAGGAGCAAACTGAGAAAAAGGAGCACTAAGCACTTATTCATTTTTTTTCATTTTTATTTACTTTACAATTCTCGGAATATGATCCGGTAATCTGGTGAGTAGTTCATAGTTTAAACTATTATTCATATCACTGAAAGAGCTTACAGATATTTCTAGACTTCCTTGTTGACCAATTAGAACAACTTCGTCTTTTTCCTTTACATGAGGGATATCAGTGACGTCTACTAAGAGCATATTCATGTTTATAACTCCAATAACAGGCACTCGTTTTCCCAAAATTAAAACTCTACCAAGATTGCTTAAATCCCTGCTGAAACCATAGCCATATCCAACAGGAACACTTGCTAAACAGGTAGGGCGATTCGTTAAATATGATTTGCCATAACTGACATATTCTCCTTCATCAACATTTTTCAAACTCATTATTTCACTTTTCCAAGCCAATACCGCTTTTAATGGATCTTTATGGTCTTTGTGTTTAAGCATGCGGTTCATCCTTAACTCATTACTTGGCCAATATCCATAATTTGCAATACCTACGCGAACTAGATCTAGTTGGGTTTCAGGATAGCTTAATACACCGGCTGAACAAGCAATGTGCCGATACTGAGGTTTAATTCCTTCAGCGGTAAATTTCTTTAAGAGTTGGTGATAGGTTTTAACTTGTCTATCAATTCTTTCAAAGTTGGTTACACTTTCTGCTCCAGCCAAATGGGTGCAAATCCCTTCAATTACAAGGTGTTCTGCTTCTTTTTTTAATAATTGGATGATGGAACTCAACTCATGTTCGTCAAATCCAGTTCGATTCATACCCGTTTCAATTTCGACATGGATGCTTGCTTTTAAATTTAGCCGTTTCGCTGCTTTTATAGTGGCATTTAGCCTATTTAAAGAAAAAACATAAAAGGATACCTCATTCTTAATGGCCCAATCAATACTCTCCTCATCAATATACCCCATAAGCATTATATTGCACTTACCATTACAAACCTTAAAGGCTCGCTTTGCTTCTTCAATGCTAAATACTGAAAAATGGTCTACACCACATTTAATAGCTAAAGGCACTAGGTCTTCAATTCCATGGCCATAGGCATTGCCTTTTATCACCATAGAATATCTACAGTTGGATTCTAATTGACTTTTTACAAATTCAATATTTGTTTTTAGCGCTTTTTGATTTAATACAATGTGTGAAGTATGACTCATTTTATTCGTTTGCTGTTTCTATAATTTGATAGAAGATATCTACTCCTTTTTCGATCAAGCTATCTGGAAAATCATAGTCTTGGTTATGAAGCTGTGGCTGATTTTTTCCTGCTCCTAAGCCAAATAAACATAAAGGATAGTACTTACTAAATTCCCCAACATCTTCAGACCATGGAAATGGATGATCTGCAGGGTGGGTTTTGATCCTTAATTTTTTACATACTTTTTCTACTATCCGAGTTGCTTCTTCATCATTATTTACCGCTGCAAAACCTTCTGTATATGATATTTCTAATTCCAATTGATTTTGTTTAGCAATTGCGGCAGACTTTTTCTCAATGAGTTGGCAAATTCGCTCCATAATTGAATTATTGTAAGCCCTTAAAGTAGCATATAACTCTCCATCTGCAGCTGAAGTTCCAAAAGCCTTTTGACCTGCATTGAAGCCTACAATAGTAATCTGGAATGCCTCCTCCAAAGCAGTATGCATTTGAGGTGTCTCATGCATTAAATGGATCAATTGACTGATGGCAAAGCTTGGATTGATACCATCTTTTGGATGGCTGGCATGAGTTGGTTTTCCTTTTAGTTTAAAAATTATTCCTGTTGATGCGGCTGCAAAGACTCCTGACTTTAGAATAACATGACCTATTTTGAATTGAGGCAAGTTGTGTAACGCAAATGCAAAGTCCGGTTGAATGGATTGCATTTTTTTATCGCCAAGCATTTGTGATGCACCTTCACCTACCTCTTCAGCAGGCTGAAAAAGTAAATGTACTTTTCCTTTGAATTCTCTTTTACTTAGTATTTTACCCAAGCCACAAAGGATTGCCATATGGCCATCATGTCCACAAAGGTGACCCTTTCCCTGAATTTTGGAAGCATGGCTAAATTCGTTTGACTCTTCGATTGGCAGACCATCAAGTTCGCTCCTAAAAAGTAAGGTTTTGCCTTTTTTCTTACCCTGAAAAGTGAAGATTAATCCTTGCCCTCCGATTTCAGTGCGGCTTTCATCAGGTTTCAATTCCTGAAAAAAATCTATAATTTTTTGTGCAGTCTTTTTCTCTTCATGCGCAATTTCAGGATACTGATGCAATTCCTTTCGAAGTTGAATAAGCTCTTTCACATCTTTTATTTCCATGAGTTGGAAAGGTATTCATTTTAATGAAATTCACCTATTTTGTAAAGACTAATTTGTATGTAGTTTCTCAATTATATGCATAAATCAGCATTTACACCTCCTGATTAACTACATTTACCTCCAGGTATTCAACTAATTTATTATCAAATATTTATGTGTTTTTTTAATAAAGTTATTAGCATATTAATAACTTTAATTCTCTTCTTGTTTCAGTCTGCCTATTCTCAAGAATTATATACTCTTATTCCTAAAAAAAATAAAGGGCAATTTTATTTTTACTGGGGATGGAATCAATCTGAGTATACTCGTTCAGATATTTCATTTAGGGGTGCAAATTATGCCTTTACTCTTGAAAATGTTAAAGCAACAGATCGGCAAACTAAACTTTCTTCGATTTACTTTAAGCCAGGAACGGCAACTATTCCTCAATACAATGTTAGAATTGGATATTTTCTAACTGAAGACTTGAGTATATCTATTGGAAATGATCACATGAAATATGTGGTAACACAAAATCAGAAAGTTGAGATAAATGGGGAAATTCATGGAAGCGGCACTGTGCATGATGCAGATTACGATCATGATGAAGTGACTTTGACTGAAGACTTCTTAAAATTTGAGCATACAGATGGTTTAAATTATGAAAACATAGAACTACGTTACCATTATGATTGGTTAAACTCAAAACGCTTTTCGTTAAATATTATTGAAGGAGTTGGAGCAGGAATTATGCTTCCAAAAACAAATTCAAAACTACTCGGTAATGAGCGAAATGATGAATTTCGTGTGGCTGGTTATGGTTTAAACGCAATTTTGGCGATCAACCTAAAGCATAAAAGTGGATTTTTTATTCAGTCTGAGGCCAAGGGTGGCTATGTTAACATGCCTGATATTCGCACCACAAAATTTGCTGCAGATAAAGCAGAGCAAGACTTTTTCTTCTTTCAATACAATGTAGTTTTTGGCTTCCAATTCGGTAGAATTCGTCAATAGGAAAATCAGAATAAGCTATAAACTTTCCGAAGGTTGAAGTAAACTTGCTAGCCAATTAAGTTGAACGGTATTCCTATTTTTAGCACATGGTTTTTAGCAGCAGCCTTTTTTTATTGTATTTTCTACCTATTTTCTTGTTGCTGTATTGGTTTTCACCCAAAAAATTGCGCAATTATATTATTTTAGTTGCAAGTATTTTATTCTATAGTTGGGGTGCTCCAAAATTTATTTTTGTGATCTTGGGATCAACTATTATTGATTTTTATATTGTTCGTGCTTTATATAACACGAGTAAAAAAGCGATTAAGAAACAACTACTAACGCTATCAGTTTTTATCAATTTAGGGCTATTGGCCTATTTTAAATATGCTAACTTTTTTATTGAAAGTTTCAACAGTGTACTTCAACAGCTAGAAATTGAAAATATTTCTTGGACAGCTGTTGCTTTGCCAATAGGAATTTCATTTTACACTTTTCAAACCTTAACCTACTCGATAGATATTTATCGAGGAGTCGGCAAGCCATTAAGGAAAGTTTCTGATTATTTACTTTACATCATGTCTTTTCCTCAAATGATCGCTGGACCAATTGTCAGGTTTAGTTCTATTTCAGACCAAATTGTCAATCGTAAGGAAACTACAAATGATAAACTAATAGGGTTTTATCGCTTTTGCTTAGGACTTGCAAAAAAAGTGTTGATTGCAAATGTTATGGGTGAGCAGGCAGACCTTATTTTAAATGGGAATCTAACAGAAATTTCAAGTGCTACAGCATGGATAGGTATTTTAGCCTATACTTTTCAAATTTATTTTGACTTTTCTGGATATTCCGATATGGCAATTGGATTAGGGAGAATGATGGGCTTCAAATTTCCTGAAAATTTCAACTCACCCTATATTTCCCGAAGTATATCAGAGTTCTGGAGGCGTTGGCACATTACATTAAGTACCTTCATGCGAGACTACTTATACATTCCCCTAGGAGGAAATAGAGTAAAATCTAATAGTAGACTTTATGTAAATCTTACAGTTGTGTTTTTACTTTCAGGCCTCTGGCACGGTGCTGCATGGAATTTTATCCTATGGGGAATATATCATGGAATTTTTTTAATACTCGATAGAATATTCTTAGTGAAAACCCTAAAAAGAATTGGTGCTATTCCTAGTATTCTAGTCACTTTTATTATCACTATGACTGGTTGGGTGATTTTCCGTTTAGAGCATTTTACTGACATAAAAGTTATTTTGGGCAAAATGTACTTCTTCCATTCAGGGTCTATCTCAGAATTGATTCCCTCCTTCAAACTTACCTTAGCTATTGCTATAATTTTTAGCTTTATAACTAGTTCAAAAACTGGAGAGAAAATTGGAAAATTTGTATTCAACCGAAGTCACTACAGTATGCCAACACATATCACATTCTCTGCACTTGGCCTCTTACTTTTAATGCTTTCTATTGCATCAATAACATCAAGTGGGTTCAATCCATTTATTTATTTTAGATTTTGATGGAAAAAAAGTTTACATATCAGTCGATCTTACTTACAATTATTGTACTCAGCTTTTTCATTTTAATGTTACAACAGTTCACTCATTTCAGTAAAGTAAGAAAGTTAAAAGGGGCCATTGTTTTTGCTGAACAGCCCGAATTTAGTTTGGATAGCTGGTTTTCAGGAGCCTATCAAGATAGCTTGAGTTTATACATAAATGAGAACTTTGGATTTAGGTCCTTTTTCGTAAGATTAAACAATCAGTTATTTTTAAACTTATATAAGCATGCGAAGGCAAATGGAGTAGTGGTTGGAAAAGACGATTATTTATATGAGAAAAATTACATTGATGCTTACTATGGCCGAAACTTTATAGGTGAAGAACTTATCGCTGAAAAGGTCAGTAAGCTTAAAAGAATTCAAGAGAAACTTATACTGCGTGGAGTAAATTTGCTTGTAGTGATAGCACCAGGTAAAGGGGCCTATTATCCAGAGCATATACCTAATGAATTAAAAGGCGACAACAACGCTAAAACCAATTACCAAATTTATGTTAAGTACCTAAGTAATTCAGGAGTGAATTACATTGATGTCAATAAATGGTTTTTGGAGATGAAGAAGAATTCATTTGCTCCACTAATGCCTAAATCAGGTACTCACTGGAGTCGATTTGGTGAGTTGAAATTTGGAGATAGTTTATTGAATTATGTAGATCAATTCAGCGGGATTCACACCTCAAAATTTCACTTCATTGATACACTTATTTCTAGCAAACCCAAATTTACGGATGAAGATATTGAGGATGGTATGAATATATTGGAAGATCTAGATGATTTGAAACTGGCATATCAACGTTTTGAAGTGAAAAAAAATCAAAAGGAAAATGTTAAAGGAATGGTAGTTGGCGATAGTTTTTATTGGGGCTTATACAACCACGGCTTTTCTACCGATTTTTTTGGCAATGGCCAATTTTGGTTTTATTTTAATGAAGTTCATCAAATAGGTAAGCCAGATCAACTTGCAAAAAACCTCAATTTAAAAGAAGAGATTGAAAAGCACAATGTATTAGTTTTACTCTGCTCAGAAACTAATTTAAATCAATTTTCATTTGGCTTCTTGGATGCAGCTTATGAGGCTTACAATATTGAAGCAGAGCAAAATTAACCTTAAAAAAAACTTCTTATTTCCACTTTATTCCACAACCAACACTTACTTTTTGAGGTGAAATGGGTGCTTTATCTGCTAGCACTGCATCAATAGCTAACCTTAGGTCTTTTCCACTAACAGGGATTCCATTGCCTGGCCTAGAATCGTCTAATTGTCCATGGTAAGTTGACTCTAAGTTTTTATTGAATACATAAAAGTCAGGCGTACAAGCGGCATCATATGCTTTAGCTACTTCTTGAGATTCGTCGTATAAATAAGGAAAGGGGTAGTTGAGCTTTTGTGCCATGGTTTTCATGTGTTGAGGACCATCTTGAGGATATGCAATCACGTTGTTGCTGCTGATGGCTATAAATGCTACTTCATCGTTTTTATAATCATTGGCCAATTTTACCAATTCATTATTCACGTGTAAAACAAAAGGACAGTGATTGCAAATAAAAAAAATTACCGTTGCCTTTTCTCCTTTTAAATCAGTTAAGCTTAAGTCATTATCACTTACCGTATCTGGTAGTGTGAAATTTGGAGCTTTTGTGCCTATTGGGAAAGGATTAGAGGGAGTTAATGCCATTTTGATTTCTTAGTTAAAATACAAAGTTATAAGAAAAGAAGGCAATCCAAAGTTATACGTAGATAAATTACTTTAGAAGATTTATTTAAAGAATAGTACAATTTATTCAAATAAGTTGTTTGTGATGAATTAAAACTCCTACTTAGGTGCTTTTTTAAGCAAATAAAGTCCTAGTAATCCAAAAACAATATTTGGTATCCACATAGCTATCATTGGGTCTAAGCCACCATTTGTAGAGAAAGTTTGGGTGACTTTCATAAAGATGATAAATCCAAAACTAATGCCTAGCCCAATACCTAAATGTAAACCAATACCTCCGCGAACTTTCCTGCTTGCTAAAGATGCACCAATTAGTGTAAGTATGATAGCAGCAAATGGAAAGGCAAAACGGCGGTGTTTTTCAATTTCATAAAAAACAACTTTTCGCGAACCTTTAAAGCGTTCAGCCTCCATTTCTTCTTCCAATTGAAAATAATCTAACATTTCTACATCGGTATCTCTTCGACTAAATTCTGCGGGACTCATATTTAGTGTTGTGTCTTTACTTAAACCATGATTAACCGATTCATTTAATCCATCAATATGTCGTTCGTAGTAATTCTGAATAGTCCACATGTTCTTACTCGTGTCCCACTTGACAAAATCAGCAATTAATTTATAATTCAAATTCCCTTCTTCATCAAATTTTTCCAAGGCAAATTTAATTCCAACATCAGTTGGAACAGAATAGCTCCCAATGGATGCGAAGCTATTATCATCAAGCTGCAGATGGATGTTTTTATCTTTGTTTTTATAGGCCTTTTTGATGTATTTATACCTAAACTCTAAGCGTTTTTCATTGCTTTTTGGAATTAAGAAGTTGTTGAGGTAAAAAGAAATTAAGCTCAAGAATATTGCTGAAATCATATAAGGTCTCAACAGTCTTCTAAACGAAACACCACTCGCTAAGATGGCAATAATCTCAGTATTACTTGCCATTTTTGATGTAAAAAATATGACCGCAATAAAAATAAAAAGTGGACTAAACAGGTTAGCGAAGTAAGGTATAAAGTTTAGATAATAATCGAATAGAATCGAACTTGTAGGCACATCTTTCTCAATGAATTCATCTACATTTTCAGAAAAATCGAATACAATTGAAATAGAGATAATCAGCGCAATAGAAAAGAAAAAAGTCCCTAGGAACTTCTTAATAATGTAGTAATCGAGTTTTTTCATTTATACCGATTTAACTTTCAAATGGTGCATATTCAATATTTCGTTAACAATATAATCTTTGCATAAGCATTCGTTTGCTTGATTGAAAGTAGTTCGGCATAACACGAAAAAATTATTTTTACGGAAACTCATAATTCATTTGTGTTACAATCGAACAGTCACTTGTTTTACCATTTTTTCTTTCCACGGTAAAAATGTTCCAGCCAAAATCTGTTTCCTTGCTTCTTTTACTAACCAAATATAGAAAGCTAAATTGTGCAAGGTAGCAATCTGTGCGCCTAAAATTTCTTTAGAAATCAAAAGATGTCTTAAATAGGCTTTAGTGTAAAAAGTGTCTACAAAACTGGCTCCACCTTCTTCAATAGGTGAAAAATCTGCTTTCCATTTTTCGTTCCGCATATTAATGAACCCATTTTTTGTGAATAGCATTCCATTCCTCGCATTTCGACTTGGCATTACACAATCAAAAAGGTCTACTCCTAAAGCAATGTTTTCTAAAATATTGGCAGGTGTTCCCACACCCATTAAATAGCGAGGCTTATCCTCTGGTAAAATAGCACACACTATTTCTGTCATGGCATACATTTCTTCTGCTGGTTCACCAACTGATAAGCCGCCGATGGCATTACCTTCCCGCTCAAATGAAGCAATAGTTTCTGCAGATTCAATACGCAAATCTTTATAAGTACTTCCTTGAACAATCGGAAACAAAGTTTGACTATACCCATACTTTGGTTGAGTAGCATCAAAACGATCACAACAGCGCTTTAACCAACGGTGCGTCATGTGCATCGACTTTTTGGCATAATTATAATCACAAGGATAGGGGGTACATTCATCAAATGCCATCATGATATCAGCGCCAATGGTTCGCTGAGTATCCATCACATTTTCAGGTGTAAAAAATTGCTTTGACCCATCTATGTGCGAAGAAAACTTCACACCTTCTTCAGTGATTTTTCTTCGATGAGCAAGAGAATAAACTTGATAGCCTCCGCTGTCAGTTAATATTGGTCCTTGCCAATTATTAAATTGATGTAATCCACCCGCTTTTTCGATAATTTCTAGTCCTGGCCGTAAATATAGATGATAGGTATTGCCCAAAATTATTTGAGCTTCTATATCTTTTACAAGCTCTGTTTGATGCACTGCTTTAACAGTTCCAGCTGTGCCTACCGGCATAAAAATTGGGGTTTCAATTTTTCCGTGATCCGTAGTTATTTCTCCTGCTCTTGCTTTAGTTGCTTTGTCTTTCTGCGCTAACTTAAATTGCATACCTGTTTTTTAAAACAGGGCCAAAGGTAAGCAAAGCCACCTAAAAGAATTCTATCTTTACGGACATGCTTTGGTATGAAAATATAGATGTAATCGACTGTTTTTTAGTAATTTGTTGGTTTTTGTGGGTTGCTTCTATTGGTATACAGCTCTACTTTTATTTTAATTATTTCATCCCATTTGCCCGATTAAGTAACTCTACTGCCCAGCATAAACCCGTACCTGTTTCATTAATAATAGCTGTTAAAAATGAGGCTCAAAATTTGACCAATCACCTTCCACTTTGGATAAAGCAAGAGCTAGTTGAATTTGAATTAATAATTGTGGATGATCATTCAAGTGATCAAACACAGTCAATTCTTCAAAGCTTTAATGATGAACGGCTACAAGTCTATCAACTGGATAATGAATCTGGGAAAAAGTCGGCTATTCAATTGGCCATATCAAAAGCAAGTTATAATCACTTGGTTTTTACTGATGCAGACTGTGTTCCATCATCAGATTACTGGCTTGTTAAAATGGCGAGTAATTTTACTGATGATCATCAAATAGTGCTAGGACATAGTGGCTATTTTAAAGAACACGGCTTTTTAAATCTTTTGCAGCGCTTTGAAAACACAATGGTGGCAGCTCAATATTTTTCTTTTGCTTCAAAAGGTAATGCATACATGGGTGTAGGAAGGAATTTAGCATATACGAAAACAATTTTTGAAAATAGTAGTGTTTTTAATATTCACAAGAACATTAGAAGTGGTGACGATGATTTATTGGTAAACGAAATGGCAACATCCAAAAATGTAGCTTTAGAATGGGATGAAAAGGCCCAAACCATCAGTAGAGTGAGTGATAATTGGATGACTTATTTTCAGCAAAAAAGGAGACAACTACAAGCAGGGGAGCAATATAAGAGGAAACATAAGTTTCAGTTGGCAACATTTGGAAGCAGCACTTTACTTTTAAACATATTAACTTTAATACTTTTGTATATTAGTGAAAATTTTGGCACCATTTTAATGACCTTTGGACTGACTTTGGTTTTAAAGTCTATCATATTTAATAAGATTAGTAAAAAGCTTAGCGAGCAAAATTTCATACCTTGGTTTTGGTTGCTGGAATTTGTTTTAATTATCAGCCAAACAATTATTGGGGTTTCAACTTGGTTTTGGAAAGTAAAAAGATGGAAGTAAATAAGAATTTTTCTAAGAAGGCAACTGAAGATTTTGCTTTGGTAGAGGCTGCAAAAAAGGGAGAACAAGCTGCCTATTCAAAAATAATGTCTCGCTACCGAGAGCCTATCTATTACCTTGTGCTTAAAATGATTCGAAATGAAAGTGATGCAGAGGACTTAGCTATTGAAGCTTTTGAAAAAGCCTTTAAAAAGTTAGATCAATATACACCACAATATGCTTTTAGTACCTGGTTGTTCCGTATAGCTACAAACCATTGTATTGATTTTATTAGAAAGAAAAAATTGAGAACAACCTCAATCGACGAAGAAATTGAAGGTCAAAAAGGGGGAAGTTGGAGTGTTCAAGTAGCCGGAAACACAAAAGATCCTGAAGAGAAGTTTATTGAAAAGCAAAAAATTTCATTGATGCGAAAGTATGTAGATAAACTTGATGAACCCTATAAGACACTGGTTACTTTGCGTTATTTTAAAGAGTGGTCTTACGATGAAATTGCAACTGAACAAAATATTCCGTTAGGTACTGTTAAAGCTCAATTATTCCGATCTCGTTCATTACTTTCTGAGCTCATTAGAAAAAGCAAGCAATCGATTTAAGAGGTAGTGGAGCAAATTTTAAAAGCATTTCCTGGGCTAAGCTCTTCTCAAATTCAACAATTTGAAAGATTAAAGCCACACTATGAAGAGTGGAACTCTAAGATAAACGTGATTTCTCGGAAAGACATGGATCAATTTTATGTTCATCATGTCTTACACTCCTTAGCAATAGCTAAGGTCATACAATTCAAGAGTGAAACTCGGGTTTTAGATGTTGGAACTGGCGGAGGCTTTCCACTTATACCTCTGGCTATCTTTTTCCCAAAAGTCAAATTCTTTGGTGTCGATTCTATAGGCAAAAAAATTAAAGTGGTAAATGCAATTGCTGAAGTCTTAGAATTGAAAAATGTAAGGGCAACTCATCAACGCGCTAAAGAGGTTGATGGTCAGTTTGATTTTATAGTGAGCAGAGCAGTTACTCGCAGTAAACGTTTCCTCACCTGGGTAAATCAAAAGATTCAACCCAGCTCTTTTAATGAACTCAAAAATGGTTTTTTATTTTTAAAAGGAGGAGACTTAACAGAAGAGTTAGAAGAGCTTAAGCGAAAGCATGAAATTTTTAATATTTCTGATTTTTTTTCTGACACCTTTTTTGAATCCAAAAAGGTTATCTACCTACCTAAATAAAGTTAAACAAACTTAAAACTGTTTTTTTCTCACAGAATGAGTTAAGTTTGCTACTTAACGAAAAATACAATAAACATGATTAAAAAAATTAAATTAAGTCTTTTAGGACTTTTTATAGCTGTTGGTGTTCAAGCACAAGATTTACCAAAACCAAGTCCCTATGCAGAAGTGATGCAACGTGTTGGTTTAACTGACATCACTGTAATGTATTCACGACCAGGTGTAAAAGATAGAGTCATATTTGGAGGCTTGGAGCCATTTGATCAAGTATGGAGAACTGGAGCAAATCAATCGACTAAAATAGAATTTACTACTGACGCAAACTTTGGTCGTGTTGATGTGAAAGCTGGTACTTACTCAATAGTTAGTATTCCAGGTGAGAATGAATGGAAAGTAATGCTGAATTCTGATTTAGGTGTTCAGGAAGGTAGTTATAAAGCGGAAAATGATGTCGCTTCTGTTACTGTAAAACCGATGGAATCTGATGAGAAGACTGAAAGAATGACTTTCTGGTTTGCCAATGTTACAGATGAATCTGCTGATTTAATGTTTGCTTGGGAAAATACAATCTGGTCAATTCCAGTTAAGGTTGAAGCAAAAGAAATTGCTATGCAAAACATTAAAGATGAAATTAGCAAAGTAGAAAATGCATATGGTCTTTATAATAGCAGCGCTCGTTATTACCTAGATAACAACCAAGATTTAGATCAAGCTCTAGAATGGTCAAAAAAATCAGTTTCAATTTCTGAGAAATTCTGGAATGTTTACACTTTATCTTTAATATATGAAGCAAAAGGTGATAAAAAGATGGCAATTAAAACAGCTGAAAAATCACTTGAATTAGCTAAAGCAGCAGAATATCAGCCTTACATTAAGATGAATACTGATAATCTAGCAAAGTGGAAAAAGAAGTAATGCATCACTAGCATTCTATTAATACTTTATTAGAAAAGGGAAAAGCACAGCTTTTCCCTTTTTTTATGAAACCATTTAGAAGAGCGTTTGTTAACTTTGGAAAAAGAATAGTAGCATAACAGTTTCCACTGAAAATTAACTCATGATTCACTTATTATCACCAGCAAAATCTCTCGATTTCGATCAGGAAGTACCATTGCAAAATTTTTCGGTTCCTAGTTATTTAGATAATTCTGAAAAGCTGATTAAGAAGTTATCTAAGTTCAGTCATAAAAAACTTAGAACCCTTATGTCTATTAGTGATGATTTAGCACAGCTGAATGCTGAACGCTATTACAACTGGAAAGGTCAAAAAGAAATAAGTTCAACTAGTCGACAAGCACTTTTTGCTTTCACTGGTGATGTTTATCAAGGTTTAGATGCCATTTCTTTAACAAAATCATCAATTGAGTATGCACAAGACCATCTATTGATTTTATCAGGTCTTTACGGTGCTTTAAAGCCACTGGATATCATTGAACCTTATCGTTTGGAGATGGGAACAAAACTAAAAGTTGGCCGACCTAACAATTTATATGAATTCTGGGGTTCTCAACCCACTGATTTAATTAATGAACAATTGAAGAATCACCATGAGAAGACAATTGTAAATCTCGCCTCAAATGAGTACTTTAAGGTAGTAAATTCAAAAAAGTTAGATGGAAAAGTGATTAGTCCTGAATTTAAGGATGCTAAGAATGGTCAATATAAAATTATTTCATTTTTTGCTAAAAAAGCGAGAGGATTAATGAGTCGCTATATTATTGAAAATAAAATTGCTCATTCAGATGAATTGCAGGGTTTTGACCTAGGAGGGTATAGATATAATTCTGAAATGAGCTCAGCAGCTAAACCAGTTTTTACTAGAGAAGAAAATCAACAATGAGTAAGAAGAAGAAACCTGATCTGAATTTAAGGACTCCAATAGACGAGGATAAGATTACAGACAGTCCACATAACCTGCCCTATGCGCATAATGTGAGTAGTGCAGTAATTTTTCCTGACGATAAAGACCGTATTAAGAGTTCAGCCATGTCTGCAATGGTAGAACAGACTAATGTGCAAATGAAGCAGATTTATGATCAAATGGAGTTGCTCGTTAACCAAGCTAATCATTTAAAGGAACGTGTAGAAATTTCAGAAGAAATATATGGTGCAGATATGGGGTTTAAACCATTGACTGGGCATACCTACCATTTATATGAGACTAAAAATGAGAAGAAAGTGCTTTCTATGATTGGACCCGATGAATGGGCTAGAGAGTGCAAATATGAAAAATACATTGCCACTGCTCGTTTGATGGGAGATCATACTTGGGATGTGATAAAAAAGGAAAAAGAAGAAAAAGAATGAAAAATATAATCTTTTTTGCTTTTCTCAGCTGTGTATTATTTTCTTGCCAACCCAATAAAAGCGATTCGAACGAGCTGGTAAATCAAGAATATATCCTTCAAGGTGAGGCTCAAGGCACTACTTACACCATTAAGTATTTGGGAGATTCAAGTCTTAGTTTAAAGCATCAGGTGGATTCTTTGTTGTCAGCCTTCGATAAGAGTTTATCTACCTACTTGCCAAGCTCTCTCATTTCTCAATTCAATCAATCTGATTCAATGGTAATTGATGAAATTTTTAAGCAAGTATTCTTGCTTTCAAAAGAAATTAATGAAATCACATCTGGCGCATTTGACCCAAGTATAGGTCCTTTGATAAAAGCTTGGGGGTTTGACTATTCAAAACCTGAAAAAATGGATTCAACAAAAGTTGACAGTTTATTGGCAATTTGCGGTTTTGATCTTTTTTCTTTGAAAGACTCTGTATTAAGTAAAAAAGTCAAAGGAGCAAGATTAAACTTCAATGCAAATGCTCAAGGATACTCGGTAGATTTAATTTGCAAACTTTTAGATGAGAAAAAGGTTGAAAATTATTATGTGGAGCTTGGTGGTGAGTTAAAAGTAAAGGGAAAAAATAAGCGAGGGGAATGGTGGCTAATTGGTATTGATCGCCCGGAAGGAAAAAATTTAGAAAGAAATCTTGGAGCTAGAATTAGTTTGGAAAACCAAGCAATGGCGACATCAGGTAATTATCGAAAATACTACGAAATAGATGGCAATCGTTACTCACACACTTTAAATCCTAAAACTGGTTACCCAGCTAAAAATAAATTGATGAGTGCAACCGTAATTGCTAATGATTGTGGAACGGCTGATGCTTATGCAACTGCCTTTATGGTTATGGGAGTAGATAAAACAAAGAGTTTTTTAAAGAATCACCCTGAACTTTCAGCGTATTTAATATATTCTGGAGAAGAAGAGAATTTTGAAACTTATTTTACTCCACATTTAGCCAAAAGTATTGAAGAGTTTTAATCCTCTTTTTGGCACATTTCATCTGGCTTAGCACCACAAAAGCTGCATGGAGCGCCTTCTTCATTTAACATTGGATTGTTGCTGGCGCAAGTTCCTGCAAATTTACCGTCTTTTTTAAGTAAAAGTTTGATAGCTATCCCGGCAAAACCAATGGCCAACATTACAATTGAGATTAAAATTACTTTCATATCTAAGTATTTGTGCAAAGGTAATTAAAGTGAATAAACTAGATAGTTTGGAGCTAAAAAATCATCTTAGAGATGGAACAGGAGCTATAGATTAATTTGAATTTCAAATAGAATTAAATTAAGTATATTGGAATATAGTTTAGCCCTATGAGAATAACAAAATATCTATTCTTCGCAACACTACTATTTTTAGCTTGCAACACTAAACCTAAGAAGTCTTTAGTTGTGACTGTTACTGCTTATAATTCCCTTGCATATCAAACTAAAGCCAATAATCCATCAGTAGCTGCTTGGGGTGATACTCTAAAGCCTGGCATGAAAACTATTGCCGTTTCTCGTGATTTGATAGATTCGGGCCTAGTACACAATAAGGAGGTATACCTTGAGGGGTTTGAAGAACCCTTTTTAGTTAAAGATAAACTCAATAAAAGATACACCAAGCGAATTGATATTTATATGGGGGTTGATGTGAAAAAAGCAAAAGAATGGGGAAAACAAACTTTGAAAATTAGCTGGGATGCTGATGATGCAAAATAAAATTAGAAAATTAGTCGCGCTTTATTAATTTACCTCCTCCCGTATCAGAAAGATCTATTACAGGGTTTCCATAGTATTCAATATTTCCTGTTCCTGATATTGTAGCCTCTAACTCCTCAGAAACATTTATTCGGATATAACCTGTGTTTACGGCAACAGCTAAGCCTCTTTTTCCCTCAACAGCACTTGCATCAACAAAACCATTTCCTCCAACAAATGCCACCAAATAATCTACTTTTCCTTTAGCAGTTATTGTTCCCGTACCGGTGTGCGTTTTTAATTCTGCTTGCTGAGTATTCAGCAATAGGTATCCATCTCCACTTGCTTCGTACATATTAAAAGTGAATCTTTCGCGTGTCAAAGTATCTCGGAATCTCAATTCTCCTGAACCAAAATGATTTATACCTTTAATACTTGGTGCTGTTAAGTACACGTTCATTTCCTTTTTAAAGCTTCTCACCCAGTTGCATCGATTGTTATTTTTAATAATCAATATATTGTTCTTTACTTCCGTTTCAATATGTTCTAGCAGGTTCTCTCCAGCTTCTATTGTTAAACTTATTTCAGTTCCAAATGAAACAAATAAATTAATTCTATCGTGTAACTCTAAGGATTCAAAAGAGGGTATCTGACGTTGCTCCAAAACGATTTCGCCAGTAGATTTAAAACAATCACCAAGATTCTCTTTCTTACAACTAATAATTGTAGAAAACAGAAAAATAAAAAAGGCAATTTTTTTCAATTTTATCATTATTTCATCAATCTGTAACCTACACCTAATGTTAAGTATTCTGCACTTGCAACGTGAGTTTTTAGCGACATTACAGCAGTAAGTCGATCTGTTAGATGCACCCTAGCTCCAAAAATTGTATACACATTTGAGAGATCTTCATCCACTTTCTTTAAGTAATAGCCAGTTTGAAAAAATGGCTCAAAACGACCAAAATGAATAGTATATGTTGCTGAAACACCAACTTGAGTATTTTCCCATCCATTATCGATGTATATTGAATCACGCTCCAATTCTTCTCGTCTAGCAGGATTATAGAAAACATCAGTATTTATTCCTAAAGAGCTCTTTGGACTGATTCTTTTTTCATAACCTATAGAGATGAAACTTGCTAAATATTTGTTTCCTTCTGGGGGATAAATCTCATTCACTCCAAATGCTAAACTTGCCCGGATAAAACCTTTAGGTATTTCAAAAGAATTTTTTAACTCATCACTTCTTTTTTGCTGCTCTCCAAAACGGTAAATTAAACCACCTTGAGCTGTAGGAATATTAATGCCTTTATTCGGTTTTTTAAATGAGGTATTACTGAAATGAGCGTAATCAATTCCAAAAACCAGTCCTAAATAATCATTGAGATGGATTTCACTTTCTAGTTGTACAGAAAAAAATAGGTTGATATAACTACCAATCGATTCATTTTTAAAATTTTCTTTTGCGTCGAATGGCTTTTCAAGATAACCAGCCCCTAAAGCTGTTCTAAGTCTTAATTGCACACTTTTTTGTCCCCACAAGTTAAAGTTCATGTAGGGTGCGATAGAGTATGCTTTTCCTAAATGTTCTGGATTGTTTAGATTAAAATAATTAACTGTTAGTCCCAAGCGGGGAAATTGATAGCGACTTTGCCATGCACGCGTACCAAAAGTGTTTTTTTCAATAAACAATTCAAGTCTAGAAACATGCTGAGAAGCAATGTATTCCATAGCTGGACTATGCGGAATAATGAAGCCATACCCTCCTTTAATACCCGCTTGAAAACTTGGTAAAGTTTCTTCTTGTGCGTTTAAATGATTAAAGGAAAGTAGAATAAGAATTAATAGGAATTGTACTCTTCCAAACATCGTGCAAAAATATTAATTTCAATGGACTATAATTCCCTTAATTTTGAATTCAATTTTATAACAATTTATGAAAGAAAAATTAAAAGCATTTGAGCGATTACTTATCATAATGGACGAATTGAGGGAGAAATGTCCGTGGGATAAGAAGCAAACTATGGATAGCTTAAGGCATTTGACTATTGAAGAAACTTATGAGCTTACTGATGCTATTGTAGAGGGTGATTTAGAAGAGGTTAAAAAGGAGCTTGGTGATTTAATGTTACACATGGTTTTTTATGCCAAGATTGGAGAAGAAAAAAATGAATTCGATATAGCAAGCGTATTAAATGGTATTTGTGATAAACTTATACATAGGCATCCTCATATATATGGCAATGATAAAGTTGAAAATGCTGAAGAAGTTTTATCAAATTGGGAGAAAATAAAATTAAAAGAAGGTAATGGTGAACGAACAGTTTTAGAAGGTGTTCCAAAGTCGTTACCAGCATTAGTAAAAGCTATTCGCATTCAAGATAAAGCTAGAGGAGTTGGGTTTGACTGGGAAAAGCCTGAACAGGTATTTGAAAAAGTACAGGAAGAAATTGAGGAATTAAATACAGAAATTAATGGGACATCATCACCTGACTCCTCAAATATTGAAGCAGAGTTTGGCGATGTGCTATTTTCCTTGGTAAATTATGCTCGTTTTATTGGAGTTAACCCAGAGGATGCTTTAGAAAAAACAAACAAAAAGTTCATTAAACGGTTTAATTATCTCGAGTTCGAATCCAAAAAAGATGGAAAGAAGATGGGTGAGATGAGCTTAGCAGAAATGGATAAATATTGGAATGAGGCAAAATTAATTAAGCCTTAAAACTTTAATAATACAAAGTAATAAAATTTATTTTTTAAAATACTAAAATCAAAAATATGGCTGTACATAATATAACAGATAAGGAGTTTGAGACAAGTTTGTCTGATAATGATATGGTAATGGTAAAGTACTACGCTGATTGGTGTGGATCGTGTAAATTATTTTCCCCTAAATATAAGCGACTTTCAAATAATGATCGTTTTGGTGGAGTAACTTTTTTAGATGTAAATGCAGAAGAAAATGAGGTAGCAAGAAAAAGAGCAGGAGTAGACAATTTGCCTTTTTTTGCCGCTTTTAAAAACGGAGAACTCATTGCCTCAGGTCCAACATCAAAGGAGGAAAATGTAGTTGAAATGTTGGAAAAGCTAAAAGCCTAATTATGAAATTACCGGTAATAAAACAATTGGTGACCGACCATAGCTTGGAAGAGCTTATTGAGGCTGAAGAAGCTTTTTTAGAAGAAAAGTCACCAAAAATAAAAGTAGAAGGGGAAGACGAAGGTGAACAATTAACTCATGTTATGGCTGCTGCATGGGTTAAGCACGAGATGGAAAAAGAAGATATACCCTTGAATAAGGCAGTTAGAAATTATACAGTTAAAGTACGGAATTCGATTTCTTAAAATAAAAGCTGCTAGTAACCATACTTTTCTTGCCATAAAGCCTTTAAGCGCTTTCGCATTTCTATTTCGCGTGGGTTAGTGCCTGGGTTAAAGAAGGTTTGTCCTTCAATTTCGTCAGGCATGTACTGCTGATGAACAAAATTCTTAGGATGGTTGTGTGCATATTTATACTCTTTTCCGTATCCAATTTCTTTCATCAATTTGGTTGGAGCATTTCTCAAGGCCAAAGGAACTGCTAAATTCCCACTTTCTTTTACTTCAGCTTGAGCTTCATTAATTGCCAAATAAGCCGCATTGCTTTTTGCAGATGAAGCTAAATACGTGACGCACTGTGATAATATAATTCTTGATTCTGGCCAACCAATAACATTAACAGCTTGGAAACAATTGTTGGCTATAACTAATGCCGTTGGATTTGCATTTCCGATGTCTTCTGAAGCTAAAATCAATAATCTACGAGCAATAAATTTAGGGTCTTCACCGCCCTCAATCATTCGTGCCAACCAATATACCCCTGCATTGGGATCGCTTCCTCTTATTGATTTAATAAATGCAGAAATGATATCATAATGCTGCTCGCCATCTTTATCATATTTGGCGATATTTTGTTGAGCAATTTGTTTTACCAACTTATCGGTAATTGTTATCTTATTTTCTTGTTGGTTGTTAAATACCAATTCTAATAGATTCAAGAGTTTACGTGCATCTCCCCCTGAATATTGCAATAGCGCATGTGTTTCTTTTAGGCTTACTTTTTTTTGGGATAGAAGTTCATCTTTTTTTAAGGCCGTATTTACTAGTCCCAGTAATTCCTCTTTTCCAAGTGGCTCTAGGGTATAAACTTGACATCGACTTAGAAGTGCAGAAATTACTTCAAAAGATGGATTTTCAGTTGTAGCGCCAATAAGCGTTATGGTACCACTTTCCACAGCTCCCAAAAGAGAGTCTTGTTGAGACTTACTAAAACGGTGAATTTCATCTATGAATAAAATAGGGTTAGCACCTGAATAAAGATCCTTCTTTTTTGCTCTGTCGATAACTTCCCTAACATCTTTTACTCCTGAATTAATCGCGCTAAGCGTATAGAAAGGTCGATCCGTTGTATTGGCTATTATTGTGGCCAATGTTGTTTTTCCAATTCCTGGACTTCCCCACAATATCATGGAGGGAATCATGCTTTTTTCAATCAAGCTACGCAGGATAGAACCTTTACCTATAAGGTGCTGTTGACCAAGGTATTCGTCCAAGGATGTTGGACGCATTCTTTCGGCAAGAGGGGTATTCATAAAGGATAATTAAGTTTCAAAGTTAATTTAATCTAAGTCAACTAACCAAGGTTGGATATGATTAAGCAAGTCTGGAAAAAACGCGTTAAAGTCAGCTTTGTAAAGTTCGTAATCAAGTTCTAATTCATGGCTTGCTTCTTCCATTTTTGAATTAAAAGTAGCCCTGTAAGCCAAGCCTTTAAGTGCCTTGTCAATACCTTCTATATGAGCATAGTTGCTCAACCAGTCATCTTTGCTCATATATTTTAATATGCGTTGTGAGCGTTCAGGAAATTGATTGCTTTTAGCAACTAATACTTGGTAGGCTGATGAGGCAAATTGTTTTAAGCTGATGGGGGAAAAGTCCTTCCAATTTCTAGCTAGAATGTGATCATAATACATATCGACAATCACTGCTGCATATTTGTGATACTTTGAGAAGAGGCGCTCTTTGCTGTTCATGACGATATCATGATTATCAGTAAAATGATCTATGGCACGATGCATTTTAATCCCCTTTTGAATTTGAGTTGAATAGTCCAACAACTGTTTACCTTTGACTTGGTCAGCAATAAAATTGCCAACCATCAAATCAGTATTTGATTGTGCTAAAAAAAGGTGAGCTAAGTGATTCATGTTGTAATTAAAATTTGACTGAAAGGCAAAGATTCAGCATTCTTAAAAATAAGAAACAAAGTTGATTACTATTAAATGAACTAGGACGATTGATAACTGAACATTCATTAATATCTTTGAAAAAACTAATTACATGAAATTATTAGAAGGAAAAGTGGCATTGGTAACAGGTGCAACTAGAGGAATTGGAAAAGGAATTGCACTAAAACTTGCCGAGAATGGTGCTAATATTGCATTTACTTACGTTTCATCACCTGACGCTGCTAAAGCAGTAGAAACAGAAATTATGAAATTTGGAGTAAAAGCCAAGGCATACCAATCCAATGCAGCTGATTATGAAGCAGCGGAAAAATTAATTGAGGAAATCAATAAAGATTTTGAAAGTATTGATGCTGTAGTAAATAATGCTGGAATTACAAAGGATGGATTACTCATGCGAATGACTGAAGAAAATTGGGATGATGTAATGAACACCAATTTGAAATCGGTATTCAATATAACAAAAGCCGTTCAACGCACTTTATTGAAACAACGATCAGGTTCAATAATAAACTTAAGTTCGGTGGTTGGTGTTCGTGGGAATGCAGGCCAATCAAATTATGCAGCTTCAAAGGCTGGAATTATCGGGTTTACCAAGTCTATCGCTCAAGAATTAGGTAGTAGAAATATTCGATGCAATGCTATTGCACCAGGCTTTATTGCTACTGAAATGACAGCGGAACTAGGTGACGATGTGATGGAAGAATGGTTAAAGAGTGTACCATTAAAGCGAGCTGGAACCCCTGAAGATGTCGCTAATGCTGTATTGTTTTTGGCTTCAGACCTATCTACATACGTTTCGGGCCAAACGCTCAACGTTTGCGGTGCAATGCTTACTTAAACCTAACATCCTAAAAGACTATATTCATTGAATATTGTAAGTCCGTACCCTGTCTGGTATTTTATATTTTGTATTCTTCTTGGAGCAATTTATGCTTTTGTGCTTTATCGTAAAGACAAAAAACTGGATGAGTTTAATTCACTGTTGATTGGATTATTAGCATTCTTTAGAATAGTGAGTGTTAGTATAATTTGTGTTTTATTACTGTCCCCATTAGTTAAATATTTTAGTAGAACAGTTGAAAAACCAATTGTAGTAATTGCTACAGACAACTCATCCTCAATGATGATGAACACTGATTCTAGCAGTTCATCTCTTGATTTAAATGAATCAATATCAAGCTTAAGGTCAAGTTTAGCACAACAATTTAGTGTAGAAACATTTTTATTCGACCAAGAACCTATCGAGCAAGACTCCTTTGCGAAGTATGATGGATCTATAACGAATTATCAGCATCTATTTTCCGCTCTTGAAGACCGTTTTGTCAATCGAAATGTCAGCGGACTCGTGCTAATTTCAGATGGAATCTATAACCAGGGAAGTAACCCTCTTTATTTGACTAATAAGTTGTCTTACCCAATATATACAGTTGCTGTTGGAGATACAAAAACATTTAAAGATGCAATACTTTCACAAGTTAGAAATAATAAAATTGCATTTTTAGACAATAATTTTCCTGTAGAATTTGATTTAAAAATTTTAGATGCAAAAAATGAAAAAATAAGTTTTAGAGTCATCAAGAATGAAAATGTAGTTTTTTCGGAAAGTTTTATAACAAATTCAGATGATTATTTGAAAACTATTCAAATCAATTTAGAGGCGAATCAAGTAGGTGTGCAAAAGTATACCATCGAGGTGCTACCATTAGATAAGGAACGTAATTTAATAAACAACCGCTTAGACTTTTATATTGATATTTTGGATGGTAGACAAAAAGTTTCATTACTTGCTGTAGCTCCACATCCTGACTTAGCTGCTATCAAGAGAAGCATAAAAAAGAATAAAAATTATGAATTAAAATCTGCCCTGTTAGATGATTTTGAAAACCATAATGATGCAGACTTAATAATTTTACATAACTCTTCCTCAATTGATCAACCTTTAAGCGGTGCATTAAAAAACATAATTAGTAGTGATGTGCCTTTATTTATTCTTGGAGATGGGTGGGATAATTTAGGAGTTCAATTTGGAATTGCAGCTTCTTTCTCTAAAAATAGATCACAACAAAATGAAACATACCCGCAATTAAATCAAAGCTTTAGCCTTTTTACAATTAGTGAAGAATTAGAAGAACAGTTAAGTCGTTTTCCACCACTGAATGGATTTTCAGCCAATGTTGATCAAAAAAATGCAAATACAACATTATTCTATCAACAAATTGGGAAGGTTAAAACGAAGTTTCCACTTTTGGTGTTTTATGAAAAAGAAGGAAGAAAGGTTGGAAGGTTATTTGCAAACGGGATCTGGAAGTGGGCTATGAATGATTTTGTTGACAATCAAAGTCATGAAAATTTTAATGAGTTGATTAGTAAAATAATTCAGTATCTAGCCATTAAATCTGACAGAAGTAATTTTAGGGTAAACACTTCAAATGAGTATTTTGAAAACGAAGAAATAGTTTTTGATGCTCAAGTTTTTAATCAGTCATATGAACTAGTTAATGAGGAAGATGTAGATATAAAGCTCATTGATGAAGATGATAAGCAGTACAAATTTAGTTTTAACCGTAATAAAAACGCTTACCAGCTGTCAATTCCTGCTTTACCTGCTAGTCGCTACAAGTACATAGCAACCACCAACTTACAAGGTATAACTTATAATGAAAATGGAACATTTACAGTAAAGGAGTTGAAGTTGGAGCAAATTGAAACTATAGCCAATCATAATTTATTATATCAGCTATCTGAGCAAACAGGAGGAAAATTAGTTTACCCTGAAAATATTCAAAAAATAAATGAACTCTTTGCTGAACGTAGTGACATCAATTCGATCTCTTATGTAAATGAAGAGGTAGAGGATTTGATAAACATTCGTTGGATTTTCTTCGTGATTGCAGGGCTCTTAATTATAGAATGGTTTATTCGTAAAAGAGGCGGTGCTTACTAAAAGGTGTCACACCACTTCGACATCAACTTTATCTATCCATCCTTCATTTCCGTTGGGCAACGCTACACGAAACCAATCTTCAGTTTCTTCCTTAATTTTCACTTTACTGCCCTCATGCAATACAAATAGTTGAGAACTCCCTTTACTTGGTGAACTTACAATATTGACAGTTGGATTCATTACGATAGCATAGTTTTTAGCTTCCAATGAATGCTTTTGCTTAGCAGCCATTAACCAAGAAGTAAACCCTAAAATTAGCATGATGGAAAAGGCATAAAACCCTACCTTTTTTAAAGTAAGGGTCGTTGTAAATAAATAAAGTGCGAAGCAAATGAAGGCAAGAAAAAATAAGACAACACTCAATTTTGACCAAGCATTTAAAGACATTATGTTAAGAATACTATCAATCCATCTATAAAAGAAAAGTTCAGGTACTTGTTCAATTTTATCAACTGTTTTTTCATTTGCCAAGGCTAAGTTATTTGCAGCATCTTTATTATTTGGGTTAATCTTTAAGGCCTTCTCATAATTTAATATTGCGGGAGCTATATCATTCATTTTAAAATAGCTATTCGCTAGGTTGTAATGAATATCATCAGATATATAACCCTTATCTATCAATTGGTTGTATTGCTCTGATGCATTTTGATATTTGCCCTCTTCATAAAGTTTATTAGCAGCTTTAAATGCTTGAAGTCCAGAAGAATTATTTGCTACTAAGGCAATAGAAAAAAGTTGACTTAATAATATAAAAATGTAAGTTTTCATCTTTTTAAGCTTTCTGTTTTACTTATGATTAATGCAGCTTCATCATAAAGCGCCTGTGCATTCACGTTTGAGTTAGCTGCAAATCTTGCCATTTCAGCCTCTTCCAATACTTTTTTTACTTCTGTTCGAATGGCTTCTGTATCATCGTCTGCTCCCAGTAATTCAATAATTTTTTCTTGTGATAATTCTGCGATGCTGATGTCAAATTTGTCACCAAAGTAGCCATAAAGAGCAGTTGAAATCTCTTCATAAAATGATCTCAAATCACTTGTTTTAAGATGCTTCTCTGCTTTAGCTAACCTTCTCTTAGCTAGCTTCTTTGCTTTTGACTTTCTTAATGCTGAAAAATTATTTTGTTTCTCCTTAAATTTCTTAGAAACTATAAATAAAACTACCATCAACATTATAGCAATAGCAATTAATGAGTAAAATAATGCTGAACCATAAAACAAATTACCTACAGAAACAAGCATTAAATCTGAAGTATGAATGTATCGAATATCAGTATTTAATAGCTCAACCTCTTCTTTACGACTAGGTGCATAAACTACATTTCCTCCGCCATCAATACCTTTACCAACTTTAATGCTTAGTGGCTTAGATTGTAATGTTTTATAAGACTTAGATTCAATATCAAAATAAGTAAATTCATAAGGCTCCAGTTTGAATCTACCTGAATGACGAGGAATTACCAAATAGCTGAACACTTTACTCCCTTTTGAACCGCCATAGGTTGTTTTGAAATTATCGGCTGTTTCAGGGTCGTAAACTTCAAAGTCTGGTGGAAAATTTAATTTAGGGGCACCAATTAAGGGTAAATTTCCTTGACCATCAATTGTTACCTTAATGTCTATAGCTTCATTTGCTCTAATACTGTCCTTGCTAGCTTTAAGGCTCATGTTAAACTTGCCAACTGCACCAGAGAAGTTGGTCGGTTTCCCCTTTAACGGAAGAGCACTTACCTTAATATTTATTGGCCTGCTAGCAACAATTAACTCTTTGGTCTCATAGCCTCCTCCAAAAAACTGCTCAATCGCAGATCGTCTTCTACCACTTTTAACCTGAACGCTAGCTTTAATCTTTAGTGGATCAATCGTTAAATCACCACTGCGCTGAGGGTATAGAATCGTTTGTTGCAATTCGGCGACTTGGTATACTTGACCATCAATTTGCTCACGAGAAAGGCTAATTTCATCGTAGATAGACTGCAAATCTTGTGACCAGAAACCATTTAATGATGGAAGGTTTTCTAAATTAATTCCCGTCAGATTGAGTTTTGAGTAAAGTTTAAATGTAGCTGAAACCTTTTCCCCCACAACTACTTTCGTTTTATCAACTGTAGCGCGAATAAAAACTTGATCTTTTAGTTGGTCTGCAGCTGCATTTCTTTGATTTTGACGATTACGTTGAGCGTTTGCACTATTTTGTGAAGCAGCTACTACTTTTACTTTAAAAGGCTGTGTCTGATATTTTTTTCCATCCACTACAATGCTTGCTGCACCAATTGTAAATGTTCCCTCTTTAACAGCTTGCAATACATAGCTTATGGAGGTAGTTCTGCTCACATTTCCATTTACATATTGCATGCTTTGAGATTGATTTGGCCCCGAAAGCATACCGAAATCATTAAAAGAAGGTGCTCTAAAGTTGCTCGCATTCTCATTTACAGTAAAAGTTACTTGAATGCGTTGCCCCACCTCCATGGTATTGCTACTAACTTTTGCTGTAAAGCTAACGGCGCTAGCAAAAGCAACAACACTTTGTGTTAAAATAAATAATATGGATATAATTTTTTTCAAAATATGCTATTCAGTCTGTCTGTTTTAATCAAATTAGGAATATAGTTCTAAAATCTAAAATCTAAAATCTAAACTCTAATTTATCTTTCATCTTTCATCTTTCACCTCTCACCTTTCCTCCTTCATCTTTCATCCCAATGGCCTCATTCTCAATTATCCATTCTCAATTATCAATTGTCCATTGTCAATTAAAAATTACCAATCCTTTTCTATATCAACATTTACGTCTTTTACTTTTTGCTTTTTTAGTTTCTCTTGTAACTCTTTCTCTTTATTGTTTATGGCTTCTAAAATTCGTTCAGCATCTTCCCGTGAAACCTGTTGTTCTTGCTGCTGTTGTTGTTGCTTTTGTTCTTCCTCTTTCTGCTCTTGTTCTTCTTGCTGCTGCTGTTCCTGCTCCTGCTCTTCTTTTTCTTGTTTGTCTTGATTTTGATCTTTGTTTTGGTCTTGATTTTCTTCCTTCTTTTTCTCCTCTTCTTTTTTCTCTTTCTTATCTTGTTTTTGCTGTTGTTGCTGCTGCAATTGCTGTTGAGCATAAGCTAAGTTATACCTGCTTTCTTCATCTTTTGGATTGTTTATTAATGCATTTTTATAAGCCTTTATTCCTTCTTCTAATTTCTTTGATTTAATTAAGGAGTTTCCCAAGTTATGATAGGCCTTTGCTTTTTCATTTTTCGTTTCAGCTTTATCTGCTGCTTGTTTAAAATAACGTCCAGCATCTTCAAATTTTCCTTGCCGATAAAGTGCATCACCTAAATTGAAAGCTGCTTCCACTTGACTGCCATCTTTTCTCACGCTTTCGCGGTATTTGGTCTCTGCTTCTACATAATTGTTCTCCTTAAACAATTTATTTCCCTCGCGCACCTCTTGATAAGCAGATTGTGCCTTCAAAACAAGAGGGGATAACAGAAGTAGAAGTACTTTAACCTTTAACATCTTCAAATAAATTTATTCGTTCAGCTAATTTGCCTTTACGTTCACTTATTAAAAGAGAAAGTAGGAGGAACATAATTGCTGCACCTATAAAAAACTGAAATCTATCTTCATAGTCAGTGTATACCTGACTTTCAAATTCGCTTTTCTCCAATCCGCTCAAGTCGTCTAAAATGGCATTGAATCCTGCGTCTGCATTACTTGCTCTTACATAAATCCCATCGCCAACCCCGGCAATTTCACGAAGCATCTCCTCATTTAAGCTACTTACTACTGTATTACCTGCTTTGTCCTGTCGGTACCCGGTGGCTCGTCCATTTCTAAATACTGGTATTGGTGCACCGTTTGGTGATCCCATTCCAATGGTATATACTTTAATGCCTTTCTCATTTGCAGCTTCAGCTGCCTCTATCGCGTTGTCTTCGTGGTTTTCTCCATCGGTAACTATAATTAATGCTTTGTTGCCTCCTTGCTCGTAGTCAAATGATTCAATCGCTAAATCTATGGCAGATCCAATTGCAGTTCCTTGAGTGGGGACAATATCTGTGTCGATTGTTCCTAAAAAAAGTTTAGCAGCAGAGTAATCTGTGGTTATTGGCAATTGAGTGTAAGCCTGGCCAGCAAATACAATGATTCCTAAGCGATCACTTTTTAGCTCCTCTACTAATTGTAGCATCGCTCTTTTAGCCCTTTCCAATCGATTCGGAGATAAATCCTCAGCTTTCATACTATTGGAAACATCGATAGCCACGATTAAATCTATTCCTTCACGTTTAACTTCTTCTAGCTTTGTTCCGATTTGTGGGTTAGCTACTCCTATAACTAATAGGCCATAGCCAATTAAAAAAAGCACAAATTTTGCATTGTATTTCAAATTAGAATAGCCAGGCATCAATTGCTTAAATAAATGGTTTTCCGCAAACCGGTTTCTTGCCTTCTTACGCCAGGATTTTAACACAGCAAACCACAACAACATCAACGGAATTAGCGCTAAGCCCCATAAAATATATGTATGTTCAAATCTAAACATGCTTAATTGATGGTTTTTAATAAAGTGTTTTTAGTGATAAATTCAACTAAAACAAATCCCAATGCTATTAAAGCAAATGGAAAAAACTCTTCACTTTTTTTACGGTACTCAGTGACTTCAATTTTTGATTTTTCCAACTGATCAATTTCTTCATAAATTGCCTTTAAACTTCTGTTATTGGTAGCTCTGTAATACTTCCCACCAGTCATTTTTGCAATCTCCCGCATAGTTGGTTCATCAATTTTTACTTCAACATTTTGATATGAAGTTGTTCCAAATCGAGTCTTAAAAGGGTAGGGGGCCATTCCATTGGTACCTAAACCAATCGTGTAAACTCTTACACCAAATTCTCTTGCTATTTCTGCTGCAGTTAAAGGAGGAACTGAACCTTTAGTATTAAAACCATCAGTTAATAAAATCACAACTTTACTCTTTGCATCACTATCTCTTAATCGGTTGACTGCTGTTGCTAAACCAAGTCCTATAGCAGTTCCATCTTCAATCATGCCATTTTTTACATCTTTAAATAAGTTCTTTAATACTGCATGGTCGGTAGTTAAAGGGGATTGAGTAAAACTTTCACCGCTAAACGTCACTAATCCAATCCGATCATTTGGACGACTACTTATAAATTCCAGGGCTACATTTTTGGAGGCCTCTAAGCGGTTAGGTTTTAAATCTTCAGCCAACATGGAACCTGAAATGTCCATGGTTATGATGATGTCAATACCTTCAGTGGTAACATCTTGCCAGCTTAAGGAAGATTGTGGCCGCGCTATAGCGATGAATAGAAAGCTTAATGCTATCAGTGAAAGCGCAAATGGGAGATGCCTTCCCCATACTTTAAAATCGCTACTTGTGTTTGGTAAAAATGAAAAACTTGAAATGCGAACCGTGGCTTTATTTTTTCTCAAACGGAAAATGTAGGCCACAATTAAAAGTGGAATAAGCGCAAACAGCAGAAATAACTCTGGATTGGCAAATTGTATTTCGTTCCACCACTTAAGCATTTTCTGACTCAGCTTTAGTTGTTAGATCTTTAGGATTCTCCTCAGTTTCACCCTCTTCAGCAATAACTTTCAATGCCGTTTGTTCAATAAACAGGTAGGCGTTTTTTAATGCTTCTTCATTCTCTGTAGCAATAGGCTGCTGCTTAGCAAATTTTGCCATGTCTGCTAGTATTAAGATTTGCTCAAGTTTAGACTTCTCTCTTTTTTCAATTTCTGAAACTCCCTGTGCTAAGGCAATGGTTTCATCGGTAGTTAGCTCTAAGGCCCTCAATTGAAAACGATTTTCAATATACTCTCTGAGGATGTAGGACAATTCTGAATAATATTCCTTCACATCGCCTTTTTGCCATAACTTTTTGTTTTTTAATTCATCTAACTTCCTATTGGCAACAATGTCTGCAGCTTCTTTCGGAACAAAGGCTTTTTCTTCAGATTTTGGTTTATTTAAGTATCTCCTGTAAAGTATTATTCCAGCGATTATCAAAATAATAACTAAAAGTGTCAATCCAATGGGCAGTTTATGAGCCAATATCCAGTCCAATAAAGAAAAAGGCACTTCCATAATGTCTTTAATATCCTTAATGTCTTGATCTGCTTTAATAGGGATTGTATTTACAGTAAGTAAAAGTGGTTCTGACAATAGGGTGTCATTCCCCAATACAAATTTAAATGGAGGGATAACATGCATGCCGCTATCCCAAGAAGTAATGGTAATTTTTTGAGTAAAAATTTTAGTGGTAATGTCATCTTCATCGAAGGTGGTATCAATGTTGGAAACTTCAATAAGCTCTACAAACTTTGTGATAGTATCTTGCAGGGCAGGCATCATGATGCTTTTTTCTGCCGCGGGAAAACGAAGCGTTAATTCAATGCTTGTTTGCTCACCGATTTTTATTTCATTGTGATCGAGCAGGGCTGAAGCATTTTGAGCTTGAGCTGAAAAGGCTGCAACAATAAATACCATCCATATGAACCAGTACTTTTTCATCGTTTGGCTCCTCTTCTTTTAAATAAGTTCATCAAGGGTTGTATAAAAGATTGATGGGTAGCAAGACGGGTATGGTCAACTCCACTTTTTCGAAACAATTCTTGTATTTCACCTTGTTTTCTTAAAGCATTTGCTTTGTAAGCATTTCTGTTATTTGCAGAACTTGTATCAAACCATTGTGTGCTGCCACTTTCAGCATCTTGCAATTGAATCATTCCCACATTGGGTAATTCAACTTCTCTTTCATCAAAAATTTGAAGCGCAACAATGTCATGCTTTTGATTGGCAATTTTTATTTCATTGTCGAAGGAGTCACTTAAAAAGTCAGATATAATAAATGCAGTACAGCGCTTTTTAATGGCCAAAGTAAAATAACGCAAAGCTTCTTTTACATTAGTTCCCTTGTGTTCAGGTTGAAAGTCAATTAGCTCTCGAATGATCATCAAAATGTGACTTTTTCCTTTTTTCGGGGGAATAAATTTTTCCACCTGATCACTAAAAAAGATGACACCTACTTTATCGTTATTCTGAATGGCAGAAAAAGCTAATACCGCACACAATTCAGTGACCAACTCTTGTTTTAATTGCTTTTTTGTACCAAAATCTTTTGAGCCACTCATGTCCACCAAAAGCATCACCGTCATCTCGCGCTCTTCTTCGAACACTTTAACATAAGGGTGGTTGAAGCGTGCAGTTACGTTCCAATCAATGGTTCGAATTTCATCGCCCATTTGATAGTCACGAACTTCGCTAAAAGCCATACCTCGTCCCTTAAAAGCAGAATGATATTCACCCGAAAAGATTTGATTAGATAATCCTCTCGATTTGATTTCAATCTTTCTTACTTTTTTGAGAAGCTCTTGTGTATTGCGCGTAGTCTTACTCAAAGTGATAAATAATTATGGTACTTCAACTGCGTTTAAAATATCATTTATAATGTCTTCAGAAGTCACGCTTTCAGCTTCAGCTTCATAACTTAAGCCCACACGATGACGTAGCACATCTTTTGCTACTGCTCTTACATCTTCAGGAATAACATAGCCTCTTCGCTTAATAAAGGCATATGCTTTAGAAGCAATGGCTAAGCTAATGCTCGCCCTAGGTGATCCACCAAAAGTGATAAGGTCTTTCAATTTTTCTAAACCATACTCTTCTGGGTTTCTAGTAGCAAATACAATGTCAATAATATACTGCTCAATTTTTTCATCCATGTAAACTTCCCGCACTGTCTCTCTTGCTTTGAGAATATCTGCCGGATTCAGAACTTTTGAAGCCTTAGGCATGCCTGCCTTGGCCAAATTGTTTCGAACAATTAATTTTTCATCTGCTTTTTTAGGGTAGTCCAACACCACCTTAAGCATAAATCGGTCAACTTGAGCCTCAGGAAGAGGGTAGGTTCCTTCTTGTTCAACTGGGTTTTGTGTAGCCAACACTAAGAATGGTTTCGGCAAATCAAATGTGGTATCTCCGATTGTGATTTGCTTCTCTTGCATGGCTTCTAAGAGCGCTGATTGCACTTTTGCAGGAGCTCTGTTGATTTCATCGGCTAATATGAAGTTGGCAAAAATTGGTCCTTTCTTTATGGTAAACTCTTCATTCTTCTGAGAATAAATCATGGTACCAATTAAATCTGCGGGAAGTAAATCCGGGGTAAATTGAATGCGGCTAAAATCCGCTTCAATCGCAGTAGCTAAAGTATTTATGGCTAATGTTTTTGCTAGACCAGGAACACCTTCTAGTAAAATATGACCATCGGACAATAAGCCAACCAATAAGCGCTCTACCATGTGTTTTTGACCAACGATAACTTTATCCATCTCGTGAGTCAATATGTCAACAAAAGAACTTTCTTGCCTTATCTTTTCATTTAGGGCTTTAATGTCAACACCATCAGCACTTGTTTGGCTTGGTGCTGCTTCAGATACTTGTGATGATTTTTCTTCTTCCATACTTTCCATAAATTTGAGTGCTAAATTATAGTAGTGATGAAGCGGAAGCCTTGCTATTGCTGTTAATTAATGTTAAGCTTAGTCGCTAAAAATTCTTAAAAAAATGGATCTAAATATTGTTCAATTTCAAACAAGTGATCATCAAAAATTTAATGCAGTTCGAAAAATTCGAGAAACTGTTTTTATAATCGAACAAGAAGTTGATGAGGAGGATGAGTTCGATGAATTTGAAGGAGAGTGTCAACATTACTTAATGAGTTTAGATGGGAAAGCAATCGGAACAGCTCGTTGGCGAGTTATTGGTGAAAAAGTAAAGTTGGAGCGCTTCGCTGTGTTAAAGGAGTATCGCAGTAATAATTATGGTGCTCAGCTTTTACAACAAGTTATTAAAGATGCTTCGGCATTAAAAAAATCGCTTTACTTACATGCGCAGTTAAAAGCGATTCCATTTTATGCTCGACAGGGTTTTCAACAAGTTGGAGACTTATTTCTGGAATGTGATATTGAGCATTACAAAATGAAATTGGAATTCAAAAGTTAAAACAATATTCCCTAGATTCTATATTTTATATGCTGCACTTAATAATAATAGTTAAGCAATTATAAATACATCATCAGCTTTAGATTGCACCTAACAAGGGTAAATGTTTTAATTTATGATATCTTAATGCTAATGAAATACAATGCATGATCTCCTTTTGTGGAATTTTTTCATTTAAACTGAAGACTATTGCTCTATTTCCTTCAAATTTAAATTTCTCCTTATAAAGGGTTTTAAATGTTGGAACTAATAGAGATGTACACTTAAAATAGAGGGCATATTGTTCAGGATTTTTTGCTTTCCAATCCATTCGAATGGTGCTTCCATGCTTCGTAAGATAGCTTGGCTCACCCCACTTTAAGGTTTCTTCTAATTGCTCCACACCTTCAGTTTTATTTGCAACTTCAAGCACTAGATCTCGGAGTGCTGTTAATTGATTTTTTACCTTAAGGGGATAGTTTTCAAATACTGATTTAACATTAGGATTTACAATTAATTGCATGATATTTAATTTCTCCTTTCAATAATAATTTTTGCTACTAAGTATCCTACAAATGCCCCAAATGGTATTAAAAATATACCTATTATAATTAAAATAATAAGTGATTTAATTTCAAATATAATGTAAGGGAAAATAAATCCAGCAATACCAGCAATAAATCCACCAATTAGCAGCCCATTTGTTTGAAGTCTATTTAATTCTTTTTGATTAGAAATCTTATCATAATTAGGAAGAATTAGCAATAAAGCAAGGTAAATAAAGATAGGTATTGTGGTTGAAATTGAAAGCAAAATAAAGGCAATACGAATTAGATTTGTAGGTAGTTTAAAATGTAATCCTAATGCTTCACAAACTCCGGCAAAGACTCTTTTTTTTGGTCGAGCTAACATAATAAATTACTTGGATAACTTTTAGCCTCCGACTTCAAACTGCAATCCATCATAGGACAAACTAATATTGTCAGGTAACTCAGCCTCTACATCTTCATGCTTTCCCATGAGGTGACTAATGTGAGTGAAATAAGCCATTTTAGGTTCTAACTTCTCAACTAAGGCAATTGCTTCTTTTAAATTAAAATGAGAAAGGTGTTCTTTCTTTCTCAATGCATTGATAATTAATACGTCTAAGTTTTGAAGTTTTGCCATTTCTTCTGGAGCAATAAAGTTGGCATCGGTTACATAAGCAAAGTTATCAATCCGAAAAGCTTTAACAGGCATTTTATAATGCATCACATCAATTGGTGTTAATACAATATCCTTGACCTTAAAACTGTCTGCATTGATGGTATTTAAAGCAACTTCAGGTACCCCAGGGTATTTATTGTCGGCAAAAACATAAGCAAACTCTCTTTTTAAGGCCTCTTGAACTTGCTCCGTTGCAAAAATGTTCATTTTCTCTCCTTTTCTTCGAAAATTAAATGCGCGGATATCATCTAATCCTGCCACATGATCCTTATGTTCATGTGTAAATACTACCGCGTCTAAATCTTTCACTTTTGCGCGTAGCATTTGCTCTCTAAAATCTGGCCCAGTATCAATTACTAATGTGGTATCCTCTTTTTCAACTAGAATAGAGCATCTTCTGCGATAGTCCTTTGGATTTTGAGATTGACAAACATCGCATTCACATGCTATAACTGGCACGCCTTGTGATGTTCCGCTTCCCAATACCGTAATTCGCATCTTAATTTTTTATAGATTTTCTTTAATATAGCGATGCATGAATCAATTTCACCAATGTTATTAAATCTTCCAAAGGAGAACCTAACTGAAGGCTTCTCCATAGAAGCTGCTATTCCTTTTAACACATGAGAACCAATATCTGTTCCCGAAGAACATGCACTTCCTCCAGATGCGCTAATTCCTTCAATATCTAAGTGATAGAGAAACATTTCATCAATCTCAGAATGTGGAAAACAAACGCTTAAAACGGTGTAAAGCGAATCTACTGATTCTGAATCTCCATTAAAATGTATACCGGGGATTTCTTCCTTTAAGCGCTTTATCATGTATGATTTAATCGATTGAATGTGTTTTTGATGTCCTTCTAAGTTGTTGTAGGCTAATTCTAAGGCTTTTGACAAGCCAGCAATGCCATAGATGTTCTCTGTTCCTGCCCGCATATTTCGTTCTTGGGCACCACCAATAAGTAAGGGATTTAATTGAACATCGCTTTTAATGTATAAGAATCCTATTCCTTTAGGACCATGGAATTTATGAGCGGAACAGGTAGCAAAATGGATGTTCAAATTACTCAAGTCAAAACTATAGTGACCCATAGTTTGCACGGTATCGGAATGAAATAAAGCTCCAAATTCCTTACAAAGTTCACCTACTTCCCTTAATGGTAAGATTGTTGCAATTTCATTGTTGGCGTGCATTAAGCTGACTATTGTTTTTTCTTTGGTATCTAATAATTCTCTTAAATGATTTAGATCTACTTTGCCTTTTTTATCAACCTTAACTAAACTTAACCGAATACCCTTTTGGTCTCTTAACATTTCTGCAGTATGCAGCACAGCGTGGTGCTCCAGCGGAGAAGTAATGATGTGTTGAACTCCTAAATCATCAACAGAACATCGTAATATCATATTATCTGCCTCGGTTCCGCCAGATGTAAAAAAAAACTCAGCAGGACTTGCATTAAAATATGAGGCAATCTTTTTCCGCGATTTCTCAATGATAGACCTTGCAACTCTACCGTCTGAATGAATAGAAGAGGGGTTGCCATAGTTTTGCTCCATCACTGGGATCATAGCTTCAACCACTATAGGGTCAATAGGAGTGGTTGCTGCGTTGTCGAAATAAATATTCATTTATTCAGCGTATTGATTAAAACTTAATTATTTCCCGAATGTCGGAAATTATTTTTTCAGCCAAATGCTTAGCAGTACTTTCAGATTCACTTTCAGAATAGATTCGAATAATTGGTTCTGTGTTTGACTTTCGTAAATGCACCCATTCTTGTCCAAATTCAATCTTAACTCCATCAATTGTATTAATTGGTTGGTTGTGGTATTTTTTTTGAATTTCATCTAATACCTTGTCAACATCTATTTCTGGTGTTAATTCAATTTTGTTCTTTGATATGAAGTATGAATTATAAGTTGATCTTAATTCAGAACAAGCCTTATTATTTTTACCCTTAAAGGTAGCTAAATGGGATAAGAATAAGGCTATGCCTACTAATGCATCTCGGCCATAGTGAGATTCAGGATAGATAACACCACCATTTCCCTCTCCTCCAATTATTGCACCAACCTCTTTCATTTTATTTACCACATTCACTTCGCCAACTGCAGCAGCAAAGTATTCACAACCATGTTGCTCAGTAACATCACGCAATGCTCTTGTTGAAGATAAATTGCTGACTGTTTTTCCCTTAGTATGCTTTAAAACATAGTCTGCAATAGCAACCAAAGTGTATTCTTCTCCAAACATTTCGCCATCCTCACAAACTAGTGCTAGGCGATCTACATCTGGGTCCACTACAATTCCTAAATCGGCATTATGTTTTTTAACAGCGGCTGAAATCTCTGTAAGATTTTCAGGTAATGGCTCTGGATTGTGAGGAAATTCTCCAGTGGGCTCACAATACAATTCAACAATGTTGTTTACTCCCAATGCCTTTAATAAAGCAGGAATAAAAATCCCTCCAGTTGAATTTACACAGTCAATTACTACTTTAAAATCCTTCTTTTTAATGGCATCTACGTTTACCAACTTTAAGCCTAAAACTTCAGAAATATGCTTTTTTAAGTAGTCGTTATTTTCAGAATAAGATCCAAGTTTGCTTACTGTTTCATATTTGATGTTGCCTTTTTCTGCTATTTCTAATAGCTTGGCTCCATCTTCAGCTGAGATAAACTCTCCTTTTTCATTCAATAATTTCAAGGCATTCCATTCTTTTGGGTTGTGCGATGCAGTTAGAATTATTCCACCTTGTGCATTTTCTAGAGGAACGGCAATTTCAACTGTTGGGGTTGTAGATAGGCCCAAATCAATGATATTGATGCCTAAACCTTGCAGGGCGCCAACTACCAAATGATTGAGCATATTTCCGCTTAAACGAGCATCTCTTCCTATTACAACGCTTATACCTTTTTTGCTTTCTTTATGCCGTTCCTTTAACCATACACCATATGCTGAAGCAAATTTTACAATATCCTCCGGAGTTAGATTGTTCTTCGTTTCACCACCAATTGTTCCTCTTATGCCTGATATAGATTTAATTAAGCTCATTCTACCTTTAAATTTTGGCGCAAAAGTAGCCATTTTGATTCCTTTTTTCTTGTTAATTTCTTTGTGGATAATAATTGTGGGGCGAACTTTGTATTGGATTTATTTTATCAACCTTTGTTAGTGTATCATTACCTCCGTTTATATGGATAGCGAATACGAATTTTCACCTGAAGAATCCTCAAACCTTATTATCGTTGAACGTTTTGAAGAAATGCTTTCTAAAAAGAAGTCTTTCTTTTTTGATGTAGATGAGTTTGAAGATTTATTGAATTACTACAATAGTAAAAATAACGTGAACCGCGCCTTAGCTGTAGTGAAACATGCCATGCAGTTGCATCCTGATTCAGCTACCATTTTGGTGAGCTGCGCACAGTTATATGTAGCCATTCATAAACCACAAGAAGCGCTACGCTATTTGAATCTTGCAGAAACATTTGAGCCTTTTAATATTGAATTATTTTATACCAAGGCTTCCATTTTTAGTCAATTAAGAAAATCTGATAAAGCAATTGAACAATATAAAAAGGCATTGGACCATGCTGAAGATTTTGAAAAAGAAGATATTCAGCTTCAATTAGCCTTTGAGTATGAAAACTTAAGCAAATACAGCTTTGCAATTGAACACCTTCAAGAAATTTTAAAAACCAATCATGAAAATGAGACTGCGCTTTATGAGTTAGGTTTTTGTTATGATGTTTCTGAAAAAATAGAGGACGGGAAAGCTTACTTTGAGGAATTTGTCAATTTACATCCCTATTCATATATTGGTTGGTTTAACTTAGGAATTACATTTGGCAAGTTGAAGTTGTATGAGAAAGCGATTGATGCGTATGATTTTGCAATTGCCATAAAAGAAGATTTTTCTTCAGCTTATTTCAATAAAGCACACTGTTTTGGTCAGCAAGGCAATCATGTGGAAGCATTAAAATGTTTTAATGAAACCTTGCAATTTGATACTGAAGATTCTCTGAGCTATTACTATATGGGCGAAAGCTTAGAAAAATTAGAAAGCTATGAAAAGGCAGTGTCTTTTTATAAAAAAGCAATCGAATTAGATGAATTTTTAGCTGATGCTTGGCTAGGAGTAGGGTCTTGTTATTTTGAGTTAGGAAGAGATTTAGACAGCATCTCTTACATCAAAAAAGCCTTGGAATTAGATGAACTAAATCCCGATTATTATTATTTAATGGGAGAGGTGCAAACCCAATTAGGATTTTATAATGAGGCTCTAGTATCATTTCAAAAAGTTTATGAATTAGATGTTCAGAATGATACCATCCTAATTGATTTAGCAAATACCTATGAAGAGTTGAATGATTCGGAAGAGGCGATGAATTACTTTTGCAAAGGAGTTAAAGATCAACCTAACAATGGCAAGTTATTGTATAACTTTGTCGCCTTCCTTTTTAAAAAAGGAGACTTAATAAATGCTTTATTTTATTTAGACAGCGCTCTAAAGGATTTTTATGATCTTAGAGAAGAATTGTTTGAAGTTTATGAAGAAGCAAAATTTAATCCACAGGTAATAGAGCTGTTGGAATATTACAAAAAGTAGTACATGAATTTCGAACTTCCCTTTATTCCAGAAAGAACAAGTAGGCCTCGCGAATCAGGCTTAACAATGATGATGGACAAGGGCCTGAGTTGGCGACAAGCTGAAAATTTTGTCGACTCGTGCACTGAATACACAGACATTGTTAAATTAGGGTTTGGAACCTCATATCTTGCAAATGATTTCGAAAGAAAGTTAGAAATTTATCATAGTGCAGGCTTAAAATGCTATTTAGGTGGAACCTTGTTTGAAGCTTTTATCATTCGTGGTATGTTTGATGAATACCGTAAGATGCTCCAAAAGTTTAATATTAAAATGGTGGAGGTTTCAGATGGTTCAATTGTTTTGAATCATGAAAAAAAATGCGAATATATTGCTGAGTTGAATAAAGACTTTACTGTTCTTTCAGAGGTTGGTTCAAAGGAAGAGGGGATATTAATTTCTCCTAATAAGTGGATTAATATGATGTCTTCTGAATTAGAAGCAGGCTCATGGAAAGTAATTGCCGAGGCACGCGAAAGCGGAAATGTAGGAATTTATAGACCAAATGGGACCGCTCATGTTGCCTTAGTTAATAAAATTACTTCAAAAATATCGATTGAAGATATTCTATGGGAAGCGCCAATAAAAACACAACAAGTATGGTTTATCAAGCAATTTGGCAGCAATGTGAACTTGGGAAATATTGGCCACGATGAAGTTATTCCGCTAGAAACTTTAAGAATTGGTTTACGTGGTGATACTTTTCATGATTTTCTTCCAGAAGAATTAGCACGAAAAGAATTAACATGAGTTTTAAAGAGATACCCGTCGCGGAGTTTAAACGTAGCATAGAAACAGCCAAAAATGCTGTTCTTATTGATGTTCGAGAAGACTATGAATATGAAGATCAAAACATTGGGGGAGTCAATGTTCCTATGGCAGAAGTTCTCAGTAGAAGCGACGAGTTTTTAAACTTCGATGAAATCTATTTGTGTTGTAAAAGTGGAAAGCGTTCCAAAACAGTAGCTTATCACTTGTCTCAATTACTTAGGGACTCAAAAGTTTATTCTTTAGATGGCGGCTTAGATGCCCTTTTTAGTAAAGCATGAGTAAATCAAAAAGAGAATATTTTTTGATTGCCCTGAAAGGCATAGCTATGGGTGCAGCAGATATAGTACCAGGAGTTTCTGGAGGAACAATCGCTTTAATTGCCGGTATTTATGAGGAATTTATTGACGCTTTAAAATCATTCAGCAGTGTTCTAGGAGTATTGAGGAAGCAAGGCTTAGTCGCAGCATGGAAACACGTCAATGGTAATTTTTTAATTGCTTTATTCTCAGGTATAGCCATTAGTTTAATTTCCTTAGTGCAGGTTATAAAATTTGCACTTGTCGAACATCCAATTTTATTATGGGCATTCTTTTTTGGCTTAGTGTTAGCGTCTTGCTATTACGTAGGTAAGCGAGTTGACAATTGGAATTGGTCAAGCTTATTGGCAATTATTTTAGGCACAATAGCTATTTATATGGTTACCAGTATTGGTCCTGCAGAAACTAGCACTGCTACCTGGTTTATTTTTGTGTCAGGTATGCTGGCCATTTGCGCTATGATTTTACCAGGAATATCAGGAGCCTTTATTTTGGTTTTACTCGGAAAATACGCATACATTATTGACGCATTAGGAAGTTTAGACCTAAAAGTTATCATCACATTTAGTTTAGGTGCAATAACGGGTTTATTAAGTTTTAGCCACTTTTTATCATTTATGTTGCGGAAGTATCACAATTTTACCATTGCCTTACTCACGGGCTTTATGATCGGGTCATTGAATAAAATTTGGCCTTGGAAAAATACATTGAAGTGGGGAGTAGACAGACATGGTGAAAAGCTGGCCGTTATACAAGAAAATGTATTACCCAATCAATTAGTAACCGAAGATCCTCAGATGTTTATGGCCATTTTTTTAGGACTAATAGGTTTTTGTTTAATTGTAATTTTAGAAGTACTTGCAGCAAAAAAAGAATCAATCTAATGCGAAATTTTGGTTTAATTGGTAATCCACTTTCACATTCCTTTTCTAAAAAATATTTTACCAATAAGTTTAAAAAGGAGTCAATTCTTGATGCAAACTATGAACTTTTTCCTATCAAGGAGATTGATGAAATAAAATTGCTATTGCAAGAGCAAAAAGATTTGTTGGGTCTAAATGTTACCATACCATATAAACAAGCTGTCATTCCCTATCTAGATGAATTAGATCCTACCGCTAAAGCTGTAGGAGCGGTAAATACAATAAAAATATCAACACTTGAAAATGTCCAAGTTCAACTGAAAGGCTATAACACAGATGTGATTGGCTTTCGACAAAGCTTAAAACCATTTTTAGCTAAAGAACATGAACGGGCGCTAATATTCGGTAATGGTGGAGCATCTAAAGCTGTATCTTATGTATTAGATCAATTAAATATTCCTCATTTTATTGTAAGTCGCAATCCAACAGGAGTTAAGGCAATTTCTTATTCAGAATTAGATGAAGCAAGTGTTTCTCGATTTCAACTCTTGATTAATTGCACTCCCTTAGGGATGTCTCCTAATCTAGATCAAATGCCTCCCATACCAATGGATGCTGTAGGAAAAAAGCACTTAGCGTATGACTTAGTTTACAATCCTCTAGAAACAAAATTTCTAGCTATGGCAAAAGCTAAAGGAGCATTAACAGTTAATGGACTCTCTATGCTGCAATTGCAGGCTGAAGCGGCTTGGAAAATTTGGAATGAAGAAAAATAAAAATAATTTACATTTGAAAAAAATGAGTCATGAAGTTTTCAAAAATTACTATTTGTTGTTACGTGTTTTTTGCAACTCTTTTTCAAGCAAATGCACAAACTAAAATGTATGCTATTTCAACAGGGGAGTTACTATTTCAATCGGCTGACGTTCAATTTACAGATGAGTATAAATTAGCTAACCCCCAAGCTGAGGTAACGGGAATTCCTTTGAGGTTTACCATGGCTATTCACCTCGGTCAAAACATTCATTTGGATTTCAATGATAATATTGGATTTTACTCTGGCTTAGCCTTGAGAAATGTAGGTTTTATTTCCAATGAACGCCTTTTGGATGAAGATAATCTCTTGCAAGACTTTAAAATAATTCGACGCTCCTACAATTTAGGGGTGCCACTAGCATTAAAACTAGGCTCATTCGATAAGCACTTTTACATTTATGGTGGAGCTGAGCTTGAAATGCAGTTTGCCTTTAAAGAAAAGTACTGGGAGTCACATAATCGATCCGGCTCAAAATCTAAAAATACAGAATGGTTTGGTAGCCAAACCGATACATTTATTCCCTCTGTATTTGCAGGTGTTCAATTTCCAAAAGGTATAAACCTTAAGTTCACCTATTACTTGGATGACTTCTTAAATCATAATTATAAAAATGCAAATAATCCAATTAGCGATTTAAGAAGGTATGAGCAGACCCAGTTAATGTATGTATCAGTGAGCTGGCAGTTTAAGACCGAGAAGATTTTTAAAAAGTCTGAGACGACGGAGTAAAAAGTATATAATTGCCTCCAGACAATTTAGTTCTCTTCTAGATAAAATGAAAAAGGGTGAGTTTCTTCAGCTCACCCTTTTTCATTAATTACTTCTAGTTTAAATCAAAGCGGTCAAGGTCCATAACTTTACACCATGCAGCGATAAAATCTTTGATGAATTTATCTTCACCATCAGCTGATGCATAAACCTCGGCTATCGCTCGAAGTTCTGAATTTGATCCAAAAACAAGATCAGCTCGACTAGCAATCCATTTTTGTTTTGCTGTTTTCCGATCTAATCCAATAAAGGAAGATTCATCATCATTAGTAGCCTCCCATTTGGTGTTCATATCGAGTAAATTGATGAAAAAGTCATTGCTTAAGGTTTCAGGTCGATGCGTAAATACCCCTTCATTAGAATTGTTCCAATTAGCATTAAGTGTTCGCAATCCTCCAATAAGAACTGTCATTTCAGGAGCTGTAAGCGTTAAAAGTTGGGCTTTGTCGACAAGCATTTCTTCAAGGCAAGATGCGTAATCATCTTTAGCATAGTTGCGAAATGCATCAGTTGAAGGCTCCAGATAACTAAATTGCTCCACATCAGTTTGATCTTGTTTAGCATCTGTTCGGCCTGGAGAAAATGGCACCTTCATTGAATGACCAGCTTTTTTAGCTGCTTTTTCAATAGCTGCGCAACCGCCTAAAACAATAATATCAGCCAATGAAACTTTTTTATTATCAGATTGTGCATCATTGAATGACATTTGAATGTCTTCGAGTTTTTTAAGTATTTTAGAAAGTTGAGTTGGATTATTTACTTCCCAGTCCTTTTGTGGACTTAATTGAATCCTTGCCCCATTAGCTCCTCCTCTTTTGTCTGAGTCACGATAAGTTGATGCTGATGCCCAAGCAGTTGAAACAAGTTCTTGGATAGTCAATTCAGATGCTTTAAGTTTTTCCTTCAAATCTTCAATATCTTGCTCTTCGATTAATTTATGCTCCACCTCTGGAATAGGATCTTGCCAGATTAAATCTTCCTCAGGTACTTCAGGACCCAAGTAACGATTTTTAGGACCCATATCGCGATGCAAGAGTTTAAACCAAGCTTTAGCAAAAGCATCGGCAAATTCATCAGGGTTATCAAAAAAATGGCGTGAGATTTTCTCATATTCTGGATCCTCTTTAAGCGCAAGATCCGTTGTTAACATGATGGAAGCATTTTTTTTATTGGAGTCATGCGCATCGGGAACAGTTCCTTCTGTAGCTCCATCTTTTGGCGTCCATTGCCATTTACCAGCAGGACTTTTGATCAACTCATAGTCGTAATTAAATAGATTTTCGAAAAACTCCATGTTCCATTTCAATGGATTTTGAGTCCAGGCACCTTCTAATCCACTAGTAATTGTATCGGGCCCCTTGCCGCTTTGGTAATTGTTTTCCCATCCCATGCCTTGCAGCGCCATAGCTGCGTCTTCTGGATTAGGACCATTATGATCTTCAGGTGCAGCTCCATGAACTTTACCAAAAGTATGGCCTCCTGCAATTAGAGCTACAGTTTCATAGTCGTTCATGGCCATTCGTTTAAACGATTGGCGAATGTAAAAGGCTGATTTCAGTGGATCAGGTTCAGCGTTAGGACCTTCAGGATTAACATAAATGAGTCCCATATGGTCGGCAGCTAATCGTCCCTCCAAGTTGCCATCTTTGTCATGTCTTTCATTGGCGAGCCATTCATTCTCTGGTCCCCAATTAATATCTTTTTCCGGTTCCCATAAATCTTCACGTCCACCGCCAAAGCCAAATGTTTTTAATCCCATAGATTCAAGCGCAACATTGCCCGTTAGGATAATAAGATCAGCCCAAGATATTTTGTTTCCATATTTCTGTTTGATTGGCCATAGTAATCTTCTTGCTTTATCCAAACTAACATTATCAGGCCAACTGTTTAAAGGAGCAAATCGTTGATTGCCAGTTGCACCGCCTCCGCGACCATCAGCTACACGATAAGTTCCAGCTGCATGCCATGTCATTCGTATAAAGAAAGGACCATAATGCCCCCAATCGGCTGGCCACCAATCTTTGGAGTCTGTCATAAGGTGGAGTAAATCTGTTTTTAATTCGTTAAAATCTATGTTTTTAAATGCCTCAGCATAATTGAAATTCTTGCCCATTGGGTTTGATTTCTCAGAATGTTGACGAAGAATGTCTAAGTTTAATTTGTTGGGCCACCAATCATGATTTTTGGTGCCACTTTGAATATTTTTTTTTGCTCCTGCTCCAGTAAAAGGACATTTGCTTGCTTCTTGATTATTTCCGTTTTCTGACATAAAGAATAAAATATTTATAGTGTAATACTATCGTTAAAAGGGGCATCAAGTTAGCATTTTTATGGTAATCAAGCTAATTATTCAGAATTAAATGTTTGGTTTATATTAGAAAAGGCTGATGGCTTTAAAAATTTACCTAATTGGTATAGGTTCAACTAAAAAACCAATAGTCTTTTGCTTCTGTCAGATTCAAGTTAGTTAAGAACCCAATTATTTCCTCTTTTGCTTTCTTCTGCGCTACATTGATCAATACTTGAGGATTGTCCTTTTTAAGAATACTCTTAAATGAAGCCATCAGTTGATTATAGATTTCTTTTCCATGTTTATTGGGGTTGTTGCTTACCCATTCAAATGGTAGCTGTTCTTCTTGCAATAGCTTGGCAACCGTTTTTCCCTTTTTTCCCGCTCCCCATAAAATTAAGGGTCTGTTTTTATCATAATCAAGGTCCTTGAAGTATTTTACTTTTAACTTGAAGAATCCATTTTCTTGATATTGCTGAAGAGTTCTACTTGCTCGTGCACCATGGTCCCGCCAAAGATGCAAGGTATCCTTCGAAGCAATTACCTTATAGTTACTTTGGTAAAATCGAAATACTAAATCATAATCTTCGGGATAGGTATCTCCATTGAAGCCACCGCATCGCTCAAAATCTTCTCGATAGATCATCCAGCAAGGGGAGGGGATAACACATTCCTTGTAAATTTCATTCCAATGGCTATTACTTTCACATAGTTCATTTAGCCAAGTTTCATAATTCATAAACCCTTCACTTAATTGCTCATCTGCGAAATAGCTTACTTTTCCTGTAATTAAATTTCCTTTGCCATTTTCAAGAAGTAGCTGCTTTAGAACTTTCAATTTGATGATCGGCATCACATCATCGGCATCCATTCGGTGAATAAAGTTGCCATTTGCCGCTTGATATCCAGTTTGCAAAGCAGAAATGATTCCTGAGCCTTTATTTTCCAGCACTTTTATACGGGCATCATTTTGAGCAAAATGTTGTAAAATATATTTAGAATCATCAGTTGAGTGGTCGTTTACTGCAATTAATTCCCAGTTAGCTTCTGTTTGATCTTTAATACTTTGCAAACATTCATGAAGAAATTTTCCGGCATTTTTCACCGGCATGATGATGGAAATTAAGTCGGACTTGATCTTAACCATCTCGTACTTTTAAATAAGTCGATCTAATTGATTGGTGCTCCAAGCTTCGGCCTTTGCAGCAAAAAGGGGTTTGGTTTTGGCCCAAGTTGACTTAAATAGTTCTGAATTCCGGTAGTTTTCCAAATCTTCAACAGATTGCCAATAGCTATAAGTGAAGAATACATTATTTTGCTCACTTCCCTGCAATAACTCTAAATGCATGACTCCCGGGAAAGCTCTAATTTTTTCTTTTGAATCCTCAAAAATTGATTTAAAAGCTTCGATTTCATGGGGCCTAAACGTCATCTTTACCAACCTAACGATCATAAAATTCAATTCTAATGGTTTCCGATTCTTTAATGCCTAAAAGGCTAGCGGCATTGCCTTTATGCATCGCTATTTCTAAATAGCCAGTAGAACTAAATAATGCTAATTTTTCTCCTTCCGGCACATCACTGTAAGATTTACTGATGGTGTTGATATCGTATTCCCCATGTCGAAACTCAATCCTAAACTCCCGGCCTTGACCAAATGCCTTAAAAAAGGTTTCATCAATATTGGTAATCACATTACCGTAATGATCTACATGAATAGCCATGCCCTTAATAATGTTTCCAACTGAAACTGCTCTAAACAAAGCTTTTTCTACTAAATCTTCTAATGGTTTTCCAATCATTTCTAAGGTACCACCCTTAGCTAAATGGCAAGCGGCTTTTGCGAATACATCTTTTGTAGGAAAGGTAATGGCATCGGGGTTTTGATTGATGTCTAATTCAATGATTTTTTCTGGTTTATCATCAAAAATCAATGAAAAAACACCATTATCTGCCCCAATAAAATATTGGTTCTTGTACTTTACTGCTAAGTGATTAGCCGATTCATTCGCCTCAGGATTCACGCCAATAATGTGGATGCTCCCATCAGGGAAATCTGGAAAGCAATTTTTTAAGGTATAAGCTGCTTTTAGAATATCGTAGGCTGGAATCTGATGGCTGATGTCAACAATTGTGGCTTCAGGGCAAAGTTTTAACAGGCTACCTTTTAAAACACCCACATAATGATCTTTAATGCCTAAGTCAGTTGTAAGAGTTATTATGGCCATCAGTGCCTTGAAGCGATTTTGGTTCGTGGGTTTGTTCCAACCAAAATTAGTAATAATTTCGTACCTTCAAATTCTCTGAATAAATAGAAAGATAAGCTCATTTGGTAGAAAAAATTTTCGAAATAGAAGAAATCAATCCCGTTGATTTATTTGGCATCAATGATGCAAAATTAAAAGTAATTCGCGATCAATTTCCAACCCTAAAACTCGTCTCAAGAGGCGATAATATCAAAGCAATAGGCAGTAAAAAAGATATAGATCTTTTTGAAAACAAGCTAAAATTGCTCATTCAACACCTGATTAAATTCAAGCAACTTACGGAAAGTAATATTGAGCGTTTGTTGTTGGATGAAAATCGAGAGTTAGAAAAACAACTTGATGGAAAAGATGAGGTGCTTGTTTTCGGCAATAATGGTAACTTAATTAAGGCTAGAACAGTTAATCAACGTAAGTTGGTAAAAAGCATTGAAAAAAATGATATGGTTTTTGCTTTAGGGCCTGCAGGAACTGGGAAGACCTATACTGCAGTTGCAATGGCTGCTAAGGCATTGAAGGAAAAGACAGTCCGACGAATTATTTTAACTCGTCCAGCAGTTGAGGCAGGCGAAAACTTGGGCTTTTTACCTGGAGACTTGAAAGACAAGTTAGATCCTTTTTTGCAGCCGCTATACGATGCCTTAAATGACATGTTTCCAGCTGAAAAGCTTCGAGACTACCTGGAAAATGGTATAGTGCAAATAGCTCCCTTAGCTTTTATGCGTGGAAGAACCTTAGACCATGCTTTTGTGATTTTAGATGAAGCACAGAATGCCACAAAAAGTCAATTCAAAATGTTTTTAACCCGGATGGGAAAGCACGCTAAGTTTTGCATAACAGGTGATGCGTCGCAGATTGATTTACCAAAGAATCAGCCCTCTGGACTCATTCAAGCAATCCATATATTAAAGGAAACAAAAGGCATTGACTTTATTCATTTCAATGGTAACGATGTAGTTCGCCATGAATTGGTGAAGCGAATTATCGAGGCCTACGACATGACAGAAAAGAATAAAGAACTTAAAGAAATTAAGGAATAATAATGGGTGCTATTTTAGAGACAGATTTTCAATTTCCCAATCAAACGGCGGTATATCATGGAAAAGTGCGTGATGTATATTCTATAGGGGAGAATCAATTAATCATGATTGCCTCCGATCGTATATCGGCATTTGACTATATTTTGCCAAAGCCTATTCCTTTTAAAGGACAGGTGCTTAATCAAATTGCTAGCTATTTTTTAGATGCTACTAAGGACATTGTACCCAATTGGGTAGAATCGGTTCCAGATCCTAATGTTACTATAGGAAAGCGTTGCGATGCCTTTAAAGTGGAAATGGTTATTCGTGGCTACTTAAGTGGGCATGCATGGCGAGAGTATAAAGCTGGAAAACGAACAATTTGTGGAGTAGCAATGCCATCAGGCATGAAGGAAAATGATCGATTCCCTTCGCCAATAATAACTCCAGCTACAAAAGCAGAAGAAGGGCACGATGAGGATATATCTCGCGAAGAAATAATTAAGCAAGGCATTGTCGCGGAAAGTGATTATTTGAAATTAGAAGCATATACCAAAGCTTTGTTTCAGCTGGGTACTGAAATGGCTGCTAAGCAAGGATTAATATTGGTTGATACCAAATATGAATTCGGAAAAGTGGGTGATAAAATCTACCTGATTGATGAAATTCACACCCCAGACTCTTCTCGCTATTTTTATAAAAAGACCTATGAAGAATTACAAGAAAAAGGTGAAAAGCAACGGCAGTTGAGTAAGGAATTTGTGCGGGAATGGTTGATTGAAAATGGATTTCAAGGGCTAGAAGGTCAGAAGATGCCAGAAATGCCCGAAGAGTTCGTAAAGGAGGTATCAGAGCGTTACATTGAGCTGTATGAGAAAATCACTGGCAAAAGATTTGAAAAAGCTGATACTTCAGATGTAAATCAACGGATTGAAAAGAATATTTTGAAGGTGTTATCATAAACATCTCTGCAACGCTTCTGTTAGAAGCAAAGAGTAAAAAATAATAGTTTAAAAAGTTAAAGTAAAGTATGTCAAAGCATTATCATTCTGTAAGCGTAAAAGAAATAAAAAAGGAAACCAACAAAACTGTATCAATAGTATTTAAAATTCCAGCCGAGTTGAAACAGGATTTTCAATACAAACCTGGTCAATATTTGAGTATTAGAAAAGAAATTGGAGGTGAAGATGTTCGACGGTCTTACTCCATCTCCTCTTGTCAGGCTGTAGATGAAGATATCCAAGTATCTTCAAAAGTAGTGGATGGCGGAAAAATGTCGACATATTTGTTTAATGAGCTTGGAGTAGGAGATGAGCTTGAAGTAATGCCTCCCGATGGAAACTTTACCCTTAAGAATTTAGATCAACCCTTGGTCTTATTTGCTGCAGGTAGTGGGATTACTCCCATTTTTTCTATTCTAAAACATGCCCTGATTAATGGTGGGCAGGCTGTTCATTTATATTATGGAAACACCAGTGAAGAAGATATTATTTTCAATGATCAACTAAAGTCCTTGAGATCAGAATATCCTAATCGCCTGATGGTGCAGCATTTTCTGAGCAGCAATGGAGAACGCCTAGATCAAGATCGAACGAAGAGTATAGTAAATGGATTGAATACGGATAAAAGCGAGGCTCAATTTTTCATTTGTGGTCCTGAAGGCATGATTCAAGCCGTAAAAAATGGCTTGGAAGCAAGCGGGGTAGACGGAAGTCAAGTAAACATTGAATACTTTGCAAGCCCTAAAACAGAAAAGAAAGCTACAGAAGAAGTTGTTTCAGGTGATGTGAGCGACATTAAAGTTATTATTGATGGAGAAGAACATGAAATAACGCTTAATCCTGGGGAGGCAATTTTAGATGGCGCTTCTAGAATAGGTGTTGATCCTCCTTTTTCTTGTCAATCTGGAGTATGCACTACTTGCAAGGCAAAAGTATTGAGTGGAGAGGTAGAAATGGAAAACAACTTTGGATTGGGAGAAGATGAAATTGAGGACGGATATGTCCTTACTTGTATTGGTTCGCCAAAGACTGCTGGGGTTAAAATTAGTTGGGACGAAGATTAATCGCCCCAACTTGTAGACTATTACTTATGTAGTTTTCTTCTTTCTTTTCTTTTTCTTATCGTTAACAAACTTGTCATCGATAACTTCACCAAGAACTTTAACTTCTTTAGTACGTTCGAAGTTCTTCTTAGCTAGCATCATTTCATCGTAAGTATCTCTTCGTATCTTAATACCACTTTTGGCACCTTGATTTTTTACTTCTAAATAAAATCCGTCTTTTAATTTCTTTGGTTTTGTTGAGGGTCTTCCCATAATTTTTGTTTTATAAAAGTGCCTATGCGGGCACCAATTCGTCAGCTAATATTGCTGCATGCATGCTTCCGTCTGAATTAACTTTTGAGGGCATCACTTGTTTAAACTGATTGACCCATTGGGCATTATATGCAGATTTAATTTTAATATAGTTTTCAGTGAAACCATACATTTCACCATTTTGTTCCTGCGCCTCGAAAAGCACTGAAAATTCTTTTCCTATTTGTTCTTCGTAAAAATGTCTTTTTTTCTTTTCTGAAAGTATTTGAAGCATTTTGCTTCGTTCCTTTCTAACTTTCATTGGAACAACACCATCTTTTCGAATCGCCACAGTATTGTTTCTTTCAGAATAGGTGAATACATGAAAATAAGAAACATCCAATTCGTTTAAGAAATGGTAGGTTTCTAGAAAATGCTCTTCAGTTTCACCTGGATAGCCAACTATTACGTCAACTCCAATGCATGCTGAAGGCATAAGACTTTTGATGTGTTCTACTCTATCAAAATAAAGCTCCCGCTCATACCGACGGCGCATTTCTTTTAAAATGTAGTTGCTGCCAGATTGCAATGGAATATGAAAGTGTGGTACAAATCGTTTTGATTGTGCTACGAACTCTATGATTTCATTGCTCAATAAATTAGGCTCAATAGAAGAAATTCTAAACCGATCAATTCCCTCGACTTCATCTAGGGCTTTGATTAAGTCATAGAAATTTTCGTTGGTGCCATTTCCAAAATCCCCAATATTAACGCCTGTCAATACTACTTCTTTAACTTCAGTATTTGCTATTTCGTAGGCTGGCTCTAGTGTTTCTGCAATGGTATTGCTTCGGCTTCTACCTCTTGCGAGAGGAATGGTGCAGAAGGAACAAAAATAGTCACAGCCATCTTGCACTTTCAAAAAAGTACGAGTTCGGTCACCGATTGAGTAGGAAGGGACAAATTCTTTAACTTCTTTAATGGCTGAATTGTGAACTAGTGCCTCTTGTTGATTGCCATCCCATTCCTGAACATGTTTCAGTAGGTTAAACTTTTCTGCTGCGCCTAATACCACATTTACTCCTTCAATTTTAGCAATCTCTGAAGGCTTAAGCTGAGCATAGCAGCCAATAACTGCAATAAATGAATCTGAAGATAGATTTCTCGCTTGCTTAACGATTTGGCGGCATTTTTTATCGGCATTTTCAGTAACTGAGCAAGTATTGATAACCACAACGTCAGCACCATCTTTGAAATCTATACGGGCATAGCCTTCTTCTTCAAAAAGCCTCGCAATGCCAGATGTTTCGGAAAAGTTGAGCTTGCAGCCAAGGGTGTAAAAAGCTATGGTTGGGCTATGTCGCATAAGGATTGCGAAACTAAGCAAAATGATTCAAAAAGTCAATAGGGGTTATTGTGCTCCTAGATTTAGCATTTACCAAAGAAAAATTAAATTAGCGGAACTAATTTGAACCGTATGAAAAACTCAAAATTCCTTGCTATTCTTCATTTTTTGATATTAGCTGTTGTTATTTGGTGGAATTATTACATCAATAGCGGAAGTATAGATGGTAAGACGGTTGGAGCTGTTAGCGATAAGTTTTCAACTCTTTTTACACCCGCTGCCTATGCCTTTTCCATTTGGAGAGTTATTTATTTGTTACTCACTTGCTATGCGGTTTATCTTATCAAAATTGCATTTTCTAATAATGAAGACGAAGAAGTAGTTCTAAAGTCGGCACCATGGCTAATTCTAGCGCACTTGGGTAGTGCAAGTTGGCTGTGGTTTTGGTTACAGGAGTCTACCGGTATTTCTGTCATAGTTATGATTGTCATTATGCTGAGTTTAATTGTAGCGATCTTAAAATTAAATATGGAACGTTGGGATGCTCCTCTTCCGACGCTGGCTTTTGTTTGGTGGCCCATAGACTTATACGCCGGTTGGATTTCGGTGGCATTAGTGGCGAATGTTTCTGCGCATTTAACAGGAATAGGCTGGGATGGAGGATTGAAGGAGTCTTCTTGGGTCATTATAATGATCGCTATAGTTTCTGTGATTCATATATTAATGATTCAAAAAAGAAATATGCGTGAATTTGCAGCTGTTGCCATTTGGGCGTTCATCGCTATTGCGGTTAAACATTGGGATGGCTTACAATTTTTATCGTGGACCGCGATTTTTGCTTCAATTATCATTGGAGCAGTTGCCGCCCGACATGCTTATCTCAATAGGGCCACACTTCCCTTTATTAGAAAAGATAATGTTTAATTAAAGAAAGGAGATTCGTACTTTCTTTGTTTTTAAACGGGTATTGTTCAGTTTTTTAACGGTTTGAAATGCTTTTTTAGCTGCTACCGCTGCAAAAGCACAGTCTTCTTTAATTTCAATTACCCCTAGCTCATTCTTATTGAGTTTTCCTTCTTTCATAAAAAATCCTGCGATGTCTCCTTTTGAGATTTTATCTTTTCTTCCACCAGAAATGAATACTGTTTTCCAAGGAGGCAAGGAAGGGGCAGTAGCATCTTCAAGGTGCATCTCTTCAGTAGGACCAATGAAGTCAGCTAAACTTTCTTCTTTCCAATGAATAATATAAGCTGTTCCTTTTGCATTCATTCGAGCTGTTCGACCATTTCTGTGGGTAAACTCTTCTTTTCTTGGCGGCAGCTGATAATGCAAGATATAATCTAATTCAGGTACGTCTATTCCTCTTGCTGCTAAGTCGGTAGCAATAATAATGCGGTGGGTACCATTTCTAAATTTTATTAGTGCACGTTCTCTTTCGAGTTGGTCCAAGCCACCATAAAAACAGGCATGAGGGATTTCATTTTCTATCAAAAAGCTGCTTACACGCTCAATACTCTCTTTAAAATTGCAAAAAATTATTCCTGATTGCTCTCCTAAGTTCGCCAAGAGCTTCACTAAGGTTTCAAGCTTATCTTTTGAAGGGGATGCCACTGAAACCAATTGCAAGTTACTGCCTTCTTCCTTTAAATAATCAATGGTCGTTAAATTCTTTAGGCCAACAAAGGCAGGTACTTCAACACCAAAAGTGGCAGAAGTTAAAATGCGTTTTTCCAAGTTAAAAAGGGAAGAAAGTATTTCTTTCATTTCCTTTTCAAATCCTACTTCAAGTGATTTATCAAACTCATCTAGCACCAAAGTTTTTATATACTCTGAGCTAAAAGTATGTCTTCTCAAATGATCAGCCACGCGGCCTGGTGTACCGACTAAAATTGCTGGACGATGTTTCAACTCCATGCGGTCTTTTGAACCAGATTTTCCGCCGTATACCGCATTGGTTTTTAAGCCTGATCCCATTTCGCGAAGTACTTGGTTGATTTGAATGGCCAGTTCTCTTGAAGGAACTAAAATCAACAATTGAATCTCTTCTAAAGTGGGGTCTAATTGGTCGATTAATGGCAATAGGAAGGCCAAGGTTTTTCCCGTTCCTGTTGGCGAGAGCAACATTACATCATTGTTATTTGCAATAGCTGTTTTAGCTTCTTCCTGCATAGGATTGAGTTGATCAATCTTTAGCTTTTTGAGAATACCGGGTTGACTTTTCTGAAAATTGGCCATACCGCAAAATTAGGTTTTAATGGGTGTATAATTAGCTATCAGTTACTCTATTAAACTGTTAATGCCTGTGAATTAATAATTAACTTATGAAACATTGCTTAAATTTGTATTGTGAAAAAGCTGAAATACATATTTTCATTTATACTTCTGCTTTCATTTTTGAGCTCCGTTCTAGGTGTTCAGGTGTACAAGCATTATTGTGGTGACTTTTTAGCTGAAGTTAGTTTGTACTTTCAAGCTAACCCTTGCGCTGATGAAGGAGGAGAGGAAGCATGCAGTAAAGGTAAAAAAGAGTCCTGCTGTGATGATGAATTTCAATACTTACAGCTTGATGTAGATCTCCAAAAAACAAACATCCAGCGACCTAATTTCGATCAGCTTGCTTTAAAAAGTATTCATCCTTTAGTTTCTAAGCTCATTGTTGATACTCCACTCAATGAAGATGAGGCCTTGGTGTTTGAACATCCGCCTGAGCGAAATCAACTGCCCTTATATCGCTTATTTAATAGGTATACCCTCTACGGATAAATTTCTTTTTCTATTGACTTGTCTTTATTAAAAAAATAAATACAAGTTTTAAATATTTCTATAAGTTATTGATATCAAATAATATAAAAAGATTTTATTATGAAAAAGTTATTTATTTTAAGTTTCGCTTTATTGTCATTTGCTCTTGTAAATGCACAAGATGAAGCAGATAAAAAAATTATTGAAACATCCTTTGAAGTTAAAGGTGTTTGCGATATGTGTAAAACGCGTATAGAGAATGCCGCTATGCGAACCAATGGGGTAAAGTTGGCAGAATGGGATAAAGAAACTCAGCAACTAAAAGTGGTCTATAAGAATGGAAAAACTACTGAAGCTGAAATTCACCAGTCTGTTGCCGATTACGGCCACGAAACCTCCCAAATTCCAGCTGATAGCTCTGCCTATACAAAACTTCCTGATTGCTGCCGCTATAAAGACGGTGCAAAGTGCGGGCATTAATCTAGGAAGTTATGAAAAAAATAATAATTTACTTGCTGCTTTCGCAGCTAGGAATTGCTGCGCTTTTTGCTCAAGAAAGTCTGAGTGGAGTGGTGCTTTCAGAGGATAGGAAAGGGCGCATAATGCCAGTACCCTTCGCTAATGTTTATTGGCAGGGAACCAATATTGGCACCACTACAGATACTTCAGGAAGTTTTCACTTGGCTTTATCTGAGGAATCAAGTCGATTGATTGTTAGTTCTGTTGGGTATACTGCTGACACCATCTCAATTAGCAATTTTAATAAACCCATTACTGTGCAACTAAAGCAGTCGGTTGCATTGGACGAAGTTGAAATTGAATACCGCAGGAGAACTTCTGAGATGTCCTTTATAAACCCACTTCAGCAAGAGAACATCAGTGAACGAGAGCTTTTTAAGGCAGCTTGTTGTAATCTGTCTGAAAGTTTTGAGACCAACCCATCAGTTGATGTCAACTTTACTGATGCTATCACAGGGTCTAAGCAAATTCAAATGTTGGGTTTAGATGGACCTTATACCATGATTAGTCGGGAAAATATGCCAGGAATTCGTGGCTTGGGAAATGCTTTCGGCTTGTCTTTTATTCCCGGAACATGGATCAGCTCCATACAAGTTACAAAAGGTGTAGGCTCTGTAGTTAACGGCTATGAAAGTATTGCCGGCCAGATCAATACGGAGTTAAAAAAGCCAGATGAAGGAGAACAAAGCTTTTTAAACGTTTTTGCCAACCAATCCGGTAGAACCGAAGTCAATTTTATCAATACACAACAGGTTTCTGAGCATTGGGGAACTACTTTGCTTTTGCATGGAAATGTTCGACCAATAGAGCAAGATCGGAATGACGATGGGTTCATGGATTTCCCCACTCAGCAACAGATCAATGTAATGAACCGCTGGAAATATACTGGCCAAAATGGATGGATGGGCCAAATCGGGGTGCACTATGTAAATGATGCTAAAGAAGGCGGACAAACACAAAACTTCATCGACGATCAAGAAGGCACGATTAATTTTGAGCCCTATCAATTGGAAATTAATACCGAGCGAATTGAAGCTTTCACAAAGACTGGTTATGTATTTCCTAACTTGAGATACAAGAGTATTGGCCTGCAAATGTCAGCGCTTTATCATGATCAAGAATCCTTTTTCGGCAATCGAAAGTATGATGCTACCGAACGAAGTGGGTATGCTAACTTAATCTACCAATCGATTATAGGCAACAGCTTTCATAAGTTTAAAACTGGGCTAAGTTACTTGTACGACGATTATGAGGAACAATTAGATTCCTTAAATTTTGATCGAACTGAAAGCGTTCCAGGAGCATTCTTTGAATACACCTACCAACCCTCAAATAATATAACACTAGTAGCAGGTCTGCGTGCTGATCATCATAATCTGTTTGGAAGTTTTTTAACTCCTCGCTTACATGCCAGGTGGGCAGCAGATGAACAAACAGTGTTTAGGGTATTGGCCGGTAGTGGACAACGAACAGCGAATATTTTTGCAGAACGACAGTCCCTATTAGCCACCTCAAGAACGTTTGAGATTATGAGTAAGGACAACAACTTGCCTTATGGTTTGGAAGCTGAAAGAGCTTGGAATTTTGGCTTTAACATCATGCGCAACTTCAAGCTGGACTACCGTGATGGATATGTAAGCTTGGATTTTTACCGTACTGAATTTCAAGAACAAGTGGTGGTAGACTTAGATGAAAGTGCTGGGGAGGTGGTATTTCATAATCTAAATGGAGACTCCTATTCAAACAGTGCACAAGTAGAGCTGAATTATGAACTCTTAAAGTTTTTAAATATGCGCTTAGCTTATCGTTGGTTAGAGGTAAGAACGAATTTTATTAGTGGATTGAAGCAAAAGCCATTAACGGCGAAGCACCGACTATTTGCTAACTTTTCATACGAGACTCAACCTAGCTTAAAAGGTAAAAACTGGATGTTTGATTTAACAGCACAATGGATAGGGGAGCAGCGCATTCCAACAACGGCTGATAATCCGGTAGAATATCAGCGAAGTACCTCTTCCCCTTCATTTATGTTGTTTAATGCTCAAATAACCCACAATGTGAATAAGCGTTGGGCGATATATGGCGGCATGGAGAATATCTTTGATTTCCGACAAGACAATCCAATAATAGATCCTGAAAACCCTTTTGGAAATAATTTTGATGCTTCCTTAGTTTGGGGTCCAATTTTTGGTCGGATGGTGTATGGAGGTGTTCGGTTTAGAATTCAGAAGGAGGAATAGATAAATAGCTAAAAAAGTCACAATTAACAATTGCTTTGCTAAACTTCTATGTAATTTGGGATAGTATTTTAATATTCCTTTCGTTTAAGCAACTTTCCTAGATTCTTAAGAAGTTTACGCAAGGCATCATAATATAAGGTAATTGCTAAGAAAATGGAGAAACTCCAAATGACTAGTAAATTGGCTGAAAAGGTAGTAATGTAAGTTCCAAATAATTTTTTAGATGGTGCTAAAAAGTGAGCTCTAAATCCTCTTGGATTTTTATAAATCGGATCGGCACGTTGAATTAGTTCACCTTTCCATTCAATGATTTTGTCTAAATCATTTTTATTGGTCACTAAATCTTCAAGAGATTCATTGGTATACATATTTTTAAGTTCAATAAATGCTTCTTTTTCTTCTTCATTTTGATTGAGTTGTATAAGAAGTCGATCTTTTTCATCGCTATAGATGTTGTATTGTTCAATATAATAGTCGCCTAATAAGTCTAAGTAACGGTCAGTTGCATCAACAACTGCTTTCGAAGGTATTCCTTCAGAGAGACCTTCAATTTCAGAAAATTTATGCATTTCATTGCGTTCATTTTCTTTCCTTAACTCATTATATAAAAGATTGGTGGCTGCCAAAAGCTCTGCCTCATCAACTTCATTTTTCAAGTTTCTTTTTAGGAAATTAACCCGGTCTTTTAATCGACTTAGCCAAAAGTTCTTTCTAAAGCTCGTTGTCTTTATGTCTTTATCGATATAGAAAAACTGCTTGTTAAATTTGTTGTTTTTAAATTGATTTACAGCCAACGCTTCAAATGCCCATTTCGAAACCATCACCTCTCCTGCTAGTGGCACCTTTTTCTGAATTGTAATAACAGGATTTAATTTATCGAACTTCACAATGACTCCACTCAATATTAACTGTGGAATTACTAAAAATGGAATAAGGATATATATGGTTACAGCAGAATCAAAACTTGAAGAAATATTTAGCCCAAGCATATTTGCGAAACATGCTGCTGAAAATAGAATTAACCAATACTCCAAATACATTCCTTTTATTTCTAGGATTGTATTTCCAACCAATACAAAAGTTAAAATTTGAATGGCTGATACAGTAAACATGATACTGATTTTAGAAAGCAAGTAACTGCCTTTACTAAGGTTGAGGAACTTTTCTCTCTTAAGAATTTTTCTATCCCGAATTATTTCTTCTGCGGCAACAGTTAAGCCTAAAAACAAGGCAACTATCACACTCATAAAAATATATGCAGTGAGGTTCTCATTTTCTCTAAAAATATAACCTGTGCTTGTTGCTTCATCGGTATTTGAATACTTTATAATAAAGGAAAGTATAAAGGCCAAAACTGGTGCCTCTAAGAAGTTTATTAAGAGGTATTGCTTGTTTGTCAATTTTGACAGTACATCTCGCTTAATGAAAACTTTAAATTGCTTCCATGCATTCGGAATCTTTAAGTTGGTTTCTGGTTGGTGGTTAATTTCCTCTTTTCGGCTTTTATTATTTAGGGCTAAATTTTCTTGATACTTTGCATACCAATCGACAGGGTTTATTTTTCTATGGTCTGTTTGATTACCATATTCATCAAGTGTTTTAGACTCAATAATATTAAATATTTGTTCGGGATTTACATTTCCACATTGAGGACATTCGCTCTCAACTGCATTGGCTTGTTGTGTCTGCTGTTTGAAATAAACAATTGCATCCACTGGGTTTCCAGCATAAATCAAATACCCTCCAGTATCTAAGATAATCAGTTTATCAAACATCTTAAATATCTCAGAAGAAGGTTGATGAATAACCACAAAAATTAATTTGCCCCTTAAGGTTAGTTCCTTGAGCAAATCCATGATGTTTTCAGAGTCTCTTGATGAAAGCCCAGAGGTGGGTTCATCAACAAACAAGATAGAGGGTTCCCGTATTAGTTCTAAGGCTATATTTACTCTTTTTCGTTGACCGCCACTAATTGTTTTTTCTAAAGGGCTTCCAACTTTAAGGTCTTTTGTTTCATAAAGCCCCAAGCTGTTTAATACCTTGAAGGTAAGTCGAATTATTTGTTTGTCAGAAAGGTCACCAAAACAAAGTTTCGCATTATAATAAATATTTTGAAAAACGGTAAGCTCTTCAATTAGCAAATCATCTTGAGCAACGTAACCAATTACGCCTTCAATTTTCTCCTTATTAGCTTTATCGTGGATGTCAAAGCCATTAATTTTTACGGTTCCTTCTGTAGGTTGGTAGTTCCCATTTAAAACATTTAGCAAGGTTGATTTACCAGAGCCACTTGCACCCATTATTCCCACCAAATTTCCCGACTCTTCATCTATAGTTAAGGGGTGTAATCCAATGTTCCCATTTTTAAATTTATAGCTAATATCATCGACTAAAAAGCTAGTTTTTTCTCCATCAGAATCACTAAGAAAGGCATTGATAATATCACTGTAGTAGATTGGTTTGACTTTAGAGCCACGGAGCGAAGAACCTTGGGTGAGAACATAGGTTTTCTCTGGGTTAATTAATTGACCGTTTAATTGAAGTTCAGTTCTACCAAAATACTTCATGAAAAGTGTATTAACACTTTCCACCATTAGTATTCTTACTTCTCCGTCTATTCCATCAGCTATAATGTGCTGATGATCTCCAGAAAGCTTGTCACGGTCATTTATTAATAATATGGAGTCAACAGTTGGACTTTTATCTGATGGGGAGCTTATAAAGTCTTTTGTTATTTGATATTCTTCTTTATCAATGTTGAATGAATCAGCAACAGTTTCAACAAATTCAATTGCCTGGTCTGTATCGTTGTTATTTTGGTAGATAAATTCCAAAAGTTGAACCAACACATAAACCTTTTGCTTCTGAGTTAACTCCTTGTTGATCTCAATGCAAATTTTGAGCACCTTAACAGAGTTAAGGGAAGTTCTTTTTCTTGCTTTTAACCCTTCACGCTTTTTATTCTGCTCTTCATAAAAGCGTTCATATACAAGTAAATATTCTTCAAGTAATTCTTTATTGAGTTGTTCATCTAGAAATTGACGTACAAACTCTTTGCTATTTGAATCGTCTCGGCCGACGTTTGCAACAATTGCAAACAATTGCATTAAGGCTTTGAGTATTCTTTCGCTCATTTAATAAAGATTGGAGTAGTTAGGTTTTATATTTTGGACTATCGATGAAATTTAGGTGAAGAGAAATACTTATGGCTTAAAACCAACAAGCAATACTGCACAACCTGAACTTACTTCATCTAAGTTAAGGTTTGCTTCAACTATCACATCTAAAGTTGAGCTAACTTTAAAGTCCCAATAATCAGACAATTCATAATCTTTGTTCGAGAAAATTTCATTTCGCTCTTCATCGTACAGTCTAAAAATCAAATTTCCTTTTTCTAGGCCGCTGCAAGCACCAAAACGATAAGTGCTTCCGCCATACAATGTGAGGTTAAACTCAGCCGTTTGCTCATTTACCAATAATGCTCTATATTCTTGACCATCAGATAAATAATCGTCTGTAAAGTTTTTGCTACAGATGGTTGCAATAGTGTCACATTGTGCTTTAGCTGAAGTGTTTGCAGCTAAAAATACGAGGCAGAAAATACCAAGTGTTAATAAAATTCTTTTCATGGACAAATTATTTAATAATAAAGTTTCTGATGTCTTTAACTTTTGCAGAAATATCTTTTAATTGTTGTTCGGTCATTGTTACGTTAGACTCTGATGTAATTGTGGTTGTTTTATTTTCTACATCCACTTCAGGTTCTTTATAAGTGTATGTAAACTCAATGCCTTTATATAAATCTTTCAATTCATTTAGTTGATTAACTAAGCTAACAATTTCTTCGTTTTTTTGGAATGGAAGTAATAAATTAATTAGATTTTTTATAGTGATTTTTTGCTCACCTATTCTGTTTTTTATCTTAGCATTGTCAGTTGTTCCACTTAATTCTGCTGCTAAGTAAAGTGTTTCAACCCAACCTCCTGCAAGAATTAATACGCTTAAATCGTCTTGTTTACTATTTTTTAAGTATTTATCAGAAGCTTTAAAAGCATCTGAAACTAATACCAATAAAGAATCTTGATTTCCTAAATTAGCCTCGAACCGCTTGATCATTTTTTCATCGAATAAATTGCTAATATTCAATTCGGATGATAATCTTTTGGTAACTGCCATATAGGAGATAGCATCTTGTGTTTGATCATAAATTGTGGCATATGCAAGATCTGCACCATAAACTCCTAAGTTTAATGCTTTTTTATTTTTAGTAGAATAATTATTAACTGATGTTGTAGGATTTAAAATACTTGAAGAATAAGCTGCACCAGCTTCCTTTAAGAGAAAGGCAGTTTGAATAGGTGAGGGAATACTAAAAACTTTACCTTCAATTTCAAACAAGTTTGAATTTTTCTTTTCTACTTTATTATCATCTCCATCTTTGTTATCGGTGCTTCTTTTTTGATCTTCAGCACACGCAAAAACAATAAGCATTGACATCGATGCGATAATAATTTTCTTAAAATTTGATTTGAAGATGTATTGTATTTGTTTTAACATTTTGGTCTGTATAAAAGTCTGTTAAATTTTGAATGGCCGTAAAGATAACTAAATCTCAAAAATGCGTGTTTTTTTCAATTGATATCTTAAAATGAAAAAAGAAATAATTATTACAACAGCTTCTATCAATGCATGATAAACGTTCTGGAAGATTATATCTCCGATAAAAAAGAGAGTAGAATACACCATAATAATAGAACTAATCCAACATAAAAAGAGAGAAACTAAATTCTTTGAAGATTTTTTTGTTTTGTTATACGGTTTCCATAGCCCATCGGGTTTTACTTTTTCATAAAAATATTTTAAAGTTGAATCATCAGTTGGTTTGCTTAAAAAGGTGATAATTAGCCAACACACTGTGCTAAAGCCAACTGTAAATAAAAAATTATAAGGATAATCTAAGTGAAGAACATAGTTTGATAATGAATAACCAATAAAAGGGGCAATACTAGCAGTAATTTCACTCCAAGCATTTATTCTCCACCAATACCACCTTAAAATAAGAACCATACCTAAACCTGCTCCACATTCAATTAAAAATGCTGCCGCACTGTCAATAGAAGAAATTTGAGTAGTGGCAAATAAGGCTACCAACATGATTAAAACAGTAAAAAGTCGGGCCTTTTTTACATAATCTTTTTGCTCGGTCTCAGACGATTCTTCTCGTTTCTTTTTTAAAAATCGCTTGTATAAGTCATTCGTTAAATAGCTAGCACCCCAATTGAGTTGCGTAGATATTGTACTCATGTAGGCAGATAAAAATGCCACAAGTAATAGTCCCTTTAATCCTACAGGTAAATAGTCTTTCATAGCCATAACGAAACCTTGACCAGAATCTTCGATTGAGAGTTCAGGGTAAAGTACAAGCGCACAAAGACCAACGATAATCCATGGCCATGGACGTAAGCAATAATGCGCAATTTGGAAAAATAAGGTTGCAAAAACAGCGTTTTTCTCATCTTTTGCACTCATCATTCGCTGAGCGATATACCCACCACCACCCGGTTCAGCGCCAGGATACCAGCTCGCCCACCATTGAACTAAACTAAAGGTTAAAAATGCACCGATAGTAACACTATAAGTTCCAATATCATTTGCTACTGAACCAGAGTTTATTTTTGGAAAAAAATCAAATCGCCAGGCAGGTAATTGAGCTTTTAAACCTGAAATTCCACCAACTTTTTCAGTATTTAAAACAACTACAGCTAAGATTATGCAGCCCGCCATGGCAATAAAAAACTGGAAGAAGTCAGTTATGGCCACACCGATTAACCCCGAAAGGGAAGAATAGATGGCAACAATGATCATAGCTGCGGCAACTACATAAATTATTTGACTTTCATCTAAATCGAAAAATACCTTTAGAATAGAAGCAAGCGCGACATTCACCCAACCAATAATAATGGCATTTAGAAAAATGCCCATATAAACAGATTTGAATCCTCGTAAAAAGGCAGCAGCTTTTCCACTATAACGTAATTCAATAAATTCTAATTCAGTAACAATTTCAGCTCTTCGCCACAATCGGGCAAAGAAAAATGTAGTTAGCATTCCGCCGATCAACATGTTCCACCATAACCAGTTGCCCGAAATTCCGTGTTGGGCAATTTTTTCTGTGACCCAAAGCGGTGTGTCAGCTGCAAAAGTTGTAGCAACCATCGATATTCCAGCAATGTACCAGGGTAACTTTCTTCCTCCCAGAAAGAAGTCGCTTAAGCTTTTACTAGCTTGATTTTTAAAGAAAAATCCAATGCCTAGTGCTATAATTAAGTAGACACCGATTATTATCCAGTCGATGGTAGCTAGATTCATGCTTCAAAGAAAATGATTTCCTTAGAATTGAATCTGATTTGAATAATTCTTTTTAAACAATTGAAAAACAATAAAAATATACTGCAACTACAAGCGTAACTTTGTGGCCATGAATGAGAATGAAAATAAGTCCGATGATTCAAAAGAGCCTTCTATTCTTAAAAAACTGAATATAACTCGGAAACCCGCTGAAAAAAAGTATGATCGCACTAAGTCAAGCGCAAAACCAAGCACTAAGCCATCTACTTCAAAGGCTGTAAAAGTTATTTCTGATGGAGACTTCGATATGGTTGCTACTTGTATGCAAAATATGGAGGATGAGCTGGAACAAGAATTAATTGCTATAGGGGCAAAAGAAGTTGTGAAAGCTAGACGAGCGGTTGAATTTAAGGGGGATTTAGAACTCTTGTATCGCGCTAATATTTGGCTGCGAACTGCGTTAAAAGTATTGCGACCTCTGTTTAATTATCAAGCTAAAAATGATGATGAGTTATATGGCAGAGCTAAAAATATAGCGTGGGAAAAGGTGTTTTCTGAAGAAAAAACATTTTCAATTGATTCAGCTGTGCATTCTGAACATTTTACACATAGTCAGTTTGCTTCCCTTAGAATAAAAGATGCCATTGTGGATAGATTTAGAGAACAACAAATTAAACGTCCAAATGTAGAAAGGTATCAACCTGACGTTAGAATTCATCTGCATATTAACGATACAAATGTTACCTTATCATTAGATAGTTCAGGTGATCCCTTATTTAAAAGAGGCTATCGAACAAAACAGCATTTGGCACCAATTAATGAGTGCTTAGCGGCTGGACTGATTTTAAAGAGCGGTTGGAAAGGAGAGACTAATTTCTTAGATCCAATGACAGGAACAGGAACAATTGCAATTGAAGCTGCTTTGATTGCGTGCAACATTCCACCCAATTTGAATCGTACTCATTTTGCATTTGAAGGGTGGAAAAACTATGACCAAGCACTCTTGTCAAAAGTGTTAGGAGAAGCTCAAGAAGAATATACCCCGTTGAAAGTAAAAATATTTGCCCGAGAGATGAATTCTAATAATATTAGAAGTGCTCGAACAAATATCAATACTGCAAATATGCGTAAGAGTATTGTTTTAGAGCAGGCAGATTTTTTTAAAGAAGAACCTCCTGCCGAAAAAGGAGTGATGATAGTGAATCCACCTTACGGCGAGCGCTTAGAACTTCAAGAAGGCCTACCGGATTTCTACGAGCGCTTTGGATCAGCCTTAAAACATGAGTATGCAGGTTGGACAGCTTGGATTATTGCATCAGATGAAGAATCTTTTAAAAATATTGGCTTAAAGCCTTCCAAAAAAATCCCAGTGATGAATGGCAAGTTGGAATGCCAGTTTAGAAAGTATGAATTGTTTGATGGTAAGTTGAAGGATATGAAGGCCGAAAATAACAAGTAATGGGTTAGGTCTATAATTCTTTCTAGATGGTAGACTTCTTTTGCCACTTCCAGGCACTGGAAAGCATTTCAGCTAAACTGCGCGTTGCTCTCCATCCTAATGTTTTTTTGGCGTAATCATTATTCGCGTAAATACTTTCGACATCACCTGCCCTTCGAGCACCAATTTCATAAGGCACTTTTATATCATTAATGTTTTCAAACTCTCGTAGCATTTCAAATACTGATGTACCAACTCCACTTCCTAGGTTGATGACCTTATAGTTTGTTGTTAGTTGATTAGATTCAAACAACTCAACTGCCTTCACATGGGCATCTGCAATATCGCACACGTGGATGTAATCGCGTATACAACTCCCATCTTTTGTATTGTAATCATTTCCAAAAACGATTAATTTATCTCTTAATCCGGCTGCAGTTTGAGTTATTATTGGAACTAAATTGTTTGGTCTTTCGCTAAATCCTTCTCCTATTAGGGCCGATGGGTGTGCACCAACTGGATTAAAGTAACGTAGTGAAATTGCTTTAAAATTTGGATTTGCCTTAGAAAATGCTTGAATAATTTCCTCTCCCATTTGTTTGGTATTCGCATAAGGGGATTCTGCTTTTCCAAAAGGGAAGTTCTCTGTTACAGGAAGTGTTTGAGGATTACCATAAACAGAACAAGAGCTTGAAAAAATAAACTCATTCACCTTGTTTTCGTGCATGGCATCTAACACATTGATCAATGAATTTAAATTATTGCGATAATACTTATTAGGGGCATCAACTGATTCAGGAACCGATTTTAAAGCGGCAAAATGTATCACAGCATCCACTTGATGATTTTTAAAAAACTCAAAGACCAACTTACGATCAGTCAAATCAAGCTCGTGTATTGAGGGCAATTGATTCACCAGCTTTTCAAGTTTATTGTAATTGGAAGGACTAGAATTAATGTAGTTGTCTATTGAATAAATTTCATCGAACCCAGCTTCTGATAATTCTACAATGGTGTGTGAACCTATGTAACCTGCTCCGCCTGTAACTACAATCTTCTTTTTTTTCATCTATTAGGTCAAGTAATCGTTAATGAGTTGCTTGTTTTTGCTTGAACAAAAGCTTCATTTTATGGGCTTCAAAGATACATTTAGTTTCAAATAATACTAATATTGCAAGCTGTAAAGAACAAGATTATGAGTGTGAAAATAAAATTTGCGGTAATAGGGGCAGGAAGAATCGGGCGTAGGCATGCTAGCATGGTAAAATTAAATAAGGATGCCGAGTTATGTGCAATTGTAGATACCAATGAGTCACTAGAAAAAGAACTTGTTGAGGAGTTTGATGTGCCATTCTTTATGAGCATGGATGACTTTTTAGCTTCAGATATATCTGTAGATGTTATTAATGTTTGCACCCCAAATTACCTTCATGCTCAACAATCTCTTGCTGCATTAAATAATGATTGTCATGTGGTAGTTGAAAAACCAATGGCCTTAAGTAAGGTTGACGCTGAAAAAGTAATTCATGAATCATTACAAGTAAATAAACGCGTATTCTGCGTAATGCAAAACAGGTACAGTCCACCTTCACGTTGGTTGAAAGAAATTGTAAGCGGCAATAAATTGGGTGACATCTATATGGTAAACATCAATTGTTTTTGGAACCGTGATGATGATTATTACCAAGGAGGAAACCCTGAGTATTGGAAAGGAAAGCTAGAAAAGGACGGTGGAACACTATTTACACAGTTCAGTCATTTTTTAGATACCATGTTTTGGTTGTTTGGTGACATTAAGAACATTAAAGCTAGTTTTTACGACTTTAACCACCAAAAAACGACAGAATTTGAAGATTCTGGAATTGTTCAGTTTGATTTTGTGAATGGAGGTGCGGGAAGTTTAAACTATTCTACAGCAGTTTTTGGACAAAATATGGAAAGTAGTCTATCAATTGTCGGAGAAAAAGGCAGTGTAAAGGTAGGAGGACAATACATGAACGAAATTGTCTATTGTCATATAGATAACTACGAGCAGCCTGAGTTGGAAGAGACCTTACCTCCAAATGATTACGGGAAATATAAAGGAAGTGCTGCTAACCATCAATTTGTTATTCAGAACGTTGTTGATACATTATTAAATAATAAAAGTGTTACTACAAATAGCTTGGAAGGCCTAAAGGTTGTTGAAATCATTGAAAACATTTACAAGCATAAATAGTATTTTTCAATTAATATTTGTACTATTGCATTGTCTTTGATTCTAAAAGACATCTCTAAGAACAGTTTTCTAGAACTACAATTTCAAATAATTTACGAATATTACATTCATACCCCTCACTAGATATATTTCATGTACGATATTTTACAACTTAACCAAAAAACGGTTATCGAATTAAAAGAGCTTGCTAAAGAGCTCGACATCAAAAAGTTTCAAAAATTAAAAAAAGAAGATCTAATCTATCAAATTTTAGATTATCAAGCGATGAAACCCGAGGTAGCCAAAGCTGCTGAAAAGGAAGATGCTAAAAAAACTTCTTCAAGTAAGGCTGAAACAAAAAAAGAAAAACCAAGTTCTTCAAGTTCAAAGTCAGCACCAAAAAAAGCTGAGGATACAAGCTCAAAAGATTCTTCAGACGCTCCCAAAAAGGTAGCTTACCCGAAAAAAGCTCCCTCAGAACGTGTTGTTCGACCGCAGTTGAAGGCCCAAAAACAAGAGAATAAAAGCGATAATTCTAACAGTTCTTCAACGAATACAAAAAAGCCTCAAGCTAAACCAGCTGATGCTAGTAATAAGTCGAATGAGAATAAGAATAACAATCAACAGAATAATAACAATAATAACGCACAGCGTAACCAAGGCAATCAAAACACTAACCGCAATAATCCCAACCAAAATAGAGCACCAAAGAAAAAGGAATACGATTTTGATGGAATTATAACCGGCGAAGGGGTATTGGAAATGATGCCAGATGGTTATGGATTTTTGCGTTCTTCAGATTACAACTACCTGAATTCTCCAGATGATATTTATGTATCACAGTCACAAGTTAAATTGTTTGGGCTTAAAACTGGAGATACAGTAAGAGGGACTGTCCGTCCACCAAAAGAAGGAGAAAAGTATTTCCCACTGATTAAATTGGAAGAAATTAATGGTAGAGACCCTGAATATGTTAGGGACAGAGTGCCATTTGAGTATTTGACTCCACTTTTCCCAAATGAAAAATTTAAATTAACTGGTCATAAGGAAGAAAGCATTTCTACTCGAGTAATTGATTTATTTACTCCAATCGGGAAAGGACAGCGTGGATTAATTGTAGCACAACCAAAAACAGGTAAGACAACTTTATTGAAAGAAGTTGCAAATGCAATTGCTGCTAATCACCCTGAGGTTTATATGATTATTCTTTTAATCGATGAGCGACCAGAAGAGGTGACCGATATGGCAAGAAGCGTGAATGCTGAAGTAATTGCATCAACCTTTGACGAGCCAGCAGACAGACATGTAAAAGTGGCTAACATTGTATTGGAAAAAGCCAAAAGAATGACTGAATGTGGTCATGATGTTGTGATTTTACTAGATTCTATTACACGTTTAGCAAGAGCTTACAATACCGTTTCACCTGCTTCAGGAAAGGTGCTTTCTGGTGGAGTTGATGCGAATGCATTACACAAACCAAAACGCTTTTTTGGTGCAGCTAGAAAAATTGAAAATGGTGGTTCATTAACTATCCTTTCAACTGCTTTAACAGAAACTGGATCTAAAATGGATGAGGTGATCTTTGAAGAGTTTAAGGGTACTGGTAATATGGAACTACAATTAGATCGTAAGATTTCTAACCGTAGAATATATCCAGCTATCGACATTGTTTCTTCTTCTACACGAAAAGAAGACTTATTACTTGGAAAAGACATTACTCAACGTATGTGGGTATTGAGAAACCACATCGCTGATATGAATCCAGTAGAAGCAATGGACTTCTTGAAAGACAGAATGCGAAAAACTAAAGACAATGAAGAGTTTTTAGTTTCAATGAACAGCTAATTGTATGAAGTCTAGTTTCTCGATTGTTGTTTGGATGGTGGTGGTTTCAGTATTGCTGAAAATGCTGGTATACTCCATGGGATTTCAATTTACCAACTATGAAAAAATTGCCTTATTTGGCAATGTCTTCATATTAATGGCTGGTATATTCTTTGGAATCCGCTTGAATAAAATGCAAGCCACGGAAAAAACAAGTTTTGTTGTTGATTTTAAAGCAGGAATGCGTGTGGCAAGCACATATGCTATTTTTATGTGCGCTTTTGTTTACTTGTATTACTCCGTAATTGATCCTACTTATTTCGATAGCAAACTGGCTGCACAATTGACTTTGGCAGAAGAAAGCGGGCTTGATTTGGAAAATGCAAAACAAACAGGCGAATTCGTCTTATCACCCTTTTTTCAGAGCACCATTACCTTGATAGGTTTTATTCTTTTAGGAACATTTTATTCAAGTATTCTGACATTCTTGATGCGAAAAATGTCTGGTTTTGGTCATAAGTAAATCTAACATCGTAAATTCAATTATCCATTATCCATTATCCATTATCCATTGTCAATTATCAATTATCAATTATCCATTGTCAATTCCTTCATCTAATTCGCAATTAATAATCTAAAATCCAAAATCTAAAACCGTAAATTCCATTATCCATTCCTTCCTCTAATTCACAATCAACAATCTAAGATCGTAATTCGTCAATCGTAATTCGTCAATCCAAAATCTAAACTGCATATTGCGAATCCTTTGCACTCAATAGAGCTTGTCCGTTGTAGCAGGGATGCAATCTAGTTCTCTTTACTAATCGTCTAGTAGTCTGAGATGGTGCAGTATTGTCATAACTAGATTGCTTTGTCGTTCCTCCGCGCAATGACAAGTGAATGATAGTATTGCTTAGCAATCGTAAATCGTCAATCGTAATTCGTCAATCTAAAACCGTAAATTCCATTATCAATTATCCATGTCTTTCCTCTTTCATCCTTCATCCATTCTCAACTATCAATTCCTTCCTCTAATTCGCAATCAACAATCTAAGATCGTAAATCGTAATTCTAAAATCTAAAATCTAAAATCGTAAATCAAAATTTGCCATTTGTCAATTTAAAACTACCATTTGTCAATGAGTTCTGCTTAATCAATTTAAGACGCAACCAAATCCATTTCATATTCGTCCTTCTCGATGTATAATAATGTGTTAAAAGTTTATTAACTTTCACATTCGTTTTTTTTAACCAAAGAATATCATGAAAAAACTTTTACTTAACCTAGGAATTGCTTTATTAACCCTTACAGGATTGCAGGCTCAACAAATTTATGTTGACGAAGATTTTAATGCAGGTTCGCTACCTACTGGCTGGACAAATTCAGCTGCTTCAGGAACGGTAGACTGGCAGTTTGGTTACGATGGTTCAAGTACTGAGCCAAATATTAACCGGGCAAATAATATTGATTCTACCAATTTTGCCTACTTTGATGATGATTCTTTAGGTTTTGCTGGGTTTGCCGATAATAGGGCTGTTTTGACAACTCCTTCTTTTGATAATTCTCTGGCTGGAACAACTACTCTAAGCTTTGATTATAACTTTCGGGATTGGATTTCAGATGATACCTTATCAGCAGAGGTTTATGATGGTAGCAATTGGGTGCAAGTATTTTCTACCGCTGGAGTAGACGATTGCGGACGTTATGCAGGTACCTCAGGGCAAACAGGCTCACAAAACTGTAATAATGGCTTTCCAAGTGCTTCAATTGATATTTCTTTCTATGCCAATGCTAATTGTCAAGTACGATTCATATATGATGATGGAGATGATCAAGCATGGTATGCCGGAATTGACAATGTTGTTATTTCAGCCCCTGTTGATGATGATATTCGAGTGGCGCAAATTGTAGATCCATTAATGGTAGCGTGTGGATTAGATTCTAATCACTTACCAATTATTAAAATAAAAAATGAAGGAACCACTAATGCTACAAACTTTGACATCACTTTTGATGTAGATAACGGAACACAATCGGTTACTGAAACAATTCTCGATACCATTGCTGGGGGTGATTCATTGCTTTATCAATTCACCAACTCAGTTAACTTATCTGCGACAACAAATTACAATATTCTAGTTTATTCAACTTGGATTGCTGATGGTGTTAATACGAATGACACCATACGTCAAGTCGTGAGTAACGAACCTTCTTTTTCAGCTCCTTATGTAGAGAGTTTTGAAGTTTCTCCATCTGATTGGGTAGCAAGTGGAACAAGATCTTCTTGGGATCTAGGTTTTCCATCTGGTAATGTCATCAGTTTTGCTCAAGATGGGAATAATGCGTGGGTAACCAATCTATTTGGCATTTATAATCACGGTGAACGTTCTTATTTAACTTCTCCATGCTTTGATTTTAGCGCTGCATTAGGAGATCCGAATGTAACCTTCTATTTGTATCGCCATTCTGATACACGAGATGACTCTTTGGTGCTTCAAACTTCTATTGATAATGGAGCAACCTGGCAAACAGTGCCAAATACGGTAATTGAAAGAAATTGGTACAATGTAGAAACGAATGGTAGTTTTAGCTGGTCTGGTACTAGCGGAGGCTGGGTAAAAGCAGAAAATATTTTGTCTGGTTTGGCTGGTGAAGGGCAAGTGAAACTGCGTTTTAAATTCTGGTCAGATTTTGATAATCGGTTTTATGCCGTAGGAGCTCCCTTTGAAGGATTTGGAATCGATAATTTCCGCATAGGATTCCCTAAGCGAGTAGACCTTGGAATTCAGCGATTAAATTACCCTATTGTAGGTCAATCACCTGATTGTGGGTATAGTAATGAAGTAGTTTCTGTAAGACTAGAAAATAGAGGTGCTACAGCACTTGATACTTTCCTAGTATCATTCCGAGTGGATAATCAACCAGTACAAACGGATACTGTATTTCAGACCTTTGACATTAATACAGTAATGCGCTATGATTTCAAGAAGTTGGCCAACTTTACTGGAAATCCTACAGGAAATTATACCTTGAATGTTTGGGTTACTGCACCTGGTGATGGTTCATCTTCTAATGATAGTTTAAGAAATATTGCCATAACAAGTGCTACGCCTCCGCTTTTTACATCTCCTTTTCTTGAGGATTTTGATGTAAACTTTTTAGCAGGTACAGATGCAAATAACGCCAATTCTGTTATTAGTCCTCGATGGGTTACAGCCAATAATAGTTTTAATTGGAGGGTGGCTAATTCAAATGCCAACACTCCTGGTGGTGCAGGTCCAGCAGCAGATCACACTGGAAATAATGGTAATTTTATTTATACTGAACCTAGAAATGTCCCTGCATACACCGCAGGTGACATTGCATCCATCTCGAGTCCATGTTTAGATTTTACTACGAAAGATTCTTTGGTCTTAGAGTTTTGGTATTTTGGTTATGGTGCTAATTATGGCACTGGCTTGCATGTAGATATTTTTGATGGAACAAATTGGGTAGAAGATGTAGATGTTATTACTTCGTTTCCTCAAGTAAATGCAAATTCACCTTGGTCATTTGAACGAATTAATTTGAACCAATTTGCAGGCAAAAGACTCAAATTTAGATTTCGTTTTGAGTTGCCAATGGGCTCAACAGCTAGATCTGTAATAGCTATTGACGATGTCGCGATTTATCAACCAATTGCACAAGATGCTGAGATGGTTAGCATTAACGGCCCTATAAGTAATTGTGCCCTAAATGCTAATTCGCAGGTAGAAGTTACCGTTGATAACTTTGGGTTAAATATTATTCCAGCAGATTCTTTGACCTTGGTTTATCGGGTCATTGCTGGGCTTGATACTCAAATTGTTAGAGAGCCACTTGGAGTAGATTTGATTCAGCGAACACCTATTAATTATACCTTTTCAACACCGGCAGATCTTTCTATTCCCGGTCGTGAATATGTTATTTCGGCATGGACGGAGTTAAACGGTGATTCCAACTTTAATAATGATTCTGTAGTTGATTATTTGGTTACTAATTTTACCCGTTTACCGGGCTATAGAGAAAACTTTACAACTTTCGACTTTGTTGATGGAAGTTGTTTGGCGCCAGATTTCGACCAGGTAGGTAGAGGCTGGACAGCAGGAAATACACAATACACCTGGAACTTACAGAATGCAAGAATTTGTGTTGGACCAAATGGTGCAACTCCAACATTTGGAACCGGACCTTTAGGTGATCACTCAACAACTCAAGCTAACGGTAAATTCTTTTATACAGAATCTACCCTTGGGTCGCAAAATGATGAAGCTACGCTTACAAGTCCTTGTCTAGATTTCGTTGGTGTTTCGGGTGCAGCAATGGCCTTTTGGTACCATAAGTTTGGATCATCTATGGGTGATTTATACATTGATGTATTAGCAGATGGAATTTGGACGCTAGGGGTTGATACAGTTATTGGTGAGACTCAATTGATACAATCTGACGCTTGGCAAATAAAAGCGGTTAAGCTTGGGCAATTTGCAAACAAGTTGATTCAGGTTCGATTTAGAGGAGTCAAGAGAAACTCAAATGATAGAGGAGATATGGCAATTGATGATATTGAACTATATGAGCCAATTCCTCAAGATGCTAGAGTTTCAAGAGTATTAAGTCCAGTAACAGAATGTAGCCCTGTTTCACAGGTAACCGTTGTGGTTGAAAACTTTGGTACTGATTCAATTCTTCCAAATACTGTGACAGTAAATTATAATGTAAATGGTGGAGGAACATTATCCGAAATATTGCCTGTAGGCATACCTGTTGGAGGTTCTGTAATTTACGACTTTGCAGCCCAAGGGGTATTTAACTCCTTTAATACCACTTACAGAATTAATTCATGGACAGCACTTCAAAATGACAGTAATTCATTTAATGATTCTACATCTTATCGTTTTACGAACATTACGCAGTCCATTGCCTATGAAGAAAATTTTGAAAGCTTTACCGATGGGGGTTGTAATGTTGAACCTGGTGATATTTTAACACGAGGTTGGAGAGCTGACCCTCCAGCGGGAGGTTCCTTTCATTGGAATGTTCAAAATGCTGGTGCTTGCGGTGGCACAGGAAATGCTCTAACTGGTCCAAGAACTGATGCCACTAGAGGTGGTGGAATATTTATGTATACCACATCTACGCAACCTGGATCAACTGCAGATTTATATTTACCGTGTATTTCTTTCGAGAATTTCACTACTGCAGGTATGACGTTTAAGTACCATATGTTTGGAAGTACAATGGGAACCTTAATGGTTCAAGTGTATAACGATATAACTGCTCAATGGGATACAGTTTATACCATTAGTGGTCAGCAACAAACTTCAAAATTTGACCCATGGAGAGAAGCAGCTGCAAAATTTGAAGAGTTTAGAAACCAAGAAGTTGAAATTCGATTTAGAGCCATAAAAGGTGGTTCAAGAAGCCAAATAGCAATTGATGATATTGGATTTTATTTACCACAACCAATCGATGCTCGTGTAAACGCTGTTGTTGCACCAGTTGAGGGCTGTGAAATATTTGAACAATCGATAGTCGCCATAGAAATAGAAAATTTTGGTACGAAAAGTATTGCGCATGATTCATTAGAGGTGTATTATCAAGTGGACAATAGAGCTCCGGTAAGAGAATCTTTTGTTAATCAAACTAATCCAGCAGATGATAGCTTGCTTACTGATGAAGTAGCTACCTATTTTTTCAATACTACAACTGACTTATCAACTTTGGGTGCTCGATATAATATTAAAGCTTGGACTTCAGCTAAAGGAGAAGGAAATGTAGATAACGATACCTTATTTGAATACGTTATCTTTAATGAAACAAAAAGAACCAACTACTTTGAGGACATGGAAACCTTCAAAGATGCATCTTGCGTAGCTGCTCTTGGTCAAGTTTTAACCAACGGTTGGAAAGTGGCAAGCACCAATGGGTACACCTGGCATGTTCAATCTGGTTTATGTAGAGATGGCGATAAAGCAACTTTTACTGTAGGAACAGGTCCTTATGGTGATCACACCACGGGTAATGGAATATTCCTCTATACAGAATCAGGTAATAATAACCCTAATGGAGAAGCTGGGGTGCAAGGAACTGCAATATTTGAGTCGCCTTGTATTGATTTACAACCAAATACTAATGTTAGATTGAGCTTTTGGTATCACCGTTTTGGTCCAAATTTAGGAGACTTATTTGTAGATGTATTTTCAGGTGGTACCTGGTCTACTGGAGAGACCATTAGTGTCAATGGGGTAAGCTCTACCTCAATTACAAGTGAAACTCAATCCTCAAGTAAGGATGATTGGACTAGAGCAATAGTTGATTTAGATGCATATGCCGGGGAGCGTGTTTTAATACGCTTTAGAGCAGTGAGCAAAACTAGTTTTAGAGGTGATATTGCCATTGATGACATCTTGTTGTATGAGCCAAGTGATACTGATATCGCTGTCACAGAAATTATCGATCCTGAAGCTGACTTTTGTGTAGTTGGAAATTCTTATAACGTGAGAGTACGTTTGGAAAATGTTGGACTAAACAGAATTGACTCTGGCATTATTCTAACTTATACCAACGGTACTTCAACTTCAACCGACACCTTGTCTCAAGGAATTAATGCTGGACAGAATATTGTTTATACCTTCAGCACGCCATTTGACCTAACATTGAGATCTGGAGTGCAAAACTTTAGAGTTACAGCTAAATTAGCTGGTGATACAATAACAAAAAACAACTCCATATTTAAGGAGTTAAATAACCGTCAGCCTTCATTGCCGCGTTACTTTATGGACTTTGAAAACCATAGTCCGGGTGATTTGCAAGGTTGGAGAAATACACCAGCAGCAGGTTATTCTTGGGGTGTAGTTTGTGGCCCAGGCCCAGATATCGATGGTATGATGCCAAACCCACCGGTTCCAGCTCCGCCATCAGGACCATCTGGAGACCATACCTTTGCAAATACTCTACAAAATGGTAAAGGATGTTATATGCATTTGAATAGTAATATTGTTCCTATTCCATTAACACTTCCTGATGCATTATTAGAGTTGCCTTGTGGGGAAATTGATTTTTCTACTAGCTTTTCTGATAGAATCTTAATGACCTTTTGGTATCACATGTATGGCGCCAATATGGGTGACCTTTATGTTGATGTTCACGACGGTACTGCTTGGAGAAATAGAGTTGATGTTATTCGAGGTACAGCTGGACAAGTAAACGACGATACTGAACGTTGGAAAAGAAAGCAAGTGGTATTAGATCAGTTTGCTGGATTACCAAAAGTTAAAATTAGATTTAGAGCCGAATGGAATACCCGTGGAGGTAACATGGGGATTGATGATGTTGAAATTTTAGATAGAGTTCCAAATGATGCGAGTATTGTAAAAATAATTGATCCTGAATCTGACTGTGAGCTGACAAATACAGAGCGATTTAGAGTTCAATTCCAAAACGTAGGAACGGATGATATTTTAGAATCTGTTTTAGGTTATCAATTGACTTTTACTCCATACAAGGGAAATCCAATGGTAATGCCAATTGTAAGAGATACTGTGGTAGGAACAAATGGTTTTGTAGCTCCACTTGCATTTCAAACCTTCGAATTCGATAGAATTGATATGTCTGAACCAGGAACTTATGAATTTAAAATTTGGACAGAAATAGCAGGAGATGTGCATTATTTTAATGACACCATAGTTGAAACTGTAGTGCATGAAACTCGACCCTTCCCTAACTGTGAAGACTTTAGTGATATGGTTTTTGGTCAAATTCCAAAAGACTACCGTGATGGTAAATTGCCAAACGGTTGGGTAGGAACCACTGCAGCTTATGCATTTAAAGCTTCCATTGGCGGAGGTGGACCAGCTGTTGGCCATACGGGTAGAAGTAACGATGCGTTCTTATTGTTAGATGATGCAGATGGTTTGCCTGGTCAACAGGCTAGCATAACATCTCCATGTTATGACTTAACGAATACTCCTGCTGCAATACTAGAATTCTGGTATCAAGCACCTTCTGAAGGACATACCATGTTTATTGAAACAAGAAATACAGGAGGTCAATGGGAGATGAGAGACACCTTAAGACCACAAGGTGGAGCTGGTGGAGCTTACCAATGGACCAAATACACCTTGGTGATGACTAATCATGTTGGTGGATTTGCACAAGTGCGTTTTACAGGGATTAATGCAGGTGGATTCTATGCTATTGATGATTTCTGTATGCTTGCTCCTCCAAGACAGCAAGTGGAGTTTGAACGCTTTATTACTCCTCAAACTGGATTGTGTTTTTACTCAAATCAAGAGGTAGTTACCATGCGCTTGGAGAATATAGGTTTAGATAGAATTGATAGTGTAACAATTGTATTAGCGGTTGACTCTGCTATACAAAACTTTCCTGTCGGTCAGTATTTGAGGGATACTACAACAGTGTATTTCCCAAGAAACCCATTCTTCGATCCAGGTGTGAAAGTTGATGTTCAACTTAACTTGCCTAGCTTCTTAATAGACATGTCTGGAAGAACAAATTTCTATTTGAGTGCCTATGTGATTTTACCTGGCGATAGAGACTTAAGTAATAATGAAATTGAAGATTATCGAATATTTCACCCAACACCAATAGCTTTGCCTTTTGTGGAAGATTTCGAATTTATTCGAGGTGAAGGGGTAAGTGGAAATTATACCAATGGAATTCAGCAATTTGTTGGTGGATCAGGTTTTTATACTTGGTCAACACAAGTAGGTCCTGCACCTAAGGCTGATGTAACAGGTCCGATTTCAGACCATACAAAAGGCAAGCCAGATGAAGGGGTTTATATGTTGACAAACTCTGATTTATTGCAATTGGGAGATATTGCTGTCTTACAAACACGTTGTATCGATTTATCTCAGGCAATTAACCCTGAAGTGAAATACTGGTATTATATGTTCGGAACTGATGTTGGTGAATTGTACTTAGAAATTAACGACGACTCTGGATGGGAGCGAATAGACGCCTTAGTCGGTCAAGATCGAGATCAAAACTTTAGTCCAGCACTGCCTTGGAAATCTAGAACAATTAGCTTATTGCCCTATGCAGGTAAGTTTGTGAAACTTCGTTTTTGGAGTGTTAGAGGAGATGGCCCTATTGGAGACATTGCTATTGATGACTTGTCAGTATATGATTTAGCGGCAAAAGATCTTACACCAATAAGCTTAGCTGAACCTAATGATGATACTACGAGTTGTTACACTGAAAATCAAAATGTTCGTGTAAACATTAGAAACAATGGTTCTGATTCGATCAACTTTACAAGAGATTCTTCTTTTGTTCAAGTGGTGATCTTTAAAGAAAATAGTTCAGGGACATTTGTGCAAATTGATTCTATGGCTCAATGGGTAACAGAAAACTTATGGGAAGACTTCAATGGTGACTTTAAGCCTGTGCCAACAGATTCAATTGTAACTGTAACTATGGATAGTACTTTCGATATGTCAGATACTGGCAAAGTATATCGCTTTGTAGTTAATGTGAGTACCACAGGTGATGTAATTACCAGGAAAGATCAATATACTGTTAAAGTGCTATCACAATGGGTCGGTGGAGAAGTCTATCGCGCTATTCCGAATGATACCGTTTGTTTTGGTGATCAGGTGAGATTGAGGTTGAGGAATCATTTTGGTGGAGTGCGTTGGGAAGAAAAAGTGGCTACCCGAAGTGGTAATGACAATTGGTCATTAGCATTAAACTTCCCTTTTGATTCAGCCTATTATATTACAATTCCTGATTCTACTACTACGTATCGAGTTAGAATATGTAATACAGGAGTAATTTCTGATTCATTTGAAGTTGCTGTGATTAAACCATTCGTACCAACAGGTATCGATGCATCACGATGTGATGTTGGATTTATGACCATAAGAGCAGATGTTGAAAACAACATAACAGGAGTGCGTATGTACGATAGCTTGAATGGAGGTAACATTATTGCCGACAGAAATGTACCATTTGGTTACTCTGCTGAATATTTTGCTCCAGATACTTTCTTCTTAGAGGGTATCATCAAAACCAATAATGTTATTCAAGGCTTCTGTGCTTCTATCGACAGAGATACCGTGTTTGCAACGGTAAATTATTTACCTGAGCCACCACTAATTGATTCAAGCATCCCGGTTTTAACTGATTCATTAGAGCTTAACAAATGCTTAGGAAAAGTTCCAGGATTCTTGGCTGGTGGAGTTTGTAGAACAGATGTTAACCGTTTGAGAGTTTGTAAGGACACCTCTATTGTGTTAGATGGAGGTAGAGTAGAAGGAAGACAAGACAGCTACGAGTGGAGTATTATTATGCCTGATGGCTCTGTAATTAATACTTCAAATGCAAGTACTGATTCAGTTCGATTATTACAGAATCAAACATTAGTAGTTGATGCATGGTTGTTAGAGAAGAATCAAGTGTATGGGTATACTGTGATGGTAACTTCAGATTCAGGTTGTGTGAATAAAATGCCATATGATACCGCTTATGTTTTAGTAACTGATAGTTGTATTACTTCCCTTAAAGAAGCTAAGGGGTTCAAAGATGGATTTGATATCTATCCAAACCCAGCCGCAGAAGAACTTAATGTAAAATATAGCTCTGTAGAAAACTTTAAAGGAAGTATTCGGTTACTTACTATTGAAGGTCAGTTGGTTGAAGCAGCCTTGGACTTAAACTTCTCCAACTTAAATTATCGATTTGATCTGGGTGACTTGCCAAAAGGAATCTACATTATTAAAGTAGAGACCGAGAGAGGTTCCTTTGTTGAGAAGATAATTAAAAGTTAATGGTTGATAAGAATCAATCTTATATTAAAAATGCTTATATTATAAAAATATAATGCAACAGTTAAGTCCGATTAGTCGGACTTAACTGCTAATTAAAAATACAATTATGAAAAAATTTATACTCTCTATTATTTCAGGAATTATTGCATTTTCATTAAATGCGCAATTCAATCAAACGTCCACATTAACCTGTTTACCATCTCCTGATGGAACTACATTAGGTGTTACATTTAACAATGCTTTAACGCCTGCAGCCGACGGAGAGTTGACTTTTTATTATCAAGGAGATATTGATAATGCAACGGAATACATTGAGTTATTCGATGAAAATAATACTTTAATCGGTCAAACCACCCCTTCTGGTGTTTTTGCTGATCAGTGTAAGTCGACGCTTGACTCTGTGACATTTATCATTCCTCTAGCAGATTTACAATCATGGGCAGCAGATCAAATAATTGACTTTACTATTGATCCGCAAGCAACAATAAGTACTACATTATGTACTCCTTGTACTGGTGGGCAATTAAAATTAGAGTACTTGAGCGTTTCAGGAGCAAATGATGCTGCAGTACTTTCTGTAGATTCGCCCCGAGTTTTTTGCGCGGGAACCCAAGATGTTTACGCAACTATAGGAAACTTTGGAACTAACCAAATTGATTCTGTAGAAGTGAACTGGGAGGTTAATGGGGTAGCTCAGCCTACACTTACCTACAGAAATCTTTTAGATACCTTAAACGGAACTAGTTCAAATGATACGAGTATAAGTCTTGGTTCTGCAAGCTTTAACGCCGGTGCAAACGATATTGTAGTTTTTACAAGTAACCCAAACGGTGTTGCCGATACCGTTAATTTTAATGACACCTTAAGAATTACAGTAAATACTTCAACTGATCCTACTAATTTTTCAGTAAGTAATCCAACATTAACAACTGTTCAGGCTACGGCCTCAGGTTTTTCTAATTCTTTAGATTTCCAATACGGTTTAGCTGGCTTTACTTTAGGATCGGGAACTATAGTTAATACTACTACGGTACCCTATACTGTAACTGGTTTGACCCAAGGTTCGGTTTATGATATTTATGTAAGATCTAATTGTGGAGCAGGTGATACTTCAGCTTGGATTGGTCCATTAACTTTTAACACTTCTTACGGAGTACCATTTTCTCAAGATTTTGAAAACTTCGCAGCTGGAATTACTGGAAATCCATGGGCAGAAGGCTGGTCTTCAACTACTACAGTAGACCCTAATTGGGAGTCTGAAGATGCCACAGGTAATAATGAAAATTCCGCAAATACAGGTCCTTTATATGACCATACACAATTTCTAACTGCTGGTGGTATTTACATCTACATGGAAACTTCAGGTGGAGCTACAGGTGATTCTGCAGATTTTGTTTCTCCGCCCATTTTTGTAGATTCGAACATGTCAACAGTTGAGTTGACCTACTGGTATTTTAATTATGGAGCCGATGTGGATCGAATGGAAGTTATTATCGATACCAATGGGGTAGAAGAAGTAATAGCGACTTATGTTGGTCAACAACAAACTGCACAGACTGACGATTGGTTGGAAGCATCACATTTTCTTTCTGGCTATGAAGGAAAAAGTATTACCCTCAAGTTTAGGGGGTTCAATGCAGCTGGATTTACAGATGATCTTGCTATCGACGATGTAGCTATAGACCCTGTACCTCAATTGAATGCAGGAGTTGATGAAATTTTAGACCCTGGAATTGGCGGAGCACTTTGTGCAGGAACCGCTCCAATTCGAGTTGCTGTTGCCAATAAAGGAATAGATTCTATTACAAGCTTTAGTGTAGTTTCAAATGCGAATGGTATTTTAGATACTACAGCATTTACTCAAACCATACTTAGCGGTGATTCTATCCACGTCAATTTAAACCCAAATACATTCATAACAGGGGCTAATAATTTAAGCGCCTACACCATTAATCCAAATAATGGTATAGATGGGTTTAATGGCGATGATACGTTGTCGATAGTCGTAAATACTGCAAATCCACCGAATAATTTTTCTGCTATCAATGTTACTTTAAATTCAGCTGGCATGATGGCTGGTAATTTTGCAGATAGTTTAGAAATTGAATATGGCCTTGTGGGATTTACTCAAGGAACGGGAACTAACTTAAGTTCAAATACAGTTCCAATTGCTATATCAGGCTTAACTTCAGGAACATCATATGATGTGTACTTCAGGTCTATCTGCGGCACAAACGATACCTCTTCATGGTCTGGACCGTTTACTTTTAATACTTCATATGGGATACCATATTTACAAGACTTTGAAAGCTTTAATGCTGGAATAACAGGAAATCCATGGCCTGAAGGCTGGTCTTCAACAACTTCAGCAGACCCTAATTGGGAATCTGAAGATGCTTCAGGGAATAATGAAAATTCTTTTGGTACAGGTCCTCTATATGATCATACCTTATTTCCAAATGCTGGAGGAACGTATGTATATATGGAAACATCTGGAGGTACAACTGGCGATTCTGCCGATTTCGTATCGCCGCCAATTTATATTGATACCAGTTTTTCTACAGTTGAACTAAGTTATTGGTACTTTAATTTTGGAACTGAAGTTGATCGAATGGATGTGATTGTCGATACCAATGGAGTGGAAGAAGTTATTGCTACCTATTTTGGTTCTCAACAAACTACTCAAGCTGACGAGTGGTTCCAAGAATCGCTATATTTGATAGGTTATGAAGGAAAAAGTGTTGTCCTTAAATTTAGAGGATTTAACCCTCCTTGTTGCTCAGGTGACCTAGCAATTGATGATGTTGCCATCGACCCTGTTCCTCAATTAAGTGCAAGCATTGATGCGATTATAGAACCATCAGGATCACTTTGTGGAGGTAGTATAAACCCTGTGGTTTCTATTGGAAATACAGGAATTGATACCTTGACTTTTGTTGATGTTGTTTCTGATATTAATGGAACACTAGACACTACCCGCTATAATGGCAGCATAACAACAGGTGATACAGCATACTTGACCTTGCCTGCAATTACTATCAATTCAGGAACGGTATATGACTTGAAGTTTTATACCATTGACCCTAATGGAGGTGTGGATGGATTTAACGGAGATGATACTTTAAGTATTAATGGATTAACTACAGGCTTGCAAGGAACTATTACACTAGACACCAGTTTACCTGCTTCTGCCACCAATTATACTTCATTTACATCTTTGGCGAATCAGCTAAACTTAGTGGGTGTTTGTGGAAATGTTACTATTGATGTAGCTTCAGGAACTTACAATGATGTGTTTGCATTAGATAATGTCACTGGTCTTGGTGATAGTTCACGTTTAACTATTGATGGTGGAGATTCTGCATTAGTTACACTAGAGAATAACCTCGCTAATGATGGCGCATTGATTTCATTTGATGCCACTTCATATGTAACGGTTAAAAACATGACACTTAATAGCACAAATACTGGAACAGGGGATCACTTTGGTGTTCACTTTACCGGTGCCTCTTCCTATGATTCAATTGTTAATTGCAGAATTCTAATGAATCCTGCAAATGGCTTTGGAGCATTTGGAGTCGGAGCTTCAGCGGATATAACGAATGATTTTGCTGAAGGTGATAATGCGAATTATGTTACTGTTATGAATTGCGCTATTGATGGTGGAAGTTATTCTGTGCATTTTGAAGGACCTGCTACAGGAAACTATAACCTTGGAAATGCTTTTATAAATAACACTTTGACCAATATGGATGACTATGGGTTCTATATGGACCAACAGGATTCCCTTAGAATTATTGGTAACAGCGTAAATGGAATACGTTCCAATTTAGGAGACGGAATAGCTTGCTTCGATGCCATGAATTTTGAAGTTAACGCAAATCAGGTGACCGTTGACGACTATGGGATATACATGACAAATGCAAACTTTAATGAGCTTGCAGATAGAGAAGCTACCTTGATTAATAATATGGTAATCTCTACAGCAGACCATGGAATTTATATAACTAATCCTATTCGATTAAACGTTTATCATAACACTGTTTATAGTGAAGGAGGAGTATCCGCATTTCGCTTAGCGGGATTCAGCCTTATTGACTCGATTGATGTTAGAAACAATGTATTTACATCGCTAAGTGATATTGCATTTGAGATGACAGGTGCTGCTGATACAACTGCTTTTCTAAGATTCGATAATAATGTGTTTTATACTGCAGGCACTGGTGATTTAATGGATATTAATGGGAATACCTACGCATCACTTGCTGCTTATCAAACAGCAAGACCTGGATTTAATATAAACTCCCTTGAAGGTGATCCTCAATTTGTATCAACGAGAGATTTACACATAATTGGTTCATTTATAGATGAAAGTGGTGATAATGGAGTGAATATCTTAGTGGATATTGATGGAGATACACGACCTTCTCCTAACGCAACCTTCGTAGATGCTGGAGCAGATGAGTATACTCCACCACCATGCGCAACTCCAACTAATGTTAGGGCTTTTAATCCAGGTTTAGACTCAGTTACTATAGCTTTAAACGGTACAAGTTTAGATTATGAGTATGAGTTTCTAACAGGAAGTCAAACACAAGGAAGTGGAATAATTGGTGTTATCAATGCTGATAGTGTTCGAGTTGGAGGGTTAGCTTCAAGCACAAGCTATGGGTTGTATGTAAGACAAGTATGTAGAAGAGGTGATACTTCTCCTTGGATAGGACCAATTAATTTTAGTACCGCTTATGGAATACCTTACGTTCAGGACTTTGAGAATTTTAGCTCAGATATTGAAGAAAATCCTTGGCCTGAAGGTTGGTCTTCAACTACTGCTACTGATCCTAATTGGATATCTTATAATGATGCAAATGGAACTGTTTTCCGTTCAGGTGGAACAGGTCCACTAGTTGACAATACCTTAGGAACAATTAATGGAACTTTTATTTTTATGGAGACATCTGGTGGAACTGTAGGCGACTCAGCAGATTTTGTATCGCCACCTATTTTTATTGATGATACACTTTCAGTTGTTGAATTGAAGTATTGGTATTTCAATTTTGGAGCAAATATTGATCGTATGGAAGTGATTATTGACACCAATGGTGTTGAAGAAGTTATTGCTACTTATATAGGTCAACAACAAACCTCACAAAATGATTCTTGGATTCAAGCAAAACATTTGCTTTCAGGTTACCAAGGAAAAAGTATTCAAATCAAAATAAGAGGGTTTAATGTAGCTTGTTGTACTGGAGACCTTGCAGTTGATGATATTGAAGTGGTAGTACCCTCACCAATAAATGGCGGAGTAACTGATATTGTTAGTCCTAAAAGTGGTTGTGGTTTGGGAAGCGCTGATTCAGTAGAAGTTGAAATAGTAAACTCTGGTTCAGATACACTCAGTAATTTCTCAGTATCTTATCGTCTTAATGGTGCTGCAGCTGTAACGGAAACTTTTGCAGGTACTATTTTATCAGGTGATACTGCTAATTATGTATTTAGTTCTACAGCTAACTTATCTGCACCAGGATCGTATTCGATAGTATCGTACACTTCTATAATAGGCGATGGCGATACAAGTAATGATTCTAGCGAAGTTTTCATTGAAAATATTCCTATTATTACCGGGTTTCCTTATAGACAAAGTTTTGAATCTGGAAACGGGGGATGGACTTCAGGTGGATTAAATAGCACTTGGGCCTTAGGAGCTCCAGCGAATACAATCATTGACACAGCATCAGATGGAACTCAAGCATGGGTTACCAGTTTGACAGGGAACTACGTAAGTAATGAAGAATCTTGGGTTCAATCACCATGTTTAGACTTTACGAACCTAAGCGCTCCCATATTAGAATTGGATGCCTTTTGGGACATTGAATTCTCTTGGGATGGTGCTGTTATTCAGTCATCTACCGATGGAGGAGCGACATGGCAAAAAGTAGGTTCATTTGGTGATACTGTAAATTGGTACAATGACAATACAATTAATGGACTTGCAGGCATTGAGCCAAGTCAAGAAGGTTGGTCAGGAACTAACGGTTCTGCCAATGGGAGTAACGGTTGGTTAACTGCAAAGCATAGCTTAAGCGGCTTGGGAGGTGTTTCAGGTGTTATCTTGAGAGTTGTATTTGGATCTGATGGTTCGGTAGTAGATGAAGGCTTTGCCTTCGATAACATTGTAATTACAGATTCTGTTCCAAGGTTAGATGCAAGTATATCAAGCTTGAATAGTCCTGTGGCATCACCTGATAGCTGTTATTCAAGCTCAGAAGATGTAATTGTTACCTTGCAAAATTCAGGAAACACTGAAATTGACTTTGCTATTGATAGTGCTCTTGTAGAAGTAAATATAACAGGTGCGATAACTCAATCCTTAAGTCTTAACATTACAACTAATACCCTTAATGGAGGACTTCCATTGCTAGGAGGTAATAGTATAGAAGTGAACTTAGGAACAGTGAATCTAACGACTGCAGGGATTTACAATTTTGAGTCTATTGTAACAATTACTGCGGATACAATAAATAACAATGATACCTTAAATAGCTCCTTACAAATTAATCAAATATCAGGTGGTTTAATTAGTGGAGCAGATACTATTTGTAGTGGAGATTCTACTACCCTAACTACTTCTAATTATCAAGGTGAGCTTCAATGGCAAGAATTGGTTTCAGGAGTTTGGACGGATATTTCTGGTGCGACTGGAACAGCATTTACAGCTGCTCCAACAAGCTTTACTGAATACAGGGTACTAGCATGTGGAACAGCAGCTTCGGATACCTTAGGTGTTACTAGTATTAGTTTCGCTAATGGTCCAAATGCTACAGGTGATACAACAGTTGTTGCTTGTGGTAGTCCTGGAACAGCAATAGCAACAGCTAGTTCGAGTAACACTAACCCAATGTTTATTTGGTACAATGCCCAAACTGGAGGTAGTATAATTGATACAACACAAGCTGCATACTCACTGAATGCAGCTGGAGATCAAATGAGTTATACCACTGGTACAACTATATCTGGAACACCTGCTGTAGATACATTATGGGTTTCAGAAATGGTAAGCACAGGAAGTGTGCCTTGTGAAAGCCCTAGAACCGCTGCTATCGTTATGGTAGACTGTATTACAGGATTAGAAGGTACCGCTGTTCTGAAAAATGCATTGAGCATCTACCCTAACCCTTCTGATGGAATATTTAAATTGAATATTTCAACAGCAGCTCAAACCAATTACAATTTATTGATGAGAGATGTAAACGGAAAAGTGGTCTATACCAATGATGTAGTTGTGAATGGAAACTTCCAAGATCAACTTGACTTTTCAAGCTTAGCTAAAGGAGTTTATTACCTACAGGTTAAAACACCTAAGGCGATAGAAGTGAAAAAGTTAATTATTCAATAATTTAATTAATTTTTAAATAAAAACCCTTGAAGATTTTCTTCAAGGGTTTTTTGTTTTAAGCTTTTATTTGTTGTCTTAATTGTAAAGAGAACAAATAGTTATTTGATTTTAAGTTTTCTTTTATTTAGTAATTTTAAGCGTTAAATCAAGCCAAATTATTTTGAAAACCTACGTGTTGGTCTTATTGGGATTTGCTGCACAGCTATCAGTTTTTGCGGAAAGCAAAGACAATGACCTTAGAGGCAATTATTTCAAAATGATGCCCACGGCTGATGCCGGTTCAGATAAAACAATTTGTGCGAATGAATCCACCCCAATAGGTGGTAACCCGACTGGTCCAGTAGGTGCAACTTATCAATGGAGCAATGGAGCAAGCCTTACCAGCACTACAGTTGCAAATCCAGTGGCAAGCCCAGCAGTAACAACAACTTATTCAGTTACAGTAACCGACGGAGCAAACAATACGGCAACAGATCAAGTAACAGTAACCGTTAATACACTCCCTTTTGTAAATGCAGGTCCAGACCGTACCATTTGCTTTGGTGATTCCTTTCAACTGGGTGGATCTCCCACTACAACAATAAATAATCCAACTTATAAGTGGAGCTCTCCAGGAACCTTAGATGATGATACGATTGCAAACCCTATGGCTACGCCAACTATTACAACAACATATCGAGTTACTGTTACGGATCAAAATGGCTGTACCAATTCTGATCAAATTAGGATTACCTTGACAGGACTTCCACCAGTAAATGCGGGTTCAAATAAAACAATTTGTGCCGGTGAAAGTGTCAGAATAGGTGGAAACCCAACAGGACCAATCTTCTCGAGATATGCTTGGAGTAATGGCGCTACATTAGATGATACTTCAATCTCAAATCCTACCGCTAACCCATTAAAAACAACTACCTACACAGTAACAGTTACTCCATTTGGATTCAATCCTTGCACCAATACAGATCAAGTTACAGTGGTTGTAGATTCATTGCCTGTTGTAAATGCTGGAAGAGACACAACTATTTGTGATGGCAGCAGTGTAGTAGTAGGAGGAAACCCAACAAGCCCAAACTCAAATGTTACCTACAAATGGAATGGTAGGTTTAGTATGAACAGCATTACAATTGCTAATCCGACCGCTACTCCTTCCAGTAGCAGAACATATACACTAACAGTAACAGACAATACAAGCTCCTGCTCCGCTACCGATCAAATAAGAGTCTCTGTAGATACTATTCCCCTTGCAGATGCAGGTGCAGACCGAAGTATCTGCTTAGGAACTTCCACCAACTTAGGAACAAATGCTTCTGGAGCTACTTATACTTGGAATAGTTCAAGCACTTTAAGCGATACCTCTATTGCCAACCCAACTGCCACACCACTTACTACCACCACCTATAGTTTAACTGTGAGCTCTGGGGTTAATTGCACTGCAACAGACCAGGTGACTGTTACTGTTGACACTTTACCTTTTGCAGATGCTGGAGCAGACTTAGGCATTTGTGCAGGCTCAAGTATTGGGATTGGAGGAAGCCCTACCGGTCCTGCAGGTGCAAGTTTTCAATGGGATAATGCCGCTACGCTAAGCAATGCTAATAGTGCTAACCCAACTGCTTCGCCAACAGTTACCACAACTTATAATGTAACGGTAACTGAGGGAGCAAGCTCATGTACATCTACCGATCAAATGACTGTAACGGTTGATCCCTTTCCTCTAGCTGATGCTGGTACTGATCAATCAATTTGTGATGGAGCATCAATTCAGCTTGGAGCAAGTCCTTCCGCTGCTACTGGAAATACAGTAGCGTGGACACCAACAACCGGGCTTTCTAGTACAACTGCTTTTAACCCAACAGCCACCCCTAATGTTACCACTACTTACACCTTATCGGTAACAGATGCCATAAGTGGATGTACGAATACGGATGAAATAACGATAACTGTAGATACCATCCCTATAGCAGATGCTGGAGTAGATGTAAGTATTTGTGAAAAAGATAGTATATCAATTGGTAATAGTAATACAATAGGACTAAAATACCTATGGAACAATGCTTCTAGTTTAACCAACGATACAATTTCAAATCCTAATGCATTTCCGTCAACAACTACCAGCTATGCTCTTACAGTTACTAATACATTTGGCTGCACAGCTGAAGATCTAGTTCAGGTTGATGTGAATCCATTACCTGTAGTGAATGCAGGAAATGATAAATCCATTTGCATTGGTGATACGGTATTGATCGGAGGAAATCCTACGGGAATTGGAACTGGTTTAACTTACTTGTGGAATAATGTCAATTTACTTTCTGATGAATCAGCAGCAAATCCATTGGCATTTCCTCTTGATACTCAAGAATTCTCAGTGGAAGTAACAGATCAGTTTGCCTGTGTTGCAAAAGATACGATTCAACTTAATGTAAACCCCTTGCCTCAGGTTGCCTTCACGGCAACTGCTCTTTGTGAGGGTGCTTTGACCTTTTTTACTGACAATTCAAGTATCAGCCAGGGTAGTCTACTCAATTGGCGTTGGGATTTTGGTGATGGAATAGGAACCTCATTTTCACAGAACCCAGATTATAGTTTTTCATCACCAGGGACTTACACTGTTAAATTGCGTGTAACTTCACAAGTTGGCTGCTTAGATTCTACAGAGCAATCAATTACAATAAACCCACAACCAACGGCAGATGCTGGTATAGATAAAGAAATTTGTCAAGGGGATGTTGTTCAACTTGGTGGCTCACCAACAAGTGAGCCTGGTTCGAGCTACAGCTGGAGCCCAAATTCTAGCTTAAATAATTCTACACTAGCAAATCCTTCTGCGTCGCCACTTGTTACTACTGAATACACCCTCACAGTAACCGATCAATTGGGCTGTTCCAATTTTGATACTGTAGTAGTAAAAGTAAATAGTTTGCCGGCAGTAAATGTATCAGCTTCAAATCAATCTGTTTGTGTTGATGAAGCAGTTCAACTCTCAGCTACAGGTGCTACAAACTATGAATGGTCGCCTAACTTATACTTAGATAATGCATTCGCTCAAAATCCACAGGCTAATCCATTAAAGAATGTTCAATATGTTGTAGCAGGAACTGACGCCAATGGCTGTGTAGGTAAAGACTCTGTTTTACTAGAGGTATTTAATGTTGACTTTAATAGTATAGATACTGCAATATGTTTTGGTACTTCAGTTCAGCTGAAACCAGTGATAGAAGGGGATGAGTCCGGAATTTCATATAATTGGACACCTGATGAAAATTTATCAAACAATGCTGTGCGTAATCCGATTAGCTCAACACGAAAAGAGCAAACATATTATTTAGAAGTTGAAAATGCCTTTGGCTGTATTGATAGGGACAGTATTGTCGTGAAAATCAGACCAAGAGCAGGATTGGACTTCGAATACCATATCACTCCATTATGTTTGGGGGCTATAGTCGACTTAATAAATAATACTACTAACTCAAATCAATTTGAATGGCGACTAAATAATGAGCTATTTAGCACTGAGAGAGCGCCTAGCTTTGAAATAGACAATACCCTAGAAAATGAAATACAGTTGGTAGGCTTTGCTAGTGGCTGTGCTGATACCTTAAAGAACATTATTCCCGTTGCCGATTTCGTCAAACGATTGCTGTTAGAAACCCCAAATGTATTTACACCTAATGGTGATGGAGTAAATGATCTGTTCGACCCAGCTCACAAATTCAAAGGAAAGCCCCTTGGTTGTATTGATTTTGGAGGATTTCAAATTTTCAATCGATGGGGCAAGCTAGTTTTTGAAACAAAACTGGAAGATAAAAGCTGGGATGGCTCGACAGAAGATGGTAAGCCCGCAAAAGAAGGAACCTACTTCTTTGTAGTTGAGGTGGAAGATAAAGAACTAAAAGGAACAGTTTATTTGAGTAGGTAATAGTCAATACCTTTATCTTTAATTTTAAAACTTGCCCCATTTTTTTATAACTTGACCAATATATTTTTCATTTCACTTCTATTTTTCACCAAAATGATTTAAATTAATGTAGTTATTTCTGTAAAATTTTTTAAAAAAAATGACAAAAAATGTTATATATACGTTAAAAGTTGTTTAATTTAACACCCTTAAATAATGTAAAATAACCAATATTTATAATATGAAAAAGATTAACTTATTGATTACTATATTCTTAGCGGCTTCCTTATCCATGTTCGCTCAGAATCGTTTTAGTCAAACAACTGCGTTAACATGTTTTGTTGCCCCAACGGGGACTTCTTTTACGCAGACTATTACGACAAATTTCTTGCCTTCGGGTGATGGTACGCTTACTGTTTATTATCAAGGTGATGTGGATTTTAACACTGAAACTATTGATGTATTTGATGAGAACAATAATCTAATTGGTGCAACAGTTCCAGCACCGTCTGGACAGTGTTCTGCAAATTTAGATTCGGTTACGTTTACCATACCAAGAGCAGACTTACAATCTTGGTTGGCAAATCAGTCGATCGACTTTACTTTAGATCCTGATCCTTCGATTGGCTTCTTTTGTACTCCATGTTCTGGAGCTCAGTTGAAATTAGAGTTTGATGTGATTCAAGCATCTGATGATGCTGCAGTAACTGCGGTTGATTCTCCATCAGTTTTTTGTGCTGGTGTTCAAGATGTTTATGCGACTATAGCTAACTTCGGAATTAATCAAATTGATTCTGTTGATGTGAATTGGGAAGTAAATGGGGTTGCGCAACCAACTTTTTCATTAATTGCTTTGTTAGATACTATCCCAGGTACACTTCCATTTGATACATTATTAAATTTAGGTTCAGCAACTTTTAATGCAGGAACAAACACAATTCGTGTTTTTACTTCATTGCCAAATGGTGTTGCTGATACTAGTAATTTTAACGATACACTTGATATTGTAGTTGAAACTGCATTGGATCCTGCAAATGTGACTCGTTTTAATCCAACTGTTTCTTCTATTGATATAGATGCGGATAATATTGCCAATCAATTGGATTATGAAGTAGTATTAAGAGGTCAAGCAAGAGGTACTGGAACAACAGGTAGTTCGACTACGGTTCCTTTTACCATTACTGGGTTAAATTCAGGCACTGAGTACAGTATATATGTACGTAATAATTGCGGATCGGGTGATACATCTTTATGGTTTGGTCCTTTTCCTTTCTTAACATCTTATGCTTTACCTTATTTTCAAGATTTTGAAGCATTTGCGGTTCCTACATTTCAGAACCCATGGCCAGAAGGATGGTCTTCTACTTCTAGTGTGAATTTTATTCGTTGGGAGTCTGAAGATGCAAATGGTTTTAACGAAAATTCACTTCAAACAGGTCCTTTGTTTGATCATACATTGTTTGGATCAGTTGGAGGAAATTATATTTATTTTGAAGCGGGCTTTAGTGGGAATGATACTGCTAGTTTTCTTTCTCCTCCTATTGAAATCCCTGCAAACAGATCTACTGTTGAGATTAGTTATTGGTATTTTAATTATGGTATAGATATTGACCGAATGGTTGTTTCTGTTGATACAAATGGAGTTTCTCAAGAATTAAAAACTTATTTCGGACAACAACAAACAGCACAGACAGATGAATGGAGAAAAGAATCAATTTACCTTAGTGGTTATGCTGGTACTTCTATTCGTTTAAGGTTTGATGGTTACAGACCGCCTTCAATTTTCACTGATGATGCTGACTTAGCAATTGATGATGTGGCTGTAGATACTGTTCCAGACTTAAATGCAAGTGTTGAGGAAATTATTGAGCCATCAGGAGCGCTTTGTCCTGGTGCTGTTAATCCTGTTGTTGCAATTCGTAACAGAGGATTAAATGGAATTACAAGTGTTGATGTTGTAACAGATATTAATGGTACACTTGATACTACTGCATTTACATTTGCAGCTTTAGTAACGGGTGACTCATTGCATGTTACTTTGCCATCAGTGACTTTTAACTCTGGTACAACCTATGATATCAAAGTGTATACTCAGAATCCAAATGCTGGAGTTGATGAGGTTGCAGGTGATGATACTTTATCTCTAAATGGATTAAATACTGGTCTTACCGGAGCAGTTACTATTGATCCTTCTTTAGCAGCATCAGCAACAAACTTTACTTCATTTGATTCTTTTTCAGACGAAGTGAACGCAGTAGGTGTTTGTGGTGCTGTAACAGTTACAGTAGCTGCAGGTTCTTACACTGATAATATTCGTTTAATTAACGTTCCTGGAACAAGTCCTACGGATCGTTTAGTTATTGACGGTGTTGACCCAGATTCAGTTACGCTATCTAGAGGAACAAATAATGGTAATGGTACGGTAGTGTTTGAAGGCTCTTCTTACATTACTATTAAAAACATGACGATCCGAAATACAAGTGGTGGTGGTGATCAGTTTGGAGTTCATTTCTCAAGAGCATCTTCTTATGATTCAATTGTCAACTGTAACATTGAGATGAGTCCTACAGCTACTTTCGGATTTTTTGGAGTAGGTGCTTCAGCTGATATTACTAATGACTTTGCTGAAGGTAACAATGCTAACTTTATAACTGTTATGGATTGTGAAATTACAGGTGGTGCTTATTCAGTTCACTTTGAAGGTCCTGCCTTTGGTAATTGGAATGTTGGTAATTCATTTATCAATAATAACATGCTGAATATTTACAATTATGGTTTCTATATGGATCAACAAGATTCATTGACCATATCTGGTAATACAATTCGAGGTGATCGAAATAATTTTTCTGCGGGTATTTATGTCTTTGATGGAATGAATTTTGATGTTAGTGCTAATGATATCATAGTTCAACGATGGGCGTTATACCTTATAAATGCTAACTCAGGTAAAAATCCTGACAGAGAAGCGAATGTGATAAACAATATGGTAACCTCATTGGATGATTTTGGTCGAGGTATTTATTTGACTAATCCGTTGAGAATAAACATGTATCATAACTCGGTTAGAAGTTTAGGTTCTAGTAATCCAGCTGTTGAATTTAATGGCTTTGGGTTTATTGATTCCTTAGATGTTCGAAACAATATCTTTAGCTCTAGAGATGGTATTGCTTTTGAGATGAATGGAGCAGCTGATACATCTGCATTCTTACGCTTTGACAACAATGTTTATCATAATGAAAATACAGGTGGCTTAATCAGTATGGGTTCTAATACGAATAGTCCATACAACACATTGGCTGCTTATCAAACTGATCGTCCTGGTTTTAACATCAATTCATTAGATGGACAACCATCATTTATATCTGATTCTAACTTACATATTGTGGGTATATTAGTTAACGATGCTGGAGATAATGGAGTTAACATTTTAACGGATATCGATGGTGATCCTCGTCCTTCACCAAATGCAACTTTTGTTGATCCAGGTGCTGATGAATACGATCCACCAGCATGTCCTTCACCTATTGCTTTTAATGTAAATCTTGAGACCCCTGATTCAATTACTGTTTCTTGGATGTCAGGTTTCCCTGGAAGTGTTGTGGAGTATAACTGGACTATTTCAGGTAATGGTTTAGGAACTGGTGATTTAGATTCTTCTACTACTGATACTGTGGGTATTGGGAATTTGGTGCCAACTACTACTTACGATATCTGGATTAGAGAGATTTGTAGAAGAGGGGATACTTCATTGTGGTTAGGTCCAATTACTTTTGAAATGCCATGTGCTCCTTATACGGCACGATATACTATGGATTTTGATAGTGAAACACTTTTAGAACCGGCTACGTGTTGGGAGGAATACAATCCCGGTGGTCAAGTTAACGCTTATGCCGATGTGAGAAATGGTTTTGTAGCAAATAATGGTAACTCTTCTCCTAATGCTTTAGTAATGTATAGTTGGAATTATAGTTCTGCTACTGATACCTTGGCTGCAATTTCTCCTGAGTTTACTGATATGATTAGTGGAAATACTGAGGTTAGTTTTTACGCTAACACTTCTAATGCAACTAGTGATTTATTTGTTTGGACAACTGACGCACAAGATGGAACTGGAACTTACACAGCAATTGATACGATTTCATTTACCACGCCTAATGTATGGACACAACACTATGTAGAGTTGACAACTGCTAACGGTTATAATGGTACTGATGAGTATGTTGTTTTCGCTCATGGATTGAACTCGACTTTTACTTATATGAGGGTTGATGATTTCACCTATGATACCATTCCTTCTTGTAGGGCTCCACGTGATTTGACAGCATCTAACATATCAGCTAATGATGCAGATTTAGGATGGACTGATCCTGCGGGAGCTTCTTCATGGCAAATTGAAATTGATACCTTAGGTTTTACCTCAGGTTCAGGTTTTGACACTGTGGTGACTTCAAACCCAGCAGCAATCTCTGGCTTAACGTCGAATACTGTATATGAATACAGAGTTAGAGCAATTTGTGGAGTTGGAGATACTTCATTATGGACTACTCGTTTTGAGTTTCAAACGGCATGTGATCCATTTACTCGAGGTTATTTTGTTGATTTTGATGCTATGACGGTTGATGAAGCACCAGATTGTTGGTTTACTTATGAATCTACAGACCAATTAAATGCAACGGTACAAGTGGATAATGGTTTTGTTGCAAACAACGGATTTTCTTCTCCAAATGCATTAGTGATGTATTCTTGGAATTTAAATGCTGCAACAGATTCAATGTACGCGATTACACCACAGTTTTCTGACATGTCAACTGGTTTAGATAAGCAAGTGAAGTTTCAATTGAATACAAGTGATACATCTAATGTATTGTATGTTTCAACTGCAGATAGACAAGGTTCTAATGCTGTGTTTACAGCAATTGACACTTTCGAAATTGCCGCTCCTAATCAGTGGCAAGAAGAAATTGTTTATTTAACAGCAGCAAATGGTTACAATGGTACGGATGAGTATGTAGTGTTTTCACACTCTTTAAATTCAACCTTTACTTACATGAGAATTGATGATGTTGAGTATGATACGGTACCTTCTTGTCCGAAGCCAAATAAATTAGCGGTTTCGGCGGTAGGAGCCGATTCAGCCTCATTCAATTGGGTAAATCCATCGGGTTCAACCACTTGGGAAATTCAAGTTGGAGAATCTGGATTTACACTTGGCCAAGGATTAATCGATTCCTTGATTACAAGTAATCCAATTGTTCTTTATGGCTTAACTGCGAATACCTTTTATGAATTTACAGTAAGATCCATTTGTGGCGCCGGAGATACTTCTTTGTGGTCGAATAGATTCGAATTTAGAACGGATTGTGTGCCATTTAATAATGGATACTTTACCGATTTTGATATTGAGCCTATCAATCAGCCTGCAGGATGTTGGGCAGAGTATAACAGTGGAGGACAGGTAAATGCCTATGCTGAAGTTCGAAATGGCTTTGTTGCAAATAATGGGCTTTCTTCGCCAAATGCTACTGTAATGTACAGTTGGAACTATGTTGCTGGTACTGATACCTTAGCTGCAATTACACCTGAATTTGCAGATATGACAGCTGGTGATAAGCGAATTCGTTTCCATGGAAATACGAGCAACACCAATGCATCAATAATTGTGATGACGGCTGATGGTCAAACTCCTAATTCAAACTACGCGGTAATTGATACTTTATCGTTTGGTAATCCAAATGTTTGGAATGAATTTGTTGTTGACTTGAATACCTTGAATGGGTATAATGGAACTGACAATTATGTTGTCTTGGCACATGATTTAGGTCAAACATTTACGTACCTGAGAATTGATGATTTTCATTATGAGGATATCCCAACTTGCTTTAGACCTACTGGTTTAACTGGGACTTCTCCAGCTCCTGATACAGCAATTTTAAGCTGGACAGACCCGAATGGTGCAACTGAGTGGGAGATTACTTATGGTGCAGCAGGTTTTGATCCTGATACTGGTGGAACAAAATACTACACAACAAGTAACCCAGACACTTTAGGAGGGTTAGCAAGTGGTACAAAATATGATTACTATTTAAGAGCAATTTGTACAGTAGGTGATACGAGTTATGCTAGAAGAGGTTTCTTTGAAACAGCTTGTAATAATATTTTTGCTCCATATTTCACTGGTTTTGAAAATGATCTTATAGATTCTGTTCCAGGATGTTGGGTTGGATTCTCTAGTCTACCGCCTTCTCCTAACCAAGATAATTCTGTTCAAGGTTTTAATGTAAGAACTGGCAGTAGAACATTGGTAATTAATAGTTGGAATGGCACATCTACTGATCGAGTGACTCAAACCTTACCTCGTGCAGGTGACATTACACCAGGTGATAAGCGCGTGAGATTTTGGCTAAGAACTGATAATGTAGCTTCTAGCTTAATTGTTGGTACTGCAGTAGATTCAGGTTCTTTAGCTACAATTAATACGCTTCAGACCTTGACACCAACAGCTAATCAAACATATCAAGAGTTCACAGTAGACATTACCACAACTAATGGATACAACGGTACAGATGAGTTTATTGTGTTGCAACACAACATGGGATCCACATTTACAAGTTTATATGTAGACGACTTCAACTATGAAGAGATTCCATCATGTGTAAGACCAACAGCTTTATCTGGTACTAGTATGCCAACAGGAGACTCTGCTGAGCTGAATTGGACAGAAGTCAATACAGCGACTGAATGGGAGATACGTTATGGTGCTCCTGGGTTTGATCCTGATACAGCTACTGGCTTTATTACAACAAATAACCCAGATACTATAACAGGTTTAGCAACAGGTACACCATATGACTTCTATGTAAGATCAATATGTACTGTTGGAGATACCAGTAGATGGTCTCTAGGTAACTTCCAAACGGATTGTCAGCCAGTTTCTGCTCCATACACTAATGGATTTGAAAACGATGCCATAGATTCAATTCCAGTATGTTGGGATGGGTTCCAAAACTTCAATCAAGTAAATGCAACATTTACTGTTGAAGGTCCAGGTTTCGTAGGGCAACCAAGAACAGGTATTCGATCATTAGTATTATATAGCTGGAATGGAGTAGCGGGAACAGATCGTGTTACTTCTGTTACACCTGAGTTTACGGATATGACGAATGGAGATAAACGAATTGATTTCTATTTGAGTACTAGTAACCTTAGCAGTGATTTAATTGTTGGTACTTCTAATGGAACTGATGCAAATGCTGCATTTAATCCAATGGATACACTTTCAGTAGCAACGGTAAATACATGGGAGCGTAAGGTTGTTGAATTAACAACTGCGAATGGTTATAATGGTACAGATACTTATGTAATGTTAGAGCATTCAATGGGAGCGAACTTTAGTTATGTTAGAATTGATGACTTTGAGTACGAGCAGTTCTTAAGTTGTCTTACTCCAACTAATGTTGCTGCATTCAACATTGGCTCTGACTCAGTTGACTTAACTTGGGGAGTATTAGATACAGCAACGCAATGGCAAATAGAGTATGGTACTCGCGGATACTCTAGAGGATCTGGTACTAAGCAAATTGCTAATGCTGATACAGCAACCATAAGTGGATTAGCTGAAGCTACTTACTATGATGTATATGTACGAGCAATATGTGGTGCTGGTGATACTTCAAGATGGTCTACGAAACATACCTTCTTAACAGCATGTGATTTATTACCAAGAACATTACCATTCTTTGAAACTTGGGATAGCGGTTTAAATGGTGTTCAAGTTGGTAACGGTGTCATTGTTTGTGATACTACATATTCTTGGATTTTCAATACTGCTAAAACTCAAGGTAGATTGCGCTACGGAACGAATGCAGTTGCAAAAGCAAATGGTTCTGTTGGTGCAATAACTATGGATATTGCAAGCGGGTTTGAATTAACGAAGAATGAATTAATTCTTTCATTGAACCTATTTGCTTATAACTTGGATACAACAATGGAGCTTTCGTTCTACATGAGAGATCATGGAGATGAAGTACACGCAGGTGACAGAATTTGGATAAGAGGTAGTGTTTCTGATCCATGGATTGAAGTGTTTAATGTAGCTACAAATGCAACTCCAACTTATACCAAGTATACTGTTGATTTAGATGCGCCACTTTATGCTGCTGGTCAATCATTTACTTCTTCGTTCCAAATCAAGTTTGGACAAGAGGATGACGGGCAAACACCTAATGATGGAGTAAGCTTTGACAGTATTGCTGTTAGAGGAGCTATTCCGGTTGGAATCTCAAATACTAATCCATTTGAGAATTCGATCCTAGTTTATCCAAATCCTTCAACTGGATTGTTTAACTTAAACATCAACACAACAAGTCGTCAAAACTTTAACATGATGATTAGAGATGTGAAAGGAAAAATAATCTACACGAATAATGTAAGTGTAAATGGTACTTACAAAAATCAGTTGGATTTAACAGGATGGTCAAAAGGTATCTATTACTTACAGATTTTGTCAGAAACAGAATCTAGAGTAGAGAAACTGATTGTTCAGTAACCTGAATATTTAATATTAAACTTCAAGACCTCGTCGAAAGACGAGGTCTTTTTTTTTGCTATTCTTAAGCTAACTTATTTGGAACTAGCTTGCAATTGATTGTCTTGAATGATAATTTTTATTAAAGAATAGAAGTTTAACACTTTAATAATAAATTACAATTAAAATAAAGTTGTAATTTGGACTTACTCAATTATTTTAAGTTTTAATTTATAAGAAATAGCATGAAAAGGATTATTTTATTCTCGTTTTTAGTTTTAACTGCGATAGCACTCAATGCGCAAAGCACACTTAGTATTACAAACAATACGAGTGATACGATTAGTTTTGCTGCAGCTCAAGGTATGGATTATGATTGTTCAAGTACTGCTGGAGGTGTAATGGGAAATGTTATAGCTGCTGGCGAGTCTATGAGCTTGGAACATACTAATGGATTTAAACATTGGATAGGAATTCTTATTACTGCTCCAGTAAATGAGGCATATCCAAATTATAATGCTGAAAAGTGTGGTACTAAGTTCTTTGGGACCTACAGAGTGGATTGGGAAAGTGAGTGTACAGTATCTATTAATAGGAATTAAAACTACTTGAAGGGGTAATACTTAACATGTATCTATCATAAGGAATTTATACTTTAACAGTATTGCAATAAAAAGGCTCGAATCAACTGATTCGAGCCTTTTTAATTAAGGGATTTAAATGTTTAAGATCAACTTTTTCTAAAAGCAATACTTTTCTTCTTCTATCATCTTCTGGGCAATTTGTTGCCTTGCTTCTTTTGCATTAAAGGCATCATGCTTCGAGAATCGTTTCATACCCATTAACATTCCCTTCTGTTCATCTCCTTCAGCAAATGCATTAATGGCATCTTTTCCCCATTTATTTATGCGATCAGCAGCATCGTAAATATATACCTTCATGATTTGAGTTGAAAACTCAATCGCTTTACCGAGTTGCTTCATTTTCTCAACTCTCAAGATCAGCGATTCACACACATAAGCTTCCATTGCTATATCTGCAATGTTCATCAATATTTCTTGCTCTTTGGAGAGGGAAGTAGTCAACTTTTTAGCTGCTGCTCCAGCTGTCAAGAGAACTGCCTTTTTGAAATTTTCAACTGTTCGTTTTTCCGCAGCAAATAGTCCAGAGCTATCTTGATCGAAGTCTGGAATTTCCATCAATTCATCGGCTACTTTTTGAGCCGGTCCTAATAAGTCAAGTTCTCCTTGCATGGCACGTTTCAAGATAATATCAACCGTCAACATGCGGTTAATCTCATTGGTGCCTTCAAATATTCGGTTAATTCGGGCATCCCGATATGCTCTTTCCATATCAGCTTCTGCTGAATAGCCCATACCACCATAAATTTGAACTCCCTCATCTACTACATAATCTAAGGTTTCTGAACCATGTACTTTTAAAATGGCACATTCAGCTGCATACTCTCTCAAACCACCTAATGTTGCCTCTTGCTTGTCTTTGCCTTCAGCAATTAATTGGTTGATAGTATCTTCAATATTTTGACTTAAGCGATATAGAGCAGACTCTGTAGCAAAAGACTTAATGGCTTGTTCAGCCAACTTATAACGGATGGCGCCATATTTTGAGATAGAACGCCCAAATTGTTCTCTATCATTAGCAAACTTTATTGAACGGGTTATAGCAGCTTTAGAAGCGCCCAAAGCAGCTCCTGCTAACTTCGCTCTACCAATATTCAATATATTTAAAGCTATTTTAAAACCTTCTTCTCTTTTACCTATAAGGTTCTCTTTAGGGACCTTCACATCGTTGAAAAATATTTGACGGGTAGAAGAACCTTTGATTCCCATCTTTTTTTCTTCGGGGTTCATAGTAATGCCTTCGTAATCTTTTTCTACTATAAAAGCACTTAAATTTTCATCATCTTCAATTTTTGCAAAGACAGTAAGAATATGTGCAAATCCACCATTAGTGATCCACATTTTTTGACCATTAAGAATATAGTTTTTCCCATCTTCCGACGGTATTGCCTTTGTTTTTCCTGAATTGGCATCAGATCCTGAGCCTGGCTCAGTTAAACAATAACAGCCTTTCCATTCTCCACTGGCTAATTTTGGGATGTATTTTTGCTTTTGTTCTTCATTACCATAGTAAAGTATGGGTAGCGTTCCTATGCCGGTGTGTGCAGATAATGCAACAGCAAAGGAATAGCCTGCTCCTGTAACTTCAGCTGTAAGCATTGAAGTAACAAAGTTTTTTCCAAAGCCACCGTATTCTTCAGGCACAGATATACCTGTTAAGCCCAATTCTCCAGCCTTAGTTATTTTGCTCTCCATCAGGCCCTCTTTTAACGCGTCTAACTCATCCAATTCAGGATAAATTTCTTGATCGAGAAAATCTTGACAGCTTTGCGCAATCATTAACTGTTCCTCATCGAATTGTTCTGGAATAAATATGTCTTCTGCAGCAGTTTCTTTAATCAGAAATTCACCACCTTTAGTTGTTTTTTTGTCGCTCATAATTTTATTTTTTAAAGGATTTCAAAAATGCCTGCAGCTCCTTGTCCGGTGCCTACACACATAGTTACCATACCGTATTTTTTATTTCTTTTTTTAAGCTCATTAAAAATTTGAACAGATAGTTTTGCTCCAGTGCAGCCAAGGGGATGTCCTAAAGCAATTGCTCCTCCATTAACATTAACGATATCAGGGTTTAATTCTAATTCTCGAATAACTGCTAAGGACTGTGAAGCAAAGGCTTCATTTAATTCAATTAAATCAATATCATTTAATTTCATTCCTGCTTGCTTCAATGCTTTCGGAATAGCTTTTACTGGGCCAATACCCATTATGCTTGGATCGACTCCTGCTGCAGCATAGCTCACTAAACGTGCAATTGGTTTTAAGTTGTGTTTCTTCACCATTTCTTCAGAAGCTACCATAACAAAGGCTGCTCCATCTGATGTTTGGGAAGAATTTCCCGCTGTAACACTTCCCCCTTGAGCAAAGACTGGTCTTAATTTTGCCAACACTTCTTTTGAAGTATCTTTTCTTGGACCTTCATCCTGCTTAAAAGTTGAATTCTTACTTTGCTTTTTTCCATTACTGTCAACATAAACATGATTCACATCAACAGGTACAATTTGATCATTGAATGCACCACTTTCGTTGGCTTTGATTGCCTTCATGTGTGAGTTGTAGGCAAACTCGTCTTGATCTTCACGGCTTACCTTGTATTTTTTAGCTACTTCTTCGGCAGTTAATCCCATTCCCCAATAATAGCTTGGGTTCTCTTTTGCTACTTTAGCGTTTGGCACAATTCGCCAACCACCCATTGAAATTGGTGACATACTTTCTACACCACCGGCAATCACAAGGCTATTCATGCCATTTTTAATTTTCGAATCTGCTATTGCTATTGTTTCTAATCCCGAAGAGCAATAACGATTCACCGTCATGCCAGGAACATCTATGCTGTTTAGCCCCATTAAAGAGACCAAACGACCAATATTTAATCCTTGTTCAGCCTCAGGAGTAGCGTTTCCAACAATCACATCATCGATTTCTTCAACGTTAATATTGGGTACTGCTTTCATTAAATGATTGATTACACTCACTGCCAAATCATCTGGCCGAGTGAATCGTAAAGAGCCTTTTGGTGCTTTTCCGACTGCAGTTCTATAGCCTGCAACAATATATGTATCCATCTTAGTTTATAGTTTGGAGTGTGAAGTGAGGAGTTTTAATTCCTGCAAACGACAACTCTGTTAGTTTATAGTTTGGAGTGTGAAGTGAGGAGTTTTAAGTCCTGTAAACGACAACTCTGTTAGTTTTTAGTTTAGAGTGAGGAGTGAGGAGTTTTTTGAGTTTAACCTTAATGTTCTAATTTTTTCACTCCTAATTCCATACTTCTAACTCTTTTTTTTATTCTTCATAGTTTTTATTATTGAGCCTGTTATTTTTAATAGTTCTTCTACATCATTTATTAACCTATTAGCTTTTTCTTCTTCCAAATAGTCGCTGCTCACCATCAAGCGGATCCAATAATGTGTTTCTCGAGCTTCTTTGTAGGCGATAGACATCTTATATTGAAAATCGCGCTCGCTAAATGCTCCGCTTGCTTCTTCTATATTTGCTCCAATCGAAGTCCCCGATCTTAATAATTGTTCAGTTAATGTAAATTCTTTACTTTTTTCACGGATTGACTTTATGGTTTTAACCAATTTAATTGCAAAAGCAAAACTTTTATCTCGAGCTGGATTTTTATTATCTGTCATTCCCCTATAGGTTAATTGTCAAACTTCATATTGGTTCTATTTTATATAAAACTCCTAATTCCTAACTCCCAACTCCCAATTCCACACTCCTCATTCCTAATTCCACACTCCTAATTCCAAATTCCCAACTCCTCATTCCAAATTCCAAACTCCCAACTCCACACTCCCAACTCCACACTCCAAATTCCCAACTCCTAATTCCTTAGCACTTTTCCTTTTGTCACCATACTTTGTAAGCGCTCCAAGGTTTTTTTCTTACTGCATAATTCTACAAAGGCCTTCCGTTCCAAATCGAGGAGGTAGCGCTCTGAAACTTCAGTAGGTTCTGATAAATCACCTCCAGCTAAAACATAACCCAACTTTTCAGATATAAATTGATCATGTTCTGAAATGTAATTACCGCTTTGCATAGAATTTGCTCCCACATAAACCAATCCCAATGCTTCGTTTCCAAGCACCTTAATATTGGTTCGTTCTTTTGGTTGAGTGTATCCGTTATCAGCCATTGTTTTAGCTGCTTGTTTAGCTCTAGTAAGCTGTAACTCTCTACTCATTACAATCTCATCTTTCTCTTCTTGTAAATAGCCCAATTCAAAAGCTTCCACTGCCGATGTTCCTACTTTGGCTTGACCGATAGTCAAAAATTTCTCTCTAAAATTATTTACTCGAATATCACCTTCTCTGAATCCGTCAGATAACCGCAAGGCAAACTCTTTTGAGCCACCTCCTCCAGGGATTACGCCAACTCCAAATTCAACTAAGCCCATATATGTCTCAGCATGGGCGATTACTTTGTCTGCATGCATGGACAGCTCGCATCCACCACCTAAAGCCATCTGGTGTGTTGCAACAACTACTGGAATAGCGGAATAACGCATGCGCATCATGGTATTTTGAAATTGTTTAATGGCAAAAGAAAGTTCATCATATTCTTGCTCCACCGCCATCATGAAAATCATTCCCACATTTGCACCGGCTGAAAAATTTTGTCCATTGTTCGAAATAACTAAGCCATCGTATTTTTCTTCAGCGATATCAATTGCCTTGTTTAAACCTTGAATTACTTCTGCACCTATGGTATTCATTTTAGTGTGAAATTCTAAGTTTAAAATCCCATCGCCTAAGTCAACTAAGCTTGCACCTTTGTTGCTCCATATCGTGTTTTCTTCTCTTAAATTCTCCAACACTACTAATCCCTCTGTTCCAGGAATAGCTTTGTAAGTTTTGGAGTTTTTATCGTAATATTTTTTTGTTCCTTTTTCAACTTTATAAAAAGAATCAAAGCCTTGATCTAACATTTCTTGAACCCATGGATCAATCTTTTTTCCACTTTCCATAATTTTTTTAGCAGTCTCAGCAACGCCTAAGGCATCCCATGCCTCAAATGGTCCTAGCTGCCAGCCAAATCCTGCTCGCATTCCGTCATCTACTCGGAAAAGTTCATCCGAAATTTCAGGAATTCGGTGACTTACATAGGCAAATAAATCATAAAATGTTTTGCGGTAAAATTCCCCGCCTTTATCATCGAAATTGACTAAGATGCGGGTTTTCTCTCGAACATCTTCAACTTCACGTGCCTTGCCAATACAATCCAGTTTTACTTTGTCTTGAGCACTATACTCTAATGTGTTTAAGTCTAATGATAAAATGGTACTTTTTCCTTCATCATCTTTTACCTTCTTATAAAATCCTTGTCCACTTTTTGAACCCAACCAGTTGTTGTCCACCATTTTTTGAACGTAATCTGGAATTTTAAATGTTTCTACTTGCTCATCCTTTGGACAATTCTCTTTTACACCATTTGCAACATGAACCAATGTATCTAATCCAACTACGTCACAAGTTCGGAAGGTGGCAGATTTTGGTCTTCCCAAGATAGGCCCTGTTAATTTGTCTACTTCCTCTACAGTCAAGCCCATTTCTTTCACAGTATGGAAAAGGGACATAATAGAGTAAACACCTATTCTATTCGCAATAAAGGCAGGTGTGTCTTTACATAATACTGTTTTTTTACCTAAAAACTTTCTGCCGTAGTCGAGTAAAAATTCGACCAAGTCGCTATCAGTTTTTGAGGTGGGGATGATTTCCAACAATTCTAAATACCTTGGTGGATTGAAAAAGTGAGTACCTAAAAAGTGACGTTGAAAATCTTCAGAACGTCCAGCTAACATTGACTCTATTGGAATTCCTGAAGTGTTTGAGGATATAATAGTTCCATGCTTCCGATATTTTTCTACCTTTTCAAATACTTGCTTTTTGATGTCTAATCGCTCTACCACGACTTCAATGATCCAATCTGAATCAGAAATCTTTTCTAAATCATCGTCAAAATTCCCAGTTGAAATTCGACTGGCAAACTTTTTTGAATAAAGCGGAGCAGGGTTCGATTTGATAGCTTCACTAAGTGAAGTATCTACAATTCTATTTCTAACGGCCCTGTCTTCTATACTTAACCCTTGCTTTTTTTCTTTATCCGTTAAGTCTTTTGGAACGATGTCTAATAAGAGTACTTCTAATCCAATATTGGCAAAGTGACAGGCAATTTGTGAACCCATAACACCTGAACCTAAAACGGAAATTTTATTAATTCTTCTTTTGCTCATTTAGGTTAATTTTAATTGTTTGTATTCTTCTGTAATTGTATTTATAGATTGAATGGAATTAAAATAATTTTCCAATTCTTTTGTGCTTAATCGCTCAATCAGAAATTCGTTGAATTCCTTAACTACTTTTTTAGCAATTTTCTTTTTTTCTTCACCTTTTGCAGTCAAGTGAATCTTAACTAATCGCTTATCGCTCTTTTCTTTTTTTCGAAAAATCAATTCTTCTTCCTCCATGTTTCTTAGAACACGGCTAAGGCTGGTTGACTTCATTCCCATAAGTGGGGCAATGCTGGTTGCCGGTGTACCGTTTTTGGCATCGATATTTAGCAATACGTACCCCGTAGATTGAGTGAGTTCAAATTCTTGCGCTAATTGATTGTATATATTTGATATAGAGTGCCATAGTACTTTGATATGATAATCAATTGTTTCTTTAGGCTTCATTGAATGTATTTAGTATACTCAAATATATAAAAAAAAGATTAAATATTATGCATGCATAACAAAAAAGTTTGTATATTTGTCTCAACAAGAGGTAGTAGACTTGTTACTTGGTTAGTAATTGAAGCAAAGAGGTGGTCGCAAGGCCGCCTCTTTGTGATTTATAGACGCTCTGTTTTTAGTCTATGTATAAAACTTAACCTCACTTCTTATAAAATTTCTTAACGAAATTTGGCAGTTCTAAAAATTAATTTATATTTGTATATAACAAGAGGTAGTAGACTTGTTAATTGGTTAGTAATTGAAGCAAAGAGGTGATCGCAAGATCGCCTCTTTGTGATTTATAGAGTTTCTATCTAGAGCTTAATCATAAATTTTTCACAACACTTCTTATAAAATTTCTTAATGAAATTTGGCAGTTCTAAAAATTGGTTTAAATTTGTACCTAACAAGAGGTAGTAGACTTGTTAATTGGTTAGTAATTGAAGCAAAGGGGTAATCGCAAGATTGCCCCTTTGTGATTTACAACACGTTAGCGTTCTTAGTATTGAGATAGGCTTATTTAAAATAATTGATTTATTTTATTGGGGGTAAAAATTTATTGATTTTTGAGAGTATTAATCAATTCAGAACCTTTAATTTAAACAGAATAAATACTCACCTAACTCTATAGTCCTTTATATTAGCCTAAGTTCACTTACCTCTACTAAATTATTTGCGATTGCATATACAACCAGTCCAGCAGTATTTTTTGAGTTTGTTTTAGAGAGTAATGAAAGTCTATGACCATCAATTGTCCTAACACTTAGAAATAACTTTTCTGCTATTTGACTATTAGTAAACTGCTTACAAATTAGTTCCAATATTTCTTTTTCACGTTTAGTAAGCTTTATTGCTATGGGCCTAACATTCTTGCTCCTATGCTTTTTCTCAATTTTTAGTAGATTTAAGACATAAGGAGTTAAATAGCTACCATTTTCAATAATTTTATTGATAGCTTCTTTTAGTTCTTTAGGGTTAATAGTTTTTCTTAAAAAAGCTGAAACACCAAGTGAAACCATATATCTCACCATTTCAGGAGAATAGTAAAGCGAAAGTATTGCTATCTTAACTTCAGGGTACTTTTTTGTTAATATTTTGGTAGTTTCAATGCCATTTAAGTTGGCCATTTTCAAGTCCAAAAGAACAACGTCAGGTTTATGTTCTGCTTCTTCTAGTATTGATAATAGCTCCATTCCGTCTCCAGCGGAAGCAACCACATCAATAGAAGGCTCTGATTGTAAAATATACCTCAGGCCTCGCCTAAAAAGTTTTTCATCATCTACAATAATAACCTTGTTTCTTATCATTAGGTAGTTGGTAAAGTAATAAAGTAGTATACCTAGCTTTATGAATAAAGTTTCACTTTGCTTGAAAATTTAAATCCATTATTCACTTGAGTTTTTATCTCATACTTAGCATCTATATATAGGCATCTACTTACAATATTTTTTAATCCTAAGCCTTTATTAGAGGTTGAATTGAGATCAAATCCTCTACCATTGTCTGAGTAATCAAGTGATAGTGTGCCTTCATTGTATATAATTGAGATATTAATCTTAGTTGCTTTTGCATGTTTAATAGTATTATGTATCAACTCAAATACAATCCTGTAGGTGCTTAACTCAACTTTTAAATTTCTTGATTCAGGAGCTGGACTAGAATTAAACCTAATTTCTAAGTCCTTAGAAGCGATATTAACATTTTCAACAAGTCCCTTTATTGCCAATTCAATTCCAGCATGCTCTAATTCTGGAGGCATTAAACCTTGAGAAATATTTTGTGTAGATATTATAAGTTTTTCAATACTATTTTTTAGTGTAGTAAATCGCTTGATACTGATCTCATTGTTTTCACTCAAAGCATCAATTATCATTTTTAAGATAGCTAGTTGTGAACCAATTTCATCATGAATTTCTGATGCAATTCTCTTGCGTTCTTTGTCTTTGTTTATTATTTGTGCTTCAATGAGCTTATTTTTATAAATAACTTCTTTCTGATTTGATTTTATTAATTGCTTTATTAGTTGTTTTTGATAGATCTTAAATAGAACAATAAAACTAGAAACTAGCATTATAACAAATAAGACGATACCAAAAATTATCCACGTTAATTCTTCCGGATTGAGATTAGTTTCCATAGTCCGAATAGTAAAATTGTATAAAATATAAAATTAATAGAAGCATATAAAGTCCAAATAAGTTGGCTTTGCGAGGACTTTAGAATATACAAAATGTAATTGCCAAGAAGGAAAACGATAAATTGTGAACTGAAGTATAGTAAAATTCCAAAATTTATGATTGCATAGGCAAAAGAATCTTTAGAGTTTAAGTATAAATGAATGTTTTTAAGTTGTTTAATAAAAATTAGAATTACCCATGCAGAAAAAATAAATGCTTTAATTCCAATAGTAATATTATTAATTTTTGTAGGATTAATGTAAACGAATTCCTTAAGAATAAATAATGACATAGCAAAAAATAAGACTATTGCAGCCTTTTTTTGACTAGACTTTTCAAAAGTTGTGCTCTCATAAAGATATTGATGAAAAAATACGTATTCACCAAATGTATAAATTGGAAGCACCCAGAGGTTATAAGTATTATTTAAAGCCATTAAAACTATACACAGCTGAGTAATAAAGCTAAAGCAAAGAAAGTATGCTAAATATTTATCTCTTTTTTTAAGAAATTTGAAATTATAAAATGCGATAGAAAAGTTAGTGAGTATTAATAAGGTAATAATATAGCTCAAATACTTCCACAAACTCATATTTAAAAACTAGAAAAGAGCACTTTGTGGATCGCAACCTGTAGGACAAGGAAGAGTAAAATTATAAATCTTTGTATTTTGACCCACACCTGTATTAATAATATCACTAAATACACCATTTACTTCTGAAGTTGTGCCTACCACAATTAATTTTACTTCATTATTAGTTCCATCATAACCAAGGTAAGTTCTTATTGCATATACATCATCTGCAAAAAGTGCATGAACTGCGTCATGGGGAATTAACCAAGCTTTTAATTCGTTCATAGCATCACCTTTTTCAACTTTAGTTAGGTTACGCCATGCATCTACATAAGCTCTAGCTTCTTGTATACTTAATTCTATTGCACTCATTTTTTTTGATAAACATAAGCACAAAAATCTAAAACTATAAAATAGTTTACACCAGATGGGTCATTAATTATATAAACAGGTGTTTTTACTCTATTGTTTATAATCTAAGAGTTCGAAATTTATTCAATCTTTAAAAAATGTGCTATGAAACAATTGATATCAACTACTTCTTTTGAACTTAATACGTTATGGTTTCTTAGCTTTTGATCTCTCAATTTATAAGCTCCCTTTATTATTAAAAGTTATAAAATTACATAGGGCATTCCTTAATATTTTTTTTGAAGTTTTAAATCAATCTCAATTATATTTGGAGACTTGCTTTAAAATATCCTTCTCAAGCAATTTTTTCTCAGTACATTCATTTCAATAATTAATTAGATTTGAACAAGGCTTTCATACTTATCTTATTACTACTTCCATTTGCTGTCAAATCACAATATACCGTTCATGGTAAAGTATTAGATACTGCTAACCAAGCTCTGCCCAATGCATCTGTCGTTATTTTAGATCAATCTGATAGCGCAATGGTCAACTTTGGCTTAACAAATGAAAAAGGGGAGTTTGAAATTACTTTAATAAAAAAGGGTGCATATTTGGTCCAGTATTCCTTTTTAGGATACCAGACTATTTTATTACCAATAAAATCAAATTGGAATCAAAATAAAATTCAATTACCTATTGTAAGAATGTATCCTTCAGAATTTCAATTGTCGGAAGTGAATATATCAGCTGAACGAGTTCCCTTGAGAGTAAGAGGTGACACTTTAGTTTACGATGCATTGGCATTTGATACTAGGGAAGGAGATGATGTTGAAAAATTGATAGAGCTTTTGCCCGGAATAAGTATAGATAGCGAAGGAAATTTACTTGCACAAGGAAAAATAGTAGATAAAGTACTAGTAAATGGTAAGGAATTTTTTGGTGATGATATTAATGTAGCCACTAAAAATTTAGATGCTAGAATGGTTAATAATATTGAAATATTTGATAAGGAATCAGAAAATGCTGCCTTCACAGGCATTAATGATGGAAACGCTAAACGAACAATTAATCTAGAGTTAAAAGAAGAATATAACGAAGGTAGTTTTGGGAGATTAGCAGCAGCGGCAGGGACAGAAGAAACCTACAATAGTGGTGCAAACTATAATAAATTTAATGAATTGAATCAATCTAGTGTCTTCGGAAATGCAAATAATATAAATCAACGTGGTTTTAAAGCTATTAGTGAGCTTCAATCCTCTTCAAGCCCAGGAATTACAGATGTAATATCTACTGGGCTAAATATTAATCATGAATTTAACTCAAATGTTAGGGCTAGAGTTTATTATACTTTTTCACAAAATAAAAACAGCGTCAAAGGTGAAAGTTTAACCCAAAATTTTATAGACTCTTTAACATTTGAAACAATAGAAATCAATAGAACTGAGAGATTAAGAAATGATCATCGAATGAATAGCAGTATAAAGTGGCGCATCAATGAAAAAACAGAAGCAAATCTTCAAGCAAATTTCAACTATTCTGATCAAGATCTACTTAACAAATCAATAACTCGATATGATCCACCATTAATTGGAAGTTTTGTAACTAATAATGTCAATCAAGAGAGCACCCAATTAGATGTGTACTCAAAAATAGATATACGAAAAAAGTTTGAAAAAAAAGGAAGAAATTGGTTAACTAGTTACAGTTTTGACAAAAAAAATAAGCAGGAAGAAACTGACATAAATAATATAACTTTTGATGAACGAATAATCCAATCACAAATATTTAATGAAACGGGAATAGTCAGTCAAATTAATACTTCCTATTCAGAGCCCTTAAATATCAATTGGTTTATAAAAGCAAATTATAATTACTCTTTTGAGAAAAATGAACCTACTAGATCATTTTTTGATTTAGAGAATTTAACAGCTGTTTTAAACGATAGTTTAAGTTCTAGTTTTCAAAGGATTTTAAATTCACATGATATAAAACTATCCATCAATCGAAATACTGAGAAGTTAACCTCAAGTGCTGGAGCGGCTTTTTTAGAAAATAACTTAAGATCATCAGGGTTAAATCGTTACTTTAGTTTTATTCTTCCTTTTATAAAATTCAACTATAAAATAGCATCTACTGAAAGTATTCAATTTACTTACAATACCTATTCAAGAGCACCAGAATTGAATCAACTAATTACTATTCAAAACAATATAAATCCCAACCAAAACTATATAGGTAATCCAAGTCTCAAGCCTGAATTTAATCACCAATTACAAATCAATTATTATAATTTTAACACGCTAAGTCAACTTTCTTTCAATGCAGGGATTGCTTTTAATAAAACAATAAACAAAATCGTAACACAAACCTTTATAAATGATGACTTAACATCGATATCAACTCCTATAAATACGTCATTTTATGAATCATTTAACATAAACACAGGGCTCAGTAGTAAAATACAAAAACTTAATTTAAGGTATCGAATTCACTCTATGGCTAGTCAGAGTAGTTATGATGCCTTTTTAAACGGAGAGGCTTCAAAAACCACAACTCAATCATTTTCTACACGATTTACCATTAGTAGAGCAAAAAGAGAAGTTTGGGATATTAAGCTAGGAGTTAATTACTCAATTAACTATAGTAGCTTTGAGGTAAACCCTGATTTTGACCAACAAGCATCTAATTTATCCTGGTTTGCAAAGGGGGAGTTAGAAATTGCAAAAACATTAATAATACATTGTAATTACCAAATTCAACGCTTAAACAAGGTAGATTTTTTTGGCGGGAGAATTCTTCATCTGGTAGATGCAAGTATAACAAAAACATTTTCTAAGAATAAGTGGGAGGTATTTCTATTGGCTTATGACTTATTTAAGCAACAAGTTGGAATTCAACGTACTTCAAGCCTAAATAGTTTAAGCGAAAATACATACAACACAAGGCAACAATACTTTATGGTTGGAGTTAGCAAAAAAATTGGGGGCTCAAAAGAAAAATCTACAACATCAATCGACTAAATTTCTAGCTTTTACTTCTCATTCACATTCTTAGAAATAAAAATGAAATTGGAATAATCAGGTGTTTTTACTCTGTTTTTTTTGAATTAGCTGTTCTAGTTTTACTTTTCATTAAAATACTGTACAATATTTTAAAAAATTCTGGCGGTATCTGAAAAGCCAATATTAAATAGAGTAAGAAAAATTAAATCTTAACAATTATGAAAAAATTAACAATTATACTATTCAGCCTATTTATTGCAGCTAGCTCATTTGGCCAAACATCAATAACAGTGATTAACAATATTGGGTGTGATGTTGAAATGGACTTAATAAGTGTTCCATCACCTGCCTGTCTTAATGGTACAGGAAACTCTACTTCAATAGTGTCTGTTGCAGGTAATTCACAAACTTATAATGCCGCACCAACATATACGTTTATTCATGCAATCCACATTGATCCTACTGCATGTATTGTGAGTAGTTCAACTTCATCTGCTATTGGGCATTCCGGAACATCTACTTGTAACTCTTGTACTTCTGGGCCTCCTGGTACTGTGCCTGTTTCAGCAACTTACACTACTAATTGTGGTGGGTGCTCTAGTTTTGTATTAACTTATGATGTATGTGCACAAACAATAACAATTAACTAGAATTCAGAATTTTAGTAATATAAAATAGCACCTATAAGCACTTTATGGGTGCTATTTAATTACATTAAAAACGAATTCAGAGAATCTCTCAAGAACCAAAAAAGTAGTTTATCAACTCGGAACGAATACTCAACAGGTATTCTTGCGGGCCAACAGTTTGTACCTCTTCTTATTCTGTTATTTCTTGTTCAGTTATTTCAAAAACTGTGGCTTCTAGAGCTTGAATTCAGAAATACTTCTTTTGTGGATAAAAATGGGGGCTGTCCAGTTGGAATAAACCATGATAAAATAGAAGTTTTTTAAATTTTATTCCTGAAATATTCAAATTTTGTATAGACCAGCTCAATTTTGGATTGGTCTTTTTTTTTGAATTAACTATCTAGACATAAAAAATCGGGTGTTTCTACTCTGTTATTCTATGTTTAGTTGTTCTAGCTTTACTCAACATTAAAATACTGTACAATATTTTAAACTAATTCTGGCGGTATCCGAAAAGCCAA
>JAVJQS010000002.1:0-103517 GCA_040218815.1 Vicingaceae bacterium | reverse complement strand
TAAAAGATGAGACGTTCTTTAAAATATGTTTGAAAATCTAGAGTATATGAAGGGGTGAGAACCCCCGATAATAAAAAGTCGGGTTCGTTCCGAGTCCCGAGATATCGGGACGAAAACATGAAGCGAAGCGGAATAATCCCTACCTAGCGGTAGGCAGGCCTGCCTACCGCTAGGTATACCTGTCTGACGATAGGCAGGCCTTCCTCTCCGCATGATGTCGGGAAGGTAAAAGACGAGACGTTCTTTAAAATATGCTTGCTTTTTTACGATATAACCTATCTTTTAGAAGCAATTCTATTCGTTTAGAAACTTAAATTACTAGGAATCAAAATAAAATAATTTTACAATCGTTCATTAAAAATTATCAATATTCAATAAAGTCTGCTAAATTCGCAGGCAATAACTTTAAATACAATCGTTAAAATTAAAACCGATCAATAACAATTAAATTATGAAAAAGTTACTTACTTATTTTGCAGTTGCAGCGCTTTTCACCCTAGGAACAGCTGATGTATCGTATGCACAAGCCGATGCCGATACCACAACTGAAATGGCACAAGACTCTGCTGCTATGGCTGAAAAAGCGGCAATGGAAAAACAAGCTGCAGAAGAAAAAGCAGCAAAAGAAGCTGAAGCTGCACAAGCTGCTGAAGAAACAGAAGTTGTTGAGACTGAGCAATCTTTTCATCAAGTTTTAAAAGAAAAATTTATTGAAGGTGGCCCTGAATTTATGGGAATCGTTCTATTGTGTTTAATCCTTGGATTAGCCATAGTAATCGAGCGAATCATTTATTTAAACATGGCAACAACAAATTCAAAGAAGTTATTAGCCAACGTAGAGGATGCATTAAATTCTGGTGGAGTTGATTCTGCGAAAGAAGTTTGCAGAAACACTAGTGGTCCTGTTGCAAGTATTTTCTACCAAGGCTTAGATAGAAGTCATGAAGGAATTGATATGGTTGAAAAATCTGTTGTTTCTTACGGTAGTGTTCAAATGGGACAATTAGAAAAAGGAATTTCATGGATTTCATTATTTATTGCTTTGGCTCCAATGCTTGGTTTCATGGGAACAGTAATTGGTATGATTGGCGCATTTGATGCTATTGAGGCAGCAGGGGATATTTCTCCTTCACTAGTTGCCGGAGGTATTAAAGTAGCCTTATTAACAACCGTATTTGGTTTGATCGTTGCAATTATTCTTCAAATTTTTTATAATTATATTGTTGCTAAAGTAGATAGCATTGTAAACGATATGGAAAATGCATCAATTAGTTTAGTAGACCTATTGGTTGCGCATGAATTGAAAAACAAAAAAGCTTAATTATGTCTGAAGGACTTTCTAAAAAACTAAATATATTGCTTTACGTTCTCTTGGGCGCAAGTGCTTTATTGGGTGTATTGTTCTATGCTGATTCGGTTTCAGCAGATGTAATAATCTACTGGTGTTATGCGTTGTTTGCTTTAGGAGCGATTGCTGCAATTGTTTTTCCATTGATTACCATGGTTAAAAACCCAAAAGGTGCTAAAAGTGCTTTAATTGGAGTTGGCGCATTGGTTTTAATCTTTGTTGTTTCTTACGTATTGGCTGATGATACAATGACTGATAAGTATGCAAAGTTTATTTCTAGTCCTGAAGCTTCAAAACGAGTAAGTATGGGCTTAATTGCTTTTTATATACTTGCAATTGGCGCAATTTTATCGATTGCAATATCTAGCGTGACTAAACTGTTTAAATAAAAAACTAAGAATCAATTATGGCCAGAAGAGAAGCACCCGAAATCAATGCAGGTTCGATGGCAGATATTGCCTTCTTGTTATTGATATTCTTTTTGGTGACTACAACAATGGACGTTGATGGTGGACTTACTAGAAAGCTGCCGCCGCCAATTGAAGATGAGATGGAGGACCCACCTGAAGTTAAGCAACGGAACGTTTTTCAGGTATTGGTAAATTCCAATAATGATTTGTTAGTGGAGGGAGATGTCATGTTGGTAAGTAATTTGAGAGAGGCTGCTAAGGAGTTTATAATAGGAGACCCAACTTTCCAGGATGAGGCAATGCCTGAAGGAAAGCTTACTGAAGTGCCTATTTTGGGACAGATGATGGTATCCAAGCAAATTGTTTCTTTGCAGAACGATAGGGGTACATCGTATGAAATGTATATCAAAGTTCAAAATGAATTAGTTGCCGCTTATAATGAAGTGCGTGATGAGTATGCTCAACGGCAGTTTGGAAAAACGATGAAACAGCTTGAAAAGGAGGCAGAAGTCTCTAAAACAGCTGAATTACAAGAAGACGCTGTAAAAGATGTTTACCCCCAACGAATTTCAGAAGCTGAACCTAAAAATATTGGAGATCAATAATTATGTCAAAGTTTAGAAAAAAGAAGAGTGGTGGTCAGCCTGCTATTTCAACGGCATCATTACCTGATATTGTTTTTATGTTGTTGTTCTTTTTCATGGTTACAACCGTGATGAGAGAGGTAACACTAAAAGTTAAAGTGGTAACACCGAAAGCAACTGAGATTAATAAGTTAGAGCGAAAGTCATTAGTAAGTTACATTTATATAGGTGAACCAATTAAGGCGCTACAAGGTCAGTTTGGAACCGCCGATAGAATCCAATTAAATGATGCTTTTGCTACTAAAAGAGATATCATACCTTATGTTGAAGCTGAAAGAGAAAACACCAATCCAGCTGAGGTTCCTATGATGACTTTTTCTTTAAAAGTGGATAAAGAATCTGAGATGGGCATTGTGACTGATGTAAAGCAGGAATTAAGACAAGCTAATGCATTGAAGATTAATTACTCTACTGGTAAGACTGACAAGATCGTAGATTAATTAGTTATAAGTTTTATCGGAGGGTTGTAGCACTCACTAAGCCCAACAACTAATTCAAGAATCAAGAAGATTTTCGGGACTTATACGTGCTTTTCAGCATGGTAAGAAGACCTAACTAAAGGACCGCTTTCTACATGCGTAAATCCTCTTTTTAAACCTTCTTCTTTGTAATACGCAAAAACATCTGGATGAACATATTCGGAAATTGGCAAGTGCTTTTTAGTTGGTTGCATGTATTGTCCTATAGTTAAAATAGACACCCCAACATTCCTTAAATCATCCATCGTTTCTAATACCTCGGCTTTAAATTCGCCCAGGCCTACCATTATTCCCGATTTTGTTTTTTCAATGCCACCTTCTTTCAAGCGTTTTAACACCTCTAAACTTCTATCATATTTAGCTTGAACCCTTACTTTGTGAGTAATTCTACGCACTGTTTCCATGTTGTGAGAAACGACTTCAGGGGCAACTTCCAAAATTGGATTGAGGTTTTCCCATTCTCCCTTGAAGTCTGGAATAAGTGTTTCAAGGGTAATTCCAGGGTTGTGCTTTCGAGTTAATTCAACTGTTTTTTTCCAGGCAGCGGCTCCTCCATCAGGCAAGTCGTCACGATCTACTGAGGTGATAACGGCATGCTTCAATTCCATTAATTTAATGGATTTAGCTACTCTTAAAGCCTCAAAAGGGTCAACAGCCTCTGGTTTCCCAGTATTTACATTGCAAAACTGACATGATCTGGTACAGGTGTTACCTAAAATCATAAAGGTCGCTGTTCCCGCCCCCCAGCATTCCGCTTGATTTGGGCACTTTCCCGACTCACAAATGGTGTTGAGCTTATGCTCTTTAACTACTTTTTTTGTGTCTCGATATTCCTTTCCAGAAGAAATCTTGGTTTTTAACCATTGGGGTTTACCAATTTTTACTTCTTGATCTTCTTTATTCTTGAATAGATTTGCCAATAGTTTTCTGCTTTGTTATGACAAATTTAAACAATGAAAAACAGCTTAAGCTGGAAGAAGTTCATTTCTTTTGGTCATTAAATGCCAAAGTTGGTACGAAACAATTTCACTGCAATGGCCAATAAAATTATACCAAATACTTTTCTAAGCACAGCAATACCCCCTTGACCCAAAACACGCTCTATTTTAGAAGAGAGTTTTAAGACTGCGTAAACCACAATAATGTTGGCGATAATGGCAACAATGATGTTTTGAACCTCATATTCTGCACGCATGGCTAATAAGGAAGTCATGGTTCCGGCACCTGCAATTAGTGGGAATGCTATAGGTACAATTGAAGCAGTTTCAGGAATGTCGTCTTTGTAAAGTTTGATTCCCAAAATCATTTCCAACGCCAAAAAGAAGAGAACAAATGAGCCTGCAATGGCAAAAGAACTCACATCAATACCAATCAAGTGCAAAATAGACTCTCCAACAAAAAGGAAAATGATCATTAACACCATGGCAACAACAGATGCTTTTTCCGATTTGATGTGACCTACTTTTTGTCGTAAATCAATAATTATAGGAACAGAGCCTATAATATCAATTACGGCAAATAACACCATTCCCGAAGTGAATATTTCCTTAAAATTTAGTTGTAACATAGCGTGCACCCTTAAAATTTGAGCGCGCAAAAGTAGTCAGAAAAAGGAGTCTAATTGACTCTTGATTTGCTAAATAATTGTTAATTAAAAAACGGTAGTTACTAGTCGAGGTTTGTAGTCTTATCGTAGTATTTGTATAGCCTTCTATTTAAGCGTTTAATGCTTTGCTCAAAGGTGTAACTAGTAAATACAGGCATAAAAATAGGTCCTATCATAAATACTTGTTCTGGGTGTCGTTTAACTGATTCACCAACATACCGACTGTAGTAGGGAAAGGGTCTAGTTAATTGGTTAAAACTTTGATCTTTTATAATAATGGCTTGGAAGCTGATATCAGACCCGCCATAGTAAACTTCATCGTTTGTTTCATAAAAATCATCTTCTATTATTGTATGATAATTGTCAAGCAACTTGAAAGTATCTTGTTGACGATGAGCCAATTCAGCCGTGTAAATACATTTTGAGGTATCGATTTGGATGGTGGAGTCGAGGTCTAGGCTATCATTCAAGAATATATTTTTAAAAACTCCTTTTTTAACCTTTGCGGTATTGTCGCTATAAAAGAAATAGACACTTGAAAAGCTATAATTTTGCTTGAAGGCATCAACAATAGCTTGGTTTTGTTCTTTTTGATATTTTGCTACTTTCATGGCTTTATATTCATAGCCAAATCTTTTTAAGGCATCTATTTTTGGCTGCGAAGTTTTTAAACGTACTAATAACAATCCATCGTTAAGTTCTTGGATTTGCTGCTGAGAATGCGCTCTTTTTATCTTCCTGTAGGAGGGTTCATAATCATTTTTTACTCCGATACGATATCGAAGTAAGAACTGAGAGTTGACTTCTTGTCCTAAACTTCTAGGTAGTAGACTTTGATTTATTCCTAGACTTAGATTTTTATAAAGCTTAATATCTATTCCAATCACAGGCAGTAAGCTAACACCTGAACTATCAAACTGAGCAAGCCCTCTTGTACCTGTAAAATTGGACTTGGTTTCAAACCTTTCGTATGAAACTGTATTTAATTGAAGCCCCATATGAAAGGAGAAGTCATCATACCTTAGACTTGGATATAAACCAATCTCAAAACCTGTGCGCACGAAGTTTGTTCCTGTCTTATACCGAGAAGCTTTATCAAAAACACTTGCAGAAAACAATAAATTGAATTTCTCAGATGGCTCAAATTCAAACATAAATCCAATAAATGGCTTAATAGCTTTATCTAATCGCTCCTCATTAATAATATAACTTGTATTATTAACACCAAGTAACAGGGAAGCATTAAAAGGGGGTTCCTTCTTTTGCGCAACAAGCAATAAGTTGACAAAAAAGAGGATAACAAAAAGTAGAGTAGTAGTTAAATGTTTCAAAGGTTGTAATTAATGTATTTAGACATCAAAATCATCCACCAAGTCAAAGTCTAACTGCTTTTTAGAAAGGTCGGCCTTCAGCACACGAATAGTTACTTCATCGCCCATGCGGTAAATTTTCCCTGTGCGACGACCCTCAATGGCATAATTATCTGGATTAAAGGTGTAAAAATCATCACTTAAGTTTTTCATGCGCACCAAGCCTTCACATTTATTATCTTCAAGTTCTACAAACAGTCCAAAGTCACTCACGCCAGACACAGTGCCTCCGTAGATTTCGCCAACTTTGTCTTGCATAAATTTAACTTGCATAAACTTAATTGAAGCCCTTTCAGCATCAGTTGCTAGCTTTTCTCGCTCTGAGCTGTGCTTGCATTTCTCTTCTAATTCTTCTTGGTTAACAGCTTGTCCACCATCTAAATAATGTTGCAACAAGCGATGCACCATCACATCGGGGTAACGACGAATAGGAGATGTAAAATGCGAGTAATACCTAAAACTCAAGCCATAATGCCCGACATTTTCTGTAGTGTATACGGCTTTTGCCATTGTGCGGATAGCTAATTGAGAAATTAATTGCTCTTCGGCTTTACCTTCTATTGAGCTCATTAATTTATTAAGGCTGTTGGAAATACCTTTTGGAGATGTAGTATCAATGCGGTAACCAAATTTTTTAATAAACTCACTAAAAGTTTGCAGTTTTTCCGGATCGGGATTATCGTGAATACGATAGACAAAAGGTTTAACTTTTTGCCCTTTGGGAGGATTTCCAATAAATTCTGCAACCTTTCGATTAGCCAACAACATAAAATCTTCAATCATTTTATTGGCATCTTTTTGCTCTTTGAGAAAAACACCAAGTGGCTCGCCTTTTTCGTCTAGTTTAAACTTTACTTCGAGGCTATGAAAATTGATAGAGCCCTTTTTAAATCGTTCTGTTCGTAATTGTTTTGCTAAACGATCTAGCGTAGTAATTTCTTCAGCGAAATCTCCCTTGCCAGTTTCAATTACTTCTTGTGCTTCTTCATAGGCAAATCTTCTATCGGAATGAATTACCGTTCTGCCAAACCACTGCTTGTGAATTTTACAGTCTTCACTTAGTTCAAAAACAGCAGAAAAGCAATACTTATCTTCTTTCGGGCGTAAGGAACATGCAAAATTGGACAACACTTCAGGAAGCATAGGAACCACTCGATCGACAAGATAAACTGAAGTCGCTCGTTCATAAGCCTCTTGATCTAAGGCTGAACCTTCCTTCAAATAATGGCTCACATCTGCAATGTGCACCCCTATTTCCCAATTGCCATTTTTTAGTTGTTGTATTGATAAGGCGTCATCAAAATCTTTCGCATCAGCAGGGTCAATGGTGAAGGTTGTAATGGAACGCATATCGCGGCGCTTTTTAATCTCGGCTGGTTTTATTTCAACATCAATATTTTTCGCCGCTTCTTCAATTTCTTTTGGGAATTGCATCGGCAAACCATATTCCGCTAATATCGCGTGCATTTCCGTATTGTTTTCGCCTGCTTTGCCCAGTACTTGAATAATCTCACCAAATGGGCTGTCAGCATCTTTCGGCCAATCGCCTAGTTTCGCTATAGCCTTTTCGCCGTTTTCAGCACCATTCAATTTATTTAGTGGAATGAAGATGTCGACTGGCATCCGTCTATTATCCGGGACTAGAAAAGCATATTTCAACGATTTTTCAATCGTTCCAACAAATTCTGTAGTGGCACGCTCCACTACATTTATAATTTTACCTACCGGTTTACCGCTTTTTTTCACTTTAATAATCGCAACTTCAATGATATCTTGGTGCAATGCGGTTCCAAGGTGTTGTTCACCAATGTAAATATCATCTGGCAAGCCTTCTACTTCAATATAGGCAGAACCACTTGTTGTCATATCTACCTTGCCTAGAACATTCTGCATGTTTTTATCGGCTCCTTCTAATCTAAATTTACCTCTACTCTCTTCTATCAATTGACCTTTATCCGCTAGTTCATAAAGGATTTTACCGATAACTTTCTTTTTTGAAGTTTGGCTTACATTGAGTTGTTTAGAAACTTGCTTGTAGTTAAGCGCTTGAGTAGGGTTATTTCGAAAGGCTTCTAGAACCCTAATTTGAAGTGACTTTCCGCTTGATTTTTGATTTTTTGACATAGAGGAGGTTTCCCTCAGAATTTTATGTTATTGAGCTGCAGGATGCAACTTCCCACAAAGCTAATCATTGTTTTAGAAAATGAAATTACAATTTACGATAGTTTATTCACGTTAGTTATTGAAACCCAAAACTCTTTATTATGAAAAAGCACCACCAAAAAACCGATAAAAAGTTTCCTTTTATGAACAGGTTCTTAAGCGGATTGGTAATCGCTCTTGCACTTACTTTAACTGCTTTTGAATGGACAACTGTTACTTCAGAGGCAATTATTGAGACGAGGTTAACTCGCGCTGATGATATCGAAGAAATGCTTCCACCAATTACCTATCGACCAGAAGAGACTAAAAAAGTGCTTCCTAAAAAACCTTCAAATCAAGTGACAATAGTGGAAGTGATTAAACCTGTAATATCAGATCTAACTCCTAAAAAAAATGAACCTGCTACTACTGATCCAATCGATTTGCCTTTACCAATAATCGAACCGAGCTATTTTGGCGGAGAGCCTGCTGTAGTTGATGACATCATTTATGAAAAAGTTCAAGTTTTTGCGCATTATAAAAATTGCAGTGGTTTAACTGGTTCTGAATTACAAGCCTGCAGTCAGCAAGACATTCAGCAACGTATTGTCAAAAATTTTAGAACTACCCCCGAATTAAATGCAATAGGTGATAGACAAGGAGCGCTTTTGAGCTTTCTAATCGACAACCAAGGGAATATTTCTGAAATAAAAGTGCTACAGAGCACTAGCATAGCAATGACGAAAGCAGCAATTAAAGCAATTGAGAAGTTGCCAAAGGTCGATTTTCCAGCCAATCAACAAGGGAGGGATGTTGCTTTAAGAATGAGCATTCCAATAATCTTAAATTTTCAGTAGTAGGTAGTTTAACTCCGTTCAGCGACTCTTGATTTTAATAATAGAGTTGTTTATCTGACTTCGAGCGAAGTCGATTATTGGACTTCGAGCGAAGTCGAGAAGCCCAATTATCACTAACTTTATCAGTATGAAAGGCTTTATGTACATCCTTGAATGTTCAAACGGGAATTTTTATACTGGAAGCACAATAAATCTAGAAAAAAGAATTCAGCAGCATCAAGCAGGAGAGGGGGCTAACTACACAAAAAAACATTTACCAGTGAAGTTGCTTTATTATGAAAAATTTGATCGTATTGATGAAGCATTTTATCGTGAGAAACAAGTTCAAAACTGGAATAGAAAAAAGAAAATTGCCTTAATGCAAGGAAGACTTAACCTCTTACATCCTTTAGCAGAATGTATGAACTTTAGTCATTACAAATCAAAGGGCACTTCGACTCCGCTCAGCGACCTTTGATCGACTCCGCTCAAGGATCTTTCATTTTTAAGGTAAAGTTGATGTTTTGGTCGTCGAGCGAAGTCTATTATTGGACTTCGAGCATAGTCATTAATCTGGATTTCGAACAGAGTCGATTATTGGTCTTCGAGCGGAGTTGAGAAGCCCAATTATCACTATTTTTAACCCATGAAAACCACTATTCAAAAAAATAGTAAAGACTATCTAACTGATTTAAGTCAACCTCTAGATATTTCAATTCCATTGCGAATTGGCGCAGAGAATGTTTCCGCCTGGTATGTCGATCCAGTAAAAATTGAACCTGTTCGGACAGATCAATTTACAGGTGCTGTTGCAGAAGGAGGAAGTGTCAATTTTCGCGACATTGCTTTTAATCCGCATGGCAATGGAACGCATACAGAATGTGTTGGTCATATCACAAAGAAAATACACTCTATTAATGAATGCCTAAAACAATTCTTTTATTTAGCAGAGCTAATAACAGTTCAACCCGAAGAAAAGACCAATGGGGACCGGGTGATTTCAAAGGAATTAATTCAGTTACACCGGAAACACTTAGATGCTGAGGCAATAATTATTAGAACCTTACCGAATTCGGAAGCAAAGAAGACCAAAAACTACTCAAATAGCAACCCTCCTTTTATTACTGTAGGTGCTATGAAAATTATTATCGAGAGCGGTATCAAGCATTTTTTAATTGACTTACCATCAGTTGACAAAGAAGTTGACGGAGGTGAATTGGCTGCACACCATGCATTTTGGGAACATCCAAAAAATACCAATTTTGAACGCACCATTACGGAGCTAGTATATGTTCCGAACTCAATTCCTGATGGGTTTTATTTGTTAAACCTGCAAATTGCAAGTTTTGAAAATGATGCTAGCCCAAGCAAACCAGTGTTGTATGCGATTGCGTAATCTTGTGCTGATTTAATAAGTAAGCACATTGAAAAATTTATTACTACTCCATATTGTAGTGCTCATTTTTGGGTTTACCGGAATTCTAGGTAAACTCATCACGATTCCTTCAGAGGCACTAGTGTGGTATCGCATGTTATTTGCTTCAGCTTCAATTGGTGTTTATTTAGTGTTGAAAAAGAAGGCACTTTTGATGCCGAAAAAGGGAGCGTGGCAAACGATTTTAACCGGATTTATTATTGCTGCTCATTGGGTTTTCTTTTTTGAATCAATTAAGCAAGCTAATGTTTCTGTGGCTTTGGCGGCACTTGCAACAGCCTCGCTTTTTACAGCACTATTAGAACCGATTTTTTTCAAGCGCAAACTCTATGGCTATGAGTTGTTTCTAGGAGGATTGGTAATTCTAGGCTTGTATTTTATCTTTCAGTTTGAAACAGAAAATAGCTTTGGAATCATACTGGCAATTATTGCGGCTTTTTTGGCGTCACTTTTTACAGTAATAAATGGAAGATTGATTAAAAAATATGATTCCACTCGTATTTCTTTTTATGAATTGGGAGGGGGAGTTTTGGCGATTACCCTCTATTTTTTAGTGGTAAAACCCCAAAAATTCCCAAACTTTGAGATGACTGGAATGGATCTTTTTTATCTGTTAATCTTGGCCATTGTGTGCACAGCTTTTGCTTTTGTAGCCTCGGTAAAAGTTATGGAAGAGCTAACTCCTTTTACTGTCAGTTTGAGTATAAACTTGGAACCGGTTTATGGAATAGTTTTAGCTTATTTGATTTTTGGGGAGGACGAGAAAATGTCACTGGGCTTTTATATTGGAACACTCATAATATTAAGTTCATTGTTTCTAAATGTTTGGATAAAACGAAAGAGGAGACGAAAATTAAAAATGAATAGTTGAATTTACGATATTGGATTTACGAATTTAGATTTGGGGTATAGAGTTTTAAATTGTTGTTAAACTCAAGTTACTCCAAGTACTTTTAACTTTAGGCACTTTTAACTCTTAACTTTATATTACTCTCGCAGATCTAATTCCGAAAGCTATTTACAACTTTAAGTACTCAAGACACTCCAAGTACGTCCAACTCCTAGTACTTTTAACTTTAGACACTTTTCACTCTTAAGTAAGCATAATCCTATATTTGCAGACCAAAATTTAATGCATGAACTCTCCTAAAAAACACCTATTAACAGCGGCTTTGCCCTATGCCAACGGACCAATACATATTGGGCATTTAGCTGGTGCTTATTTGCCTGCCGATATTTATGCTCGCTTTCTTAGGGCTAAAGGCGAAAAAGTAGCATTTGTTTGTGGCTCAGACGAGCATGGGGCAGCAATCACATTAAGGGCAAAAAAGGAAGGTAAAACACCACAGGCCATTGTAGATGAATTTCATGAATTGAATAAAAAGGCTTTTGCTGATTTTGGAATTAGTTTCGATATTTTTCATCGCACTTCAGCAGCCATTCACCATGAAACGGCGAAACAGTTTTTCCTAGATTTAGAAGAAAAGGGAGTATTTACAAAAGAAAGGCGAGAGCAATTTTATGATGAAGAACACCAACAATTTTTAGCGGATCGCTACATTACTGGAACTTGCCCGAAATGTAATTCCGAGAATGCTTATGGAGATCAATGTGAGAAATGTGGCAGTTCATTAAATCCTAATGATTTAATCAACCCAATTTCTACCTTAAGTGGGAAGCCTCCTATTTTGAAGGAAACCACACACTGGTATTTACCGATGCAAAAAGACGAGGGGTGGTTAAAAGAATGGATCGAAGAAGGAACTTTAGATGGTGAAAAGCAACACGAACCTAAAGAATGGCGCAAACAGGTAATTGGGCAGTGCAAATCATGGATTGATGGTGGCTTGCAGCCTAGAGCAATGACTCGAGATTTAGACTGGGGGGTAAAAGTGCCGCTAAAAGATGCTAAGGGGAAAGTGCTGTATGTTTGGTTAGATGCTCCAATCGGATACATTTCAGCGACAAAAGTTTGGGCGGAAGAAAATGGAGAGAATTGGAAAGATTATTGGCAAAATAAAGACACGGAGTTAGTCCATTTTATTGGGAAAGATAACATTGTTTTTCATTGCATTATCTTCCCCATCTTGTTAAAAGCGCATGGAGCGTTTAACTTGCCCAATAATGTTCCTGCAAATGAATTTTTGAATCTGCAGGGCAATAAAATTTCAACTTCAAGAAATTGGGCAGTTTGGTTGCATGAATATATCCAAGACTTTCCAGGAAAGGAAGATGTCTTGCGTTATGTCTTATGTTCAATAGCCCCTGAGAGTAAAGATAGTGAGTTTACATGGGAAGATTTTCAAGCCAGAAACAACAGTGAGTTAGTAGCCATTTACGGTAATTTTGTAAACCGAGCAGTGGTGTTGACACATAAATATTATGATGGAGTAGTGCCTGAGCAAAGGGAGGACATTAAAGATTACCAAAGGGTTATAGATCAATTGAAAAGCTTAACGGAAGCCTGTACTCAACGATTAGAGAAAAAACAATTTCGAGAAGCGCAAACCGAAGCCATTGGAATTGCACGTTTGGGTAATAAGTTTTTGGCTGAACTTGAGCCTTGGAAACTCATAAAAACAGCTCCTGAAAAGGTGGAAACTATTCTAAACTTGAGTTTACAGTTAGCGGCAAATGCAGCAATTGCTTTAGCTCCATTCCTGCCAGATAGCTCTAAAAAGTTAAGTGAAACCTTAGCTATTTCACGCTTGGATTGGAGACAATTGGGAAGTATTGACCTAGTGAAAGGAAGTACCAAGCTTGGTAAAGCAGAACATTTATTCCAAAAAATAGAAGATCCTGAAATTCAGTCCCAAATTAATAAACTAGAAAAGTCAGCTAAGAGCATGGAAAAGAATTCAGAAGCAGTGCCATTTAAACCAATAATTGAATTTGAAGACTTTCAAAAAATAGACCTTAGAATTGGGAAAGTTATTGCAGCCGAAAAGCTAAAAAAGAGTAACAAACTGCTCAAGTTGACTGTTGACTTAGGCAACGAGAAACGAACCATCTTGTCTGGCATTGCAAAGCATTATTCTTCAGAAGAAATGCTGGGGAAACAAGTTCAAGTCATTGTGAATTTGGCAGCTAGAAAAATGATGGGTATAGAGTCTGAAGGAATGGTTTTAATGGCTGAAAATGCTGAAGGAGAATTAGCTTTAGTCAATCCAGACAAAGAAATGAACGCAGGAAGTTCAGTAAGCTAAGATGAGCCAGAAAAGCTGCTACAACTTGCTTTTCTACTATTAAGCCTCTCGATTAGGAGGAAGATAAAAATGGTATAATTTCAATTGTGGCAACCAAGACCCATATCTTTTCGTCTAATAAACAATTTAATTGCATGTTTTAAGATGTGCAAGCATGAATTATTTATATTTGTTTTTAATAGAACTTATCGATTAATATCCACTTTTTAGCTAGCTTATTTTGCTATTCGAAGAAAAAACTACCCTTTTATGAAGAGTTTCTACAAGCTTTTTTTGTTATTGACGCTTTTCTCGGCCTCAATAAATCAATTAAGTGCAGAAGTAACTGCTGCTTTCATCAAATTCCAAAATCCTAGCTGTTTTGGAGCCCAGGATGGTTATGTAACAATAGATTCACTGCAAACCACAGCACCTACCGGACCTTATTCTATTAGCGTCAATACCTCTCCATCAGCTACATTTTTTAATGTTGGAGACACCGTTTTTGGCTTAGGTAGTGGAAGTTATTCAATTACGATTAGGGATTTAGGCGATGGAAATAAGTTATTGTTTCCTCGTCCAAGTTTTGTAATTAACGAACCTTTTCAAATTTCAACTTTAATTACTTCAACTCCTATTTCTTGTTTTGATACCTGCGATGGTACTGCAGAAGTGTTAATTGGAAATGGAACTCCACCCTACACGGTGCAGTGGAGTGATCCCTTAATGCAAGACTCTACAACTGCAATTGATTTATGTGATGGAGAATATTTTGTTACTGTTACAGACACTAATGGGTGCTCAGTAATTGACTCTATAACCATAACAGAGCCCAATGAAATTTTACCAAATGTTGCTATAACTGATGTGAGTTGTTTTGGATTTTCAGATGGCTCAGCAACTTCTGTTCCAAGCGGCGGTACGGGAACGTATACAAATTACGAATGGAGCAGCAATGCAGCGAATAATACTGACACGGAAACAGGCTTAAGTGTTGGCACATATACCATTACAGTTACCGATGATAGTGGGTGTATTGGTATTGAAACTTTTACTGTTGATGGGCCTGCGGCTGCTCTTTCAGTCAGCCTTTCAAAAATCGATGTCTTTTGTTTTGGAGATTCAACAGGAGTTATAAATACGGCAAGAAGTGGAGGAACTCCGCCTTATACCTACACTTGGAGCGATGGACCTGATACGACTAGAAATAGAACCGGATTAGCAGCTAATACTTATACCGTAACCGTTGAAGATCAAAACGCTTGTTCTGAAACTGCTTCTATTACAGTTACTGAACAGCCTGCGTTTAATGTTACTTTTAGCCAAGTAGATGTTGATTGTTTTGGAGATTCCACAGGTTCAATTACCGCTAGTATTTCAGGTGCTACACCAGCATATAGTTTTGAATGGTCTGAGTCGACAAGTGGAACGGGTAATAGTTCTACAATTTCTAACCTTGCAGCCGGAACCTATACTATTACAGTTACAGATGCTTTGCTATGTGAATATATTGATTCAGTAACAATAATAGAGGCTTCAGCAATTTCTATTTCAGTTAATACCCTAACTGAACCCTTATGTAATGGGTCGAGTGATGGAAGTATTGATATTGATGTAAGTGGCGGTACTCCAGCTTATACTTTTGCTTGGAGCAACTCAGATATTACAGAAGACATTTCTGGAATACCTGCAGGAACTTATCAAGTAGTAGTTACTGACAATAACGGTTGCGCTGATTCTTTGAGCATTATTTTAGGTGCCCCATCTTTGCTTACAGCCACGATAGACTCGGTTCTTGATGCATCTTGTAATGGGAATAATGATGGATTTGCGAGGGTTCTAGCTAACGGTGGAACAGGAGCTTATACTTACCTATGGTCAAACTCTCCAACAACAGCTGCAAACCCTAATTTGATTGCTAATACCTACACTGTAACAGTATCTGATGCAAATAGCTGCACAGCTACTACAACTGCTATTGTAGGGCAACCTGCAGTATTAGTTGCATCAATTACATCAACGGATGCTTCTTGTGCAGGAATTGACGATGGTTCAGCCACAGCAAGTGGTTCAGGTGGAACTTCGCCCTATTCTTTTCTTTGGTCAACTGCTGGAGCTGATACTACTGCTACCATAAATGGATTGACTGGTGGTACATACACGGTCACAGTTAGCGATAGTCAAGGTTGTGATGATGTTACATCAGTATTAATTAACCAGCCAAGTGCTATTTCAACCTCTACTACAGCAATAGATGCTGACTGTAATGGTGATTCAACAGGTTCAGCCACGGTTAGTGCAAGCGGAGGAACACCTGCCTATACTTTTCTGTGGGATTCAAATGCCTTGGACCAAACTACAGCAACAGCTACTAATCTTTCAAGTGGGACTTATTTTGTAACCGTAAGTGATAATAATGGCTGTTCAACTGTAGATTCTGCTACAGTAAACGAACCAACAGCTGTTGTTGCTTCAATTTCAGCATCAACTAACCCAAGTTGTAATGGCGATAGTGATGGTTCGGCAACAGTTTCAGCAACAGGAGGAACAGGAGCATACACTTTTCAGTGGGATGCAAATGCCGGTGGTCAGATGACTGCTACAGCTACAGGGCTTGGTGATGGAACTTATTTAGTTACTGTTAGTGATGCTAACGGATGTACGGATACTTCTACAGTAAACTTATCAGAACCAGCCGCTTTAACAGTAAGCGCAGATTCATTAGTAGATATTAGTTGTAACGGAGCAAATGATGGCTTTATTCGAGTAGCAGGCAATGGGGGCACGCCCCCCTATACATTTAATTGGGGTGGACCAACAGGAAACACCCGTAGTAATTTAACTCCAGGAAGCTATACGGTTACAATAAGCGATGCAAACAACTGTGATTCAGTTGCTAGCTTTGTGATTTCCGAGCCGGATAGCGTAACAACTAACTTAACAACAATAAACGAATCATGTGCTGGAAATGATGGTGAGGTAGACGCATCTGGAGCTACTGGAGGAACTGCACCTTATACCTATGCCTGGTCAGGTACTACAAACACTTCGTCAACGATTGACACCTTAACTGCAGGAAGTTACACACTAACTATTACTGACGCTAATAATTGTCAAAAAATTGAAAGCTTTACAATTGGAAGTGATCCAGGAATAGATGATAGGGAAACTGTTGTTGATGTAACTTGTGGTGGTGGTTCTGATGGAAGCATAACGCTTTCACCCTCTGGTGGAACTGCACCTTACACCTATGCCTGGGACGATGGTCCTACTACTTTTTTTAGATTTGCATTAAGTGAGGGTACTTATACAGTTACAATTACTGATAATGCAACACCATCTTGTAGTGTTGTTGAAACCTATATAGTTGGCGGGCCAGACACTTTAAATCCAACAATTAGTGCAGTTGATGCGGGATGTGTTGCTCTGGGTAGCGCAAGTGTTTCAACAGTTGGTGGGAGTGGGCCGTACACTTTTAACTGGGGGCCTGGAAATCCTATAGGGCAAGGAACAGATTCTATTTCTGGACTTGTCGCTGGAACATATAGCCTTACAGTTACTGATTCTTTGGGTTGTGATAGTATTCAGAGCTTTACAATAAATGCTGCTTCAGCTAATTTTACCTTTAGAAGATCTGTTATAAACGATAGTTGTTTTGCTCAATGCAATGGTTTTGCTGGAGTTTCTTTTTTAAGTGGCGGAACAGCGCCTTACACCTTTGAATGGGATGACTTGTCTACTAATTCTTTTAGAGATAATCTTTGCGCTGGCAGTTACACGCTAGAGATCAGTGATGCAAACGGCTGTGATTCTATAGTAAGTTTTACTATTACAGAACCTGATAGTATTTCAACCAACTTAGTAATTACTGATGAAACTTGCGCAGGCAATGATGGAATAGCAGATGCATCTGCTCCTACGGGTGGCACACCTCCTTATACTTTTAATTGGGGGCCAGGTAATCCTATAGGGCAAGGAACCTCTATTATCAGCAGCCTATCAGCTCAAACTTATACTTTAACCATAACAGACAATAACAACTGCGAGAAAATAGAAAGTTTTGTAATTAATAGTAGCACAGGGATTGACGATGGAGAAACTGTTGTAGATGTGCTTTGTGCAGGAGACTCCACTGGTAGTGTAACTCTTTCCCCTTCTGGAGGGAATGCACCTTACAGTTTTAGTTGGAATACAGGTAGTAATCAATTCTTTATTAATAATCTTCAAGCAGGTAATTACTCAGTTACAATTACTGACAACTCAACACCCGCATGTACAACGCTTGCGAGTTATGTTATCGATGAGCCAGACACCCTAAAACCTACCTTAACTTTTACGGGTAGTGGATGTAGCACAGCTGGAACAGGCACTGCTACAGTTGCTACAAGCGGCGGAGTTCCTCCATACACATTTAATTGGGGACCAGGAAACCCAATAGGACAAGGAACTGCGACAGTTTCTAGCCTAGGAGCTGGCGCTTATACCGTTACTGTTTCAGATGCCAACGGATGTGATTCCGTTCAAACTTTTAATATAAGTTCAGGTGTTTCTAATTTTGTATTTACAGACTCAGTAAGGCCTACAACTTGTTTTGGTACTTGTGATGGATTTGCTGGAGTACTTGGACTAAGCGGTGGAAACCCACCATATACATTTAACTGGAATGTTGCAGGTTCAATAAATTCAACTCGAAATGATTTATGCGCTGGAAGTTACAGCCTTACTATTAGTGATTCTTTTGGCTGTGATTCTATAGTAAGCTTTACAGTAATTGATGCAGACTCCATTGAGGCTACTGTTACTTCAATACCAGACACTTGTGTTGCTAAAGTCGGAAGCGCATCAATAGTAGTTAATAGTGGAGGAACAGGGCCTTACACCTTTAACTGGCCTCCAGATGGACCTTCATCAGGAAATAGCATTGATAGTTTATTTCCAGGAAATTATCAATTGACCATTACTGATGCAACAGGCTGTTCAATTGAAAAGGGATTCAGCATCGGAAATATTGCACCATTCAACATTGACATAACAAAAAAAGACATTTCATGTAAAGATGCTGATGATGGAGAAATTGATGTTTCTGCTGCAGGAGGGACTAACCCTTTAACTTATGAATGGGTTGCAGGAACTAGCTTTTTAGTGGGAGCAAATCCAAGAAATGTAACTGCTGGAACCTATACAATTACTATAACTGATGCAAATGGATGTGCAGCAGTTAACTCTGTAACTGTAAATGAACCAGATTCTTTATTAGCAAGCTTTTTGGTTGTGAATGATTCATCTTGTACTGCAGCACGAGAAGGTATTGCAACGGCCCTTGCGACAGGAGGTACTCCACCTTACACGTATAACTGGAGTGCGGGTATTCCTCTTAATAATACTACTTCAGATTTGGCTTCTGGGTCTTACTTTTTGACTCTCAGAGATGCAAATGGATGTGTTTTCTCAGAATCATTCACAATAGGGAGCGTTGCCCCCTTTGGTATTGTGGTTGACACAACCCCTGCCTCTTGCGGAGGTGTTATGGATGGCTCTATTACGATAACCACTTTAGGTTCTACTCCACCTTTAACTTACGATTGGCAGTCTGGTAGTGGTCTTATGGGGGCAAACCCGACTGGGGTTGCTGGAGGAACATATGCACTAACGGTTACTGATGGATCAGGATGTTCTCAAACTGAATCGGTTGTTGTAAGAGAGGAAAATGATATCATTCTAGACACGACAATTATTATGGATGAATCGTGTACACCTGGTTCAGATGGTTATGCAAAAATAGTTATAAGCGGAGGTTTACAGCCTTATACTTATGTCTGGTCTCCAAGCACTGTCGACGGTCAAGGAACAGATTCTATTTTTAACCTTTCTCCATTTGGAGGTTCTCAAGCCTATGAAGTTGTGGTTACAGATGCAAATGGGTGTACCAAAAGATTTAATGCAGTTGTTGAGACAGGCGAAAATATCGATGCAAATGAAAATATTGTTTTTCCAACTTGTTTTGGCAACTGTGATGGCTCCATTAGACTTAGCCCTACAGGTGGAGTTAGGCCATATTCATACGCATGGAGTGACACCACATTAACAGATTCATCGAGAAGTGATTTATGTGTTGGTGTATATCAAGTTACCATAACTGATAATGCTACACCACCATGTACAAAAGTTGAGGTAATTGTTGTGGAAAATCGCCCAATTTTAACTGTAGTTGAAATAAAATCTTTTGTAGAATCTTGTGTTCCGGGAAGCGACGGTTCTGCTGCAATTACAGCAGGAGGAGGAACGCCTCCTTATACCTATGATTGGTCTTCGGGAAATAAAGATTCAAATACAGGTGTTTTTGATTTGGAAGCTGGAATCCATACTGTAACTGTGACTGATGCAAATGGTTGTACAGCAACAGAATCCTTTCAGACGTTTAAAGCACCAGACCCAATTGTTACAACTACTTCAACCAATCCAACTTGTAACGGCGGTTCTGATGGAACAATTACTGTTAATACATCATTAGGGCTCAATCCATTAACTTATAATTGGACTGGTGGTCCACCCATCCCTGTAGGAGCTGATCCCCAAAATTTACCTGCTGGCACCTATACTATAAGTGTTACTGATAAACTTGGTTGTGTTGGATCGAGCACAGCTACATTAATTGATGAAGCGCCTATTACTGCTAGCTTTGCAATTACTGATGAGTCTTGTACTCCTGGATTTGATGGTGGTGCGGTTGCAACACCAACTGGTGGAACCCCACCTTATACTTATACTTGGCCAGCTAGTGGAACCGCAACGGGAAATACGGTTACTGGACTTGAAGCAAATACCTATAATGTTACCATTACAGATGATAGCTCTTGTACAGTAATAATACCTTTTACAATTGGCAGTACTGCACCTTTTAATGTTACAATAACCAAAGATAGTGTAACATGTAGAGGAGGAAATGATGGAGAAATTACGGTGACTACAAGCGCTGCAAGTCCAACTTTTACTTGGGCGACATTGCCAGCAGGTTCAAGTCAAACAGGACTTGAGGCTGGTACTTACTTTTTAACCGTTACCGATGGAGTAACTGGTTGTAATGAAACTGAAACTATTATTGTTGAAGAGCCAGATACTTTTCTTTCTAATGCAATACTAACAAACGTAAGTTGTAGTGGAAACGGCAGCGATGGCGAGATTGATTTAAATGTTACTGGAGGAACAAGCCCATATACTTACAATTGGGGTGGCGGTATCACTACAGAAGATCGAATTAATTTAGGCGTAAACACTTATACGGTAACTGTAACCGATGATAATGGATGTCAATTTTCAGAATCTTTTACCATTATTGATGAACCAACAATTACGCTTGATTTAGACTCAGTAGATGTAACTTGTAACGGTTTTAGTGATGGGAGGATTACTTTAACTACTTCATCCTTAAACCCAACGTTTAATTGGAGTCCAAGTGTTCCATCACCAAATCAAGGGAACCAAAATGGGGTGGCTGCAAATACCTATAAAGTAACAGTTACTGATGCAGTTACTGGTTGTAGTGCAATTGACTCAATTACGGTGAATCAACCAGCGGCATTATCGGCTACTATTTCAACTAGCCCTGCAAGTTGTTCTCCTGGAAGTGATGGTTCTGCTATTGCAAATGTATTAGGAGGTGACGCGCCATACACATACAACTGGCCTGCAGGAATACCTATAGGAAATACAGTTACTGGCTTAGCAGCAAATTCCTACAATCTTACTGTAGTTGACAATAGCAATTGCTCTTCTATTTTCCCATTTACAATAGGAAGCTCAGCAGCATTTTCTATCAACTTTACAAATAGAATTGAACCGAATTGCTTTGGCGATTCTACCGGTCAGTTTTCTACTAACGTTGTTGGTGCAGGCGGACCATTAGGCTTTGCATGGAGTTCTGCGCTTCCACCACAAGCAAACCAAGTTGGATTAGCTGCGGGAACATATACTGTTACAGTTACTGATTCAGCGAATGGTTGTACTGAAACAGCAAACATTACACTGGGTCAACCGTCAGATATTTTGGCAACAGCAACAATTATACGTGAATCCTGCTCTCCAGGGGCAGATGGTGAAATTGATATCTCTGTTTCAGGGGGCACTGTAGCGGGAGCATATACTTACAATTGGAGCGCTAATACTGCACCCAACCAAGCCTTAGAAGATCAAACTGGTCTACTAGCAGATACTTACGAAGTGACCATTACAGACGATAACGGCTGTATTTCCTTAGATACTTTTATAGTTGGAAATTCAGCACCATTTGATGTTACTGTAGTTAAAACTGACTTAGATTGCTTCGGAGATATGGATGGAACAATTGATGTTACTGTCAGTGGTTCTATATCAGGAACAATATCATATACATGGGATCCACCTCAAGGGAATACACCTAACCTTACAGGACTTGAAGCTAGAGATTATGATTTAACCATTACCGATGCTGGAAATGGTTGTATTGACACAAGAACCATAACCATTAATGCACCTTCAGAAATTATGGTTACAGCATCCACTACGCCAGAATCTTGCAGTCCTGGCGATGATGGAACTATAACTCTAGATGCTGTTACTGGTGGAACGTCTACTGGTGGAGTATATCTGTATAATTGGACGGGTGCCGGAATAACTAATCCAAGCAATAGAAATCAAACTGCTCTTGCTTCTGGCTCATATACTGTTACAATAACGGATGATAACGCTTGTACAATTGTTGAAACATTTAACGTTGGTGTATCAGCCCCTTTTGATGTAAACTTAGATTCTACCGACGTAAGTTGTAATGGCTTGTCTGATGGAAGTGTTTTGGTTTCCACTACAGCTTCTAATCCAACTTATGCTTGGACACCAAGCAACTTATCTGGAAATAATCCAACAGGCTTGTTAGCCGGGACATATACTGTTACGGTGACCGAACCAAGCAGTGGGTGTGCTGAATCAGCTACAATAACTGTGAATGAGCCTGCTAATATTAGTGCAAGCTTTACAGTAACAAATTCAACATGTGGCAATTCAGATGGAAGGATTGTAGCTAGTTTGATTTCAGGAGGAACAGCACCACGAACAATTACCTGGTTGGATGCTTCCAAATTACCAATAGGACAAAGTGGTAATACGGCTGACACCCTTGCTGCAGGAACCTACTTTGCAGCATTTTCAGATGCAAATAATTGTCCTGATACCTTATCTGCTCAAGTAAGCGATGATGCTGGGCCAACAGCCACTATTGCCAGTGTTGATGCCAGCTGTGGAAATTCATGTGATGGAACAGCAACAGTAACAAGTACTTGTTTATCGACTACTTGCGTAATTGAGTGGAGAGATAATTCTGGAACAGTAATTGGCAGTACTGCTAGCATATCCAACTTGTGTCCTGGTGACTACTTTGCCGAGATTACAGATATTGCTACAAATTGTGTAACTAACCTATCGATAACCATTAATCAAGGATCATCAATTCTTGCCAACTTGACTACTGTTGATAATGCTTGCAGTGCATTGACAGTTTGTTCTGGAGAGGCTGCAGTTAATCCAAGCGGAGGAACTGCTCCTTATACCTACAACTGGTCAGGACCTAGCTCCCCAATAATCGGACAAGGAACAGATTCAATATTTAGTTTATGTCCTGGGAATTACGATGTAACAGTTACTGATGCGAATGGATGTGATACTTCATTAAGCTTTGTAATTAATGCAAGAGCCATAATCAGTCCTAATTTCACTTCAAGCAACGAAACGTGTACAGGGGCTAACGATGGAACGATATCTTTAGCACCACTGGGAGGAACTACTCCTTATACCTATAATTGGTCGCCAGTTCCTGGAAACGGACAAGGTGTTGCAAATGCAACAGGATTATCAGCTCAAAACTATGCGATAACAATTACCGATGCCTTGGGTTGCGATACTGCAATAACTGTGAATATTGGGTCTGGAGCATTTGTTTATTCAATTGCTAAAACAGACTTGAGTTGTAACGGCACGCCTGATGGAACTGCTGATGTGACAATTGTTGGTGGAAGTTTAGGATTCTCATTTAATTGGGACCCTGCTCCAGGAGCTGGACAAGGAACAGCCAATGTGGCTGGTCTTAGTGATTTAAAATATCAAGTTACAATTACTGCTGGCTCCGGATGTTCAGCAGTTGATAGTGTGACCATTAATTCATCCTCTCCAATCTCTCCAAATGAAAGCTTCACAGATGAAACCTGTGCAGGGCTTTGTAATGGAACAATTGACTTAAATGCGAGTGGTGGAGCAGGTGCACCTTATACTTATAACTGGTCACCAGTGCCACCAAACGGACAAGGTGTAGCAAATGCCACTGGATTATGCACTGGAGACTATTTTATTACTGTTTCTGATGCTTCAGGATGTGATACTGCTATTTCAATAACAATTCAAGGTTCTACAGCCCTTGTTTCAAGTATTACTACAGAAGATATGAGCTGCAATAATTCAGACCCTTGTGATGGAAGCGCATCCATTTCTGTTAGTGGTGGATCAGCACCATTTACTTATGACTGGTCTGCTGGCAATGTTGTTGGGGCAGCTGGAGACACCGTTAATACACTTTGTGTTGGGGAATACACGGTAACTATTTCTGATGCAAACGGATGCAGCCGTATTGATACATTTAACATTTCTGCTCCACCTACAATCGCAGCGAGCTTTAACTCAGTAAACTCAACCTGTAATTTTGCTGATGGAAGCATTACGGTAAGCCCTTCTGGTGGAACACCGGGATATGCATTTGAGTGGTTTGATGTTGGATTAAATGCGCTAAACATAACGACACCTACCATTTCAAATATAGCTTCAGGTATTTACTTTGTAGATGTAACAGATGTAATTGGTTGTGTAGAACAATTTAGTACAGCTTTAAGTGATGATGGAGGTGAGGTAGTTACCACTTCTCAAACAAATGTAACATGTTTTGGAGGTAGTGATGGAACTGCAAAAGCTAGTTATAATTGCGCTGATCCAGCTTGTTCAGTGCAGTGGTTTGATGGAGCAACTGGGTTATCGTTAAATGTAACGATCGATAGCATTTCAAACTTGAAAGCTGGAAGCTATTTTGTGCAGGTAACTAATAATAGCGGGTGTAATACATTCGAAAATGTAATTATTACTCAGCCAGATCCGTTTGAAGTTACCCCTAACATTGTCGATGAAACGTGCAATGGCGGATGTAATGGAAGTATAAGTGTTGTAGCAACTGGAGGAACTGGAAACATATCTTACAATTGGGGACCTGGGCCATTAGTTGGTCAAGGAACCAATAGTATAAGTAATTTATGTTCTGGGATTTATTCCTTAACGGTAACGGATGACAACGGTTGTGACTCCGTATTTACCTTTAATGTAGGTCAGCCTGCAGCATTTACAACTAGTTTCACTTATTCAGAATCTAATTGTAGCCTTGCTGATGGTTCAATTACTGCAACGGTAAATGGCGGAACAGTCGCTGTTGATTATCAATATCAATGGCTTGACGGCACAAATAAAGTATTAGTAGGAGAAACAAATGCTACTATTAATAATATCAGCGCTGGCGCCTATTTCTTAAGAGTTCGTGATGACAATTTATGTCAAGAAAGGTTTACAGCGGTATTAGGAGATCAAAATGGTCCGACTGTAGTAGTTGACTCTACTTTAGATGCAGGTTGCTTCGGAGAAAACGATGGAGCTATATTTATTACTGCCTCAGGTAGCAATACCCCATATACTTTTAATTGGTTACCTAATGGGCAAACAACAGAAGACATCATAAATTTAAGAGCGGGATCCTACACTGTTGAAGTAAGCGATGCTCTTGGTTGTATTGGAACCGATACAGCAACCATTGTAAGTTCTGATGAGCTAATAGCAACTATTACTACTGATGATGCCACATGTGGAGTTTGTAATGGTGAGGCAGATATTTCAGTAGTTGGTGGAACTGCACCTTACACCTACCTATGGAGTAATGGTTCGGTGGCAGATACTGCTGGTAGTCTTTGTGGAGGTGCTCACACAGTCATCATTACTGATGCGAATGGATGTTCAATTACAGAATCTTTCTCAGTGAATACGGATGGAGGCCCTACAGGGGAGACCATTACTGCAATGGCAACATCTTGCGCTACTTCGTGTGATGGGTCTGTTACAGTAACTCCAGTAGGAGGAACTGCACCTTATACTTATCTATGGCAACACAATGGTGCTACAACAAATAGTTTAACCGGACTATGTAAGGGAACTTATTTTATTCAAATCTCTGACGTAAGTGGTTGCTCGAGAAACGTGAGAGTTGAAATTGATAGTCCAAATGAAATAATCATAAATGATCAAGTAAGAGGATCGGAATGCAGTGCAATATGCGATGGATCAATCAGTTTAAATGTGTTTGGTGGAACTAGACCTTACACATACTCTTGGGGGCCAACTCCACGACCAAACAATAGTTTTATTGGAAATCTATGTGCGGGGATTTACCAAGTAACTGTTAGTGACGCAAATGGATGTTCTGAAACAAAAACAATTAACGTTTCAAATAATGGAAATGCAATAGTTGCTAATCCAACTGCAACTGACGCCAACTGTTTTGGAACATGCGATGGATCATTAATAAGTAATGTTACAACATCTCCTAGTGTAGAGTTTAGGTGGTTTGATAATCAAGGAGTAGCAATTGCAGCAACAAACACTAATTTAATTAATGCTGCTTGTGCTGGAGAGTATATCTTAGAAACTACAACACTACCTCAAGGGTGTAAGTCTTACACTACAGTAGTTGTTGAAGAACCAGATTCAATAACCTTAGCACCTTCAATTGTAAAAAACATTAGTTGTGCCGGGAGTTGTGATGGAGAAATATTTGTATCTACGCAAGGAGGAAGCTTATTATTCAACTATTCTTGGAGTGACGCTCAAACGGATGTGCCGGCTACAGGTCTTTGCGCAGGAACATACACTGTTACTGCAACCGATGCAAATGGGTGTACTGCAGTTAACTCAGTAAGCTTAGTGAACCCACCAATTTTGACACTCAATATTAGCGGAGTTACAGGAGTAAACTGCAGTTCAGACTGTGATGGAACAGCAACAGCGACCGCAAATGGTGGGGTACCACCTTACGACTTTAGTTGGGATGGAGGGCAAACAGGATTTAACCCTATTGATTTGTGCTTTGGACAAAATATTTTAACCTTAACCGATGCTACTGGATGTATGTTGATGGATACGGTGAATATTTCTGCCACTGATACTGTAATTGCTGAAACACCTAACGACGCATTGAGTTGTGGCAATGACAGCATCTATTTAGATGGGACAGTAGTTGGATCAACCGTAAACTCTATTAGATGGGTAGAAGGTGATACAACAACATTAATTACAACACGGACTGATACTGCAATTTCAAGACCAGTTGGCAATTATACCTTCTACTTTATTGTTTCAAATGGTAACTGTTCTGATACTGCAAGTTATACTGTTGAGGTAGTTGAGAGTCCAATGTTAGGTGTGACTTCACCAATTGCAATCTTTAAAGATGAGGTAGCCAACTTTGAAGTGACCAACCAGGATCCAACATATTTATACAATTGGAGTCCAGCAACTGACTTAACTGATAGCACCATTGCTGAACCTATATCAAGTACTAGAGAAACAAGACTTTATATCTTGACAGTTACTGACACAAACAACTGTACTTATTTGGATTCAGTTGAGGTAATTTATTCTCGAGATATTAATATTCCTTCTGGGTTCTCACCAAATGGGGATGGTAAAAATGATGTTTGGAGAATTGATATTTTAAGTGAATTCCCTGGAGCAACAGTTCAAGTGTATAACCGTTGGGGAGAGTTGCTTTATGAGCAAACGAATGGCTACACAGTGCCATGGGATGGAACCTATGAAGGCAAAGCATTGCCAATAGGCACTTATTATTACGTTGTCAACTTTAAATCTAACCGTTTTGATCCTGCTACAGGGCCAGTAACAATTGTGAAGTAAGTTGATTAAAAAGAAAGCACTATGAAGAAGTTACTCATCTTTTCAGCAGTTATTTTGCTCGCCTTTTCAAATGGAAAGGCGCAGCAACTGCCTCAGTATAGTCAGTATGTTCTAAATAAGTACTTGATTAACCCTGCCTCTGCAGGTAGCGAAAATCATTTCTTGGGACAAACGAACTATCGTAGCCAATGGACTGGTGTTACAGATGCACCTAACACTTACATCTTAAGTGTAAATGGACCCTTGGCGTATAAAAAGATGGGAATTGGAGGATATATATTCTCTGATGTAACTGGTCCAACACGGCGTAATGGCATGAATTTATCTTATTCGTACCACGTTAAGATAAATGATGATATCATGTTGTCTATGGCTTTAAATGCAGGAATATTGCAATATACTGTGGACTTTACGGAGATAGATTTTGACGATGAGGGTGACCTCGTAAATAGCACAACGCTTGAGAATCAAGTTTTTCCTGATGCTGGCTTTAGTTTTTACTTATATGGTCCTAACTATTACTTTGGAGCTTCAGCGCCGCAGCTAATACGCAACCAACTCGATTTTGATAATTCCATTCAAGACCCAACGGGAAGACTTGTAAACCACTATTTTATTACTGGTGGTTATACTTATGAAATCAACGATGACTTCGATCTAGAACCTTCCTTTTTATTGAAGTATGTAAAACCTACACCGCTTTCTTATGAATTTACATTAAGAGGGATTTATCAAGAGATGGTTTGGTTAGGACTAGCATATAGACGATCCGATGCGGTAGGTTTGTTGGCGGGCTATACCTTCCAAAATAACCTTTCATTTGGTTATTCCTACGACATCATCCAGTCCGATTTACAGAACTACAGTGGGGGATCTCACGAAATAATGTTGTCGATAAGGTTCAACAAAGGAGGCTCAACTGAGCGGTCTGAAACAGAAGAATAAGGCGCTGAGTAGGGGACTTTGGCTATATGTTGAAGACCATGTTTTCTTGCAATTAAGCAAAGGTTTGCAGGTCAGTTAGTTTTTTATAAACTCCAGCTTGAGCAATTAAGTCGTCATGTGTGCCTCGCTCTACAATCTCTCCTTCGTGCATAACAACAATTTCATCAGCATGTTGAATAGTAGATAAGCGATGTGCAATCACTACTGATGTTCTATTTTGCATCAACTTATACAAGGCGTCTTGCACAAGCTTCTCCGATTCAGTATCCAATGCGGAAGTAGCTTCATCTAAGATTAAAATAGGAGGATTTTTTAGTACTGCTCGAGCAATGCTAATGCGTTGACGCTGTCCACCAGATAGTTTTCCTCCACCATCGCCAATGTTAGTTTCATATTCATTGGGCAAATGCATAATAAATTCATGCGCATTGGCAATTTTAGCAGCTTCAATCACCTCCTCTTTATTTGGATTTTCAACTCCTAAAGCAATGTTATTAAACACAGAATCGTTGAACAAAATTGATTGCTGTGTTACAATGCCCATTAGTTCTCTCACATCTTTTATTTTGTATTCAGTTAAAGCTGTGCCATCTATTTCAATGCTACCTTCAATCGGGTCATAAAAGCGAGGCAGTAAATCAACCATGGTAGACTTTCCACCTCCAGATTGCCCAACTAACGCTATGGTTTTACCTTTTTCAATGGTCAGGTTGATGTTTTTTAGCACTTTAGATTGCTCGTAGGCAAAACTTAAATTTTTATACTCAATTTTTTCATTGAAATGCTGAATAGATTTGGCGTTTTTCAATTCATTTATACGCAATTCCGCCTCTAATACATGATCAATCCGCTCAGTTGATGCTGCTCCCTTCTGGATGTTGTAATAAGCTGTAGAAAGAGATTTGGCAGGGTTTAATAATTGAGAAAAGATGATGATATACCCGATAAAATCAGGACCACTGAAGTCTATTTCTGGGTTTAATACTTTATTTCCACCATACCAAACCAAGACTAACATAACGGTAGCTCCTAAAAATTCACTTAAAGGAGAAGCAACATCACGCTTTCTAAACATCCGCATCATGGTGTTTCTATAGATTTCATTGATGCCTTGAAATTTAGCGTTGCTCGCTCTTTCAGCATTAAAAGCCTTTATAATTCTTAAGCCACTTAGTGTTTCTTCCACATTGGAAAGCAATTCCCCCATTCGCTCCTGTAATTTAGTAGAGGTTCGTTTAAGACTTTTCCCAATTCTACCAATTATAAAACCACTTACCGGCAATAAGAACAATGAAAATAAAGTCAGTTCTACATTAATAGTCAACATGAAAATCAAAGAAAAAACAATAGAGATAGGGTCTCTGAAGACCATTTCTAAACTGTTCATGATCGACCATTCAATTTCTTGAACATCTCCAGTAATTCGGCTGATGATATCGCCCTTTTTTTCTTCGGAATAATAAGCAAGTGGAAGCACTAAAATTTTATTGTAGACCTTTTTTCGAATATCACGAACGACACCACTGCGCACAAATGCTAAGAAAAACTTGGAGGTATACCTAAAAAGGTTTTTAGCAAAAAATAAAACCCCTACGAAAAGACAAATAAAATATAAAGCACCAACATCTCCATTTTCAATGATGTAGGCGTTCATTTCATAATTTACGCGTTCCTTAAAATAATCAACGGATAGAGAAAACTCAGGAATGCTTTCAATTACCTCGGTTTCACCAACTAAGAGTTGTAAAAATGGTATAAAGGCCAAAAGTGAAAGCAGGTGAAAAAGAACTGATAAAATATTAGAAAACACACTCAATAAGGCAAAAACCTTATAAGGGATAATATACTTCGCTATTTTAAAAAGGCTCTTCATACGTTAAGGTTCAATAAGTTTCCAATTCTTAAAAGGGAAGTAATGTTTACCACCATTCAGGTTTCGCTCTAAAAAGGAAATCAAGCGGTACTTGGTTTTTTCGTGCTTGAATTTAGGACGGTTTGGTTTTTTATTGCTGGTATAATTCAACTGATTGGCCCAAGTGAAATCTTTCATTTTTTCTTGCATCACAGCAGGATGGGTCTCCTTGAATTGAGGTAAATTTTTAAGTGGTCCGTAATCAAATTCACTTTCTTGTCCCTTGTAAAGTTGATCGGCTTTCTGGTCTCCTTTGTGGATGCTATCTAAGGCTTTTTTCTTGCTTTGCATGTATTTTGGAGGGCGAACCCATCCATAATGGTAAATGTATGCATCTAACGGAGCAACATTTAGCATGCGTGAACCTTCAATTTGTCGGTAGCTTTTACCATCAAAATTAGGGATGCTTCTAAACGACTGAGCCGATTGAAAAGAGTGAATATCAGGGCGATTACGTACAATTCTAATTTCGTTTTGGTACCAACCATGATGATCGATGTAATGCTCATAATCTCCAAAAAAGTGACGATATTTAAACAATAATCCTTCTACCTTTTCATTGGTTAACAGCTCTTCGCAACGACTTTTTATGTGGGGTAAGTATTTTTCATGTACTACTTCGTCTGCTTGCACATAAAATAGCCAATCTCCAGTGCAGTGCTGCATTGCAATATCTGTTTGGTGCGCATTTTCGGTGCCGTTTGGAAATGCAGTGGTATCCCATTCAGTATCAATTATTTTTAGTTTTGGAGAATCAATAGTCTCTAAAATTTCACGTGTATTATCGTCTGGGTCTCCTTTGCCCAGCACAAAAATAAATTCATCACAAATGGGTAGAATCGATAAGATGGATTCTTTTATCGGATAATATAATTTGGAAACATTTCTGCCAAAGCTAAAGCCGCTTATCTTCATGAAGTAAAGAAGTTTGTGCGAAATTAGTTAAAATCACAACGTTCCACGAAAATTGATGTGCTACTTCAAGGAATCCTTAACTTTGCACCAATGGATACAATACGACAACAAAAAATTGCCCGCTTGCTTCAAAAGGAAATAGGAGAAATATTTACCAAAAAAGAGGTGAGCTTTAGCAAAAATATGATGGTTTCAGTTACTCAGGTAAGGGTAACACCAGACTTGGGAATTGCCAAAGTTTACTTGAGTTTGTTTCCTGCAACTGATAAAAAAGAGGTGATTCAACAAATTCAGGCACAAAGCAAAGAAGTTCGTTACATGCTAGGTAAAAGAGTTGGTCAACAATTGCGACACACTCCGGATTTGCAATTTTATTTAGATGATTCATTTGATTATGCAGAAAAGATTGACAACTTATTGAGATAGAAATTTTTCAATGATTCAATTTGTGAATAAATCGGTTTGAAATGATTCGCAAGTGATATGGCATTTTGAAACTACACTTTAAACAAAACGGCTTACCTTTTTTTAATTGATTTGCAAATGAAATGAGGGCTCATCTTATTAAGGATTTATTTTTTGTCAGGCCTAAGTTTCGAACCTTCCAAAGTTCTTCTTCTGACAGGGGACATGCGATTTATAAAAAATACTTTGACTAATTATTTCGCAGAGTTTCACAAAGAAATCACAAAGACACACAGAGGGGTTTCAAGTACAAAGAAAACTCATTTTCGGTAGAATTTCTCAGAGTAACTCTGTGACAGCTATAGGCTGCTCTGCGAAACTTTGTGGAATAGCTCTAGAACTACTTAAACATAAGAGGAATTAAAATGATAATATCTTGATAATCATAGGGTTGACCTACCATCAAACCTAAAACTTTTATTCAATGGCCTAGTCTTATGTGGTGTATACTGAATCAGAAATTGATGATTTAGTGTACCTCTATATAATTTGAATAACATGCCTTATTTACTGCATTTTCTTTGCGTACTTTGTGGCTTAAGCTTTGTGTTTAAAAAACTTTGACACCAAACCAACAACATAGTTTCAAATTTTGAATGTCTCCCTTTACATTGCCAAGCGTTACCTGATTGCAAAAAAATCGCAAAATGCAATTAATATTATTTCCTGGATATCAGTTATAAGTGTAGGCATTGGAACTTTTGCTCTAGTGGTAGTGCTTTCTGCATTCAATGGGTTGGAAGGCTTGGTAGAATCCCTGTTTGAATCCTTCGATTCCGACATTCGAATTGAAGCTCAAAAAGGGAAAGTTTTTTCAGCTGACGAAATTGACTTTGATGCCTTAATGGAAGTTGAAGGTGTTGTAGAGTATTCCAAAGTATTAGAAGAAGTGGTTGGTGTGCGCTATAAGGACCAACAAGCAATAGCGACCGTAAAGGGTGTAGAAGAATCTTTCTTAACTATGAGTCAACTCGATAGCGCCATAATTGATGGGGAAGCGCTCTTGGAAAGAAATGAAATTAATTTCGCGATAATGGGCTATGGCATTGCTTCTCAGCTGGGAGCCTACTTAAATAAAGCCCCTGAGAACCTGAGTATTTATGCCCCAAGCAGGGAAAAGTTTTCTAGCATTAACCCCTTGAGTTCAACTTATCGTCAACTGATTGCTCCTGGTGGCGTTTTTTATATTAGCCCCGAATACGATAATAAATACATCGTTGTATCACTTGAGTTTGCTCAGAAATTATTGGAGTATACCGATGAAATTACTTCAGTTGAACTGAGTAGCCATGAGTCTGCTGATTTAGAAAAAATGAAGGAAAGCTTGATTGAAGTTCTTGGAGAAGACTTTAAGGTGAGTACGAAATATGAATTCAATGAAATCATTTACAAAACAAATCGCACTGAAAAGTGGGTTACTTTTTTGATTTTAGTATTCATCTTAATTATCGCTGCCTTTAATATTTTGAGCTCTTTGAGCATGCTCATTATTGAGAAGAAGAAAGACATTGGAACGCTAAAAGCATTAGGCGCCAAAAATGGCTTGATCCGCAGAATTTTCTTTTTTGAAGGCTTGCTCATTAACCTCAGTGGAGCTTTAAGTGGTTTAATCCTCGGTGTAATTTTGTGTTTGCTACAACAGCACATTGGTTTACTCCGATTAGAAGGAGGCATTGTAGAATATTATCCCGTAGTGGTTAATCCTCTAGAACTACTTTATATTCTAGCTACAGTTTTAATTATAGGGGTGCTAACCTCATGGTATCCCGTTAAAAATTTGACTAAAGTGAAAGCTTGATTTAAACGTTTGAAATGCGACCCGGTTGAGGTCGATTCTTAGTGCCTTCAAGTATTCTAAGTACTCCTTTAAACCAGCTCAACTTCCTTAAAGAATCCTTTTATTTCCTCAAAAGTTTCCTTTAAGTCTGAGTAATCATCTTGAGTAACTAGCTTCATGCGCAGTTCTTTGAAATGGGGAATGCCTTTAAAGTAATTGGTGTAATGCCTCCGCATTTCAACTATGCCTAGTTTTTCTCCTTTCCACTTCACCGACATTTCTAAATGGCGTTCTGCTGCTAGAAGTCTTTCGTCTAAAGTTGGAGGGGCTAAGGTTTCTCCAGTTTTCAAAAAGTGCTTTATTTCTCTAAAAATCCAAGGATATCCAATGCTAGCTCTGCCAATCATTACACCATCTACTCCATATTTATTCTTCTTTTCTAAGGCCACTTCGGGAGAGAAAACATCACCATTTCCAAATACTGGAATGTTCATTCTTGGGTTGTTTTTTACATCGGCAATTAAGTTCCAATCTGCTTCGCCCTTATACATTTGCTTTCGCGTGCGACCATGAATCGATATGGCTTTAATCCCAACATCCTGCAAACGTTCGGCTACTTCAACAATGTACTTTGTATTGTCGTCCCACCCCAATCTTGTCTTTACTGTAACGGGCAAGTCAGTCGACTTTACTATTTCGGCCGTCATTTTAACCATTTTGGGAATGTCTTGTAAAATACCTGCACCAGCCCCTTTGCAAGCGACTTTCTTTACCGGACAACCATAATTAATATCGATGATATCTGGTTTTGCTGCAGCAGTAACTTCCGTAGCTTCTTTCATCGACTCAATATTGTTGCCAAAGATCTGAATACCGATAGGTCGTTCATATTCGAAAATATCGAGCTTTTGTACGCTTTTCGCTGCATCTCTAATCAAGCCCTCCGAAGAAATAAATTCCGTGTACATCAAATCTGCTCCTTGTTCTTTACAAAGAGCACGGAAAGGAGGGTCGCTCACATCTTCCATGGGCGCTAATAAAAGAGGGAATTCCCCTAAATCGATATTTCCTATTTTTGGCAAACGAAGCTATTTTTGACAAAATTAATCATTCAAGGCCGTTGCAAAGCCATTTTGACAAAGTTATACGACGCTCGAAATTTTTTTAATCCGCAATAACCTTGTGGTTGTGAGGACTTAAAAGAATAGAGTAGGAAGAATATGAAAGTCAAAATGGATTTAGGTATCAAAGCTTCTTACTTTGCAACAGTCTTGATTCTATTTAGCAGCACTTGGTTCACATCGAAGGGAAGGTTCCCAAATTATTGGTTTTATTGATTTTCTGTATCGTTATTGGAGGTCTTTTTTCTGTATTGGCCATGCTTATGGTTGAGCCCCTTTTTGGAATTCCTTTTACGGAAGTAAGCAAGGCTATTTCAAACCTAGAGTCTACTATCAATATTCAGGTGCTGAAGTTCATTCAGTTTTTTAATACCATAGGTATTTTTTGGTTACCTGGAATTTTGTTTGTTGTGCTACTTTACAAAAATCCAATCAATTACCTAAAGCTAAACAAGCAGTTAAATTCACAGTACCTCTTATTAGTTGTCTTCTTATTGTTTAGCTTTTTACCCTTGCTCAACCTAGTAGGTACTCTAAATGCAGAAATGCACTTGCCTGAATGGTTGAGTGGTGTGGAAGATTGGATGAGGAACTCAGAAGACAAGGCTTCTGAAATCACCAAAGCCTTTTTAAGAATGGATGGTCCAGCTGATTTACTCTTCAATATATTGCTAATTGGCATTTTACCTGCAATTGGTGAAGAATTAATTTTTCGAGGAATTATTCAGCAAACTATAAATAAAGGAAAGAGCAACTATCACATTGGTATTTGGGTTTCTGCCATCTTATTTAGTGCAATGCATTTTCAGTTTTATGGGTTTTTGCCACGCTTATTCTTAGGAGCTTTATTTGGTTATTTATTTGTTTGGAGTCGCAATTTGTGGGTGCCTATCTTTGCTCACTTTTTGAACAATACATTTGCTTTGTTGGCCGTATATTATTTGGGAATAGATGTGGTAGAAAAGCAGGTAGACCGTTTAGGAGCAACCAATGAGACTTACTGGTTTGCTATAGTTGGAGGAATTATTTTTATTGGAATTTTAATTTATTCTAGACGCTTACTTGAGAGGGAAAGTGTGAATTAAATTAACTATTTTTCATTCCTTCGCCTTGCTCCACATGAAAACCCTATTGTTGTTGGAGTATTTCTCTAAATCTTGACTGGTTAGGATAGCAACTAGATCACATAATGGCAACAAACCAAATCCTCCCCCTAAAGTTAAGGCGTATACTACAGGAACGTTTGGGCTGGTGCCCAAATAGATGCGATGAACACCAAAATGGCCTAAAAAAACAGTCAATAAAATGGCTTTTAATTTCTTAAACCGTGGTTGAGCAACTTGAGTATTATCAAGAATTGTTTCATTGCTATCTTGAAAAAAGATAAGCTCTGTTTCGAGAGGGATATAAAAATTTAGCTGCTCACTTGCTTTTGTTGTAACTGAGCAGCTAAAAAATAATGTTATTATAAGAAGAATTCTCATTTATGCCTTAGGCATTATTCATGTTTTCTGCTACTTTATTCCAATCTACAACATTAAAGAAAGCATCAATATAGTCTGGTCGTCTGTTTTGGTAATTTAAGTAGTAGGCATGTTCCCAAACATCGATGCCTAAAATTGGAGTACCATTGCACTCAGTAACATCCATCAGAGGATTATCCTGATTTGGTGTAGAGCAAACTGAAAGTTTTCCATTTTCCACACATAGCCATGCCCAACCCGAGCCAAACTGTGTAGCTGCTGCATTGCTAAATTCTTCTTTGAATTTATCAAAGGAACCAAAAGCTTCATTTATTTTGTTGGATAACTCTCCACTTGGTTGACCACCACCATTTGGCGACATGATATTCCAAAAAAGGCTATGATTGTAAAAACCACCACCATTATTTCTAACACCAGTAGAGTGTTTTGAAATATTTTTTAAAATATCTTCGATTGAATGATTAGCCAATTCTGTTCCTTCGATCGCATTGTTCAGTTTAGTAGTATACCCATTGTGGTGCTTAGAATGGTGAATCTCCATTGTTTTAGCATCTATGTGGGGTTCTAAGGCATTATAATCGTAGTTTAATTTTGGTAATTCAAAAGCCATTTTTTATAGGTTTAAAGTTAAAAATTTCATTTTTTTAAAGGTAGTTCAAAATATCTACTCTAGAAAACTTACAAAAAAAAATAAGAATTGTTTAACATTTGTTGTAAATAGTTGCCTGATTAACTGTGTTTTCTATACTTTTGTATCCAAACAAAATCAATATTTAACATGAAACGTATATTAACTGTATTTACATTTGCTGCATTTTTAGGCTTAACAGCTTGCGCAGGTGGAGAAAAAAAAGAATCAAACACTGAGCAAGAAGCTGAGGAGATGATGGATGAAATGGATGCTGAGATGGAAGAAGCTGGCGAAGAAATGGAAGAAGCTGCTGAAGAAGCAGGTGACGCTATGGAAGAGTCTGCAGATTCATTATCAACTGAAATGGAAAAAGCAGGTGAAGAAGTAGAAGAAGCTGCTGAAGAAATGTAATCTTTAATTTAAAGATTAAAAAATCCTCAATTGCATTGCAGTTGGGGATTTTTTGTTTCAACTGGTAATGAATTGGCAAATTAAGTTTCGTTAATAATTTGGTTCAGTTGGATTAATTTAGCGCTAAAATAACTGCTATGCGCTCAGCTATATTACTCTTCATTTTTCTTGTCCTTTTTTCAACTCTTAACGCACAACTTAAGTCGGGGCCAATGCTTGGTTACACTACCATGATGGAATCCTTAATTTGGGTGCAGCTGGAAGAGCAAGATTCCATAAAAATGAACTATTACCCAACAGCAGAGCCTTCCAAGGTCCAAACAGCAGCAGCATTTGCTGTTTACGAAAAAGGAAATATTGCGCACTTGGTCGCAAGCAAGCTTATTCCGGGAACCAATTACACCTATGACCTCTTCATTAGAAATAAAAAAGTCTCAACTGGAAGTTTTTCAAGCTTAAGCCTATGGCAACATCGGACTGACCCTCCCAATTTTAGTTTTGCAGTTGGTAGTTGCTCCTACATTAATGAAGAACAATACGATCGACCAGGGGAGCCTTATGGTAGAGCTTATGAAATATTTGAAAGCATCAATGCTAAAAATGCTGATATGATGCTGTGGTTGGGGGACAACATTTATCTAAGAGAAGTAGATTGGACGAGTAGATCGGGGATCTATCATCGGTATACAGCATATAAATCATTGCCAGAATTACAAAGCTTGTGGAAAAGTATGCCACACTACGCCATATGGGACGATCATGATTTTGGACCCAATGATGCAGATCGAAGTTTTGTGAATAAAGAAATTTCACTAGAAGCCTTTAAAGACTTTTGGGGCAATATGGACTATGGAGTCAATGGTAAAAAAGGAATAACCAACATGTTTTCTTTTAATGACCTTGACTTTTTTCTCTTGGATAACCGCTACCATCGAACACCAAATGATCGGAAAACCGGCGAGCGCTATATTTTGGGTGATGAGCAAGTGCAGTGGTTAATCGACGCATTGGTAAATAGTAGAGCCAGCTTTAAAATAGTGGCTGTTGGTGGTCAATTATTGAGTGATGCAGCAGTTTATGAGAACCATGCTACATATGCCGAAGAGCGAAAAAAAATCATCAATTTGATTGAGCAAGAAGGCATTAAAAATGTGATATTTCTATCAGGGGATCGACATAAAACAGAGTTAAGTAAATTGAAACTTGACAATGAAAACTTAATCTTCGACTATACTTGCTCTCCCTTAACTTCAAAAGCATATGATACCCATGATGAAGGAAATAGTTTACAAGTGGAAGGAACGCATGTAAGTACCCAAAATTTTGGCATTTTGCATGTTTCTGGAAGCTGGGGTCAACGAATACTGACCATTAAAACCTTTGATAAAGCCGGTCAACTGCTTTGGGAAGAAGCTATTAGTCAGCAATAAGTGCCGTGTAGTTTAATCTACAGCTTGCAATTATTTTCACAGAAATTGGGTTAAAATCTCCCATAATAGCTGCAAATTGTGCTTTGGCATATTATTCCCATTAAATTATAAAAACAAAATAAAATGGAAAATACAGCACAAGAACAAATTGAATTAATAAAACCTTTAGTTAATATTTGCAATGATGGCTTCAGCGGATATGCAGCACTAGCAAATGAAGTTGAAGATGAAGAATTAAAAACAATCTTTCTTCGACTGTCTCAACAACGTAAACAATTTGCAGAAGAATTAAACAAGGAACTTCTAGTTTTAGGAGCAGAAAAAGTCGATTCGGGTACATTGAAAGGTGAACTCCATCAAGCATGGATAAAAATTAAGTCGCTTTTTACCTCAAATGATGAAGAAGCATTAATCGAGGCTTGTTTAACAGCTGAATATTATGCGGCTAAGCAATATAAAGATAGATTAACTGACACCAAGTTATCGTCCAACTTGCGAGATATCGTTGAAAAGCATCATATGATGATTGAAGGTGCACATAAGCAACTATCTTCTCTTGAAAAAGAGAGTGCCTAACCTTGTTATATTTACATAAAAACCGCATATGGATAATTTCTTAATCTTACTGCTAGTTAATGCACTAGCAGTTTTTATTACGGCATACTTGTTAAAAGGAGTAACCGTTAAAAATTTTTTTAGCGCGATAATAACGGCACTCTTGATTGGAGTAGTTAATGCTGTAATCAAACCTATTTTCGTGTTTTTAACCATTCCAGTTACCATTATAACATTGGGTCTTTTCTTACTCGTTATTGACGCGCTGATGATTTTATTGGTAGATAAAATGCTTTCAGGCTTTAGAGTAAAAAACTTTGGATGGGCGCTTCTTTTTAGCATCACCCTTTCGATAGTAACTTCAGTTTTAGTTTGGATTTTGGGATAACTGTTTAAAAAAGTTGCTCCAAGCTCAAGCCATCAGTCATATGAAGTGTTTGTAGGCCTATTTTTCTGGCACTTTCCAAGTGACCAGCAGTGTCATCGATAAATAAAGTATTGTGTGGATTCAGTTGCTGTTCTTCTATTACTTTTAAAAAGATTTCTTCATCTGGTTTACGCATTCCCATTTCATGCGATAAGTATACCTTTTCGAAAAATTCATCAAGATTGTTCAGCTTCTGCTCCTGCTCTAATTGATTATAAATAAAATCAATGTGCAATTCGTTTGTATTACTTAAGCAGAAGGTGCGGTATTTTTTCTTGGCTTGTCTTAATATTTCAAAGCGAACTGTAGGAATGTCTAATAACATGGCATTCCATGCAGCTTTTATGGCTTGCAAGTCAGATAAAGATGAAGCATCAGCAATTGATTGAACAAACAGTGTGCTTGAAATTTCTCCTTTCTCATAGCGCTGGAAAATATTTTTTTCATTCAACTGCATCATTACAGTTTCGTATTTGCTTCCTAATAGCTTGCTAAAAGCCCGGTCAGTTGCAGGCATATCTAAATTGATAATCACATTTCCAAGGTCGAAAATAATTGCAGTTACTGATGGGAACTGTTCTTTAATTTTCATTGCTTACTGCTTCTTTTCGGGGGTACATTTTGGTAAACAACCAGCCTGCTATCATCGCTAATAAAAAGGAAGGAGCCAACACATCGAGCTTTTCAAAATAAGGACCTATTCCATCCATTTTTTGCACAACAAATTTAAAAATGGGAACCAAACAAAAGCCAGTTACCATAGAGGCAATTGCTCCTTGTTCAGAGTATGCTTTCCAAAAGAGGGAAAGAATGATCACCGGACAAAAGGTAGCAGCAATGCCCGACCAACCAAAAATCACAAACCAAAAAACAGTTCTACCTGGAGCCACCAAAGCCACAATAATGGCGATTGCTAAAGCAAAGAGGGCCATACCCAAGGTAACCATTCGAGAAATTCGACTCATTTTGCTTTCATCTAGATTGGGGCGAAATATTTTCTGATAAAAATCCCGCGTAACCGCTGAGGAGGCTAATATCAGCAAAGAGTCTATGGTAGACATAATCGCTGAAAGGATGATGGCAATGTAAATGGCAATAATGGTAAGGGGGAACACCGATTCGATTAATGTAATTAAGGAGTCTTCCCCATCGGAACCTAAAATTGTCTCAGGATCTTGCCCTGCTTCAGTAAATAAATACCTGGCTAAAATTCCAATAGTTACAGCAGCTGCATCGGTCAATAATGTAAATACCACTGCTACCCAGCGGCCTTTATTTATTTCAGCCTCACTTTTTATCGACATAAAGCGTACATAAATTTGGGGGGAACCTAAGAAGCCCAAGCCAATCATGGCAAATCCCAACATGGTAAATATTTTCATCCAGCTATCTTCCCCACCACCAAAAATGCTGGTTAAATCTGGGTCAATTCTTTGCAATCCACCGATAATATCAGCTCCATTGTCAATCGACCAATAGGCAACTATTGGCAGGGCAACCAAGCCCAAAAACATCAATAACCCCTGAAAGAAATCAGACCAAACAACGGCTACAAAACCACCGGTAAAGATATAGGCCAACACAATCAAGAAGCCTGCAATAGCGCCAGTATAGTAATCAATCTCTAAAAATGATTCAAAAGCTTTTCCGGTAACGTCGATTTGTGCACTCACATAAATGATTACAAAGATGGAAAGTGCTGTTGCTGCGATAATTCTTAAGGTGTTCGAGCTGGCTTTAAAATGACTGTCTAAAAAATCAGGAATGGTAATGGAGTCATACTTATCACTGAGGCGCTTAAACTTTTTGGCCATAAAGAACCAAGAGAAAGTTACACCGAGCAATTCACCCACTACTACCCAATAGGCTGAAAAACCTGCTAGGGCTCCCATAGCTGTTACTCCTAAGAGCAACCAGCCAGACTCACCAGTGGCACGAGCGGAAAAAGCAATGGCCCAATAGCCTAACTTTTTGCCTCCAACATAAAAGTCACTTAAGCCTTTAATACGTTTGGAAGCCACTATACCAATCAGGAATAAAATGGCAAAATAGATTCCAAGAACAACTAACTTGGTAATCATATTTTAAGAGTTTGTAGTTTCTACTTCCATTAATTCTTCAAAATGTTTGTCGGCAAATGCCTCCAAGGTGTTGAAGAAGGCAATAATTTCTTCTTTATTGTTATCTGGGTTAATGGTCACAAAACGAACAAATTCATGGTCATTGAATGAACCAAAACCAACAACTAATTCGGCATTTTGATACAGGGCGGTGCACAATTTTGGTGCTGGAATGCCCTTATAGTTGAAGCAAACTGATACAGAGTCTCCATAGCTGTATAAGGTGTAGTCGGAATTATTCTGGATGTATTCTCGAGCGATGTCAGCTAATTTAAATTGGTGGTCAACCATTTTCTCTAAGCCATCACTACCTATTGACTTCCAAAGTGTCCATAGCTTAAGAGCATCATTTCTTCTACCACATTGGAAGGAAGTTTTACCTAGGTTGTAGTCATCTCCATCTGTTTGATATAAGTAGGTGGCGTCGTTTGAAAAGGAGTGGTTGAGGTGTTTTTTGTTCTGGCAAACAATTATTGAGCAGGTCAAAGGAGTGCCTAACATTTTATGTGCATTTACGCTAAAGGAGTCCGAGAGCTCTAATCCATCAACTAAGTACTTATACTTTTCACTGAAAATTACAGCCCCGCAATATGCTCCATCTACATGCAACCATAAATTGTGTTTTTTACTGATTGCGCTTGCCGCTTTTATATCATCAAAAGCGCCCATAACAGTTGTTCCAGCAGTGGCATTCACAAAAAATGGCAAAAGGCCTTCGGTTTTATCCTTAATGATTTGTTTTTCCAATTCTTCAGGAATCATTTTTCCATATTCATCCGTCTTTATAAATCGCACTTGATCGCGGCCAACGCCAATTAGAGCGGTATTTTTTGCAATGGAATAATGGGAATCGGCTGAAGTATAAACAATCATTTTTTGTTCTACTCCTGCAGTAGTTAAATTCGCATTTGCTGCATCTCTTGCCATTACCATGGCAGTAAAGTTGCTCATTGAGCCTCCTGTGGCAATGGTGCCATCGGCCATTTCACCATAGCCAATCATGTTGCAAACTTCTTTTATTATGACTTTTTCAACACCAACCATAGGCCCAGCAACTTTGTATGTATACATGCTGTTGTTGAGCATCACAGCAACTAAATCTCCTAATACGGATTTACTTCTACGGCCACCAAACAATTGATTGAAAAACTTATTGCTTGCAGTTCGTGGTGTTTTAAACACAATTTCTTTTAACGACTGGTAAAAGCTTTCATCGTCAAGCGGCGCCTTTTTGAGGCTTAAATCTAACTGATCAAATAGTTTTTCTGCGGCAATGGGTTTAACAACTGGTTCGTCTTTTTCTGCCTGGAGTAGTTGGCTTACAATTTCTTGAAATTGAGAAAGGTCTTTCTTGTTCATGTAGTTATAAATGCTTCTTAAAGAAGCTACAAAGTACGTAAATCATATTTGATAGGAGCAGAAAAATCAGCACTTTATCAATAATTTATCAATGGGAGTAAAGGTTTCTTTAGCTTGACTGCTCCCTTCAGTTTTCTTAACTTTGAGAAAATCACACTTTTTTATGGATCAGGAAATCACTACAATTAATCAACTTATTGCCAATCTTAATGGTTGTGATGAAGAAGGCTATAAAAAAATAGTTAGCAGAATAAACATTCCGTTAACGGAGTATAGTCCTTATGTTTTTTGGGAAGAAAGCAGCTACACCCGAAATTGCATTCACCGAACCAAGGATTATGAATTGATTTTATTGTGCTGGGATGAAGGAGAGGAAACGGCTATTCACTGTCATAACAATCAAGAATGCTGGGTGTATGTTTTAAAAGGAGAATTTCAAGAAGAGCGTTTTCAGGAAACAGAAAGGGGCTTGAAAATAGAGCAAGAATTGGACTTAATGAAAGAAGGTGTGTCTTATATGAATGATGATATGGGTTATCATCGACTAGCTAATTCAGAAAAAAGTAGGGGGATGAGTTTGCATTTGTACATGAACCCGATTGATGAATGCAATATTTATAATGCCGAATTGGATCAATTTGAGCTAAAACCGCTTAAGTATGATTCTTTTAAGGGTGAACCGGTAAAAGAAGAGGTGCATTAAGCAGTTTTCTTAGCCACTGCTTCTATAATTTTATTGGCATGAATTCGTGAGTTTTCAATGAACCATTTATGCGTTTCCATTCCCCCGCAGATAACTCCTGCCAAATAGATTCCTTCGACATTTGTTTCCATTGATTTTTCATCATATACGGGTTTTTTCAGTTCATCGTCAGAAATAGAAATTCCCATAGCTTGCAAAAAGGTGATGTTTGGACGGTATCCGGTGAGCGCCAATACGAAATCATTTTCAATCGTAATTTCACCATGGGGAGTTTCCAACAGCAGTTCTTTTTCTTTGATTTCTTTCACTTCTGAAGAATAGTAAACACTAATACTTCCTTCATTAATTCGGTTAAGAATATCGGGACGAACCCAATACTTTACGCGTTTTCCAATTTCTTGCTTGCGTACAATCAAGCTAACTTCTCCACCTTTTCGGTAGATCTCAAGTGCAGCATCAATGGCGGAATTACTGGCTCCAATTACAGCAGTTTTTAAACCTGCATAGTAATGCGGGTCTCCATAATAATGGGATACCTTTTGTAAATTTTCACCAGGGACATTGAGGTAATTAGGAATATCGTAAAATCCGGTGGCCACCACAATATTTTTGGCTTTGTAAGTATTTTTTGAACTCACTACCTTAAAAGTATTTTCTTTTTTGCTGACCGACTTTACCGCTTCAAATAAGTTGATGTTGAGTTGATTTGAAGTAGCAATTCGACGATAGTACTCTAATGCCTCTTGCTTATCTGGTTTAGCACTTTTACTGATAAAGGGGATATTGTCAAGCTCCAACTTTTCTGAGGTAGAAAAAAAAGTCATGTTAACAGGGTAGTGATACAGGGAGTTAACAAGAGGACCTTTTTCTAAGACTAGGTAATTTAGATTTGATTTTTTAGCCTGCATAGCACAAGCAATACCAATTGGGCCAGCCCCTATGATTAGTAAATCTACCATAGTGCAATATTAATATCCAACCGCGAGTTAGAAAAATTTAAGGCAGGCTTTGGTAAGTAAAGTAGTTAATTATTGTGCTAATACCTCTTTCCTTGAAGAAAGGTATTCTTCTTCAGTAATCATTCCAGAATCAAATAATTCTTTTAGCTCTATCAGCTTTTCTTCCTTGGTTTGCACCGCATTGACTGGTTTTGCCTGATTGACTGCAGGGGAAAAACCAGGTTGTTGCACATTGCAGAGAGAATAGTCTAAGTAATACTGGTAGTTGTTGTAATCTACCTTTCTAATGGATGGATCAGATTTCTCTGGTTTCCAATATGCTCCGGTAGCAAAGTCAATAAAATTACCAACAGGAATAGGAATTCCAGTAGGAGTTATAATACTGAACGTAATAAAGGAGCCCACTAATGCCCATCCTCTGAATGATCGGGTATTAAATTTAATTTCTTGTTCTGGGCAGCCATCTTGAACAAGCCTGAAGCTTAAATTATTAGCTTCTTTTCTTGGAATTTTTATATTGCCAGCCCCTGTTCCTAGGAGTGCACCATTATAGTATATTTTAGCTGTTGGTTTACCATCAACCTTAACATAAGCGTTGTATTGGCTGCCACCGACTATAGTCGCACAGCTTGATGAAAGTAGTAGAAAAACAGCTAATAGAAGTGCTGTTGGGGCAGTTTTTAAGATTGGCATGTAGTAATTTATTAGGTGACAAACATATCCAAAATATAAAATAAGCTGCTAATAAAATTGCAGTTAATTTCAAAAAAAAGAAGATTGCTCAAATTAGTTTATAACTAATACTGCTAGAACTTCTTTTTAGAATGGGTTGTAGCGCCATTTTACTCTTACAATTAATATTTTTCAGACGTTAGGAAGGTTGAAGTTGGCATTAGGAAGTTGTATGTCACAACTAGGAGTACCTTGTCGCTAAGTTTACATCGTAATACATAAAAATAAAACCATGAACATTAGAAAATTTACCACCCTACTATCACTTTTAATTTTCACAGGATTATTGTCAGCACAGAATGGCACTATCTATGAATTTTTAGGAAAAGTTACTACTCATAATAAAAATGCAAAAGGTGTTACAATTCAGGTATTTGAAGGGGACTCCTGTTTTTCAAATTATGAAACTAAGTCAAATGGAAAATTTGCATTTTATGGAGAAGGAAGTAAGAGCTTTATACTGCAGTTTAAAAAACCTGGTTATTTGACAAAGCAATTGATTGTGAATACAACCAGTATAGATCTGAATCAAGACCAGATGAATAAGTTTAAATTTGAAATTAACCTAGTAAAGATGAAAAAAGGCCAAAAGGAGGATGAGTTTATCTCCAAGGTTGATGTTATTGAGCCAAATAGGATTAGCAATAGTTTCACTTACAAAAGTAATCGCAATAAAGAATATTACTTTAAAAGCTTAAATGAAACCTTAAGTAACTTATAGATTAATAAGTAATGATATGGGATTTTAGCAAAGCTTCTTTAGGAAATTAAAATCAAAGACATTAAACTCATCTTATTCGATGAGTTTTTTTATTGGTATTTATGAGTAGTGGCTTTTGCAAGAAACTCTAGTATCGACAAATGTTAAACGCTAAGTCTAATAGCAACACCATACATTTCTTTACTATACAATAAGGCATACGTTGGGAAACTAAGCAGAGGCAATCGGAAGCCAGTAATTTTAAAAAGGGGACTCTAAACCTAAGTTTATACTATAAATTTAAAAACAAGAACTATGAAGTCAATATCAAAAAATTATACCTTTCTATTACTCGTATTATCACTATTAGTGGTTAATACTAAAAATTTATCAGCCCAAAACATTAATGATCATAAGTTCGTGGGTTATACCTTTATAGATGGCAAGAAGTCCAAAGATGTGATTGTAAAAGTGTTTGACGACAACAAATGTATTTCAACGCTTGAGACTAAATCAAATGGAAAATTTGTTTTTATTGCTGATAGTGAAAAGTATTACACCCTTCAATTTGAAAAAGAAGGATTTTTTACTAAAAGAATAATAATTAAAACAGATAAGACCCAAAATATAGACTTTAGCTCTAAAACTTACAAATTTGACGTCGGCTTAGTAAAAAAAGAGCCGTATTTAGACAATGACTCATATGACTTTCCAATGGCTATTTTAGAATTAAACCACCAGAATAGAGAGTTCGAATTTAATAAGGAGTATACAAAAAACAGACTAAAGAGCACTAGTTTTAGCTCAAATAATGAAATGGCTAAGAATTAAATTAGTTTAAGCATGAATTTTAAAAAAGGGAGGGGTATGCCTTAACCTAAGTTTGGGATTCACTCAAAAAAAGGAAAACTTTCTTAGACTCTTAATCGGTTTCTAAAAGCGCAGAATAGTTGTCAGTGGTTCAAATTCACCCAACAACAAATTTTGCTCTTTTAGAAACTTTTTTATTTATGTAAATCGAATCTATCAAGCCCTATAGATAATCTAGTGAACCAAGCTTCACTTATTCAAAATTTACATGAATTTAACCACAATGAGATCATTTGAATTAACCTAAGGATAATAGAACCTATATATAAATCAGGCGATTTAACAAGCCTATTCTAATTAAATAAACGATACAATCTCTCGATTTAATTGTCCTAGTGAAGTTAAAAACATTTATTTAATAGCCATCGCTTTGGCAAATTGTAAGCTCTGCAATGGGAGTAGAATAATTGAACTTTTCTAATGCTGTATAGAGAGGACTATAGCCACTTTTTATAAATCAATTGAATCAGGGCATCTTTGTAACGGTCTCCAGCTTAAAGGGAATAGGTTACAAGCTAGAACATTAAATGTATATTAAATTAGCATTAAAGTGGAGCCGTTTTTAATTGCAGAATAGAAATTTCCACAGCTTAAATAGTTATTTAGAAGGGTGATAGAAAAAACCCTCTAACTACTTATTTTTTGAAGTAAATAGAGGGCTATTTAATAATTAATGACTTTTAATGAACGATGTATTTCTTTTCTACTTTTGTATTTGAAGACACAACACGAACAATATAGAGTCCTTTATTGAGAGTCACTCCATTTAAAAGCTCAATTTTTAAAGAGTTTTCATTTACATGGTTGGTAATTAATCTAGTTAAGATCTGTTCACCAGAAGAATTGAAAAGCATAACTTTAAGCGTTTGTGGTTTCAGGTCTTTAAATAGAAGAAATAGAGATTTTCCATCACCAGGGTTAGGAAATAACAATACATCATCAGAAAAAGATTGTTGAATTGACTTTCTATTAATTACAATTGGTTTGAATTCTTCAGAATTACCATCAAAGTCAGTTTGCTTTAATTTTAAATAAATGGTATTGGAGTTTAGCCTATTAATAAGGGCTTTATAAACCAACAATTCATTACTATTTCCAGCTCCTGTAATTTTTTTAGCTTCTATAAATTTTTCACCAGTTGTTGAATAATATAAAGTAAAAAAGTCATTATTTACTTCAGAAAGCGTTTCCCATCTAACTTCAACAGCATCGGCACTTAAAAAATCCGCCTCAAATGCACCTAAAACAATGGGCAGTGGGTTCCCTGTGCCTGTGGCACAAGGTCCTGAATTGCACCCAGAAGTACTTCCAAATATTGAAGAATTGCCTTTGATATCAATTTTTTTCCCTGTTTCAATATAGCCAATCCCTGATATTATAGCATCGTTTTTAGTCTCTAATTTGCCATCAACAATAATATTTCCATCTATAGTTGCCAATACATCATTCTTTATTTTTAAATCTTTTTCTACTATAATGACAGCACATTCCTCTAAGGTTATTTTTGAATTATTATTAAGGCCTAAACTTCCACCAACGATAAGCGTATCGCAGCCTCTAATAATCAGTTCACCATTATCTTCAATATCCAAGTCTCCACCAATAAATACATTTCCTGAAACTTCAAGGTATCCAAAGTCTTCTATATTTATTTTGTGTTTTTTTCCTCCTTGAGGATCGATTATAGATCCACTACTTACTATATAAGAACCATTATTATTAATACTAATATCACTATCAAGCGTAAAATTATTTGAAATAGTTACAACATCTCCTTCGCCAGGTACACCATTAGACCAGTTTGAAGCATTGCCCCAATTTCCATCCATGGAAGAGCTCATCTGCGATTTTGCGAGGTATGGTAATAGCGAAATGCATATAAAAGTTGATAATTTCAGTAATATAGTATTCATTTTCATACTTTTTGAGTTTAAAATTTTGGACAAGGAGTAGTTCTATAGTTCCTCCGTTTCTTATTTCTTTTCTTAAAGGTTTGTATATAGGATAGTTCGTGAGAGCCTAAACTTGAGCCAATAGTGTTTTCCGGATACATGTCATAAGAGTATCCAATTTGAAATTGGTTTCCTTGAAACCCAACCATCACAATCATTTCTTCAGTACTTGCATACCAAAGACCAAATAGGAGGTGATTCGCTTCAACATACCCCCCTGCATTGAGCTTTTTAAATGTGCCCTGTTTGCTTAGTATTAAATTGGGGGAGATACTATAATCTTCATTTCCATTCATAATAAACTTAGCTCCTCCATGAATGGTATAGCTTCTCTCTAACCTTGATTTTCCATTTTGATTGATTAGTCCAGCTTGGGCTTGATTTAAGTGATTAATAGAAAAGCCACCATAATAGGTGTCATTATAAATGAATATTCCTGAAGATAGATCTGCATATGTTATAGCTTCTCCAAATTTCTGCTGAGTAGTATAAACTACTCCATCTCGAGAATCAATCATGTCTTCAAAAACAAGTTTGTCCCAAGCAACATTTTTTTGAACAAAACCCGCTTTTACTCCAAGCCTTAAATAAAGATCATTATATAGTTTTAATTCATGTGCATATGCTCCACTGAATGATGTTACAGTCAGCATTCCGTCGCCAGCCTGATCTCTATAGACATTTACTCCCAACCCGTTATTGAAGCGAGATAAGTTACTTTCAAAGCTTACATTTTGTGTAATAAATGAATTTTCAATTTGAGGCCAATGGTTTTGAAAGTTCATCGTAAGTCTCGACTCTTCATTAATTCCAGTTAATGAAGGATTGAGGTACATTGAAGTTGTATAAAACTGTGAGAAATAAGTTTGCTGTGAATTAGCCGAGCTAATGAACAGCATGATTCCTAAAACTAATAAGTAAAAGTGTTTCATCGGTTTATATATTTATTCTCGTTTTCTACAGCAGAAGAGTTACTGTTCCAGATTTTGATATTTTTTTACCGGTTGCTGCTTCCCGAGCAAAAAAGGTGTAGACATATACACCGTCTGAAACAAGTTTTCCGTTATGTGTGCCGTCCCACTTATTCGTTATATTTTTTGATTCAAATAGTAATTCGCCCCAACGATTAAAGATTTTCAATTCATATTCCTCAGCATTAAGCCCAACTGCTCCAAATGTGTCATTTGCTCCATCATTGTCGGGAGTAAAAGCATTAGGGAAATAAATAGTTGTAGACTTTGCGAACTCTACAGCATTAGAAACACTTTCAATTCTGTTGGTGTCTTTTTTTATGGCAACCACCCTGTAGTTCTCTTTTCCAATTGAATAAGTTGCCTTAGTTTGGGCAGTAGCATTCCCAATATGAAAAATAAAAAGTAATGGTGTAAAAAATTTAATTAGCGTAAAAAACTTAGCTTGCTTTAATTCCATTTTACAATAAATTGGTCATTCACAAGGTAATTGTACATCTTTACTGGTAGCCTTTAAAGAACCAATTTCCCAACGTGAAGGGAGTAAATACAACCGCATAAATTTTAACTTAAACCACCTTAATTGAAAAGCACCTTAGCTGAATGATTAGCTAAGGTGCTTTTAGATAAGGCACTTTTTAGTGTTGGAATTTGAGTAGATTATTTCAGTAGGAATAATCTGCAAGGTTAAATTTCAAGAGTTTATCTCCCTAATACTCAAAATGACTACCTTCTATATGGTCAAAAAGCAAACCGGGAGCTTCTAAGTAATCATTCAACTCAGGAAATTAAATTAGAAGTTGACAATTATTTCGCGAATGTTTGCCGGAACAACTTGAATGGTTTCCCATTGATTAAATTCATTTAAACGCTGGATTTCATAGCTTTTTGTTCCATTATTCCATTTTACGTAATCCGTCCAGTTTAGCTTGCCTTTTTTATCATCCAATTGTGTGGCTTCTAAAAGAATCGAAGAACCAGTATTTGTGACTTCATTCTTATTTTCACAAGTGTTAATCACCTCGATTTGATAGAAGTACTGTTCTTTCATTACCGATGTTGTCTGGTCAGTATAGCTTGTGTAATCCTTTGATACAAAAGTCAGTGGACTAAATTCTTTATTGTCCAATGAACGATAGATCACATAACCAGTTGCAAACTCTGGGGCTACTTTTACCGGCTCCCATTCAATTAAGACAGCATTATTTTCTTCTACAGTGGCCCTGATAATTTCTGATTTTTGTAATTCAGAAACACCTTTCATTTTGGCAATTGAAGTATCACTAAAAGATCCTTTAATAAGTCCTGCTGGACCTAGCGCTTTTACTCTGTAACTATATTGATAGTTGCAATAGGCTGAGGTGTCAATAAAGCTGAGTTGCTTTGAATTTACTTTTGCAATTACTTCTGGATTACTCATTGATTTACCACACCTTAATATCTCATAAGAACTTACATTACAGCCAATATATTCACTCCACTTAATCTTCACTGAGTTTTTATCTTCCTTATTTGCAGAAATATTTATGGTGCAATGAAAAGAGGCTTCACTGAGCTTTAATTTTTGGTCACATTTATCTACAGCAATAATTTTATAACAGTAAGTTGAGTCTAGGGTGTTTAACTTTTTGTCAACAAAACTTGTCTGGTCGGGGTTTGTAAAGGTCTTAATTGCTTCGAATGAGCCATCTAAAGAAGACTTTCGATATAAAATATGCTCGCTGAATGCAATGTCAGTATTCTTATCCCATTCTATCAGCACTTCTCCATCATTTAATACAGATACTCTTTCTATATTGGTTTTATGTGGTATGGAGTCAAATACATTAATCAGCTGCTTTTTTATTAGTTCTTCACTACATCCATTTGAAGTTTTTACATTCAGACTAATATCATAACGTCCAGGCCCAAAGGACTTTGTTACAGTAGAAGAGTCACTAAATTCAATTCCATTTTGTTTCCAAGTGTAAGTTGGGATTAAATTGAAAGAGAGCGGCTTTAAGTATACAGTTTCAAATGTTGCTTCTAAATCGTAACACCCCTCCATTTTATCGACTACAAAATCTACCTCAGGCGCTTCTTTTATTTCGATAAAAACAGTATCACTAACAGGGCAAGACCCTTGAAAACTGTAAAGAACAGTATCAATACCAACATTAGCTTTTCGCGGAGCGTAATTCCCAATATTGCTATCTGTTATTCCTTTCCCAAACCACTTACCTCCCTCTTTTTTAGCTTTCAGTACTATTGGCTGTTCATTATTGCACAATGGGTCAACTGTTTCAACAGTTGCCTTTGGTGTTTGAAGAGCAATAATGCTATCAAACCTGATACTGTCTTTGCATCCAGCGCTATTTTCAACGCTTAGGGAAATGGAGTAAGACCCTGCATTATTATAAGTATAACTTGATAAACTATCTGATTTAACTACTCCATTACCCATGTCCCATTTCCATTTACTTACATTGCTACTTCTAGAATATATATCTACCTTAAATGGTGTGCAACCAATAGTGTCTTTAATGGAAAAGTCTGCTTTCGGAATATAGTCCATTTTTATTTTTTCAGGTAGGGTGAAAAAGCCCTCGCAGCCTGAAGAATCCTTAGTAGTTAGCATTGCACTATACTTTCCTTTTGCGAGGTAAGTATGTGAAGGGTTTTGTTGTTGGGAGGTAGAGCCATCCCCAAAAAACCAGCTCCACTCAACAGCATTTAGTGAAGAGTCATTAAACTGCAAAGGTTTAATTCCGCAAACAACAGAGTCGGATACTGAAAATTTAGTAATTGGCCCTGGGACAGTGATCTCTTTTCTATTCAACAGAGTATCGCTGCAGCCGATGTTATTAGATACAATCAATGAAATATCAAAACCCCCAGAATTATTATAAATTTTAAATGGATTTTTAGCAGTTGATGTTGAGCCATCTCCAAAGCTCCAATTCCATGCAGTCGCATTGATAGATTTATTCTCAAAGTTCACCATCATTGGTGCGCAAGTACTATTAAAAGTAGTGCTATATTTAGCTTGAATGGAAGAAACACGAATAGCATTTTTATAGATGGTAGTGTCTATACATCCATCTATGCTCCTCGTGATTAAGCGAACGCTATAAACGCCTTCATGATCATAAACATGAGTAGGGTCATTAACAGTTGAAGTATCACCATCACCAAAACTCCAGTGAGAAGAGACAAAACGCTTGGCCTTATTGGTAAACTTCACACTTAATGGAGCACATCCAACTGTGTCTGAAAGTTCAAAATTTGAACTGAGAACAGTAGGAGTAAATAACTTACTAGTAGAGTCAACACAGCCATTTTTTGCTGTAACTTTTAATGAAATATTGATAGAACTGTCTTGTGTATTAAATGTATATTGATTTGAATTATGGATGGTGTCATTTTCAATTATCCACTCCCACTGAGAAGAATTTGAATTCGTATCTTCTATAACAGCTTGAATAGGATAGCAGTTAGTCAATTGGTCAATTGAAAAGTTTGCTTTTACGCCATTCACCTGAACTGCTGTTGGGTGAGTGAAGGTATTTTGACAACCTTCTTTTTCAGTTGTTAAACTGATCTTGTAGCTTCCAGGGTTGGCTAATTTAAATGAAGAAAGTTGAAGCCTACTCGAATGGATATTACCAATATTCCAATGGTATGAATCAGCACTTAAGTCCGATGGTTTAAATGTATAGTACTCATTTATGCAACCTACTGAGTCTATTAATTGAAACTGAGCATTTGCTCCTTTTATTTCGATTGAACCTAGGGTGTGAATACTTTCACACCCCATAGCGTTTTTGCTAATTACTTGAATAGGGTAGGTACCTCCTTGAGAGTAATTATGAATTGCAGTTAAACTACTGTCAGTAGTTCCATCTCCAAAATCCCAAAAATATCTTGCTGAAGTGTCGCTAGCACTAAAGAATATAGAATCTCCAATACAAGCCGAATCAGGCAAATCGAATGAAATTTCATTTTTCGGAAAGTTTAAAATTTTCATTTTTGAAGAAGAACAACCCATGCTATCATTTACAATAAGTTGAATGGGGTAGTTTCTATTCGAGTAGGGATATTTATGAGTTAATGTTATTGATGAAGAGTCGTAAACATCTGCAAAACGCCATATCCATGAACTTGTACCAATAGAGGTGTTGTTAAAACTTACTGATGCACTATCGCAGTCATAGGATATGCTTGAAGTGAAGTTAGAAGTTGGGCCACTTACAGTAATATAATCATTCCATAAAATGGTATCCTTTCCTACAGAGTCTTCAGTAATTAACTGCACATCAAAAACACCAGGTGTTCTATAAACATGTATTGGGTGTTCCACTGATGAACTATCTCCATCTCCAAAACTCCAATTCCAAGCAAATGCATTGGTATCAGGGTTGGTCAATTGTACAATTTGTGGAGCACAATTTTGAGCAAATATAGTATTAGAATTTATGCTATCTGCATTATTTGGAGGACTGGTTCCACCATTAAATGAGCCTGGCCCTTGGCCACCTGCTAAGCAGTTGGTAAAGTCTATATAGCTGGGTAAGTACACACTACGACTACAGCCATTATTGCTTATTAATGTCAATGAAATGTTATAGACTAGGGTGTCAGGGAATTTATGAACTGGGCTTTGCAAAGTTGAATATGTTCCGTCGCCAAAGTTCCAAAGCCAGCTGCTTATATTTTCAGTTGAATCTGTTAGTTGTATTGTTGTATTCGAACAGTCGAATTGAAGTGTACTGATTTTTGGCTCAATACTATCAATTTTAATTATAGCGTAATTTTCAAAATAAATTGGACATCCATTTGAATTTAATGTTTTTAATGATATAGTAAAAGTGCCTGGAGATTGATAAGTATAGCTTGGAGCTTTAGCCATAGATGTATCGCCATTGCCAAAATCCCATTGCCATTCTACGGCTCCTAATTGATTGTCAGAAAAGTCAATGGGCAAGGGCAAACAACCTGTTATTGTATCACTTAAATTTGTTGAAATAGTATCATCAAATACATGGATAAAATCATGATGAACAATAGAGTCGAGGCAACCAGAGTTTGTTTCAATTACTAAGGAGACATCGAATTTACCACTTGAATAATAAGTGTGTGAAGGGCTTATTTGATGAGATGTATCACCATCTCCGAAATCCCAAAACCATTTATCAGCAATTGTGCTGTGGTTTTTAAAATTGACAGTAAGTGGAAGACACCCACTTGTCTTATCTACAGAGAAAGAAGCTCTTGTTTTATTGATGTCGATGGTTTTTGAATATGTGCTGGAACAAGAGTTTGAGTCTGTTGCAGTAAGAGTTACCGTATAACTTCCTGTTTGATTATAAGTATGCGAAGGGTTCTTAGCTGTTGATCTTACGCTATCACCAAAATTCCAATTAAAAGTGCAAGAGTTTCCACCTAAGGAGGTATTTCTAAATTTAATGGAGCCACCTTTGCATAGCCTCATCGAATCAGTTGTAAATGATGGCTTAGAGTCTCCGTTTACTTGAATAAAGTTTGGTTTTGTAATAGAATCTATACAGCCATTTTGGTAGCTAGAAATTAATGTTATTGAATAACTCCCCGAACTGTCAAAGGTGGTAGTTATGCTATCACTATTTAATCGTCTGCCGTCTCCGAAACTCCAGCTCAGAGATGAACCTTTATTAGTTGAGTCATTATAAAATGACACATTTAATGGTCTACATCCGCTAGTTAGTGAAGAGGAAAAATCTAAATGGGGTTCCTTGTAAACGTTAATATAGTTTAGCTTTTCTAAAGTATCTAAGCAATTGAACTGATTTGTTGTGATTAACTTTATGTTATAAACACCCTTAGAGCTATACGTGTGGCTAGGATTTTGAGTGTTTGAAGTAGTGCCATCTCCAAAATCCCACAACCAATTAGCAATTGAATCTGTAGGGCAGTTAAATGAAAATTGTTGTGAGGTATCACAGCCAAGAGTATCACTAACTGTGAACTCTAGCTCAGGCGTTTTTTCAATCCGAATCACTTGATTGGCTTGTTTAAAGCTGCTGCAACCAATACTGTCTGACACGATTAGTTTAACTCTATAGTTACCAGAGTCTGCGTAAGAATAGGTCGGATTGCTGAGCGTAGAGGAATTCCCATCACCAAAATCCCAAGTATAATTAAGTCCTTGAGTAGAGTGGTTGGTGAAGCTAATCTGGTTTTGATTTAAACACATGCTTTTCACTACATAGCTAAAATCTGCAGTTGGAATTTCATTTACTAAAACGGTTTTAACTAGTGTATCTGCATTGCCAGCTGTGTCTTTTGCAATTAGCCTTACATCAAAAACTCCTTTTGAGGCAAAAACGATAGAAGGTTGAACAAGGCTTGAGGAGTTTCCATTTCCAAAACCCCAACTGTACTGATTTGCATTTGAAGACGTGTTGGTTACAGAAACCGTAAAGGGAGCACAACCTTTATCGGCAGATAGCTGAAAATTTGCAACAGGCGATGTGCCTTGGCAAAGCCCGATTGTAGTAATTGAAATGAATAAAAGCGTAAGAAAAAAATTCTTTTGATGAAAAAAGCCCATAATTGCTCTAAATAATTAGGGTCAATATTAATAGTAGAGCGCTTTATTTCAATTCTAAGAATTACCAAACGTGACTAAAATACAAACCAACGATTTACCACACTAAATTGCATTCATCAACTTTATAGATAAATCTGTCGATTTTTACTGGAAATACCTACTTTATCTTCAGTTGTTCACTGTTTTTAACAAGTAAACAAGCTTAATTAATGAAGCTTTTTGAAAAATTATCGAATGTAGAAATGCATTCATCGACAGTAAAAGAATGCTTGGCTTAAAAATCAAAGATATAATGCGATAGTTCTTGTTAACTGAAATAATAAGTGAACTTTTACAAAGTTTGTGCGTATCTCACAAATTCTTTTAAAGCAGAGTCCAACTAGAAGAGTATTCTTTAATAAATATGAAACAAAAAGTAGATGAGGTATTTATTAACAAACTACTTAAGTTTTCCTTGGGAGGTATATATGTTTACGATTTAGCCTCAGGCTTAAATGTTTATGTTAATTCAAAATATACTGAACTAACAGGCTATAGTTTAGATTATTTAAATGACTTGGAACACTCAGAGTTTCTTGAGTTATTTCATATTGACGACAGGCAGGCTGTGGTAGAGCATATGAATAAAGTTGTTGAGTCTAAAGGTGGTCAAGCAATTGAAATTGAGTATCGCTTTAAAAAATCAGACGGAAGTTGGATGTGGTGTCAATCTAAAGATGCTGTATTTGAAAAATCTGAAGACGGAAAATGCACCCAATTTATTGGTCACTTTATTGACATTACCGAAGATAAATTAAATAAAGAAGAACTCTATTTTTCTAATGAAAGGCTGCATTTGGCAATAGCTTCTGCATCTATGGTAACATGGGAGACAAATATGCTCAATGACACCATAACTTGGGAAGGAGATGTATCAAAAATATATGCATGCGCAAAAAGAAAAATTGCAACATTTCCTAAATGGTCAACTTTTCTCTATCAAGAAGACCTTAAATTAGTAAGTCAAAAAATGAAGCTAGCTGAAGAAACAAAAGAAAATCAGCACCTTGTTTTTAGGATTACAGACGATAACGGAAACCTGCATTATGTAAGAGCCAGTATTAAAGCAATTTTCAATGAAAATGGTGAAGCTGTAAAATTTATTGGAACCAATAGAGACATTACCCTTGAGAGAAAAATGATAAGTTAATTTCTGCAAATAGAAAAGAGCTGCTCCAACTTAATGAATCACTTGTACAAGAGAGAAGACAGCTTCAATATTACCTTGACACAATTCCATCTATAATTCTAATTTTAGATAAAGAAGGAAAAATTGAACTAGTTAATGAGTTTGCATGCAATTTATATGGGTATAAGAGAGAACAAATGTTGGGTAAAGATTTTCTGCAAAATTTTATTCCCAAACGCTTAATTGAAAAATCTATTAAGATGTTTAATGAAATCATTGATGATGGATTTGATGAAGATAGCAGTTATGTAGAAAATTGGGCGCTTTGCAAGGACGGGAGTGAAAAATTAATCGCTTGGAAAAATACATACATTTTTGATGAAAATGGTAAGATTACCGGAACTATAAGCACTGGTGATAATATTACGAAGCAATCACGTATAAAAGAGCAGATAATATTTTTAAAGGAACTATCTCAACTTGCAATTGAAACGAGGGACATAAACACAATTCTTATTAAGGCTTTAGAAAGTGTTTGTGCTTTTACCAATTGGCCTCTTGGTCACATTTACCTACCTGATTACGATCAAGAAAAACTAGTAGCAGCTGATATTTGGTATAATGAAGAAGATACTGAATTCAGTAAGCTAAAAGAAACTACTTTAAAAACAACTTTTTCAAAAGGAGAAGGGGTTTTAGGGAAAGTTTGGAAAGACCAAAAAGCAATTTGGGTAAATGACTTAAGTAGCGTTGATGGTATTAAAAGAAGGGAAGAGGCATTAGAGTATGGCTTTAAAGGAGCTTATAGTATGCCTGTTCCTTTGGGAGGGAAGGTTATAGCTGTGCTAGAGTTTTTCTTTAAGAAGTCAAATAATGAGAGATTCGATTTGCTTGATGAATTTATCGATCAACTTCAATTGCAGCTAACAACCATTGTTGATCGGCATAATTTTCAAAAAGAATTAGAAGAATCAAAATTACGGGCTGAGGATGCTAATAGAGCTAAAAGTCTGTTCTTAGCAAACATGTCACACGAAATAAGAACTCCAATGAATGCCATATTAGGGCATGCGCAGATATTAAAACGGAATAAAAATATTTCTTCAGATCAAAAAACCAGCATTGTAGCAATTAATAAAAGTGGTAATCATCTTTTGGGTTTGATTAACAACATATTAAACCTATCAAAGATTGAGACTGGGAAAATGGAGCTCAACTATAGTTCATTTAATCCAGCAGAATTGATAAATGAGTTAGGTGAGCTTTTTAAATTTCAAATTAATCAAAAGGGCTTAGAACTGCTAATCGAAAATACAGATAAGCTTCCAAGATTAATCCAAGCTGATAAAAATAAGATACGACAAGTATTGATAAACCTTATTGCAAATGCAGTGAAATTTACTAATACAGGAAGTGTAATGATAAACACTGTCGTTAAAAACGCTACAATTTCCATTTCTGTTATTGATACTGGAATTGGTATTTCTGAAAAATACATAGAATCTATTTTTGAGACTTTTGAGCAGACTGAGGATGGAGTTAATAAAGAAGGAACAGGTTTAGGCCTGTCGATTAGCAAAAAGTTAGCTCAATTGATGAATGGAGATATTGAGGTAGAAAGTAAGTATGGGAAAGGATCCAACTTTACTTTCACTTTGCCTTATGTAGAAGGCGAAGATGCAGGCATATTGGAAGAAGACAGTCACAGGGAGGTGGATAAAGTAAAAGAGGGGCAAGACAAGTTAAAAGTGCTAATAGTAGATGATATAGCAGAAAATAGAGAGGTCTTAGAACTTTTACTCAATAGCATTGGATTTACTGTAAAATCAGTTCATGACGGCAATGAAGCAGTTAAGATGGTTAAAAAATGGTTGCCCAATGTTGTTTTAATGGATATGGTTATGCCGGGAATGAATGGGATAGAGGCCACTGCTAAAATAAGAAGTTTAGAAGAGTTTGAAAATGTGAAAATAATAGGCATAAGCGCTAGTGCTTTTGATGAGGAAAGAGATTTATTTTTAAAATCTGGTGCAGATAGTTTTGTCAAAAAACCCTTTAAAATATCAGAACTTTTAGATGAAATTGAAAAGTGCACAGGCATTGAGTATACTTATAACGATCTTGAAAAATTAGAAGATAATTTAATTGACTTAAAAGCAGCTAAGAAAGGTATTGTATCTCTGCCAAATAGCATAAGAGTGAATATAGAAAAGGCTGTATTAGAGGGAGATACAGAAGAATTGAGGTCTATTTCTCAGAAAATTTCTACTACAAATAAGGAGTTGTTTGATTTGATTCAATCTCATTTAGATTCATATGATTTGGAAGGATTAGAGGAACTATTTAGGTAATTTATATAGAAAGTTAAGTGAAGAAAGATGATATTTTATTAGTTGATGATAACTCAGAAAACTTAAAAGTTTTATCTAGTATCTTAAAGCCCAAAGGTTATATTATTCGCTTAGCAATGAGCGGGCAGAAAGCGATAGACAGCATAAAATCTAAGTCTCCAAAGCTGATCTTGTTAGATGTGCAAATGCCTGATATGGATGGGTATGAAACTTGTAGAATACTCAAAAATGATAAAAAGCTGTCTCAAATTCCTGTCATTTTTGTAAGCGCTTTGTCTGGAATACTAGATAAAGTTAAGGCTTTTGAGGCTGGGGCAGTTGATTATATAGAGAAGCCTTTTCATCTAGATGAGGTAGTAGCTAGGGTAAATACTCACTTAACTGTTAAACGCCAACAAGAGCAGTTGGAAGAAGCACTAAAAAAAGTGAGCCAAACCCAAACCAAATTATTTCAAGCTGAAAAAATGGCCTCATTGGGTACCCTTTCAGCTGGAATAGCACATGAAATTAACAACCCTATTAATTTTGTAAATGCTGGAGCTGCTGGAATTGAATTAGACCTGATTGATTTGATGAAAGTCCTAGAGTTATATGAAAAAGTTGATTTAAAGAAAAGCCAACCTGATATTTCAAAACGGATGAAGGAATTAAAAGCTGAAATAGATTACGATTTCATTAAAGATAACCTAATGAGTACAATTCAGGACATTAAGATGGGAGCAAGCAGAACAGAAGAAATCGTGAAAGGATTAAAGCGATTTTCGAGAGTTGATGGTGAGGAAATGCTTTATGTAGATGTTAATAAAGAAATTGAAAGTAATGTCAAAATCATAAAACGACTCACTAAAAAAGAAATAAAGTTTCAACTTAACTTGGAAAAGAACATAACTATTATCAAAGGATTACCTGGTCAATTGAATCAGCTGTTTATGAACTTGATAATGAATGCAGAACAAGCCATTGATCAAAAAGGAACCATTAAAATAATTACTTCCAATAAGAATGGAGGAGTAAAGATTTTGGTAGCTGATAATGGATGTGGCATTTCTGAAGAATTTGGGGACCGCATCTTTGATCCTTTTTTAACAACAAAAGATGTGGGAGAAGGAACAGGACTCGGCTTATCAATAAGCTTTGGAATCGTGGAACACCATAATGGTAAAATAAATTACACCAGTAAAATAGGAGTCGGGACAACATTTCAAATTGAATTACCAAAATGAGAAAGCATATGAAGCGAACTGTACTCTATATTGATGACGAAGAAGCTAACTTGAGAACATTTCGTTCTGCATTTAGAAGAGAATACACAATAATGACAGCATTGAATGGAAAAGAGGCATTGAAAATACTAGAAACTGAAAACCCTGATGTTTTAATTACTGATCAGCGTATGCCAGAAATGAGTGGTGTAGAGCTACTTAAACAACTTTGTGAGTTATATCCATTTTCAAAAATATCGAGGGTAATGCTCTCAGGCAATGCTGAAGCAGCAGATATTAATGAAGCCAAAGAAAAATATATGCTTAAGTGCTTTTTACCTAAGCCTTGTGGCCATGATGTATTGAAACAAATAATTGATTCAGTCTAGTAGTTTTTATGGATACAAGGAGCAAGTATAATATTCTGTATGTTGATGATGAAGAAAGTAATCTACGAGTTTTTAAAGGGCTTTACAGAAGGAAATATAATGTTTATACCGCCCTCTCTGCAAAAGAAGCATTATTAATATTTGATCAACAACAGCTTCATCTGGTCATCTCTGATCAACGAATGCCCGATATAGATGGATTAGATTTCCTAAGTAAGGTTAAGAGTAAATGTAGCTTAATTCCTACTATATTAATAACTGGTTTTGCAGATCACGACGTTTTGAAGAATGCTATTAATAGTAATAAAGTTCACAAATACATCAATAAACCATATGATCCCACAAGCTTAGCTACAGTGATGGAATTGGCTATTGAAGGATATCTTATAAATCAAGAAAAGGAGCAAATTCAAGAAAAGTTAAGATTAAGTGAAGATAAGTTCCGAGGCATATTCAATTCATTGGTAGATGTATTTGTTCGGGTAAATTTTGAGGGCATAATACAAGTGGTAAGTCCGTCAGCTTTAGAGCTTGTTGGCTTTTCTCCAGAAGAGTTGATAGGGATGAATATAAGGTCCTTGTACGCAAATCCAGAAGAAAGGAGTGGAATCATTGAGACGCTAAAAAGAGTGGAACTGATAAGGGAAAAAGAAATTCTTTTATTAACTAAAAGCGGGGCTAGGAAATGGATTTCTACATCTCTAAGGATATTTTATGACAGTAAAGGAAATCCAGCAGGAACAGAAGGCATCATGAGAGATATTTCTGTTAGGAAGGAAATGCAAGAATTGCTACAAGAACAGAATGAAATTCTCGATGAAACTCAACGCTTAGCAAAAGTGGGTAGTTGGAGTTATGACCCTTCTACTGATAAATTAAAGTATTCTGATACTTTGCTTGATATTTATGGATTAAATTCTAAAAGTAATGTACCTAACTCATTGGAAGAATACATTAGCTTTTTCCAACCGTTAGACGAGATAAGAGTGAGGAAATTAATTTCCAGAACAGTAAAATTACAAAAAGACTTCTCTTTTGAAGCAACTATAGTTCGGCCAGACGGGAATAAACGCAACCTATCAGTTCTAGGAAAAGTTGTATCAACAAAAGAAAAATTATTAAAAAAAATAACTGTGGCCTGTTTAGATGTTACTGAAATTAGAAACAGGGAAAACGAATTAATTAGGAGTGAGGAGAAATTTAGATTGTTAACAGAGCAATTGCCGGTAAGGGTTTTAAAAATTGATAATAAGCTAAATATACTATTTGCTAATAAACTGGCATATGGGGCCTATTACAAACAAAGAAAAGGGAAGGAAAAGGTCCATTTTTTCTTTAAAAAAGATGCATTACCCGAAGTTATAGGAACCATTAATGAGGCAATTGAAAATGGGAAAGGGGCCTACTTAGAATACAAATCTAAAAATAAATGGTATGCCTTAAAAGTAACTGTGGTCTCTGAACCAATCGGCTTGGGGAATTTATTATTATTCATTGATGATATTACTCAGAAAAAAGAAAGTGAAGAATTACTAAAAAACATCAATCAAAAACTTGAAGGGAAAGTACGAGAAAGAACAAAAGAGTTAGAAGAAGCGAAGGACAACATTGAGCGTGCCTATTTTAAAGAGAAAGAATTAGGTGATTTAAAATCTCAGTTTGTTTCAACTGCCTCTCACCAATTTAGGACACCACTAACAGTTATTCAATCAAGCATAAGCTTATTGGAAATGCATGTGCAAAAAGAGTCAAGTGAGTTTAAAGAAAAATTCGACAGAGTTTATAGTAGAGTACAACCAGAAATTAAACGAATGACAGAGTTAATGGATAGCGTTTTAGTACTTGGAAAGAAAGAATCGGGTAACATAAAACCTGACTTTCAAATGACCGATGTGTTGAGCTTTATTCAGACTATTGTTCAAAAACACAACGAGATACAAGAAGACGCTAGAAGGATTAAGTTAACCTACGAAGGGTCACCAGCTATGTATCAACTAGACCATAAGCTCTTTGAGCATGCTTTTTCAAATTTAGTTAGTAATGCGTTCAAGTACTCTAAATCAAAACCTGCACCACTAGTTCACCTTCACTTTAAAAATAGCATACTCATTATTAATGTACAAGACTTTGGAGTAGGAATTCCAGAAGAAGAGGTCAGTCATATTTTCGAACCTTTTTACAGAGCTAAGAATGTAAAAAATATTGAAGGAACTGGCATGGGCACGGCAATTGTTAAAGCCTACTTAGAGTTAATGGATATGACTGTAGCCGTTGAAAGTGAGCAAGGAAGTGGTACAACATTCACTATTAAAATAGAAAAATAACATTATGGATCGCATAGTAGTAGTAGAAGATGAAGTTAATATCAGGGAAACACTTGAAGAAATTTTACAGCTGTCTGGCTATGAAGTTTTTACTGCAAGCAATGGCAAATTAGGTTATGATGTGATTTTAAAAGAAGAGCCTGACTTAGTATTGTGTGATGTTAGCATGCCCATATTGGATGGTTTTGCTTTGCTAGAATTAATTAGCCAGCGATTACAGGATGAATTGATGCCAGCTTTTTTATTTCTTACTGCTAAGGTAGAAACTAAAGAGATTCGGCATGGGATGAACTTAGGTGCTGATGATTACATTCTAAAACCTTTTGAACCTTCTGAGATTTTAAAAATAATTAAGATGAGGTTAGAAAAGCGTAAGAAGATGTTGAATTTGAGGCATGAAAAGAGGTTTAATGCTATTTCTGAAGTAATGAATAAGCTTTCTATTCCAATGGAAGATGGACTCGAGTTGGTTGCATTTGAAAGCATTATACAATGCAAAGCTGAAAGAGCCTATTGTTGTTTTCATCTTAAGGGTGGGAGGAAATTATTAGTTTCAAAGCCAATGAAAGAGTTTGAAGAGATACTCCTATCAAAGGGTTTCTTTAAAGTGCATAAATCCAATATTGTAAACATTCAGTTTGCTGAAAAGTATGTCCGCGGAAAGGGTGGATACTTGGTTCTTTCAGATGGCTCCCATGCTATCGTTTCTACCCGAAAAAAAGAAGAGTTAATGCAATTGCTAAAGCATAGATAAGGCTAAAATGTAGTTTTAATCATTGTTGTCCGATAAAAACAAAAAACAGTGTAAATCGAAGTGAATTACGTACAATGCTGAATACATGATATTTATATTATTTCCTTTAGGCTTTATTGTCATTTTTATTATATAAGGACTTTCTTTTTAGTAAGTAATTTGTTCATTTTTTTCGCCGTGAATATTTCGACAAGCTCAATAACCGACGAAACAAAACTTGTGCTGAGCGAAGTCGAAGTAAAAACTCGTCCTGTGAATAAAATCTTACCAAATCTTTAAAAACCTAAGTGCAGCCGAATGATTGTATTTGTATATCTTATTATTTTAAGGTCAAATTGAACTCGGAGTACCTCGTTTCCTTAAACAATCGGAACTTTCCGGTTTTACTAAGGTTTTTATTCGATTTGATTTCAATTTTTTTCAATGGACAACTAAAGATTAAACACTCATTTTGTAAAAAATCTTTTAATCGGTCAGTAGTGAATTTTAATATCTCTTAGGGTAAGCTAAAGTTAGCTTTGGGAAACCTGAATCTTGCCAATCTTAATTCGCTGATTAGTATTGTATCGAAATTAATATACTTGCGATATGAAAAAGATCCTAGTGATTGAGGATGAATTAACGATAAGAGATACCGTAGTAGAAATACTTCAAATTTCTAACTATGAAGTTATCCAAGCAGAAAATGGAATGGCTGGCTATGAATTGGCTGTTCAATCTTGCCCTGATCTTGTAATTTGTGACATGATGATGCCCCGTATGAACGGGAATGATACTATTGCAGCATTTCGCAGCCATTCTTATTTAAAATACATACCGTTTATTTTTTTAAGTGCCTTAAGTGATGTTTCTGACATTAGAAGAGGGATGAATCTAGGTGCAGAAGATTACTTGACAAAGCCATTTGATGCTAGGGAGTTGCTGGCAGTTATTGATTTGCAATTTGAAAAATTGAAGAAAAATCAAAACTTATCGAAAGTTAATGCTAACCATAAATTAGAGGAAGTGGTAAAAGAGATGAAGGATAAAGCCACTATTAATGAAAGAAAGTGGCTAGATTATTTGAAATCAGCTGGAAATATTCAAAAGGTAATACTTCCTAAAGCAGCAGAAATCACTAAAATCTTTGGGGAAAACTTTGTTTATTACAAGCCTAAATATGATGTTTCAGGTGACTTTTATTGGGTCCAAGACTTTGGGGATGAAAAATTAATTGCCGTAGCAGATTGCACCGGACATGGCATACCAGCCTCATTACTTACAATTTGTTGTTACAATGAATTGAATCTGGCTGTTAAGGAATATGGCCTGCGGAAACCCAAAGAAATCATAGAAAAGGTGAATGAGTTAGTATTGGCCTTTATGCATGAACATGGGAGGTCACATAACGAGGTAGGCATGGATATTTTGATATGCTCTATCAATAAAAAAGAAAAGACAATCACTTACGCAGGTGCTAAAAGACCATTGTATCTAGTGTCTGAGGAATTAAGAGCAAATAGATACATAGAATATAAAAAGTACAATCAGAATCAGACAAAGGCGCTCTTTAAATTAAAGGGAAGTCTTTATACTGTTGGAAGTACAAATAAAAGGGTGAAGCTAAAGGAGGAAACCATAAGCTATGAGCAAGGCGACACAATTTACCTGTGTTCTGACGGCTATGGCGACCAGTTTGGCGGCCCTTCTGATAAATGCTTTAAAACACGAAACCTTGTGCAGTTGCTTCTATCCATCCAAAAAGAAAACCTGAAAGAGCAAAAAAAGATTATTTCAGAATCATTCGATAAATGGAAAGGCCAATGTGAGCAAACAGATGATGTTACCATAATGGGTATAAAGCTCTAGAACTTCTTTGTAGTAATACTCTAAAATATACTTTGAATACATAATAAAAATGATTGATATGAAAACGTTAACAAAACAGTTATTCCTACTAATTATATTAGCTACAAACCTTATCGCAAATTCAATAGTAGCTCAAAATGCAAGTCCACTTTTATTAGAGTTCAATGAATTAAGTATTCTTGATCCTCTTGTTGATGACAACGACTTAATTGAGAAAGCCTTTCAAAAGTCATATGAATTGAGCTCTATTAGGCCAATAAGCAATCAATTTGAGGTTCAAAGTGAAGAATTGGTAGATGTTCATTCCAACCTAAACGAGGTAGACTTATTTTTACTTTTAAATGAAATGGAAAGCGTTGATATTGAGCTCTGGTCAGATAATGAACTTTTAATTGAAAAGGAATGCAATTTTGGAGATGAATTTCTTTCTGAATGTTTAAAATATAATGAAGAACAATATACCATAGTATTAAAAGCAAAAGGGAAAGTCACTATTTTTAATGAATAAGCACATATAACTGTCTAGACAAACTTCAATGTAAGACTTTGAAGCAGAGAGACAAACTAAATCACGTATGTTAGCTTTCAAATAGTTGGAGTAAAAATCAATTAACAGTAATCATCCAACTAGGTATGATTACATTAAAAAATTTAAGTTATATACAATTATTCCATTTAATGTGTTTTGTTTCCTCATTTAAGCACTTTGAATTTTCTAGAATTTCATGAGTCGAAGCTTTTAGCTTTTCCACCCAATAGGTGATTTTCTCTAGCTTGTCTGGCTGTTCCTCAATCAGTTCAATATTTCCCACCGCCGCAATTGGAGCTTCCACAAGGAGGCTGAGCATAAGAGATAAATGAGATGCAGCAAAGGGAAAGGAAAAAGAATGTTTTTTTAAGCCAAAAGGCTTATGAGCAGATAAAAGTGTGACGCTATTTAGATAGTTTGTAAGGTAAGAACCAATAGGCGCCTAATACTTGCAGGTACTTTTATTCAAAGGCCACACTCATTTAGTGAGCTGATTAGTCAGTGCTTAGCATTTGGCGTTTTGTTTAAAATGTTGCATTTTTGATCTTAATTTTAAAAACCCAACCCGATGAAAAAGTTGAACTACTTGGCCTTAACTTTATTATTAGGCGTTTTTGTCGCCTGCGAAGAAGACGACGTTGATGAACTTTTAGGAGGGAATACTCCTTTGGGAAATTCTTTAGAGGCCATTGTTGGGGGGGATTCTTATGAAGCGAGTGTTGTTTTAGGGACACTGGAGGACAATAGAATTATAGTATCAGGCCTTCAGGGATCCAACGCTTACCCTGCTATGACTGTTGGGATACCTAAAAAAGCACCTGCTGGCACGTATGATTTTCCAGTAGATGTTTTTGATACCACTTTAATTGTGCCATCTATACTTTATACCATAAACGATAGCACTTCTTATATTTTTAATTCAGGGGAAATTGTGTTGAGCAAAAACGATACAATCAACAAAGAAGTGGAAGGCACTTTTACAGGGAAGTTCTATGAATTTAAAATTGCCCCAGATGCCGACTCTCTGAGCGTTAGCAATGGAAAGTTCAGAGCGACCTACTAAAATGGAATTTCGAGCGGAGTGCCATTAGCAGCAAAAAGTAAATGCTCAAGTTTACTTTATTTGTTTTTTGTAAACAGATGAATTGACCGAAAAAGAAATTGATGTAATGGACACCATAAAAACAGGAAACCATGAAGGGGAGTAATGTTTTTTATTATTAAATTGTAAATAAATTCTATGCAAAATGAAAACCTATCTTTTTGTTATCTTTCTCTTAGCTAGCTTTTTAGCAGATGCTCAAGTTTATAAGTTGTATCAAACAGATAATATCCATAACCAGCTTAGATTAAACACAAGCACAGGTGAAATATATCAAATACAAGATGATGGTCAGAGATTTTTGGTCAGTCTTTCAGTTATATATGGTGATGATAATCCTGGGAAATTTCAACTTTTCAAAACACAAAACATGTGGACTTATATTTTGCTCGACACCCACAATGGAAGGCTGTGGCAATGCCAATATAGTGTAGAGGGGGCTGAGAATAGATTTTGTTTAGATATTAATCCCTACGAACTTACAGATTCTGAGAAAAGTATATTTACAATTCAGCCAATGACTAGTATGTTTCAATATTACCTCCTTAATGAAGAGAACGGCGAATTATGGAAATTTCAATGGAGCGTCGAAGGAGAAGATTATCGATGGATTGAAAAATTTTAATGTTGCAATAAAACAACACTCTCGAACTGCCTTAACAGACTATCAAATCCCCACATTCTAAATAGCAATCAATTAAGTTTAAAGCTCAATGTAGTGAGGCAGCGGATTGTTAAATTAAGATGGGAATAGCTTCCAGACATTAGAATCTTAGAGAAGTATTTATAAAAATAAAGAGGGCTTTGAAAATACTCTTCACTAGTATTTCCCTTTCAGCCTATCTCTGCTTATTTTAGCTTAACTCAAGCGATCTATGAAATTCAACGAAGATTCTCGTGTAAAAATTCCAACTATCCTGCATTTAATGCGGCTAGGTTACGAGTACCTTTCATTGAAAGAGAGTCGATGGGATCACAATACAAATATTTTTGTTGGCATTTTCAATGCCCAAGTTGAAAAGCTTAACCCAGATTTAAACGAACAAGAAGTTCGTCGTTTGTATGATGAAGTTTCCCTTTGTCTTGAAAATGAAGATTTAGGCAAAGTTTTCTATCAAAAACTGACTAATCGATCAGGTAATCGATTAATTGACTTTGAAAACTTTGAAAATAATGCTTTTCATGTAGTTACAGAATTGCCTTATCAAAAGGATGATGATAATTTTAGGCCAGATATCATTCTGCTGATTAATGGAATGCCATTGGCATTTATCGAGGTTAAAAAGCCAAACAATTTAGATGGTGTGCAAGCAGAACGAAAGCGAATTTTAAGTCGTTTTCAAAACAAGAAGTTTAGAAATTTCGTGAATATTACCCAGCTAATGGTCTTTTCCAATAATATGGAATATGACGATAGCGACCCTGAGCCACTGCAAGGTGCATTTTATGCAGCTCCTTCCTATGGTCAACACGCTTTTAATTATTTTAGGGAAGAAGTTGAATTTAAAGAGGCTGAAATTCTTAAGCCTTTAAATGTAGACGAAGAACTCAGCGTTTTAAAGGATAATAATTTAGTAAGCATTCGAAATGCGGAAGAGTATGCGGTGAATACCGCTTGGAATACACCAACGAATAGAATTTGTACTTCGCTTTTTCAAAAAGATCGCTTGGCTTTTATCCTGCAATATGCAATTGCTTATGTGCAAGGAGTAAATCACTTGGAAAAGCATATCATGCGCTACCCACAGCTATTCGCAACCAAAGCCATTGAGCAAAAGTTGGAAGAAGGCATCACAAAAGGCATCATCTGGCACACACAAGGAAGCGGTAAAACTGCATTGGCCTTTTACAATGTAAAGTATTTGACTGATTATTATCAATCTAAAAGTATCATTCCAAAGTTCTATTTCATTGTAGACCGTTTGGACTTATTAATACAGGCTAGCATCGAATTTAGAAGCCGTGGCTTATTGGTGCATAATGTAAATTCAAAAGAAGAATTTGCGAAAGAAATCAAATCTACCGCTGTACTTCATAATGATAGCGGCAAGGCGGAAATTACTGTCGTAAACATTCAGAAATTTAAAGATGACCCTGAGGTTGTGAAAAACACAGATTACAACTTAGATATTCAACGAATTTATTTTTTAGATGAGGTGCACCGCAGCTATAATCCAAAAGGAAGTTTTCTGGCGAATTTGAGAGAATCTGACCCCAACGCCATTAAAATTGGTTTGACGGGAACGCCACTTTTGGGTGACGATTACAACTCCAAAGATTTATTCGGAGAATACATCCACAAGTATTATTATAACAAATCCATAAAGGATGGCTACACCCTACGTTTGATAAAAGAAGAAATTGAAACTTCTTACAAGCTAAAGTTGGAAGAAGCCTTGGATGAAATCAAACTGATTAGAGGCTCGGGCAATAAAAAGAAAGTCTACGCGCATCCCAAATTTGTTGAGCCACTATTAGACTATGTTATTCAAGATTTAGAAAAGTTTAGACTCTCTAGCGGAGATGATACCGTTGGCGGCATGGTGATTTGTGACTCTTCAGATCAGGCGAAAGAGATGCAGCAAATTTTTAATGAAAAGTATGTCCAACGGGAACCCGAACTATCCATGGCGGCTGAGAAAGGTGAAAGCTATGGAAAGCAGCAAAACGAAGCTAGAAAAGTAAAAACAGCTCAAGTTATTCTTCATGATGTAGGCTCTAAAGATGACCGAAAAGAATTGGTAGAAGACTTTAAAGAAGGAAAAATTGATTTCCTTTTTGTTTTTAACATGCTGCTCACTGGTTTTGATGCCAAACGACTGAAAAAACTCTACATCACAAGAGTAATAAAAGCACATAATTTATTGCAAGCATTAACTCGTGTTAACCGTACGTATAAAAATCACCGCTATGGGTATGTAGTTGACTTTGCAGACATACAAAGTGAGTTTGATAAAACCAACCGTGACTATTTTGCTGAACTGCAAGGTCAATTGGGTGATGAGATGGAATATTACACCGACCTTTTCAAAAGCCCAGAAGAGATAAAGCAAGAAATAGATAACATTGAAGATGTATTATTTGACTACAACACCAAAAATGCGGAAGTATTTCAACAACAAGTATCTCAAATAAACGACCGCAAAGAAATGCTGAAGGTGACTAAGGCCTTGAATGACGCGAGAAGTTTATACAACCTAATTAGAACGCTTGGACATTATGACCTTTTAGAGAAGTTAGATTTCCATAAATTGGGCGTGCTTTCAAGAGAAGCCAATAATCGTTTGGCTTTAATCAATACTAGAGAAGCCTTAGAAACTGACATTGAGAATCAAAACCTACTCAACATTGCTTTAGAAGACATCCTTTTCGCTTTTACCAAAGTGAATGAAGAAGAAATGGTGTTGGCTGACCAATTGAAGAATATGCTTCAAAAAACAAGAGAAGCTTTGGGTGGAAATTTTGATCCTAGAGATCCGGAATTGATTTCCTTAAGAGAAGAACTAGAACGACTATTCAAAAAGAAAAACCTGAGTGAAGTAAGCAAGGAAGAAATGACTGAAAATATTGAAGAATTAGAGGTTATTTATAATCAGGCTAAAGAATTGGAACGGAAAAACCAATTACTAAAAGAAAAGTACAGCAAAGATGAAAAATATGCTCGCTTGCATAAACGCCTGATGGAAAAAGACCCCATTACCGATAAAGACAGAAAACTAGCGGAAGTATTAATGCAATTGAAAGAAGGAGTGGATGAAGAGATAGAAAAAAACACCCATCAATTGGATAATGAGAATTATGTAGAAAAAATGATGATGCGATTGGTGATAAAACAATTTAAAGGTGAAATGCAATTGGGCATGCCTCAATACAAGCGCATCAACCAATTATTGGTAAAAGAATATTTAAATGAATACTATGGCACTGTTGCCTAGTAAATTAGTGCCCTTCGATACATCACACGAAAGGCGTGACACTCAGGGTACTAATTTAACAATGCCTCAAAGCAAGGGAAATTAGAAAGAGAGGCAAATTAAATTACATTGAATGAATATGGATAGAACGAAAGATTTTGAGCAGAAAACCAGAGCACTTATTGATGAGCTAAAAAGTGTTTGTGCTACTTATGGTTTAGGAAATGATGGCAATGAGTTTAAAGTGATTACACAGGTTTTCTTGTATAAACTGCTTAACGATAAATTCATACACAACACTAAGGAAATAGATGCTAAGCTAAAAGCTGCCGGAGATAAATGGCAAGAAACTATTGATGGCTACAGCGATGATGAGATTGAAATGCTAATTGCTCAATTGGGTGAATCTACCGCAGTAATTCAACGGGATCATTTTATAAGCAATTTGTTTGCACGGCAAAACGAAAAGAACTTTTCTCAAGTCTTTGATGCCACCTTATTGGATATTGCTAAAGTAAATAGTGACTTATTCTCGGTAATGACCTACACAGGCGAAAAGCTGACCCTTTTTGATGAATTGAGCAGGTACATTGTAGACGATAAAGATGCTTTTTGCAAAGCCATCATTAATAAATTGGTAGACTTTAGCTTTGAGCATATTTTCGAAGAAAAGTTTGACTTCTATTCTGCCATTTTTGAATACCTGATTAAAGATTACAATTCAGACAGTGGCGGAAAATATGCCGAATACTTTACGCCACATGCTGTTTCTAAAATAATGGCGCGCTGCTTAGTAGATAAAGAAGTGAAAAATGTAACCTGCTACGATCCAAGTGCGGGTTCGGGTACTTTGCTCATGAATTTAGCGCACCAAATTGGAGAAGACCAATGCACGATTTACACCCAAGATATTTCTCAAAAATCTTCTTCTCTGCTGCGTTTGAATTTAATTTTAAACGATTTAGTGCATTCTTTGCCGAATGTGGTAAAGGGAAATACCATACTCTCGCCCTACCATAAAGAGAAAGACGGCAGTTTGGCCAAGTTTAATTATGTGGTTTCTAACCCCCCTTTTAAGTTAGATTTTTCGGATTACCGCGATGATTTGGACAACAAACAAAACCAAGAACGTTTTTTTGCAGGCGTGCCTAAAGTGCCCAAAAGTAAAAAGGACAGCATGGCCATTTATTTGTTGTTTATTCAACACATAATGGCTTCTTTAAAACCCAATGGCAAGGCTGCTATAGTGGTACCTACAGGTTTTATTACAGCCCAAAGCGGCATTGATAAAAAAATACGCGAAAAATTAGTAAAAGATAAAATGTTGGCAGGTGTGGTAAGCATGCCCTCTAATATTTTTGCTACTACGGGAACCAATGTTTCTATTTTGTTTTTAGACAAAGCCAACAAAGGTGACGTGGTATTGGTAGATGCCTCTAACTTGGGGAGTAAAGTAAAAGACGGCAAAAACCAAAAGACTTTACTTTCTCCTGCAGAAGAAGACCGCATTATTGAGGTTTTTAATGCCAAAAGAGCCGAAGACGACTTTTCGGTAGTGGTTTCTTACGAAGACATAAAAGCGAAAAATTACAGCCTAAGTGCAGGCCAGTATTTTGAAGTAAAAATAGAATACGTAGACATTACACCCGAAGAATTTGAAGAAAAGCTCAACGGCTACAAAAGCAATTTAGGTGATTTGTTTGCGGAAGGCAAGCAGTTGGAGAAAGAGATTGAAAAGAATTTGGAGGGCTTGAGTTATGAGTAATTGGGAAAAGATACAAATTGGGAAAGCTATAAGCTTTAATCCTCCTGAAAGCATTCAAAAAGGAGCACTTGCAAAAAAGATTCCAATGGGAATGCTTACAGAGTTTCAGCGAAAGATTAATGGTTATGAAATTAAAGAATACTCTGCAGGGCCTAAGTTTAGAAACTTTGATACTGTAGTTGCCAAGATTACACCTTGTTTAGAAAACGGGAAAACAGCATTTGTTGATATTTTGGAAAAAGATGAAGTTGCTTATGGCTCATCCGAGTTTATAGTTTTGAGAAAAACGAAATACACTGAAAGTGAATTTATTTATTATTTAGCAATTAGTCCAACTTTTAGAAATAGAGCTATCAGTTGCATGGAAGGAACTTCCGGAAGAAAAAGGGTGGATGAAAAAACTCTTAGATTATTCGAACTTCCATTTCCTGATTTAAATACCCAAACCCAAATCGCGAAAGTCCTTTCTGATTTAGACGCCAAAATAGAGCTGAACAACAAAATTAATGCAGAGTTAGAGGGCATGGCCAAATTGATTTATGATTATTGGTTTGTGCAGTTTGAGTTTCCCTTCGAAGCATCAGATTTTGTCACACAGAGCACTTCGGCAGGCTCAGTGGAGTCCGGAGTCGAAGGGGACCAAATCGGAAAACCCAAAGGGTACAAATCCTCCGGCGGCAAAATGGTTTATAATGAAGAATTGAAGAGAGAGATTCCTGAGGGTTGGAAGGTAAAGGAACTGAAAAAAGAGATGGATGTTCAATACGGGTTCCCATTTGGAACCGAATATTTCTCTGATAATTCAAATGGATTACCAGTTGTAAGAATTAGAGATATATTAAATAGAACAATTTCTACATATTCTTCTCAAACTGCTGTTGACATCAAATACAAACTGGAAGAGGGTGATTTATTAATTGGAATGGATGGTAATTTTCACTTGAACTTCTGGAATCAGGAAGGGGCATACCTTAATCAAAGATGTTTAAGAATTAGAAAAAAAGATAATTCATCAATCTCTTTATTTCAAACTCTTTTTTCAATTAAGCCATATATAAAGGCCAGAGAAAAAAATGTCTCTCGAACTACTGTGGCACATTTAAGTGCTCGCGATGTAAATGATTTAAGAGTTCTAATACCTAACTCAAAATTTTTAAAGAAGCAAGTTCCACTTTTCGACGACATTTTGAAAAAAACAATTTCAAACTCAAAACAAAACCAGCATCTCTCTTCGCTTCGGGATTGGTTGTTGCCGATGTTGATGAATGGTCAGGTCTCGACTTCGCTCGACCTGACAAAACATACTTCTTTGTCATCCAGAGCGGAGTCGAAGGAGACAAGGAAAGGGTATGAGAAGATGGAGGAGGTTGAGTTTGGGAGAGCTGCTGAGGGGGAAACTAACTATTAATTATTATTATGACTTACGGAGAGAACAACTACTCAATTAATTTAGAAGACAATAAACACTTAGATCGAATTAAGGAATTAATCAAAATGTATGATAAAGGTGTCACCGTCGATGTATTTTCAAAGTTTACTCAAAACATAAACAACTATTTCAAAAGTTATGATGATTCAGAGCGGACTAAGTCTCTTGAAGAATGGGAGGCATTTTTCAGCCAATTTGTACCAAAAGAGGTAGAATTATCAAAAGAACATATTGAATTACTTTTTCATTATTTGCAAAAGGCTGGTTATGGCGGTAGCTTAATCATTAAAGCAAATAGCATTCGCTCTAATTTAGAACATATGGATTTTAAAGTACAATGTAAATTGGAGTACATTGTTCTTAAAACATTGGAATTGACTAATAAAGAATTATAGGAAATGAACAAGACTTTTAATTTTTATTGTGACGAAAGCACTCATTTACAAAATGATGGAATGCCATTTATGATGATAGCATATGTGAGTACTGCATACAATCAAATGAAGCAGCACAAAGCTCATTTAAAAATGCTAAAGTTTAAACATAAAATAAAAGGAGAAATTAAATGGTCAAGTGTCTCTTCGAGTGAATATGAATACTACGCAGACTTAATTGATTACTTCTTCTCCTGTGATTTAAATTTTCGTTCAGTCATCGTAAAAAAATCGCAAATTGATGAATCAAGAGACGGATTTACTTTTAATGATTTTTACTTTAAAATGTATTACCAACTACTTCACCATAAAATAAATCAGCAATACAGTTATAATGTATATTTAGATATAAAGGATACAATTAGCCATAAGAAACTAAAAAAATTAAAAGAGATTTTGAAGTATAATGCTTCTATTCGGAACTTTCAATTTATTCATTCTCATGAAAGCAGTTTTATGCAATTAACTGACCTAATAATGGGAGCTATAAATTACAAGCTTAGAGGAAAGAATAAGGTTATCGCCAAAAATAAATTGATAGAGAAAATAGAAAGTCATTGCTCTACACCAATAAATGAATCAACTCCAAAGAATGAGAATAAGTTTAACCTTTTTCATATTGACCTAAAATAGATTCATGCCGTTTAATTTATTAAAGAAATATTCAGAGCTATTAGAGATAAATCATTTAAGTCACCCACAACGACTTAAATCGCTTCAAGGTGTTTTTGACAGGGATATTACTAACAACACGGGCTTTAAATTTAGATTAAAACAAATTAGACCTACTACAGAAGATGGAGTGCCTCCTTTACAAACTCTTTTTAAACACCTAACGACAAGAAATGATGTCGATCAAAAAGGCAATAAATTAAAATCAAGATCATTTGAATTGGATCGATCTGCAAGACTCCATTGGATAAAATACCACATTGAAGAAAAAAATCCCGAAAAACTTTCGGTATTTAGTTATGAAGATCGGATCGATGGCAAGTCGGTGGTTAGAACATATGTTTATGATAAAGATGAGGAATACGTCATAATACTTGAACCACAAAGGAGTAAATTAGACTATTACTTATTGACTGCGTATCATTTAAATGAACCTGGTGGTAAAAAACAGATTGAGAAAAAAGAGAAAAGAAAATTAGATGATATCTATTAAAACCGCAAAGTCCGGTGCATATCTTGACGCATCGGACTCTGAAACTCCTTTCTCCAAATGTGGAAGAATGAGCGACGCAAATGTAGCGAAATTTTAGTTATATGATATTTGATTTAATTTAAGGTAGATTTTTACTAGTATAGTTTTGCAGTTTGTTATATAGAAATTAGAAATGGAACGTATTTTAAAATTACATGAAGCAATAGCCGTAGTTCTTTTAAGCAAAGAAAACAGAACGGCTACTTTAGAAGAAATAAGCAATGAAATTGCCAATAGAAAACTCTACCATAAAAATGATGGTGGCTTTGCAAATGCAAAGCAAATCAGGTTAAGAACTCACCCCAATACACATGCAGGTAAAACTTATGCGCATTTATTTGAGTTTACGGAACCGAATCTGGTTAGATTAAGGAACTTATAGGATAGCCATATGAAACATTAAAATTATGTATCGAATAAATCAAGACAATAATATAATTGAGAAACTAGAGAAGTGTACTTTCTCTCAACTAGGCTTTAAAGAAAGAGAGCATTTACAAGAATGGATTGCAAATGATCCTACATGCCTTGCAGATGAAGAGCTTTTAATCATTCAAAAGGAATTTGATGGTTTTGAAGAAACCAGAGAACGTCTTGATTTATTAGCATTAGACAAACAAGGAAACTTGGTAATTATTGAAAATAAACTAGATGACTCAGGTAAAGATGTTACTTGGCAAGCGCTAAAGTATGCTTCCTATTGCAGTACCTTATCAAAAGAGGACATTAAAAGAATATTTCAAGATTATTTAAATGTCCAAAATGTAGAGAACTCAGCAGAAGAGGTTTTAGCGGAATTTCTTAAAAAGGAAGATTATAGTGAAGTACAAATTAACGAAGGGTCTAAGCAACGCATTATTTTAATTGCTGCAAAGTTTAGAAAAGAGGTAACCTCTACAGTTCTTTGGCTAATGAATTTTAATATTCGAATTCAGTGTTTTAAAGTCACACCGTATAAATTAGATGAGAAACTCTTTTTGAATTTAGATCAAATACTTCCTGTGATTGATGCACAAGAATATACTATAAGTATGGCTTCAAAAGCTCAAGAAGAGATTACTGTTCAAGAAAACCTAAAACATAGATACCAAGTTCGTTTAGATTTTTGGGGAGAGTTTATAAAAGCCAGCAATCAAAAAAATAAACTATTCTCTAATATATCCCCTTCTAAAGATAATTGGATTGGAATCGGGATTGGCATGAGTGGAGTGAATCTTAACATAGTGGTAACTAGAACATATGCTAGAGGAGAAATTTATATCAATAGAGGAACTCAAATGGAGAACAAAAAGTGTTTTGATTTTCTTGAAGCCAGAAAAGAAGCAATTGAAAGTGATTTCAATGATAAACTGGAGTGGGAAAGAATGAATGATAAAGTTTCATCGAGAATAAAATTTGAAATGCAAGGTGTTTCGGTTTATGAAAAAGAAGATTGGCCTAAAATGATTAAGTTCTTAATTGATACATCTGATAGAATGGTTAAGGTTTTTAAAAAGCCGGTTGCGAAGCTTAACAGTTCGATTAAATCGAGCGTTTGATGACGATTGAGCAAGTAAATAAAAATGCGTAAAATTGTTAAACTTTAGCTATAACTAAACTTTTTGAAGAAATATTCGTTAATATTGTCGGAGTTAGTAAGTCCAAGAACTAAAATAAAGGTTTTTGAGCTTTGCAAAAATGATACAAATCTATTGCAACAATTTAATGCTAAAATCGAAAAAGATGGAAATCTTACAAAATCTCTCCTATCAGCATTTAAAATTATTGAACACAGCTGTAACGATATACTACTACCTTTAACTAAGTTTAGAATAATAAAAGATGATAAGCTACCATGCAAAATGTATGAGGCTAAAAAGAACGAAATAAGAATTTACCTATTTCAGGATCCGAAAGGTAGAATTATTGTTGGCGGAGGGTTAAAAGGAGATCAACAAAAAGATATTGACAAGATAAAAAATATTATAATAGATTATTATAACGAAAATCAAAAACAATGATTACAAGAGAGCAAGTAATTTCTGAACCAACTTACTGGGTAGAAGAATTAAACGGTAAAATTTATGATGCCATTGTTCGATTTATGGAAGCCAAAAGCTTCAAGCAAAAAGACATGGCAAAACATTTAGGTATTAGTGCAGGTAGGATGTCTCAAATTTTAAACACAGGTGATATAAATTTCTCTTATGAGAAAATTGTTTCTATTCTATTAAAACTAGATTTAATACCGCACTTTGATTTAGAAAGTAAGGCAGACTTTATCAAGAAAGAATTAAATGAATATGCCTACCACACAGGTGTTATAGAAAACAAACCATTTAAGAAACCAGAGGTTGCTTTAAAAGTGGTTTCTCGTAAACATTTTCATGCTAAAACTACAATTTCCAAAGCAGACCAAGCTACAACATTGGTAAGTGAAGCGGAAGTGAATTACAGTCAACTAGATAAACAACCTAGATTAATCGCATAATGAACAAATTAGGGAAATTAATACCGGCTAAGATTAAAATGTTGCATTTTACCATTCTGTCTGGGTCAATAAATTGCCCAGATGGCCATAGCAATGAAAACGTAGAGAACTTTGAGTTTGATGTAGACTTCAACTTAGGGTTTAACTTAGATGAAAATCTAGTAAAAACTAAATTTAAATTTAAAGTAGAAACAGAGAGTAAAAACCAAGAAGAAGCTACAGGAAACTTTCACTTTGTTTATTGGTTTGAAGTTGAAAACCTAGACGAATTAGTTATAAAAGGTGAAAATGATAAAGAATTAGTAAGTCCACAGCTTGGTAATGCTTTGGCTTCTATCACCTATTCAACCTCAAGAGGAATTTTAATGACTCGATTTCAAGGGACGGCTTTGTCTAATTTTATATTGCCTGTGGTAGACCCTAATGAATTATTAAAATAACTTTTTTGCCCTTAATTCACCTCACAACCCAAATCAAAGCGTCCATCCAAGTCGTTTTTGACTTGTCTAGAAATATTGATTTTCATCAGAAGTCGGCATCTAAAACAAGAGAAAAAGCCATTGCAGGAAGAATTAGTGGCTTAATTGAGTTAGGTGAAACGGTAACTTGGGAGGCAGTGCATTTTGGTATTCAACAACAACTCACCACCAAAATTACAGCCATAGATGCTCCTCATTCATTTACTGATGAAATGGTAAAAGGCGCTTTTAAGTCTCTTAAGCATGAACATCTATTTTCAGAAGAAAATGGCGTCACAAGCATGGTAGATAACTTTCACTTTGAATCCCCTTTTGGTTTAATTGGCAAACTTTTTAATGCAGTTATTCTAAAAAATTATATGAAACGTTTTTTAGAAATACGAAACGCAGCAATTAAAAGAGAAGCTGAAAGTGGCTAGTATAGTATTCTTTAGCTTTTGTTTCTATATTAGCCCCAATAAAAACTACAACTATGAATCTACTCGGCAATATTATTTGGTTTGTTTTTGGAGGCGTGTTAATTGCTTTAGAGTACTTAGTAGCAAGCCTTGTTTTAATGATCAGTATTATTGGTATTCCCTTTGGCATTCAGAGTTTAAAGCTGGCAGGCTTAGCCTTGTGGCCCTTTGGTTATGATGTGCGGGTAAAAGCCAAGTCATCCGGTGGATTATCCACCATCATGAATATCATCTGGTTCTTTATAGGAGGCATATGGATTAGTTTGACTCATGTTGTTTTCGGAGTCCTCTTTGCCATCACCATTATTGGAATCCCCTTTGCTAGGCAACACTTTAAGCTAGCTACTTTGGCCTTAACGCCTTTTGGTAGGGAGATTGTTAAGGTAGAGCTGGGGCGAAAATAAGATCACTTCTCTACTTTCCTACCCACCAGGGTTGCCACAACAATATTGTGGCTGACCTTTGTGCCTCGAGGCGATGTGCAGAGTCTGTCGAAGTATCAAAGAGCAATTTCAATTGCTCCGCAATCAATCTTGATTCAACTCACAAAAAAAAGCGAGCTTTTTGTTGCTCGCTTCTTCAATCATTTTGAGAAATTACGTTCCTCTGATAACTATCGGAGTTATCGGAGTTATCGGAGTTAGTGGGCCCTGTTTCAGCTTTGCATTTATAGCAAGCGGAAGGCTATAAATGCATTAAAAAATCTCTTAGTTTTCAAGCTTTAATTTTTCTTTTATATAATTTGATGGTATCCCAAAAGCAACACCCTCAACTCCAAAGCCAAAATATTTAGAGCTTACAATACCTAACACTTCGCCCTTTTTTGTAATAATAGCTCCTCCACTATTTCCTGAATTTATACTAGCGTCAGTTTGAATCAGTTTTGAGCCATCATCATTGGTTCTAACTCCTGATATGATTCCCTTAGAAACGGTTTGTGCTAAATCTTGACCTTTTGGAGTCCCAACTGCATATACATCAGATCCAATTTGGATTTCTTTGTCATAATCAAATTTAAATGGGGTTTTCCCTTCTACATCAATTTTAATTAGCGCCATGTCATAAACCTTGCTAACTCGTATCACTTCTAAATCATACTTTTTGTTATCATGAAGTACTACTTTAAGGTCTTCTCCTCCAGCAATTACATGGTAATTAGTCAGGATGTAACCATCACTGCTTATTATAAATCCGCTTCCATGCCCGTCTTTGTTTGTAATGGTAACAGAAGATTTTATTGCTTCATTAATATTACTCACATAATTGGTGGATTTTTTGAGTGTAATTGTTTCAAACGCTTCTTCTTTTGCAATTTCAGACCGATCATTCAAAAGTTTTTGGACTTTATCTTGAGACATTAAATCGATTAGTCCAATTTCTAAGGCATCTTTTATTGCCTCCAAATTAGCATCGTTGAAATCATCTTTGTTATTAAAAGAAAACTCACCTGACTCTACATTCTTCTTAGAGTAACTATAAATTTCATTTTCGTAATAATCTAAAACTTCCCATTTAATTGACAGTTCTACTCTACTTACTCCTGTGGAAAAACTCCCTACAGTAAATGATTCGTAATCATCAATAGTTGCATTAATTAATAAATTATTTGAATAGCTGTTTTTTAACACCTTTTTAGATGTATCTATATAACCTTCTTCTCTTAATGTTTGGTTTAAGAAGTCCGTGAAAATGGTGTTTTCTAATTTAACTTCATTTTCTTCCCCTTTGTCGCCTGCTTTTTTGCCTTTTATACCTTTTAAATATCTTTTATACGTAGCATAATAGGTAAACTTGGCATCATCCAAATCTACTTTTACATTGTTCAATTTAATTTCCTTGAAAGTCTCAGATCGTTTTGGAACTTTGACTAACTTATTTGGAACACTGATCTCCTTGGCGTAGTTTAAAGATTTTGGATTCAATACATCAACTATATAGGGGTAATAGAAAAATAAAATTGAAACATAGACCAATGGAGAAACCCTGTAAGGAGCTGCAACAAGGTGCTCATCTTTGTAACCGTCTTTAGTAATTGTGATTTGTTTTACAGTACGATCTCTTCTCAGTTTTACTAATCCGTTTTTCATTTCTGGTTCTTCACCATCTACTAAGATTTTGCTTCCGCTTGGATTATCAATTGCAACTTTTTGGTATCTGCCATTTAAGATTGTAGCGCAACTCGTATGAAGAAAAAGTGCTAAAATAAGAGCAACAGATAGTAATTTTTTGGTTTTGTAATATGCAGTCATAAGGTATAAATTTTGAAAAAAAGTGCAAAGTACATTTATTTTTCAAGTAAAATAGGATTTTGAAGATTATATTTTTTTTGAAGAACCTAAATTTATAATTAGAAGCGAGTCTAAAACTTAATTTAAAACAGCTTAGATAAATGATGACGTATTTACAATCTTAAAACGCTTGACTTAAGTTGAATGGTTTAGCCTGTTAAATGCTAACTATAACTAAAAATAACAGTTGCTCAAGCCATTGAGGGACTATTAATATGTTGGCCCACCAGGGCTTACTTCGACTCTTATTCGTTTCACTCATAACGCTCAGCATAAATTCTTCGACTCATTCTTCGCTCAGCACATCGCTTCTCGCCAATAAACCCAACGGGTTGCCACAACGTTTTTGTGGCTGACCTTTGTGCACCGAGGCGCTGTGCTGAGCCTGTCGAAGTCAAAAAAGGGCTGTTGCAGCAAATGTTTGTATGATATGGATGCCTTAAAATGCCTATTATTCAAGTTTTGTATAAATAAATACCCATAATTCATTTATAATACCTATTTTTCATATACATTTGAATACCTAAAATTCTTAATAAACAACAATGAGTACCCAAATTTCAATACGAATACCTGTTTTTCATGGGAGAAAAACACCAGAAGAAGGGATAATTGTGGGGTATGCGGCGATTATTAATCATTTGGAATTAGCGGTACCTATACCACAAGTAATAGCACTAATAAGTGATAAAAACAAGAAGTACGAAACAGAGGGGTGGAAGGTATTTACGCCCAAGCATAAGCCTGACGAGACTATATACAAACAGCTAGTATTTGCCTTAAAATATGAGGGAATTAATCTGTTGATTTTTAAAAAGCTTTTCGAAAAGCTAAATCAATCAGAAGTTTTAAAAATGCTTCGAATTGAACCAACAGGAATATACAGTCGAAAAATATGGTTTCTGTATGAATGGCTAATGCGTAATAAATTAGACATTGCTGATTTAGCTATTAAAAAAGCAGTGCCGCTTTTGGATGAGAAATTGCAATATGCTATTGCAGGAAAAAGTTCTCCAAGACACAGAATTATCAACAACTTACCAGGAACGGTAAACTTTTGTCCGCTTATTTATAAGACGGAAAAATTAGATAATCACATTAAGTCGAATTGGAGCAGTCAGAAGAACACTATTCTTAAAAATGTTCAGAATGATGTTCTACAAAGAGCATCTGCATATTTGTTGTTGAAAGATTCTAAAGCATCATTCACCATCGAGGGAGAGAAGCCAAGAAGCAATAGAGCTGCAAGATGGGGAAATGCTATAGATCAAGCAGGAGTAAATGAATTGGATATAAATGAACTGAACCGCTTACAACAATTAGTAATTGAAAACAAGCGATTTACTAAAATGGGTCTTCGAAAACAGCAAGGCTTTATTGGAGATAGAGATCGACTTTCTAAAGACCCAATTCCAGATCATGTATCAGCAAAATATCAAGATTTAGAAGTGCTAATGCAAGGGTTTATGGATTCAGAAAAAAAAATGATCCATTCTGATATAGACCCGGTTTTGGTGGCTTCAATCCTAGCTTTTGGGTTTGTTTTTATTCATCCTTTTGTAGATGGAAATGGCAGGATTCATCGCTACATCATACATCACATATTGGCAACCATGAATTATACTCAGCAAGGTATGATTTTTCCAGTTTCAGCATCCATATTAAATCATATAAAGGACTATAATCAAGTGCTAGAATTATATTCACATTCTATTCTGGAGTTTATTCAATGGAAGCCATCTAGAGATCACAACGTAGAAGTCCTAAATAATACAATAGATTTCTACCGATATTTTGACGCTACAAAACAAGCCGAATTTTTATATGATTGTGTGCAAGACACTATTGAAAACATTATACCGCAAGAAGTAGATTACTTGGCAAAATTTGATGAATTTAAAAGATATATAGATGAGGTATATGAAATGCCGGACGATATGGTTTCCTTGTTAGTTCGATTTCTTGAACAAGGAGCTGGTAAATTGCCAAAAAGAGCACTTAAAAAGGAATTTAGTGAGTTAAAGGATATAGAGGTAAAAGAAATAGAAGAAACCTTCGCGGAAGTATTTGAATCATATTGAGTTGCTCCAACATAATACTTATTAAGTGAATGGCTAAATAAAATATAGCAGCAGGGCATGTGAGTAGTAGTTTTTTTAAATATAAAAAGTCCTCTAATTGAAGAGGACTTTTTCATTTAGTGGGCCAACCAGCTCCGATAGTTCCGATAACTATCGGAGGAGCGGACCTTTCACATCATAAAAGCACAAAGCCTTCGACCGATTGGCCGAAGGCTTTGCACTTTAGTGGGCCCACCAGGGTTGCCACAACGTTGTTGTGGCTGACCTTTGTGCACCGAGGCGATGTGCAGAGTCTGTCGAAGTATCAAAGAGTAATTTCAATTGCTTCGCAATCATGCTTGATTCAACTCACAAAAAAAAGCGAGCTTTTTGTTGCTCGCTTCTTCAATCATTTTGAGAAATTACTCTCTCTAGTGGGCCCACCAGGGCTTACTTCGACTTTTATTCGTTTCACTCATAACGCTCAGCATAAACTTCTCGCCCAAAAGCGCTATAAACTAAAAATCTCCCAAGCCGAAAAGGCTGGGAGATTTTTAGTTTGTGGGCCCACCAGGGCTCGAACCTGGGACCACCTGATTATGAGTCAGGTGCTCTAACCAACTGAGCTATGGGCCCTGCATAAAATTGCGTAGGCAAGATTACGAAAATTTCATTGCAAAATAAAAGGCAACCTTATACTAATTCAATACGTATTTTTGTGACGTTAAAACCTATAGATGAAAAGTGTAACACTTTTTTTGTTACTTCTTAGCGTTAGCATTTCTTCTTTTTCTGCTAACATTACTTGGACAAATGGCAACGGAACCGGAATTTGGAATGATGCTGGCAACTGGTCTGCCGGAATTCCTGGTGCTGCAGATTATGCTATTTTCAATACTACCTCTACCGCCAATTGTTTGATCGATATCTCCATTGATGTAAGAGGAATTGTTTTGCAAACCGGCTATACAGGCACCCTAACCCAGGGCGCAGGAAATTCAATGATCGTCCGCGATTTAGATATTTTCTTAGCTGACGGAAACTTTCAAGGTGGAGATGCAGACATTGATATGGTCAATGGTAACTTTCAAATTCGAGGAGGAAATTTTTATAGCACTAGCGCGTCCCTTTTTCTGGACGTAAATTTTGTGGTAAGAGATTCAGGAGCCTTTTTTCATAACAATGGAACCGTTGTTTTTAATGATGGAGGCAATCGATCGATTAATGTAATCAATAGAGATACCTTATTTAATATGGTAGTTGAACCAACTGCCAATAATGCCAGATTGGACCTTAATGGTTTAGACACCTTAGTGGTGATAAATAAGCTAGCACTAAATAATGGCAGATTAAGAGGTGGTCCAATAGAAGTGCTAGATACCGTGGAATTAAATCCTTCCTATGATCAAGGAAATAGTCAGATTTGGTTAAAAGGAAGTGGCAATGGGTTAATTGCTGTTAATGCTGATGTAGGGTCTCACCCTTTCTTTATTTCAAAAGAGAACTCCACAGATACGGTTTTTGTAAAGAATGACTTGGGTGCAATTATAGAATGGGGAAATACCGGTGATCGATTGAGCATCGTTTCTGGAACTTTAGCCTTAACAGAAGAAGCGGATATAGACTTTAACGAAATAGAAATTCAAGCTGGGGCCACCTTTGCTGCCAGTAGCCAAGAAACACGATTCTTGGGTTCTTGGGATAATCAGGGAGGAAACTTTAATGCCAATAACGGCAGCTGGGTATTTGATTTAACCACCAATAGAACTTATGCAAGCACTGTTGTAGATACCTTTATCAACTTAGACTTTTCTCCTACAGGAGATTTTCGCCTAACAATGGCAGTCGATGACTCCATTTACATTAAAAATAAATTAGAATTAAGCAATGGGAGAATACAAACGGGACATTTATTGGTTGAAGATACAGCAATTCTTTACGCCACTTATGATGATGCCACTGCTGACCTTTGGTTTAAAGGGTCAACCACTTCCAACTTTTTGATTGAAGCAGCACAAGGTAATTTTGATGTGTTTATTACGAAAGCTACACCAAATGATACGGTTTATTTTCAACCTTTATTAGGCGGCAGTTTAGCTATAGGAGAAACGGATCGGGACTTAACTATTCAAGAAGGAATACTCTCTTTTGATTTAGTAGAAAATGCCAACCTTGATTTTAGCGACATTATCATTCAATCGGGAGCACAACTGCAAGCATCTCCAGGAACTACTACCTATCAAGGAAGCTGGAACAATCAAGATGGGACATTTAATGCAAACAATGGAAATTGGATCTGGGACAACAACGGAAATAGATCCTATGCTTCAACCCAGGTGGATAGCTTTTATAATTTTAATTATGCAGCTACAATAGATAGAGTATTAACAATGGCTGCAGATGATTCAATTTATGTAGAAAATAAACTTGAATTGACAAATGGTAGGGTAAATACAGGTCATTTTCTTGTTTTAGATACGGCATACCTTTATGCCACTTATGATGATGCAACGGCAGATTTATGGTTTGTAGGCGATGTAACTTCCAACTTTATTATTGAAGCAGCTCAAGGGAATTTTGACAAGTTTATTGTAAAAGACAGCCCTACAGATACCGTTTTCTTTCAGCCCTTGATTGGTAATTCCTTGAACATCGGTGAAACAGATAAAGACCTAACCATACAAGAAGGGGTGTTGTCTTTTGATTTGGTGGAAACGGTTAACCTAGATTATAGAAACTTAAACATACAAGTAGGGGCTGAATTACAAGCATCCCCTGGAATAGTAAATTATCAAGGAAATTGGAATAATCAAGGGGGCTTATTTAATGCCAATAATGGGAATTGGGTATGGGATAATACCGGAGGTAATAGAACTTATGCTTCAACTCAAGTGGATACTTTTTATAATTTTAATTATGCCCCAGCTGCTAATAGAGTATTAACCATGGCTGCTGATGATTCAATCTATGTAGTAAATAAACTTGAATTGACTAATGGTAGAGTAAACACAGGTCATTTTCTAGTTTTAGATACTGCTTACCTTTTTGCCACTTATGATGATGCAACAGCCGATTTATGGTTTGTTGGTGATGTAACTTCCAACTTTATCATTGAAGCAGCTCAAGGAAACTTTGATAAGTTTATTGTAAAGGACAATCCGACAGATACGGTGTTCTTTCAACCTTTGACAGGAAATTCGCTAACAATTGGAGAAACTGATAAAGACCTTACCATACAAGAAGGGGTGTTGTCTTTTGATTTGGTCCAAACGGCTAACTTAGATTACAGCGATATCTTTATTCAAGCGGGAGCGCAGCTGCAAGCCAGCCCTGGCATAACACGATACCAGGGAAATTGGAACAATATAGGTGGTGACTTTGACCATAATGATGGCACCTGGATAGCAGACCTAGGCAACAATAGAACATTCACCTCGCACCAAACGGATTCTTTTTATCGCTTAATTTTTGAAACAGCAGCAAATAACAGAGCACTTACAATTACCGCAGGAGGCGAGTTTGCTGTAGAGCAAGCCTTGTTTTTAAACCAAGGTAGAATAGTCAATGGAAATGTTATTGTGCTTGATACGCTTGAGATTAATGCTAACTATGACAATGGAACCTCAGACATCCATTTCGAAGGGTCAAATGATGGAACGTTTATAAGTAATGCAACACGCGGACGTCATGATTTATTTATAAGTAAGGATAACCCTCAATTAAAAGTAGATTTTATTGATGAAGATGGGGGTGTATTGAATGTGGGAAATGCCAACATGGACTTATTTGTTTTGGAAGGGCGTGTAGAGCACCCATCTAATGATCCTGTAAATTACAGCTTTACAAATGTTGATTTATTCAGTGGCGGCACCTTTCAACCTAACAGTGGCACTTTAAACTTTTTTGGAAATTGGAACAACAATCAAGGGAAACTAGAAGCGAACGGAGGCACTTTTATCTTTACAAATAATACTAATAGAAGCTATTTGACCACTGAAGTGGACACCTTTTTTAATTTCACTTATAATTCCAGTGGCAATAGGGTGTTGAGCATGGGTTCTGTAGATACCATTCGTGTTATTAATCAAGTTGACTTGGTAAATGGCAGAATAAGAACAGGGTTTATATCTGCAATGGGAGATGTAAGAGTTCGAGGAACTTATGATGCAGACAACTTACAGGCCTCTTTGCAGTTTGTTGGTCCAAACCCTCAAAGCTTTGATTTAACTGGAGGAGTTGCTCAAATGGATGGAGATATTTACTTCGATAAATCTGTTGCTAAAGATGTTACCTTAAACTCATTATTAGATCTTGATCGGGGAGGACAAGCCATGCATTTTAATAAAGGGTATCTAGTCACTACACAAACGAATATATTGTTCGTAGATGGAGCTCACCCTATGATTGGCCCAAATGATAGCTCCTTTGTTAAAGGACCAGTTACAAAAAGAGGAAATCAGACCTATACATTCCCAATAGGAGACACCATTTACGCACCAATGACCATTTCCAATATTTCAAGTGGAAGTGCACAATTTAGAGGGGAGTATTTTAAAAATGATCCTACTGATGACGCCTTTGATGCATCTAGTATTGGCGCAGGATTGAATAATGTAAGTATAAACGAATATTGGTTGCTGGATAGATTAGCCACAACTGCTAACTGCAGAGTAAATTTAAGCTGGAGACCTACCAGTGGAGTTGCAGTGCCAGCGGAAATTACCGTTGCTCGGTGGAACAGCGGCGCAAGTCAATGGGAAGCTCAGGGGGCTAGTTTTTTCACTGGAGATTTGAATAATGGATCGGTTACTTCTCCTGTGTTGACTACATTTTCGCCCTTTACCTTGGCTTCAACTAGTATGAATAATCCGTTGCCAGTGACTTACAAGTACTTTGAAGCTTTCCCACAAGCGAGCTCCAATTTGTTGGAATGGGTAACGGTTTCTGAACTAAATGCAGCCTATTTTGAATTAGAAAAAAGCTTTGACGGGGACAATTGGTATTCAATTGGGCGCATTCAAGCAAATGGAAACTCGAATAGAGAAGTTTATTATCAGCACACCGATTTTGACATCAATAATGACTTGACTTATTATCGCTTAAGGCAAGTTGATTTTGATGGAGCAGTTGATTATTCAGTTGAACGAGTAATTGATAGAACAAGCAAAAATGAGACTTCAGCTATTACTGTTTATCCAAACCCTACGGCAGATAGAAGTGTTTATATAAATTTCGAAAGTATCGAAGGAGAGGGTGTTGAGCTTTTAATTTATGCTTTGGATGGGCAACAAATGCGCTCTAGATATTTCAGAATTAATGAAGGTTCCAGCAATCAGCGAATAAGACTTGAGCTTTCAAATTTTCCTAAGGGGACCTATATCATGCAGTTCAACAAAGCTGACGGCATAGAGACAAAAAAGCTGATTGTTTTGTAGTTTAGTGGTCTTTAACTGACTTATGCAACAACCACTCCCATTAAAAAAAGGGGATTCCATTACCATCCTCTCTACCGCAAGGAAAATATCACTGCCTGAACTTCAAGCCTTTGTCGATTGTGCAGAAAGCTGGGGACTTAAGGTAAATTTTGCAGACAATTTATTTGGGGAATACCATCAGTTCGCTGGAAGCATTGACCAAAGAGGAGCCGACCTACAACAGGCCCTAGATGATGAAAACTGCAAAGCCATCTTTTGCGCCAGGGGAGGCTACGGCAGCGTTCAACTAATTGATAAAATTAACTTTAGTGGCTTTAAGCAACATCCAAAATGGATCGTGGGCTACAGTGATGTAACAGTATTTCACAACCACATCAATCAAAACTTTGGGATAGAAACCTTGCATGCCATCATGCCTTTTGAATTCAAGGAAACGGTAAATAAAGAAGCAATCCATACCCTACAAAAAGCATTGTTTAGTGAAGAATACAGCATTGACTTTATTCATGAAGAACACTCCATACTGCCCAACACTAAAATTTCCGCCCCAATAGTCGGGGGTAACCTCTCTATTCTTTACTCCTTGAGTGGAAGCAAATCACAAATCAATACCAATGGTAAGTGGCTGTTTATGGAAGATTTAGACGAATACCTCTATCACATCGATCGAATGATGATGAACCTCAAACGTTCAGGGCTTTTTGATGGTTGTGTTGGCATATTAGTCGGTGGAATGTCAGACATGAACGACAATACCATCCCATACGGGCAAACGGCCAAAGAAATAATACTTGAAAACACCAAAGCACTTGGAATCCCAGTAATTTTTGGGTTTCCTGCAGGCCACATCGATCGCAACTTGGCCATCACCTTCAATAGAAATACCAGTTTGTTGATCAGCGATTCAAAAGTAAAGCTTTCTTTCCATGGCCGAACATAATGACATCGGAAAACGAGGGGAGGAGCTAGCCCTAGAATATTTGCAAACCAATGGCTATAAGATTGAGGCCATTAATTGGCGCTATAAAAAGGCGGAAGTCGACATCATGGCCTGGAAGGCCAACTTCTTTGTGGTGGTGGAAGTGAAAACTCGAACGTCCACAGAATTTGAAAGCCCCAAAGAAGCAGTAACCCTAGGAAAGCAAAAACACATTATTCGAGCTGCTGATGCCTATATTCAAGAAAAGGACATTGAACAAGAGTGCCGTTTCGATGTCGTAAGTGTCTTAATTCAAAACAACAACGTCACTATTGAGCACATTGAAGACGCCTTTCAACCCTTGCTCTAAAACCAAGGAAGGTAAACCATAAAGGCAGAAAAGAAGCCGAGTAGAAACCCTAAGCTCAACTCCCAATAACTATGAGCCTTAAGCGTCATGCGAGCAGTGGCGACGACCCCCGACAATACTATAAATAGCAGTAAGAGATTGGTAAGCTCCACCATATAAATGTTGGAAAGCACAAATAGCAAACCACAAATTCCGCCTATTCCGCTGAGGTGAGCACTCACTTTTAGTTTTAGAAAAGTAAAAAGATATAAGGCCCCTACAACTAAAGTGGCTCCTAAAAAAGCCTTTACATAAACAATGGGAAATTTGGTATAATAAAGCAAAAGCAAGGTGAAAAAGTAGAAAATCAAGCTCATCAAATAAGGCGTTCGTCGCTCCTCTAAAGTTTTCATTTCAAGGGACTTGATAATGCCTATTCGTTTAAAATAGAAGCTCATCAACAGCGGCACAATCACCAGATTAATCAACATCGCACCGTAAATGTATTGCTTATAAAACTCAGTTAAGCGGTAATTTTGCAACAAGGGAAGCTGGAAAAGGATATAAAGACTTATGAGTGGGGCGAAAATCGGATGGAAGACATAGGAAACAAAACGAGCGAACTTTTGCACTACAATTCTTTTCTTAACCTGGCTACAGGAATGTTCAACTGCTCCCGGTATTTGGCCACCGTTCTTCTTGCGATGTTATACTTTTTAGCACGCAGCATTTTCGACAAAGCCTCATCGGTCAATGGTTTTTTCTTGTCTTCCCCTTCAATAATGTCGGTCAGTATTTTCTTTACTTCACGGGTGCTCACTTCTTCACCATCTTCGGTAGAAAGAGATTCAGAAAAAAAGGATTTCAATAAAAAGGTACCATAAGGGGTGGCCACATACTTGCTGTTGACTACCCGGGAAACAGTGGAGATGTCCATGTCTATTTTATCGGCGATGTCCTTCAAAATCATCGGCTTCAACTTGGTTTCATCCCCTTCTAAAAAATAAGCTTTTTGGTATTCTGCCAAAGTAGTCATGGTTCTTAGCAAGGTATTTTGCCGCTGTTTTATCGCATCAATAAACCACTTTGCCGAATCCAATTTTTGTTTCACAAAAGTCATGGCCTCTTTGTCGGACTTACTCTTTTCTTTAGATTTTTGGTAGTGGTCAATCATGCCGCGGTATTCATTGCTCACCCTCAGTTGAGGTGCATTTCTACCGTTCAAAGTGATGTCCAACTCACCGTCTTTTACTTGTAAAGTAAAGTCAGGAACAACGGCTTGCACACTTTTTCCACTGGTATTCAATGAATTTCCAGGCTTGGGATTCAATTTCAAAATTTCATCGATGGCTTCTTTTAAGTCTTCATTTTCGATTTCTAGCCGATCGATGATTTTACTATAATGCTTCTTGGTAAACTCGTTGAAGTATTTTTCTAATATTTCAATGGCAATACGACTGGTAAGCGTTTTGTTTTTCTTTCTTTTGATTTGGATGAGCAAACATTCTTGCAAATCTCTAGCCCCTATACCAGCAGGGTCCATTTGTTGAATCATCTTCAAGATGCGCTCAATTTCATCTTGCGAAACCATGATGTTGCTTCTAAAGGCCAAATCATCTTCAATAGAAGACAAGTCCCTTCTCAAATAGCCTGAATCATCTAAACTGCCGATAAGGTGATCGGCGATTTCTTCTTCTTTTTCAGTTAAATCTTGTAAGTGAACCTGACTTTTTAATCGCTCATGAAAGGTGCTTCCCCCACTGAATGGAATGTCTTTTTCGTCATCGTCGCGGCCCTTGTTGGAGATTTGATACTTGTAGTCGGGAACATCGTCATCTACATAGTCTGAAAAATCAAACTCTTCCTGTTCTTTGGTAGCATCGTCCCGCTCTTCGTAGCGCTCCTCTTCCTCTTCTTCTTGATTTTCTTTTCCCTCGTCAAGTGCTGGGTTACTCTCTAACTCTTCCTTTACACGTTGCTCCAACGAAACCGTTGGCAGCTGCAATAACTTCATCAACTGAATCTGCTGAGGAGACAGTTTTTGAAGCATTTTTTGTTGTAAAGACTGTTTTAACATGCACTTGAAATTGAGAAATAAATTTAACTTTTTAGTTTGAGATTAATGCACCTTAAGATTACCAATACAATAAATTTTCTTTTAATTAAAATTCAGCGCTTTTTGGTGTTCGAGGAAAAGGAATTACATCCCTGATATTTCCCATACCAGTTACAAACTGTACTAAGCGTTCAAAACCTAGGCCAAATCCGCTATGTGGAGCAGTTCCAAACTTTCTCGACTCTAAGTACCACCACATTTCTTCTTCTGGAATGTTCATTTCCTGCATACGTTCTTTCAGTTTATCTAAGCGCTCTTCCCGCTGCGAGCCTCCAACCATTTCGCCAATACCAGGGAAGAGTATATCCATAGCGCCAACCGTTTTGTTGTCGTCGTTTTGCTTCATGTAAAAGGCCTTAATTTCTTTAGGGTAGTTGTAAAGAATAACTGGTTTTTTAAAGTGTTTCTCCACTAAATAGCGCTCATGCTCCGACTGTAAATCCGTGCCCCAACCTTCAATTAAGTAATTGAATTTTTTCTTTTTGTTGGGCTTGGAGTTTCTCAAAATGTCAATGGCATCGCTATAAGGCAGACGAATAAACTCATTGTCGATAACAAATTTTAAGCGTTCAACTAATCCCATAGGCGATCGCTCATCTGCTTTTTTCAGCTTTTCTTCATCTTCTAAGCGTTGGTTTAAAAAAGCCAAGTCGTCAGCACAATTCGTCAAAGCATAGGTAATGAGGGATTTTAACAACTCCTCACCCAAATCCATGTTTTCGTCTAGGTCCGCAAATGCTACTTCTGGTTCAACCATCCAAAATTCTGCTAAATGTCGTGTGGTGTTCGAGTTTTCAGCTCTAAAGGTTGGGCCGAAAGTATAAATTTTACCCAAGGCCATGGCGGCAAGTTCTCCTTCTAACTGTCCTGAAACGGTAAGGTTGGTTTCCTTACCAAAAAAATCTTTTTTGAAGTCGACTTGGCCTTCCTCAGTTTTTGGGATGTTGTTAAAATCGAAGTTGGATACCTTGAACGTTTCACCTGCCCCTTCAGCATCTGAAGCAGTAATAATAGGCGTATGAATGTTGTAAAACCCTCGTGAGTTAAAAAAATCGTGAATGGCAAAAATTAAGCTGTGGCGGACACGATTCACTGCTCCAAAAGTATTCGTTCGAAATCGCAGGTGAGCAATTTCTCTCAAAAATTCTAAGGAGTGTTTTTTAGGTTGCAATGGAAATTCATCCGGATGGGCTGTACCTAAAATTTCAATGTTTTTTGCCTCAATTTCAATCTGCTGTCCACTTCCCTTTGACTCCACCAATATTCCAGTAACGGCGATACAAGCGCCTGTAGTTATTTGGTCTAAAATGGCTTCATCTGTTGTTGCCACATCTACTACCACCTGTATATTATTGATGGTGCTTCCATCGTTTAATGCAACAAAGGCTACATTTTTACTTCCTCGCTTCGTTCTTACCCATGCTTTTAATAGGACCTCGCTCCCTATTTTTCCACCTGCAAGCAGTTGCTTTACTTCAGATCTTTTCATGCTTTATATCATTGAAATTTGAAGCTGCAAAGGAACGGTTTTTAGGCGTTAAGTTCAATTTAAGAAGAGACAAATCAATTTTATTTCTCCTGAAGTTTTAAGATATAATTGATTCCTAAAGTGGGCGATGAATTAGTAAGATATTTTAAAATAGGAACCAGTACTATCAATAAAATTTGATTAATTTGTCAATCAATACAACTAACCACGATGAAAAAGCTAGTCTTTCTTCCAATCTTGTTTTTAGGGTTTACATTAGTGGCTGCTGCCCAGAGCAGAGACCCAAGCCCAGCTAAAAGCACAATTAAAGAAATAAAAATTAATAGTGCCAATCAATTTATTCGACTTTATTTTGGCTATGCTGCTTCAGTCACATTGGGGGATTATGCTGAAACAGATTTTAGCAATATAGAGTCAGGCTTTGCAGAAAATGGAAGAAGATTAAGGTTTGGTCTGCACTTTAATTTGAAAATTAAAAATTTCTTAACCTTTGAATACAATTCTTTTAGTCACCCAATAGATGCAGTTAGTTTATTTAATGGCAGTGGGATAAGTAGTCAGCAATATAATGTTGATGATTACTCAATAGGCATAGTTGCTTTTGGGTATAAATATGTTAGCTTCATCAGCAAGGATGTTGACTTTTATATAAACCCATTTATTGGAATAGGTACCATGCAGGTAGGGCGTTATTCCTTTACAGTTCCGGTTCAAGGGGGAACGGCAACAATTCTTCAAGAGGCGGAACGCTCAGTTGAATCCTTCGTATATGGATTTAATGGGGGTGTAGAATTTTGGCTTACCGATGTATTAAACTTGTCTTTAAATTTAGGATTGATTACTTCAGAGTTTGAAATTAATTCTAAGATAACGGAGCAAATCAATGGAGTTATCGTTTCCACTCAGGTCTTTTCATACAATCAACCTTTTTCAGCCCTTAATGCAGGGGTTTCCATTGGCTATAACTTTTAGCTCATATCCGCTATCTAACTTACTGTTTTATAGTTCAAAAACTTTTTTATATTTAGCGAATATTAATCAAACCTTAAAATAAATGAAAAATTTTAGAATTACTACTTTATTAATGGCTACAATCGCTTTATTATCTTTTTCTGCTTGCTCGGATGATGATAGCGACGATAATAATAGCGGTGGAACAAAATCGCCAACATCTAACACCATTACTTTTGATGGAACCACCTATAATCTAAACTCGGGACTTGCTTCAGATTATGGAGCCACTACCATTGGAAACTCCAATGTAAGTTCTCACTACAATTACGATTTTGAAACGCTTGATGGCACCATAACAGCAAATCAAGATACAACCGGGGATGAATTTATCCGATCAGCGAATTCAACTATATCAATATATGTTGAATTATTTTCACCAGATACCTCGAGTTTTAAAACAGGAACCTTTAATTATATTCCCGATAGTATGGTTACAGAAGTTTCAATTCAGGGGAAATATTGGTTTTCGGCCTCAGATGTTCAGTTAGATAACGATGGTGTTGTAGATGGACAGTTTGACGGACCAAACTATGATGTTGTTGGAGGATCAGTAATTGTTTCAGGAACAGGCCCTGCAAGCTATACTTTAACCTACAATCTTCAGTTTGAGGGTGGCAGAAACTTAACAGGCACCTATAATAGCTCATTTCTTTACAATGATGAGAAATAGAATCAGTTAAAAAAAGATGAAAGGGATGCTATTTTGCATCCCTTTTTTTATGCGGAAAACATTCATAAAAAATAGAAATGACATCTACCACTAAACCCTAAATATTACCATTGAAAACATTTTATTCAAAAAACGTTTCCCATGTTAAAAATGTTTTTTAGTTTTGCCGCTCAGTAGCTTATGGAAGAAATAGAAGTAATACAGAAGGCAAGACAGCTGTTTATGCGCTATGGCATAAAGAGCATGACGATGGATGAAATTGCCAGACAAATGGGGGTATCTAAAAAAACCCTCTATCAGTTTGTCGATAATAAAAAAGACTTAGTAAAGAAGGTGATGCTTCAGCATATTGATTTGCAGCAATGTGATATTCAGGATGTTTTTAGTGATCAGGCAAACGCCATTGATGCTTTAATGGAAATGACCAAAGTGATGGGCAGTAAAATGAAAGAATTACACCCTTCCATCATGTTCGATTTGAAGAAGTACCATCCTGAAGCATTTGCCATTTTGCAAGAGCACAAGCAATCATTCATTTATAAGAACATAAAGAATAATCTTGAAATAGGAATGAAGTCGGGTTTATACCGCGATAATTTGAATCCTGAGTTGCTTACCTACTTATATCTTTCAATGGTAAACTCAATTATGGACCCTGAAAATTTTAACAAAAATGAATTTGCCTATTCTGATCTTCATGCAGAAATGATGCGCTATCACATTCGAGGAATTGCGAGTGCAGAAGGAAGGGCATACTTAAAGAAAAAATTTAGTCAAGAAAATGTATAACATCGAAAACACAATCAAATTAATTGGTCTTTTAGCAATACTTGTATTGGCTGAAAGTCAATTGAAGGCTCAAGCAGACTCAAGTTTTAGCTTTAACCTACTGGAAGCGCAAAACTATGCGGTTGAGCATAGCTACATGAATCAACAAGCAGTTAAGGATGTAGAAAAGTCTGAAAAGCAGGTAAATGAAACGATTGGAACAGGCTTGCCACAAGTAAGTGCTTCAGGCTACTACCAAAACTACATTCAAGTCCCAATACAATTGATTCCCGCTTCTGCATTTGGTGGACCTGAAGATGAATTTCAAGAGGTATTTTTTGGAACTGAACATCAAATGGGTGCTGCAGTAAATGTGGATCAGTTGATTTTTGATGGTTCTTATTTTGTGGGCTTGCAGGCAAGTAAAGTGTTTTTGCAAATCACTAAAAATGACTTAATCCGCTCAGAATTAGATGTGAGAAACACTGTTTTAGTAGCATACGGAGATGTTTTAGTGGCTGAAAAAAATGTAGAAATATTAAGAAGCAACAAAGAAAATCTGGAGGAAAACTTTGAAGAAACAAAAGCACTTTATGAAAGTGGGTTCTTAGAAGAACAAGATGCAGATCAAATTGAGCTTTTACTATCAACTGTTACAAATAACTATGAAAGAGCAGTTCGCGGAGCAGAGATTGTAAAAAATCAGCTAAAATTTGCCTTGGGAATTGATATCGCTGCTGAACTTACTTTAACAGAAGACTTAGAGACCATTGTAATGACCAATTCCGAAGGAACTCCTATATTTAGTGAGGATTTCGATGTCACTAATCACATCGACTATCAAATAATTGAAAATCAAGGACGAGCTTCTGAATTATTATGGAAACAACAAAAGTCAACTTATTTACCGCGACTTTCTGCTTTTTACACGGCACAAACCAATGCCTTTAGTAATGAATTTGATTTCTTGGACAATAAAAAATTCTTCCCTTCACAATTGATCGGATTAAACCTAAACGTTCCGATTTTTTCAGGAACATCAAGAATCAATCGCGTTCAGCAAGCCAAGATCGACTATGAGAAAACGAACATTGCCAAAAAGCAAGTGGAGCAGCAGCTGGAGTTGAACTTAAGCAACACACAATCGCGTTACATTTTTGCATTGAGTCAATACAATACTTCAGAAAGAAACATGGACTTGGCCGATAGAATTTACAACAAAACAAAAATTAAATACGACGAAGGAATAAGCTCTAGTTTAGATTTAAACCAAGCCAGCACACAACTTTTGGATGCTCAAGCTGACTTTATAAATGCAGCATTGTCTTTAATTAACGCAAAATCACAACTAAACATCGCATTAAATAAATATTAATATGAAAAACTTAATCGCACTAATCAGTATTCTATTTTTAGCCGCATGCGGTGGAAATGAAACCTCTTTAGAGGCCTTAATTGAAGCAAATGACTTTGAAGCACTCAAAGCTAAACGAAGTGAAATTCTTAATCAATTAAAGGCTAATGAGGGGGAAATTGCCAGAATAGATAAGGCACTTAAAGGTGAAAAGCAAGAAAAGAAATTGCCTTTAGTAAGTGTTTACTCCATTGAAAAGCAAGCTTTTAATCATTATGTAGAGTTGCAAGGCAGTGTTGAAACAGATCAAAACATTGTTGTTTATGCTGAAATTCAAGGAACCTTGATTGACTTTAAAGTCAAAATGGGAGACTTGGTACAAAAAGGCCAAACCGTTGCAATAATTGATGATGGAGGAATGAGCGCCCAATTAGAGCAAGTAAAGCAGCGTGCTGAGCTTTCAAAAACCACCTATGAAAAGCGCAAGCGCTTGTGGGAGAAAAATGTAGGTTCTGAAATTGATTACTTACAAGCTGAAACACAATTTTTAGCAGATCAAGAGGCAGTAAAACAAATGGAAAGACAAGTTGCTAAGGCTACTGTAAGAGCACCTTTTACTGGGCAGATCGATGAAACCATTGCTGATGAAGGTCAACTAGTAGTGCCTGGACAGTCTGCATTGTTTAGAATTGTGAATTTAAAGGACATGTATATTCATGCCGATGTACCTGAGAAATACTTGGGAAAAATCGAAAAAGGTAAAAAAGTACTGATAGATCTTCCTGTGTTGGATACAACCGTGGAGAGTAAAATCTCCAATGTTTCAAATTATTTAAATCCAAACAATAGAACATTTAAGATTGAAATTGATGTTCCAAATGCAAGCGGAAAGATAAAACCAAATTTAACGGCAAGGCTTCAAGTGAATGATTACATCAATGAGAATGCTATTTTAATTCCTCAAAGTATTATTTCTGAAGATTCTGAAGGGAGTCAGTACATCTATACTACAAAGGAAATAGCTGATTCTCCGAACCCAATTGTTCAGAAGGAATTTATTACCACTGGAAAGAAAAAAGGGGATTATATCGAGGTATTATCAGGCTTGAAAGTAGGAGATTCTGTTATTAAAGATGGAGCGAGATTGGTAAAAGATCAACAGCAGGTGCAAATTATCAAATAAGATATTTATTATGTCAAAAGAGAATAAATCAGTAGACAAAGAATTTAAGTTGTCGTCATGGGCAGTTGAAAACCCTACGGTTATATATGTAATGATGGCAATTCTCTTTTTCTTGGGAATTTCCTCCTACTTCTCACTACCCAGAGAAGACTTTCCTGAGATTGTCGAAACAAAAATTTACATCAGCACCCCTTACCCAGGAAACACAGCTGAAGATATTGAGCGATTAATAATTGATCCATTAGAAGATGAGCTGGATGACGTCTCAAATGTGGTGGAGATTTTATCTACTTCTCAGGAGGATTATGGAATTATAACCATTGAGTTTGACGAAGATATTGAGGTAGAGCAGGCTAAAGTCAAAGTAAAGGATAAAGTAGATGAAGTAAAGTCAAGTGAAGATTGGCCAACTTTTAATGGGGCAAAAGTAGAACCCAATGTTTTTGACCTCAACTTTTCTGAGGAAGTTCCGATTGTAAACTACAATATAACGGGAGATTACCCTGTGGAACAGCTTAAAGAGTTTGCGGAATACCTGGAAGATGAAATAGAAACCATTCCAGAAGTAAAGCAAGTAGATATCCGAGGGGCTCAAGATAAAGAGGTTGAGGTGGCAGTAGATGTCTATAAAATGATGGCTTCAAAAGTGAGCTTTCAAGACATCACCAATGCGATTTCTAATGGAAATGTAACCATGTCTGCAGGTAACTTAAAAAATAGCGGACAAAGAAGGACCATTCGGATTTTAGGAGAAGTAGAAAAGCCTGAGTTGCTTGAGAATTTCGTTGTAAAATCTGAAAAGGGAAACTCTGTGTATTTAAAAGATGTTGCCACAGTTAGTTTCGGAGAGAAGGAAAAGACAACTTTTGCTCGCGAATGGGGAGAAAAGGTAGTGAGCTTAGATGTTAAGAAGCGTTCAGGCAAGAACATGGTAGATGCCATTGAGCAAGCCGATGCTATTGTAGAAAAAGCGCGTCAAGAATTTCTTCCGCCAAATGTCACGGTAACATCAGCAAATGACCAATCTCAGAAAACCATTAATCAAGTTAATGATCTGGTAAACAACATTATTTTCGGAATCATATTAGTAGTTACTGTTTTGATGTTCTTTTTAGGATTTAGGAACGCACTCTTTGTTGGATTTGCCATACCCATGTCCATGGTCATCTCCTTTATGATTATTGATGGTTTAGGTTATACCCTTAATACCATGATTCTCTTTGCAATGATCATGGGTTTAGGAATGTTAGTTGACAATGGAATTGTAGTTGTGGAGAATGTCTATCGCTTGATGAGTGAAGGCATGTCGAGAAAAGAGGCCACAAAAAAAGGCATTGGTGAAATTGCTGTTCCCATTATTATTTCTACAGTTACCACGGTTGCAGCTTTTGTCCCACTAGGTACTTGGCCAGGACTTTTCGGGCAGTTTATGATTTATTTTCCAGTGACACTTTCTATCGTCTTAGGATCGTCATTATTCGTCGCCATCTTCTTTAACTCTATGTTAGTTTCAAAGTTTATGGACGTTGAAGATAAAGTGGGAAGTAGAAAGTCATTGATAAGAAATACCATAATAATGGTGGCACTCGGTTTACTGATTTTTTTGGTTGGTGGTGCAGTTCGAGGATTGGGAACACTATTGATTTTCAGTGCAATTATGATGTGGGTATATCGCTATGGTTTACGGGGTTTAGCGGATCGTTTTCAGCGAAAAACATTGGTAAGCTTTGAAAACTGGTACGAAGGATTTCTTAAAATGGCATTAAGAGGAAGAAATGCCTATGCTTTTTTTATTGGAACGTTTGTGATGCTTTTTGTATCGCTCTTCTTATTTGGAGGATCTGTGGGTTCAGGTAGAACTAAAATTGAGTTTTTCCCAGACAATAAGCCGAATCAAATCATTGCTTACATTGAGTATCCTGAAGGAACAGCAATCGAGAAAACGAATGCCATTACCAAGGATATCGAAGAACGAATGAATGCCGTCTTAAATGATGATGAGTATCTTGACGAAGATGGAAGAAATTTTTTGGTGGAGTCTTCTGTTTCTGTAGTTGGTGAAGGGGCAGGAAACCCACAAACTGATGGTGGTTCTGCAGCGGAAATGCCCCATCGTGGAAAGGTAACAGCCTCTATGCGGGAGTTTAAATTTCGAAAAGGAAAAGACAGTGAAGAATTGCGACTTAAAGTACAAGAAGCATTAAAGGGAATTTATCCAGGAGTAGCTATATCCGTGGAAAAAGATGCCGCAGGACCACCTGCTGGTTACCCGGTAAACATTGAAATTAGTGGAGCTGATTATGCCTCTTTAATTGATGCTGCAGAAAGTGCTCGAAATTTCATTAACAGCAAGAATGTTCCAGGCATCGATGAGTTAAAAATTGATGTGAATCGGAGTAAACCTGCCATTCAGGTTGAGGTGGATAGAAAAAAAGCGGGAGATCTTGGAGTTTCAGTTGCTCAAATTGGAAACCAACTTCGAAATTCTATTTTTGGCACCAAAGCGGGAGTTTACAAGGAAGATGGAGACGACTACGACATTTATGTTCGATTCAATGAAGATCTAAGGTACAATTCTAGCGCCTTGTTTAATCAGAACATTATTTTTAGAGATCAAGCAAGCGGACAGATTAAGGAAATACCAGTTAGTGCTGTTGCAAGCCAAAAGAATACCTCTGGGTTTAGTGCGATTAAGCACATCGATTTGGTTCCGATTGTAACCCTTTATTCAGGAGTAGTTCCTGGAGCAAACCCAAATGAGGTGTACAGCATGGTAAAAGAAGAAATGACCGATTTTGAATTGGCAAATGGAATTAAGTATGAATTTACGGGAGAAATAGAAGAGCAGGAAAAACAGATGACCTTTTTAGTAAGTGCTTTAGTAGGAGGATTGTTTCTGATTTTCTTGATCTTGATTTTTCAGTTTAGCTCTATTTCCCAACCGACAATTATTATGGTGGCCATCTTTCTAAGCTTTATCGGCGTGTTCTTAGGTTTAGTAATTACAGGAATGAACTTTGTAATTATGATGACCATGATGGGAATTATTTCACTTGCGGGAATTGTGGTAAATAATGGAGTAGTACTACTAGACTATACCGATATTTTGATCAACAGAAAGAAGAACGAACTCGACATGGGTAAAGATGACTTATTAAAGCGCGAGGAAATTCGAGATATTATTGTAGTTGGTGGAAAAGCACGTTTACGTCCTGTTGTGTTGACAGCAATAACTACAGTTTTAGGTTTAATTCCACTGGCAATAGGGTTGAATATTGACTTTTTCTCTTTATTCACAGAATTTGACCCTAAAATATACGTTGGAGGAGATAATGTGATCTTTTGGGGGCCTTTAGCTTGGACAGTGATCTTTGGATTGACTTTCGCAACTTTCCTCACTTTGATTATAGTACCCGTTATGAACTACTTGGGTACGGTAAAGGGACATCCTTTACAAAGTTAAAGGGACATAGTTTACACTTTTGAGACGTATAATTTGAACACAAATTCAAATTATTATGCCTTGGAAATGTAATACAACTATGGAACAAAAAGTAGAATTTATCAGTGC
>JAVJQS010000001.1:0-300432 GCA_040218815.1 Vicingaceae bacterium | reverse complement strand
TTCAAGTAAACGGAACTAAAATTGAGCGAATGAATTTATCTAACTTAGATAAAGGTGTTTATTTTGTGACTTTAGAGAATGATAGTGAAAAATTATTGAAGAAAGTAGTTCTTAAATAATTGACAAATTCATAAATTGAAAAAGCCCTCGCTGCAAAGTGGGGGCTTTTTTTATGGAATGAACTAAGCTCTTTAGAATAAAAAAAGATTAAAAAATTAGTTCTGTTTTCTAACCTTTTTCATAAGGTCAGAAGCAAATACTAAATCGGCTAATTCTTTGTTATCTGAAGCAAGAATATTGTCTTTACTACCTTCCCAGTGGATTTCTCCTTTGTAAATGAAAATAACATGTTCACCGATTTCCATTACGGAGTTCATATCGTGGGTAACAACTATTGTTGTTATTTGAAATTCTTCAGTAATTTCTTTAATCAGGTTGTCGATTAAAATAGCAGTGCCTGGGTCTAAGCCTGAGTTGGGTTCATCACAAAATAAATACTTAGGTTTTAACGCTATAGCACGAGCAATACCGACCCTTTTTTGCATGCCCCCACTAATTTCTGCAGGGAAACGATCATTAATATCATGTAAGTCAACACGATTAAGGCAAAAATTAACACGATCAAGCATTTCCCTTTCCGTCATAGCAGAATGCATGCGCAAGGGGAATTTAATATTCTCTTCAACTGTAAGGCTGTCAAAAAGAGCTCCTCCTTGGAAAAGCATACCAATTTCCTTTCTAACTTCTTTCCGGCCATCAACATCCATTTTTGTAAAGTTCTTCCCTTCATAAAAAACGTCGCCGTGATCTGGCTCAATTAAACCAACAGTGCACTTTGTTAAAACAGATTTTCCTGAACCACTGGCGCCAATAATGAGATTAGTTTTTCCCTTTTCATAGTTGACGCTAATATTTTTTAGGACTTCCTTATTGTTAAACGACTTAGATATGTTTTTTAACTCAATCATATTAAAAGTAATTGAGTTAAGATGTAGTTTACTATAAGAATAACTATGCTACTATTAACTACTCCTTTAGTGCTTGCTGCGCCAACCTCTAGTGCCCCGCCTTTTACATAATAGCCATAATATGATGGAATGGAAGTGATAATAAAAGCAAAAAAGAGTGTTTTAATCAGGGCATAATAAATGCCAAAAACTTTAAAGTCATATTGTATTCCATAAATATATTCTTCTGTGGTGACTACTCCAGATAAAAAAGCGACCATATATCCACCAAAAATTCCAATGAACATGCTCCAAACTACCAAAAAGGGGTTGATAAATACTGCAGCAATAATTTTAGGTACAATCAAATATGAGGCAGAATTGATTCCCATAATTTCAAGTGCATCAATTTGCTCGCTCACACGCATAGTTCCTATTTCAGATGCAATGTTTGAACCAACCTTTCCAGCTAAGATTAATGCAATAATGGTTGGCGAAAATTCTAAAATCATTGATTGTCTGGCGGTATAGCCAACAGTATAGGCAGGGATAAGAGCGCTGTCGATATTAGATGCTGTTTGCAATGAAATTACAGCACCCATAAAAACTGAGATGATGGTAATAATGCCAAATGACCCTAGCCCTAAGGAGTCAATTTCATGAATAATTTGTCGGCGATACAATGCGAAATTCGTTGGTTTTTGAAAGGTTCTGCCCATCAAAATAAAATACTCACCAATGCTGTAAAAAAATCCCATTTCCAGCACTAAAGTAATTATTATATTATTTTGAATTCGAAAAATTAATAGAGTTTATCACAAGATTATTTTAATATCTTTTTTGTCAGCATTTTAATTTATGGTACATTTGCATCCCGAAAGAAAAATAAGCAATTCAAAATATATTGCGGGGTGGAGTCCCGATAGCTGTCGGGAGTAGCTCGTCGGGCTCATATCCGCCAGAGGCGGACATCAGTTCGAGTTGATTTGAAAAGTTTGAAAAGTAAATAAGTAATATTAAAATATATTGCGGGGTGGAGCAGTTGGTAGCTCGTCGGGCTCATATCCGCCAGAGGCGGACATCAGTTCGAGTTGATTTGAAAAGTTTGAAAAGTAAATAAGTAATATTAAAATATATTGCGGGGTGGAGCAGTTGGTAGCTCGTCGGGCTCATAACCCGAAGGTCATCAGTTCGAGTCTGGTCCCCGCTACTAAAGAAGCCGCAGTAATGCGGCTTTTTTTATTTCTATCAATTGGTATGGAAGAAGAAACAGTAGTTTATATTTTATACTCCTCGAAGCATCAAAAGCAATATACTGGTTGCTCGACTCAATTAATTGCTCGATTTCATTCCCATAATGAGTTGTCTAATAAAGGTTGGACAATAAGCTATCGACCATGGAAGGTTGTCCATGTTGAGTTTTATAAAAAAAAGGCAGAAGCAATAGCACGCGAGATGTTTCTAAAAAGTGGTCAAGGGCGACAATGGATAAAAGACAATATAAAGTTTGATTAGGAGGGCTCTAATCCGCCAGAGGCGGACATCAGTTCGTTCCGAGACTTCGCAACTGGTCCCCGCTACTAAAGAAGCCGCAGTAATGCGGCTTTTTTTATTTCTATCAATTGATATGAGCGAAAACACTTTTGTTTAAAAATTATTCTCCACCAAACGCCAAGAGTCATACACAGGTTACACTCAGCTAATAGCTAGACTTAAGTCTCATAAATAATTGTTTTAGTTGTAGAAGCTTTTAAGAATAAGGTTAGATATGAAACTTTGTTGAAATTAACTCAAATTAGTTTGCTGTAAAAAAGAATAGATGATTCCCTTCAATATTGGAAATCATTAATTTTCCAATTGATAACACTAAAATTGAAAATGAAGCTTTTGAAATCATTTGCATTTAAGAATGCTATTTTTTATTTCTTTATTTTTCTTTTAGGCCTAGGTACTATGGGTTATTTAATGCTAAATAATAGTTCAAATAGAATTATTGAAACAGCGAAGAACCAGTTAGTACATAATGGAGAATTAATTGAAATTCAACTTGAGGATTATATTGATGGACTATTATCTCAACTTGATTACCTATCAAATAGTCCTGTATTAAAAAAGTATATTTCTACTGAAGATTCTATCAATTACAAGTTACTATTAGATAATTATTTAAGTGTAATTCGTTCAAACGATGATTTTTTTCAAATCAGATTTATAGAAGCAAATAGTGGTAGAGAAGTAATAAGAGTAAATCAATTGAATGGTAAAGTAGAAAGTACTAAACCAAATCAATTACAATATAAATCTGACCGCCCATATTTTAAAGAAACAATTAAGTTAGATTCAGGTGAAGTTTATTTTTCAGAAATAAATTTAAATAAAGAGTTCGGGAAAATAAGCTTACCAAGAACGCCTACTCTCAGAATCGCTTGTCCATTATATTTTAAATCTATACTTAAGGGAATCATTGTAATCAACACCGATTTAACAAAATTATTTAATCGCTTAGAAAACACAGTGGGTGCTGGCTTTGATCTTAGGATGTTAAATGAAAAGGGGTTTTATCTTATGCACGAGGAAATAGATAGCACTTTTATTTTTGAATATGGTAACGATTTTCCCCAGTTTGATTTATCCCCTGATGATTTAATAAAAGATGGAATTGTTAGTTTACCTAGAGAATTGATATCGGTTCATAAAGTTCAGATAAAACCTATGAAATATCATTTTGTATTTCAAGTGGTTGCAAACCGTTCATCACTAATGAAGCCTTATTATGACTGGAGAAGAAAAAGCTTCTTATTGATTTTTTTTACCGGATTGACATTTACTATAATCGCTTTTTATATTTTAAGGAAACAATCTCAAACATTCAGGAGGCTAACTGAAAGTATGAAACAATTTTCAAACAATATGAATCTTGAAGACCTACCTACAAATAGGGAGGATGAAATTGGAGAAATGGCAAGAAGTTTTAAAGAAATGTCTGCACTTATCAATCAACAAATTAGCTCAATTGAATTAGAAAAGAAAAATGCTGAACTAGCTGAACGTGATAAATCTGAATTTATTGAGAACATATCCCATGAAATTCGAAACCCATTACAATCAATTTTAGGCTTGAGTAAAATGCTTGAACAAAACTCTCCTAATCCTAATCAAATCGATATTCTTAGAAGTATTCAACTCAACACAACCAACTTAGTCAGATTGGTAAATGATATTTTAGATTATCAGAGTGTAATTAATGGCAATTACAAAAGTGAATTTTTGTGGGAAGGCATTGATAATCTTCTTCAAGATTTACTAATTGGCAATCAATATTCAGCTTCTCAAAAATCAATTCAAATCAATACCAGTCTTGATAGTGAATTGAAAAATTATGAATTTAGAGTTGATAAACTAAGGCTCAGCCAAATATTAAACAATCTCATATCTAATGCCCTAACTCATGCTGCTTTCAATGGAAGTATAATTACATCAGTTAAGTTAATTCAGCTTAAAAGTGATATTGCTAGAATAGCCTTTAGTGTTTCAGATGATGGGATAGGCATGAGTGAAAGTGAACTTCTGCAAATTAATGAGCGGTATTTTTCTAACAAAAAATCTAACTCAAAAGAATCTAATTTTGGTCTAGGTTTAACTATAGTAAATGAGCTGTTGAATCATCTTGGTTCAGAATTGAAAGCATCATCTCAGAAAAACATTGGATCTACTTTCTATTTTGAATTGAACTTCAAATACAGAAGTAAAGAGCCTGAAGGCCCAAATATCAATCAAGGAGTGAACATTGATAGGAATATAAGCGTTTTACTAATAGATGATGATGAACAAATTCTAAATTTTTACAAGCATCTTTTTTATGATTTTAAAGCTGTTTACATTTCATCATTCGATCAGTTGAATCGAAATGATGATACACTATTTGACCTTATCATTACTGATTATCGATTAGGGGGAAATGTTGTTGCAGAATATATAAGCATATTGAAATCAATAGCATCCAATCATTCAGTATTAATTGTTGCGAGTGGTGTAGATCCTGATTTGAAAGAAATATGGAAAGAATTCCCACAAGCTTTGGCAATTCAAAAGCCATTCGAAAAAAATCACCTCTTCAATCAAATAAATCTTGGCTTAGTATTGTCAAAATACGGAGTACCCCAATTGAATTCTATCAAAGCAGATTATGACTATGATAAGGACAAATATTCTAAAGCATTAACAATTCTAATTAAAGAATGGGAGGAATATAAACTTAGATTGATCAATTGCATTGAACATAAAAGTCTAACGGATTTGGAAAAAATATTACATAAGTTTAATACTACTCTAAGGAGGCTTGAGTTGCCTAAATTGGAGAAAAGACTCATTAAAATTAAAGATGCTTTTTCAGCTTCTCATTTAATTTTGAATAAGGAAAGAAATGATATTAATAACATTATGGAATGTTACCATTATAACCTAAAATATTCGCTTAAAAAGATTATTTCTTAGAATCTAGAAACTCCTTTATTTGGTTTTTATATAAAGAACTGACAGGGATTATTGACCTTTGAATTTCAATTTCTTCAAGATTAATTCGATTAATGAAGTCAACATTGATAATATATGACCGATGACATCTAATAAAGTTTGAAGGTAGCTTTATTTCCAACTCTTTAAGCTTCGCAAGAGACATCACCTTTTTATTAATGGTATGAAAAGTACAATAGTTTGAATCAGATTTAATAAAAAGGATGTTGTCAAATAATAAGGGAATCCAATTACTACCGTCCTTTATTAAGATAGACTTCTGATCAATATTTGGTCTGATATTTTTTTTAACTTCATCTTGAATTAACACTTTTTGAATTGCTTTTTCGAATCGTTTGTAATTAAGGGGTTTTACCAAATAATCAATAATGTTTTCATACTCGTAGGAATCAACAGCAAATTCGCTATTGGAAGTCACCATAATTACTTTACTGCTGTCCTTTTTGATTTCTAACAAGTCTTTACCATTTAATAAAGGCATATTATAATCTAAAAAGAGAACATCAAAATTGCTGTTTGATAATAATTTGAGGCCTTCTACCGGGTCATTACAAGAAACACAAAATTCTATACTATCAGATTTCTGAGCAAAATGCACTACTAAATCAGTAATTAGTTGGTCATCGTCAATAATTAAGCATTTGAGTTTATTCAAAACATTTTTTACCAAATATAATCCTTGATTCACAAATTAATAGGACCATTTCACATATTTCATGTAAAAAAGAAATCCAAATATTTTAGATTTGATACCTTATTAATCAGAAAATGATAAAGAACAAACAAAATTTACTCAAGTATTCAATTGCCCTAATCTTTTTGTTATTTGGCTTTTTGAAGTTTTTCCCTCAGTTAAGCCCAGCTGAGTCAATATGTTCACTGACTATTCAGAAGCTTACTTTTTTTCTCATTCCTAAAGCAGTGTGTGTTTTTTCTTTGGCTATTTTAGAAGTAACTATAGGACTTTTATTACTTTCAAACAAGTTGCTCAAGCTCGGTATTATACTAGCTATTTTACATCTTATTTTTACTTTTTCACCCTTCATTCTCTTGCCTTCAGAAGTATTTGATGAATCAATAAATAGCTTCACATTGTTAGGGCAATATATTGTTAAAAATATCATCATTATTTGTGCATTGCTGTTGATATACCCCAGAAAAAAGGAATTTTCACCTATAAAGATCACTTAAAATCAACTAATTCATTAAAAATGAAACTTAACTCCTATCACTTAATCGGTTTCTTAGTGTTAATAACATGCTTTTTTTCCTATTCTTCGTTAAATGCTCAGGGTTGTGTCGCCATCAGAGGAAATTCATCATGCAGTAACATGGGAAGTACATTAAACTTAGCTAAGGGAGATTTTGATGTTCAATTTGGTTATCGGTATTTTAAATCGGACAAACACTTTAGGGGAGATGTTGAAGAAAAGCACCGACAAGAAGAAGGAACAGAGGTAGTTAATGAATCTACTTTTTTAGATTTTTCAATTACTTATGGTATATCGGATCGAATTTTTATAAATGCTATTATACCCACTGTGTATCACAAAAGGTCTTCCATGTATGAGCATGGCGGAAATCCGCCTAGTGGACTCGGTGATAGGCATGAAACATCTTCAAGGGGATTAGCAGACATTCGTTTGGGGATTGGGTATTGGTTGTTTAACCCAGATTCATCACGTTTTAACTACTCCATAGGTATAGGAGTAAAATTGCCTACGGGTAAGTATAATTATGAAGATACGTTCTACAATCAAGGTTCGAATAAAGATGAAAATATTGAGAAAGTTGTTGATCAGTCTATCCAGCCAGGGGATGGTGGAACAGCATTAACTATTGATGTTCGAGGATTTCATCCCATTTCCCATTCATTTGGGATAAGTTCCAATTTGTTTTATCTTTTTAATTTTCAAGAAACAAACGGAGTGCTAACTAGAAATGGTAGAAGTGAATTTTCTTGTCCAGACCAATTTGCTGCTACAATAGGAGGGTTCTATAATACCATGAAAGGATTCAATTTTTATTTAGGTAGTAGAGCCGAAGGTGTACCAGCAAATGACCTCATAGGAAGTAGTTCAGGGTATAGAAGACCAGGTTATGCAATCTCAGCAGAGCCTGGGGTAGGATATTCTAAAAATAATTTATCTGTATCTGCCACTTTACCCATTGCTTTATATAGAAATAGAACAAGAAGCTTTGAAGATAAAGTAAGAACAGCGCAAACTGGTGTTTATCGACATGGAGATGCAGCATTTGCTGATTATTTGATAAATGTTATTGTTGCATATCGATTTTCTAGTAAAAATAATTTCAAAGGTATAAATTAAATAAACTACTACTAGAAGTTAATTAATTATACGAAAACGTTTTAGCATAGTATCAGTCCTTGTTGCAATCTATTTTAATGATAAGCTTATATTTTATATGTAAAAATGGTATCTCTTACTTCTTCCCCAAAAAAAGAAGTTGCTAAATATTCAAAACTTAACTATAATAATTACCTATTGTTATCTGTTTTAAGAAGGTAGAATATATTCTTTTTAAATGCTGAAGTTTTGCAGGAAAAAGGTCTTCTTGTTTTACGAATGTTAACAATCCTACTGGATGGAGAAGAATGAGTAAAAATTATCACAATCAAAAGTTCTCATACTTTCCAGAAATTGAAGATTACGTTGATTGAAATACTAAAAATGCAATAAAATAACTCTATAGGTCAACAAGAGCATTTATCAATTGGTATGAGTGATATTTTAATTCAATGCTAAACTTCACTACTACTAAGTTGGATAATATAGGTTAGCTTAGGAATAAAGAAATCTACTGAAAGTGAGAGCAAAAATTAACATGGAAGTAGAGGCTGTGGATTAGGCATTCTACCCTAATAAATATCAAGATAATGTATGCTTCATTCAACAATTAGCATAAGCTAGTTTTAGTACATTAATTCGTTCCTTTGCAAAAGATTTGAAGGCAATGAAACACAAGGCTGGTTTTGTAAATATTATTGGGCATCCTAACGTAGGGAAGTCAACCTTGATGAATCAATTAGTTGGAGAACAGCTTTCAATCATCACTTCAAAGGCACAAACTACCCGGCATCGTATATTAGGCATTGTTAATGAAGACGACTACCAGATTGTTTATTCTGATACGCCAGGAATCATAGACCCTGCATATAAAATGCAAGAAGGTATGATGAAGTTTGTCTACTCATCCTTGAAAGATGCAGATATTATTCTATTGATGTTGGAATGCGGACAGCAGAAACTTAAAGATGATCGACTCAATGACTTCTTGAACAAGACTGATGTTCCTGTAATTGTTTTAATGAATAAAATAGATTTATCGCAGCAAGAAAAATTAGAAATTGAAATGAACCGATGGCATGAACAACTGCCAAAGGCTAGCATTTTGCCTCTCTCTGCATTACATGCATTTAATGTTGATAGCTTAAAACAAAAAATTATTGAATTACTGCCAGAGAGCCCACCCTATTATCCAAAAGATAGTCTGACTGATAAGTCAGAACGATTTTTTGTAGAAGAAAAAATAAGAGAAAAAATATTGCTTCTTTATGATCAAGAAGTACCATATTCTGCAGAGATTGAAGTTGAATCATTTAAAGATGAGCAGGAAATTATAAAAATTAGGGCAATAATTTATGTTTCGCGTGAAAGCCAAAAAGGGATAATTATTGGCAAAGAAGGAAAAATGTTGAAGAAAGTCGGGACATATGCCCGCAAGGACCTGGAAGAGTTTTTTCAGAAAAAAATATACCTTGAATTGTATGTAAAGGTCAATAAAGACTGGCGAAACGATGAAAAGCAATTAAAAAAATTTGGTTACTTATAGCAAATGGGAAATATTGTAGCAATAGTAGGTCGACCCAATGTTGGAAAGTCTACATTATTCAATCGATTAACTGAAAGTAGAAAGGCCATTGTTGACGAAGCAAGTGGGGTTACACGTGATCGGCAATATGGAAAAGCGACTTGGGGTGGAAGAGATTTCTCAGTTATTGATACAGGCGGCTACGTGAGAGGGTCGGATGATGAATTTGAGGGAGAGATAAGAAAGCAAGTAGAAATTGCTTTGGAGGAAGCAAACATCATTTTATTTATTGTAGATGTTACTGTTGGTATTACTGACTTAGACACTACTGTAGCTAATTTACTGCGTAAAACAAATAAAACTGTTTTTGTTGTTGCTAATAAGGTTGATAATCATGCACGAATTGCTGAGGCTGCTGAATTCTATGCCTTTGGATTAGGAGAAATCCACAATATTTCTAGCATGAATGGCAGTGGTACCGGTGATTTGTTGGACAAAGTTATAGCTGAGTTTCAAGATGAGCCTAATGAGGAAGAGTCAGATATTCCACGTATTGCAATTGTAGGTCGACCAAATGTGGGAAAATCTTCATTTTTAAATACCTTAATTGGAAAAGAACGAAATATTGTAACTCCTATTGCAGGCACAACACGTGATGCCGTGGGAACACATTACAATGCCTATGGATTTGATTTCATATTAACAGATACTGCAGGGCTTCGAAAGAAGACGAAGGTAGAAGAGGACGTAGAATATTATTCTGTAATGCGTTCTATTCGAGCCATTGAAAATTCTGATGTTTGTATTTTGTTGATTGAGGCTACCCAGGGTATGATGGCACAGGACATGAATATTTACAGTTTGGCCTTGAAAAACAAAAAAGGCATTGTAATCATGGTTAATAAATGGGATTTGATTGAAAATAAAGAATCAAATACCATGAAAGAATTTAAGGGTCAAATTCTTAACAAAATTGCTCCATTTACCGATGTGCCTATAATTTTTACGTCAGTTATTGAAAAGCAGCGAATTCATGATGTACTGAAAGTAGCCGTAAAAGTATTTGAAAATCGAATAAAAAAGATCAGCACCAATGAGCTTAATAAAGTGATGCTGCCTATAGTAGATTCTGCTCCTCCACCTTCAGTAAAGGGGAAGTTTATTAAGATAAAGTTTGTAAATATGTTACCAACCTACAAACCTACCTTTGTTTTTTATTGCAACCACCCACAATACATTAAGGAGCCGTATAAGCGCTTCGTAGAAAACAGACTGAGAGAGAAATTTGACTTTACCGGAGTGCCAATTCAATTGTTTTTTAGGAAGAAGTAAATTGTTTTTTAAAAAGGAAAACCTTGTGTGCTTAGATTTCTCTAAACATAACAAGGTTTTAAATTTTATTGATTGAAGCTTCTTTATAATCCGAAGGCAGCTTTTACCTTATCTACATAATTTAATTCTTCCCATGGGAATAATTTAACTTTCATGTTTACTTTTTCACCAGTCTGTGAAATAAATGTTTTCTCAACCACCTCGCAAGTTCTGCCCATATGGCCATAGGCAGCAGTTTCTGCATAAATTGGAGTTCTCAACTGAAAACGCTCTTCAATTGCATATGGTCGCATGTCAAAAATTTCCATCAACTTTTTAGCAATCTCTCCATCATTAATGTTCACTTTAGATGTGCCATAAGTGGATACATAGAGGCCCATTGGCTTTGCAACACCGATTGCGTAAGCTACTTGAACTAATGCTTCATCGGCAACACCAGCAGCAACTAAATTTTTAGCAATATGTCGCGTGGCATAGGCTGCAGATCGATCTACTTTACTAGGGTCTTTTCCAGAAAATGCGCCACCTCCGTGAGCTCCTTTACCCCCATAGGTGTCTACAATTATTTTTCTACCTGTCAATCCAGTGTCACCGTGTGGACCACCAATTACAAAAATTCCTGTAGGATTGATGTGGTAATTAATTTGGTCGTTAAATAGTGCTTGTGTCTCAGCTGGGAGTTGAGCTTTTACTCTTGGGATTAAAATTTCAATGATGTCTTTTTTGATTTTTGCCAACATGTTTGATTCAGTATCAAAATCATCGTGCTGTGTAGAAACAACAATGGCGTCAATCCTAACTGGCTTATTGTCATCGTCATACTCAATTGTCACTTGGGACTTTGAATCTGGTCGTAAATAAGTAATTTCATTTTTTTCTCTTCTTAGCGCCGCTAATTCCTTCAATAAAATATGAGAAATTTCTAGTGGCAAGGGCATGTAGCTCTCCGTTTCGTTGGTAGCATAACCAAACATCATTCCTTGATCTCCAGCACCTTGCTCTTCTTTATTTGCTCGGTCAACTCCTTGATTAATGTCAGGTGATTGCTCATGAATTGCAGAAAATACACCACAGCTATTGCCGTCAAACATATACTCACCCTTGTCATAACCAATTTTGTTAATGACATCACGCGCAATTAATTGTACGTCTAAATAAGCATTTGACTTTACTTCGCCAGCTAATACCACTTGCCCTGTTGTTACTAAAGTTTCACATGCAACTTTTGAGTCTTTATCAAAAGCTAAGAAATTGTCGATTAATGCATCTGAAATTTGATCAGCAACCTTATCTGGATGACCTTCGGATACTGATTCCGAAGTAAATAAATATGACATAAAATTTGTGTTAATTTTTCGGTTCGCTAAAGTACGAATTGATAAAAGATTTTGGAATTTTTTATTGTTCGATTTCTTGAGTAGTCAGTTGCTTGAAGATATCCTCAAGTTTAACTGCTTCTTTTTGCAAGGTAATAACTGATAAATTTTCCTGCACTGCAAGTTGGAAAACATCATTTCTTATGTCTTTTTCTGCTTGACTCTTGATCAAGTAGATGTTTCCACTAGGGTTTTGAATTGATGCTACCCCTGGTATAGCTTTTAATTTTGCCAAGTCCACTTGTACATCAAACTCTACTTTTATTATGCTTTGGCTGCTGAATAATGAACTTAGATTGGAGGCTTTATCGTTCGCCACAATTTTACCCTTATTGATTATGATTACCCGGTCACAAATGGCCTCTACTTCCTGCATAATGTGGGTCGATAGCATTACTGTTTTTTCAGCGCCTATTTTTTTAATTAAGCCTCGAATCTCTTCTAATTGATTAGGGTCTAATCCAGTTGTTGGCTCATCTAATATTAGCACTTCCGGGTCGTGCAATAATGCTTGGGCCAAGCCAACACGTTGTTTGTATCCCTTTGACAGCGCTCCAATTTTTTTGTTTTGTTCAATACTTAAACCAACTGTTTCAATAATTTCATCGATGCGTTGTTTTGGGTTTTCCAGTTTAAATATTCCTGCTATAAAACTTAAATATTCACGCACGTACATATCGTAATACAATGGATTCTGTTCTGCCAAATAACCTACTTTGCGTTTTATGGCCAAAGGACTTTCTTCAATGTTCATGCCGGTCACGCTAACTTTACCACTAGTAGCTGGAATAAAGCCAGTAATTATTTTCATCATAGTTGATTTTCCTGCCCCATTAGGCCCTAAAAAACCAACAATTTCTCCAGGGGTGATTTCAAAGCTCACATTATTTAATGCTTTTTGCTCGCCATAGTGTTTGCTAACTCCTTCTACTACAATAGACATCTTTGATTCTTTTTTTGCAAGACGAATTTACTAATTTTAAACCCGAAGTACAGGGTATAAACTAGAGGGAATTTGGAAGGATTAGTTGTAAAATCAACAGGTAGCTGGTATGAAGTAGAAACTTCTCAGAAAGAGCGTATACAAGCACGTTTGAAAGGGAAATTTCGAATCAAAGGGCTAAAAAGCACTAATCCTTTGGCAGTAGGTGATCGTGTGAAATTTGAAATGGAAGGTGAAGAAGGAGTTATTCATACTATCGAAGATCGAAAAAATTACATTATTCGGAAGTCCATAAATCTTTCCAAGCAAGTTCAAATCATTGCTGCAAATGTCGATTGTCTTTTTTTGATTATTACCATTGAAAATCCTGTTACTACTTTGGGTTTTGTTGATCGTTTTTTAGTCGGTGCAGAGGCTTACCGTATTCCTACAGTTTTAGTTTATAATAAGTTGGATTTATTAACAACTGAAAAGCAAGAAAAGGACTTAGCTCGATGGAAAGAAATTTATAAATCTGCTGGATATGAGCAGCTTGAAGTAGTTGCAACAGAAGAGAAGGGCATTGATAAGTTGAAGGAGCTGATGAAGGGTAAAATATCTATTTTTTCAGGGAATTCAGGAGTTGGAAAGAGTACATTAATCAATTCCTTAGATTCTAATTTTGACTTGAGGGTCAATAAAATTTCTGATGCCCATCAAACAGGTCAACACACCACTACTTTTGCTGAGTTGTTTGAATTGCCGTTTGGAGGAAAAATTATTGATACCCCAGGGATTAAAGGTTTTGGCAATGTAGAGTTAGACCGAGAGGTTTTGTCGCATTACTTTCCTGAAATGCGAGAAAAAATAAACGATTGTAAATTCAATAATTGTGTGCACATCAATGAACCCAATTGTGCGATAAAAGAAGCTGTAGCAAAGGGTGAAATTGCTAAAACAAGGTACTTGAACTATTTGTCTATATTCGAGGAAGAAGAAGGGGAGAGCTACAGAACTAAAGGATACTAAGGCAAATAAGAAAGTTAAACAGGAAACCAATAAGAACTAGCGATAAGCTGAAAATTTAAAGAAATGAGACTAGTAATACAACGCGTAAAGGAAGCTAAAGTAGAAGTAAATAACCAAGAGGTAGGTGCGATTAAAAGCGGATTACTTGTATTTGTTGGTGTTGAAGAAGCTGATGAAATGGAAGATGTAGAATGGTTAGCACGAAAAGTGGTAGCCATGCGTGTTTTTAATGATGAGGAAGGCCATATGAATCATGATGTAAAAGCTGTTAATGGAGAAATCTTGGCAGTAAGTCAATTTACTTTACATGCTGCTACAAAAAAGGGGAATAGACCATCTTTCATGCGTGCTGCAGATCCTAAATACGCAGAAAAGTTATATGAGCAATTTAAATTACAATTAGGTGCTTTGATTGGCGAAGCGATTCCTGCAGGAACCTTTGGGGCAGATATGCAAGTAACATTAGTTAACGACGGCCCAGTTACCATTACCATGGATTCAAAAAATCGAGAATAATGACACTAAATGAAGCACAACAAGCAGTTGATGATTGGATAAAAGAGCATGGTGTTCGTTATTTCAACGAACTCACTAATATGGCCCAATTGACAGAGGAGGTTGGTGAAGTTGCTCGAATTATAGCCCGGCGTTATGGAGAACAATCTGAAAAGAAAAGTGATCGATCAAAAGATTTAGGAGACGAGTTGGCAGATGTTTTGTTTGTGCTGATTTGTTTAGCCAACCAAACAGGTGTTAATTTAGAGGAAGCCTTAGCAAAAAATTTAGAAAAGAAGTCTAAACGTGACAGCGAAAGGCATAAAAATAATGCAAAGTTGGGATGATTTAATCTATTTAAAAAGTGATATTAATTATTTACAGCTGGCCTAATGTCTTTTACATTTAACTGCAAACTAATTTTTCCATTCCATTCGTTTTCCTCAATTGAATATACCACATCAAACGCTTGCTGTTGTTTGATCAAATCAATCTTATCACCTAAATTAAATCCAATGGCTGGGTAAAAATATGCTGGATTTTTTGGGTCTACAATTTCCAGTTTTAAATGGTTTTTTCCTACAATTCTAGCAGCTCCTTTTTCGATAACATGTTTAGTTAGAAATAAAGGACTCATATTTTCAGGTCCATATGGAGCAAATTGTTTTAAGATTTGATAAAATTTTGCAGAAATTTCTGATAACTCCAATTCAGCATCAATTTCAATTTCGGGAATTAACAATTTATCAGGGATGGATGCGGCCACCACTTCCTCAAACTTAGCTTGGAAAGCGGGAATATTTTCTTTGGCCATTGTCATACCTGCTGCATATTTGTGCCCACCGAACTGCTCCAGCAATTCGCTGCATTGCTCCAAAGCCTCATAAACACTGAAATCTTTTACTGAACGAGCGGAGCCTGAAGCTTTTCCATTGCTTTCAGTTAAAATTATGGTTGGCCGATAATAGGTTTCAATACAGCGAGAAGCTACAATTCCAATCACCCCTTTATGCCAATCTTCCTTAAACAATACGGTAGTTTTTTGTTTTACTAATTTATCATCAGCCTCAATCATAGCCAAGGCTTCTTGTGTAATGGCTTGGTCAAAGTTTCTGCGCTCATTATTTTGGATATTGATGTAGTTTCCACTTTCCAAAGCTAATTCTGCGTCAGCTGAGAGCATTGCTTCAACCGCCTTGTTCCCACTTTCAATTCTTCCTGCCGCATTTATTCTGGGAGCTAGAGTGAATACAACGTCGGTAACAGTTAATTCCTTTTTTTTCACGTTGGCAATTTCTAGCATCGCCTTAAAGCCTGCTTGTGGATTACTGTTTAACTTTTTCAAGCCAAAGTGTGTGAGTATCCTATTCTCTCCTACAATCGGCACAATGTCAGCGCAAATACTCACTGCCAAAATATCAAGCTTGTTATGCAGTTGTTTAATGGGAATGTTTTCTTTTTCAGCAAAAGCTTGCATTAATTTAAATCCAACTCCACACCCTGAAAGTTCTTTGAAAGGGTAATTACAATCCTTTTGTTTAGGGTCTAAAATTGCATGTGCTTTTGGAAGTTCTTCGCCAGGCAAGTGGTGATCACAAATAATAAAATCAATATTTTTTTTATTGGCATAAGCTACTTTTTCGACTGCTTTTATTCCACAATCTAAGGCAATGATTAAGCTAATTTCTTTGTCAAATGCAAAGTCGATTCCTTGCTTTGAAATTCCATATCCTTCTTTATTTCGATCGGGAATGTAATAGCTTAAGTTGGGATAAACTTCTCTTAAAAAGGAATAAACTAATGCTACAGATGTAGTGCCATCAACATCATAATCCCCATAAATTAAAATATGTTCTTTTTGTTTTATGGCCGTTTGTATGCGTGTCACTGCTTTGCTCATGTCTTTCATCAAGAAAGGGTCATGAAGAGCACTCAATGATGGACGGAAAAAGGCCTTTGCTTTTTGGTAGGTTTCGATGCCTCTTTGAATAAGCAAGTTACATAAGGTTTTGTTTAACCCGTTGAGTTGATCAGAAAGTTCTTGAATTTTTTTCTCTTCTGCTTTTTCTTTAAGTGACCACCTTTTTTCCATCTCAACAATTTTAGTCTAAATTACCGAACTCTCGCATAAGACAATTCTAATTTTAAGCATCAAATCTCAATTTTTCTTGATTAACTTTGAAGATTCATGAAAAATTTTGATCAAATTAGGGAAGATATTGAGGCATTTAAAGCTCAAGACAAATCAATTTTTGCCACTTCTAGTTTTCAAACGCATAGCATTCCCCTCTTGCATATCATCTCTAAGATTGACAAAAATATCCCGATATTTTATTTAAATACTGGTTATTTATTTCCTGCTACGATTGCTTTTAAAGATCGCTTAAGTGAAGACTTAGGATTAAACTTTATAGCCTTAGAATCAGCTATTCCTAAAAGTCAACAAAAAGACAGCAATGGGCAATTACTTTTTACTTCAGATCCTGACTATTGTTGTGCTTTAAATAAAACTCAACCTATGGAGCCGGTGCTTAAGCAATTCGATGTTTGGGTAAATGGTATTCGTGCTGATCAAAATGCCAACAGAGCAGGCATGAGAGAAATAGAACAAACACCGCAAGGAGCTTTGCGCTATCACCCAATGCTTAAATGGAACTCAAGAGATATCTTTGAGTATCGAAAGGCAAATAGATTACCGCCACATCCTATGGAAGAAAGAGGGTACTTAAGTATTGGTTGTGAACCCTGTACCAGGAAAACGATGGACCTAAATGATGACCGAAATTCACGTTGGTTTGGAATGAATAAAGTAGAGTGTGGGTTACACACTGATTTATTAAAGAAATAAAGTAAAAAGATTAAATGAAAGTATTAATTACCGGCGGAGCAGGTTATATAGGCACAGAATTAGTCAATCAATTGGCACTAGCTGAAGAAGTAGATGAGTTGGTTATCTATGATAATTTAAGTCGAGGTAATCGTAATTTATTTATTGGTGATAATCTGGTTCAACAGGTAAAACTGACCTTTATTCAAGGAGATATTCTGGATTCTCGTAAATTAAAGCAGGTACTAAAAGGAGTCGATGTAGTTTATCATCTAGCTGCAAATGTAACGACCCCCTTTTCAGACCAAAATCCGCATTTATTTGAGCAGGTGAATCACTGGGGTACTGCGGAATTGGTTTATGCCATTGAGAAAAGTGATGTGAAACGCTTAATTTATTTAAGTAGTGTCTCGGTTTATGGTACTTCATCAACTGCATTAAAGGTAGATGCTAAATTAGACCCTCAAACCTTTTATGGCATATCAAAAATGCGTGCTGAGGAACATGTTGAACGTGTTTCTCAAAAGCTAGAAACCTTTATAATTCGTTGTGGAAATGTTTATGGCTATAGCAAAAGTATGCGCTTTGATGCGGTAATTAATCGCTTTATGTTTGAAGCTAATTTTCAAAATAAAATTACCATTAATGGTAGCGGAGAGCAACACCGACCATTTATTCACGTGGCAAAAGTGGTAGAAGTGTTGAGTCAATTGTTGCAGCAAAAACCCAATGGAACCACCTACAATTTAGTTGATGTTAATTTAGCGGTAGGTGAAGTGGTCGAGTCTGTTCGTCAACTTTACCCCGATTTAGAAATGCTTTTTGTGAATCAACAAATGAAAATGCGGGAGCTAAAAGTAGAAGGTTCAGCTGCCTTAAAATCATTATTTCCTAAAAAAAATGATGACTTAACTGAAGAGTTGAGAAATTTTCAAAAAGCCTTTACTTTTTAGAAGGGTTGCCGCTTACGACCAATACAATTTCACCTTTAAGGGTGTTTTTTTCATAATAATTAATTAATTCAAGCAAGCTTCCGCGTATGGTTTCTTCATGAAGTTTAGTTAACTCTCGGCTGACTGATGCTTGGCGATCTTCCCCGAAATATTCAGTCATTTGTTTAAGCGATTTCAATAATCGGTGAGGAGATTCATAAAAAACTATAGTTCGAGTTTCTTCAGCTAAAAACGTTAGGCGAGTATGCCTTCCTTTTTTATGTGGCAAAAAGCCTTCAAACACAAATTTATCGCAGGGCAGAGCTGAATTTACTAAAGCAGGCACAAAGGCCGTTGCTCCAGGCAAGGTCTCAATGGCTATTTGTCTTTCAGCACAAGCCCTTACTAATAAAAAGGCAGGGTCAGAAATTGCAGGAGTACCAGCATCAGTAATCAAGGCCATACTTTCACCACTTTCTAGTCGATCGGCCAAGCTACTAGCAACCTTATGTTCATTGTGTTGATGATAAGCATAAAGCTGCTTTCGAATTTCATAATGTTTGAGCAGCTTGCCACTGGTTCTTGTGTCCTCACATAAAATTAGATCAACCGCCTTTAATACTTCAATTGCTCTAAAAGTAATGTCAGCTAAGTTACCGATAGGAGTAGGGACAATGTAAAGTTTTGACATGCTGCTTAATTTTTTGAGGTCAATTTATGAACTCTTGTTTAGAATAAAATCTAAACCATAAAAATAGGGCTCTATGCTGATATATAAGGGTACAATAAATTATTTTTAACTATCGTATTGCAAGTCTGTTTTGTTTGATTACTTAATAAAGTATTTTTTTGGGGATGTCCCTTGAAGAAATTTGCTAAAATTTTCGCAGTTTTTCGCATGATAAAATCAACTGTATGATTCGACATAGGCGAAGAGTTTTGATTTTTGCGAAAAGCAAGGATTAAATTTTAAAAAATTTAATCACAGGACGTCCGCCTCAGGCGGATTGTTTCTTTTGACGGCCAAAAGAAAAAAGTAAAATTTGATCTTCTTTAATTGAATAAAATATAACTGTTCTATAAGTTAAACATATAGATGGACACCAATCATAAACAATATAGTGCTAAAAATAGTGTTATTTTGTGCTATGCAAGTGAAAGTTTCGGCAGTTATCATCACGTTTAATGAAGAAAAAAACATTGAACGTTGTTTGGCTTCTGTAAGTAAAGTAGCAGACGAAATCATTGTAGTAGACTCTTTTTCGACAGATGGTACAGAGGAAATTTGCAAAAAATATGATGTGAAGTTTATTCAACATGAATTTATAGGCCACATCGAACAAAAGAATTGGGCAAAAGATCAAGCTACCCATGACTATGTGCTCTCCTTAGATGCTGATGAAGCCTTAGATGATGAATTAAAGAACGCTATTTTAGCTACCAAAGAAAACTGGCAGTTTCAAGCCTACAAAATGAATCGGTTGACTAACTATTGTGGGCAGTGGATTCATCACTCTGGTTGGTACCCCGATACTAAAACTCGATTATTTGATCGGAGATATGGCCATTGGGGAGGAACCAATCCACATGATAAATACTTGCCTATTAAAGCTGAAAAAGTTGGTTTTTTAAAAGGAGATATTTTACATTATTCCTTTTATACTCGAGCGGAGCATTTGCAGCAGATCGAAAAATTCTCTACTATTGGATCGAAGGCTCTTTTTGAAAAAGGAGTAAAATCCTCGATAGTTAAAATTATAATAAAGCCAGTAGCCCGCTTTATTAAAGCATTTTTTGTGCACAAAGGCTTTTTAGATGGCTCGGCCGGTTTAACCATTAGTCGATTATCGGCTTATTCTAATTATTTGAAATATTCTAAGTTAAGAACCCTTCATCAACAGGCGGCTAAATGAAGCGATTTAAAATCAATAGTAAATTAAGAGTGCTTCATGTTAGCACTGCTTTAAGCTGGCGGGGAGGAGAGCAACAACTTGCTTATTTGATTGAGGAATTGAGAGCAACGGTTGACACCTTTGTATTATGTGCTAAAGGTTCTAAAATGGAACAATTTTGCATAAAAAATGGAGTAGATCATTATTGCAGTCAAAAACGAAGTAGCCTTGACTTAGGGTTTGCATTGAATTTGAAGCGGCTTTGTAAAAAACTGGAAATAGACCTGTGCCACTTACACGATGCGCATGCACATACTTTTGCAATCTTAGCAGCAAGCCTTTTTAACAATAAAACGCCATTGATTCTCAGCAGGCGAGTTGACTTCCCAATTAAAAAGAATTGGTTCTCTCATTTTAAGTATAACCACAAACAGATAGTAAAAATTCTATGCGTAAGTGATACGATTAAAAAAATAACTGCTGCAGGTATTGAAAACAAGCAGAAACTCTCAACGGTGTATTCGGGAATCGATTTAAATAAATTCAAATCACGAACGAATAAATTGCGCAAGGAACTAAATATTAATGAGGATACTATAATTATTGGCAATACTTCGGCTATCGCTGATCACAAAGACTATTTTACTTTTGTTGATGTTGCTGAAAAACTACTGTCAAACAAAAAAAATATACAATTTTTAATTATAGGGGATGGACCTATGTGTGCTGAAATTGAAGCATATGTTCATTTAAAAAAACTCGAGAAAGCGATTTTATTTACTGGTTTTAGGAATGATATTCCAGAGGTTTTAGCAGATTTGGATATCTTTTTTATCAGTTCTAAAACAGAGGGATTAGGAACTTCTATTTTGGATGCATTTGCAGCTCAAGTGCCTGTAGTTGGCACTGCAGCAGGAGGAATACCTGAACTTATTGAAGATAATGTAACGGGTAAATTATGTCCGGTTAAGGATGTAGATTGCCTAGCAGAAAGTCTTTCAGACTTATGTAAAAATTCAACACTTCGGATAGAACTAGCAAAAGTTGCGAATAAAAAGGTGCAGCAATTCTCAAAGCAGGCCACCGCAGAAAAAACGTTTAAGCACTATCAATCTGTTTTTTCTTAGGTTTTTGATTCAATAGAAATAAAGAATTAAAAAAAGCAAAAAAGGTCACTCCAGCTTGTGTCTCTAAGGTGTCTTCAGCTAAAAAAGATAATACTGCAATCGTCCAAAAGCACCAGTAAGCAGATCGGTAGTTGACTAAATAGGAAAGCGGTGCGAAGAGAAAAAATATAAAAACCAATAATCCTACAATTCCAAAGGTGGCAAAAAAAGTAATGTATTGATTATGCGATCGTCGCCGATACTGTTCCTCCAAAAGAGAGTTGTCCTTTATATATTGTTCTTGAAAAGCATCCTTTATGTCCCCAGTGCCAACTCCAATTATTGGGTTTTTCTCAATGATTTTAGCTGCTGTTTCCCAGAATTCTAAGCGCATCGCCATTGAAAATCCATTTGCAATTCCAGTTTTTCGATAATTTTCGATTTCATAAAAGGTTCGATGAATTCGATTTTCTACAGGCGTATGGTTGAGGTAATAAACATTGGCAACCCCCCTTTCTATCGCTTTTACTTCCTTGTCGGAAATTTTTGAAAGCCCAACTGAGTCCTTTTTTAAGCCCTTTGAAGATAGATAGCGAGTGATCGTGTGCCCCATGAATTGTCCTTTCAAATCTTGACTATCAATTTTTATTTTACTTCTCTTTCCCCATTCACGTTCCAATTCTTCCCACGCAATAAACCTTCTTATATATACGCCATTCTCGGCTCGCAGGTCATTTTTATCCATCCAATAGTTTTCGCCATTTATAGTTTCTTGATAACTCAAATCATTTTGATTATAAGTTAGTTCCACCTTTTTGTAGTAATCCTTTTTTACTCCAATTACCAATTTATAAATAAAAATAAAACCCGCTGAAATTAAAATTAAGCTAAGAATTTTCAATTTTATGTTGCTCTTAAATATTGCAAAGTGAATTAGCTTAAACAAGCTAATCGCAAAAAGACAAACAATCCCAGTATACAGTTGAAACAAAAAGAGGCAACTAACAAACCAAAAGCCTAAAGCAATTATTGCAATTTTTTCCTTCTTGGTGTAGAGTCTTCTAAAAAAATAACAGAGGGTAGATGCAAAAGCTAGATTTAATCCATAACGGATATGAGAAATATTGATGGAGAGCTCTCTCTTATCAATGATGTTTTCTGCAGTAAGGCCTGTGAGTTTAGTAGCACTTGCAATGCTTAAACTAAGCAGACTCAAAAAGTAAACACCTAAAATAAATTTCCATTCACTATTTTCTAACTTCCGTGAGCATACAATTACAACAGGCAACGCAATAAGTGGTAGCTTGATACGTAAATCCTTAAAGCCATAAGCTAAGTTCTCTGTCCATGCTAAACCAATCAAGTGTAAAATGAATAAAGAGATAAGAATCCAAAAGACCTTATTTTCTTTTAACCAGGCTAATTTTTCTTTGAAGTTGAATTCAATTATCCAGTTGCCAATTAGAATAAATTGACCTACACTCATTAATAGGTTTGACCACCCCAAGCCACAAATAATTACAGCTAGCCCGAGAAGGTAAAGGTTCCTGTGATTTAACCAACGATGAGCTGGTTTTTCAGCTAGTAGGTAGTCAAGTGTTCCCAAAATGTTACTCAGTACTTTCTTTGTAAGTGCCGGCTAAAATATCTTTGTACTTAGTTCTATCTTGAATGATACTTACTGCATGTTGTACTTCGGGATCAGAATTTAATGATTGTGCTATTCTCCCATCTTGATAGTAGTACCTTGAAACTATTTCATTTTCCAGCAATAAGGTAATCTCATCTTTGAATTTATCTAAATCCCCATGTTTATCTGGGCTAAGTTTCTGTTCTAAAGCATTATATGCTTCCTCTGCACCTTTAAAGTATTTTTCAGTTTTTGCCGTCTTTTTTAATTTTTCAAGGATTTTCTCACTTTCAGTGGAATACTCATACTTTTTTCCTTTTAAAAAGGCTTTAAATTCTTCAAACTCTTCCTCACTTAAGTTAAATGTTTTTGCCGATGCAATTTCTTCGTGCTTAAGGGCATATTCAGTGGCAAAATCGAAGATGTGGTAATTTCTTAGCAGCGCAACTGAAAGAGGACTTAAATTGTCTTCCTCTGCTGCTATATCCGGCTTAATTCCTTTGCCATCAAAAACTGAACGATTATTAATGAGTGTTTTAAAGGAGTGAATTAAAGAGTCGGGGACTTGTTGAGCTTGTCCTCTAGCATTTTTATTAGAATAGTCTAGTTTTTGAATGCAACGTCCGCTGGGGATATAATACTTGGCTACAGTAACCTTTAGTTGAGCGTTGTAGCTTAATGGACGAGTTTGTTGCACCAAGCCTTTTCCAAAAGTTTGATTGCCATAAATAACTCCTCGGTCATAATCTTGCAGTGTCCCTGCAACAATCTCAGATGCTGATGCGGAGCCTCCATCAACTAAAACAACAACTGGAATCTCAGTGTCTAAAGGTTCATTTCTAGTAAGGTAGGTGGCGTCCCATTCTTTTAATTTACCCCTGGTTTCAACTACCATTTTTCCTTTAGGAATAACGGTATTGACAATATTTACTGCTTCCATAAGCAAGCCGCCGCCATTTCCTCTTAGATCAAATACCAATTCTTTCATTCCTTGATTTTCTTTCAAGTCTTTAAAAGCCTCCGTAAACTCAGTAGATGCTGTTTGTGTAAAGCTCACTAATTTTATATAACCCACTTCATCGTTTAGCATGCCATAGTAAGGGACATCATTAATTTTTATTTTTTCTCGCGTGACTGTTTTTTCAATTTCCTTTATGGTTCCAGGTCTTTTTATGGTAATTGTTAATTCAGTTCCAGGTTGACCTTTTAAAAATTCACTTATTTCAGAGGTGTTTTTTCCCTCAATGTCTTTTCCATCAACTCTTAAGATAATATCTCCAGCTTTTAAACCAGCTTTCTGCGCTGGAAAACCTTCGTAAGGCTCAGATATTAGCACATAATTGCTGTCTTTATGAATTAAGGCACCAATGCCACCATACTGCCCAGTAGTCATAAACTTATAGTCCTCAATCTTCGACTCGGGTATATAATTCGTGTAAGGATCTAATGATTCTAACATGCCATCAATGGCTGTTTTCATTAATTCTCCTGGCTCAGTTTCATCAACATAATAGGTGTTTAATTCTTTAACCAATGAACTAAAGATGTCTAGGTTTTTAGACATTTCGAAATACTTATCGGCAAAGCCAAAAGACAGCCCAATGCTTATAGTTAGTGCAACACCAATAAAGAAATAATTTATTTTTTTCATTCTATTTTCTTTTTTAATCCTTTAAGTTCTTTTTATTGCTATTCGGATTTTTTTGATTTGCTTTTGGCACTGGATCATATCCGTGTCCTCCCCAAGGGTGGCAAGATGCAATTCGTTTTAATCCTAGCCAACCGCCTCTGAATGGCCCGTGAACTTGAATTGCTTCAATGGCATAGGCTGAACAAGTAGGTGAATAGCGACAATTTGCTCCCAATAAAGGAGAGATTGTTAATTGATATAAACGTACAATTAAAATAAATATTTTACTCAGTATGTTTAGCATAAATGCCTTGCAAGCTTTGTAAAATTAAGATTATTTTATCCTCAATGAGCTTGTATTTCAAGCTTTTTGGACTGGTGTAAATAAATAAAACGTAAAGCTGTTCTTGACCTGAATCAAGTGCTTGTTTTAATTCGAGATTATTGAGCCGATAAGCTTCTCTAATTTGACGTTTCAACAAATTGCGATCAACTGCTTTTTTAAACAACTTTTTAGGAACACTAACTGCAAACTTTATAGAAATGTTCTCTCCTGCTAGAGGTGGTTTTGAATAATGGATTACACGAAAAGGAAACTCAGTAAGGTGCTTGCCAGACTTGAAGAAGAAAGCAATGTCTTCTTTTTTATTAACTCTCTCTTCTTTTTTTAGGCTTTTCTTCATGCAGTTGATTCGACTATTCTTATTGAATGCCTGTTAAATCCTATAACTGGTAAAAATAAAAAAAGGCATCAGTTATTGAACTAATGCCTTTTAAATTTTATAGCTGTTGATTTATTTTTTGTTTTGCTTCTTGATATACTGCTCTAAAGCCATTGTCATTGAAGGTGCTTCTGGCTTTGGTGCAGCGATATTAATTTCCAATCCAGCACTTTCAGCTGCCTTAGCAGTTGTGGCTCCAAATACTGCAATTCTTGTGTTGTTTTGCTTGAATTTTGGGAAATTCTCATATAAAGAGGCAATTCCTGCTGGACTAAAGAAAACTAGCACATCATAATCTACATTTTCCAAATCTGATAAGTCACTGCAAACCGTTCTGTAAAGCATTGCTTCTTTAAAGTCGATGTTGTGCTTATTTAAGGTATCGGGAATTTCTTGTTTTAAAATGTCCGAGCAAGGCAATAAAAACTTTTCATTTTTATGTTTCTTAATCAATGGAATTAAATCCTCCATTGTTTGTCTGCCGTGAAAGATTTTCCGCTTTCTATACACTACATATTTTTGCAGGTAATAGGCAGTCGATTCCGACATGCAGAAGTACTTCAAGCCATCTGGAACATTGTAACGCATTTCTTCAGCAATTCTAAAGAAATGATCAACAGCATTTCTGCTTGTAAAAATTACAGCACCATAATCTTGAATAGTTATCTTTTGCTGTCTAAATTCTTTAGAATCGATTCCTTCAACGTGAATAAATTGACGAAAGTCAACTTTAACTTTACACGATTGCGACAAGTCGAAATAAGGAGATTTTTCTGATTCTGGCTTTGGTTGAGAGACTAAAATTGTTTTAACTTTCAAAGTTGAATTTTTTAAAAATTAGTAGTAGAATTACCTTCTTTTACAACAAGTTTTTGACCCATTTACCGATGATTAACCACGGTAAAATTTCGAGGGTGCAAAGATACAAAATAATCAGATACAATTGCTTACCGTGCTCTCTTCCAATTAAAAGCCCTCTAACCAATTGAAAAAAGAGAAATAATAATAAAATTATGATGCCTAATTGAGCTAAAAATGAGCTCGAAATCGGAGAATAAATTAAAAAAGTGAGTAATACCAAGTATACAATACCTAAATATTTATTGAATAAATTAGTTTGAAAAATATACTCTTCAATGGTCTCTTGTTCACCAAAAAGCCAACCACTCGATTTGTAAATGGCCAGCTTACACAGCTGATAAATCAAAAATGGGATTAAGATGCTAAAATATAGCTTAGGCAATGAAATGTTGATGTCGCTCAACTCATTAAGCCAGAAAGCAAAGAATAAGGGAAAACACAAGATAAAGTTGAGGTTCAATAAAAGATTTACCGGGTGTGTATAAACTTTCTCGTAGCGAATAATTTGTTTAGCAACCTTCCAATTGATAAAGGTTTGAATAAGCATAGTAAATCGCTTTCTGTGTAATGTTCGCACATAGGCTAAGCTGCTAAATCCAACTAGTAAAATAAGTAGTATCCAGCCAGAAGCATGGCTTTCTATTGGAGTTCCTTTTTTATAAGAAATAGTGCTATTGTAATAGGCATTGTATGCTACAACATCTTGAACCCATTCTTCTTTTGAATAAATATCCTCATAACTGCCATCAAATGCAATTACGCCAACAGGGGCATTGGGAAGGCTAGAGGTTGTAAATGACATTTATTGATGAAGATTATGGAACAAATTTAACCTTATACTGTCAAATAAGATGAAAAGATACTTTTGAATAATGACTAATTTTGCAACAAATAAAAACTATGGGAGCAGATAGATTTCAGTCACCAGATTATTATGGCATCGATGACTTATTAAGCGAAGAGCATAAATTGATTCGTGAAAGTGTTAGAGAATGGGTAAAGAAGGAAGTTTCACCCATAATTGAGGACTATGCTCAAAAGGCAGATTACCCGATTGAGTTAAACAAAGGCATTGCTGAGTTAGGTGGCTTTGGTCCATATATTCCAACGGAATACGGGGGAGCAGGCTTAGATCAGATATCTTATGGTATAATTATGCAAGAGCTTGAGCGTGGAGATTCAGGCATTCGTTCTGCTGCTTCAGTTCAAAGTTCATTAGTGATGTATCCGATTTATCAGTATGGTAATGAGGAGCAGCGAAAAAAATACTTACCAAAATTAGCTTCAGGTGAATGGGTGGGTTCGTTTGGTTTAACTGAACCTGACCATGGGTCGAATCCAGGTGGAATGATCACCAATTTTAAAGATAAAGGAGATCACTACTTATTGAATGGCGCTAAAATGTGGATCACCAATTCGCCCATTTGTAATGTTGCAGTGGTTTGGGCAAAAAATGAAGAAGGAAGAATTCATGGCTTAATCGTTGAACGCGGAATGGAAGGGTTTACCACCCCAGAAACTCATGGGAAGTGGTCCTTAAGAGCTTCTAGAACTGGTGAATTAGTTTTTGATAATGTGAAAGTGCCGAAGGAAAACTTGTTGCCAAATAAATCTGGTTTGGGTGGTCCATTGGGCTGCTTAGATTCTGCTCGGTATGGCATTGCATGGGGCGTGGTTGGCGCTGCAATGGATTGCTATGATTCTGCTCTGCGTTATTCTCAAGAGCGTATTCAGTTCGATAAACCCATTGCTTCATTCCAATTGGTGCAGAAAAAATTAGCTGAGATGCTAACCGAGATTACCAAAGCACAATTGTTATGTCTGCGATTAGGACAACTGAAAAATGAAGGAAAAGCGACGACCCAACAAATTTCAATGGCGAAAAGAAATAATGTGGATATGGCCTTGAAAATTGCACGTGAAGCACGACAAATTCATGGTGGAATGGGAATTACAGGAGAATATCCAATTATGCGCCACATGATGAACTTAGAGTCGGTGATTACTTACGAAGGAACACATGACATTCATTTACTAATTACTGGGGCAGACATTACTGGTATAGGAGCTTTTAAATAAAAAAGCCTGACAAATTAAGACTATTGCAAAACGCTGTAAATAAAAATTTATAAACCACTTTGCCTTTACTTTCTACTTATAATTTTTAAGTCCTCGAAACCAAATTTCGACTGGCTATTCCTCAGAGGTACACAGAGAATTCACAAAGGCACTCGGAGGGTCTTCTAGCTGAAATGATCTTTCAGTATTGTAAGATTCGAAGTTCGTAGAATCTCTCAGTGAAACTCTGTGACAGCCAAAGGCTGCCTAGCGGTTTTTGAAACTTTACTTCTTAGCAATAGGATTAGCTAAGTTTTCGTAGCCTGTGAGTTCCATTCGGATAGAGCCAACGGCAATTTTTGCTTTTGCTAAGATTGGTATTTTATTTTCGTCCTTGGTAATGTAAACCGTGAGGTCTTCATCAGCTTCAAAAACTCTACCTTCTTGCACTAAAGGGTGAAACACCATGCATTCGAATTTGCCTTCGCTAATTTTAATGGTTTTTGTTCCAGCATATTTTATTTTCAAGCGAAAAACTTCTTCATCAACAAAGGAGTCGAATTCAAAGATGTCTCCTTTTTTAGCATTGCTAAAATCAATGGTTCTAGCATAGTAGAAAGAAGAAAGCATATCTTGAACACCATGCGGCACTTCGTATACTTCTTCGTCTTCATTTCTCACCACCCCTTGATTTTGAAAGAACTGATAGTCTTGGGCTTTTTTATACCCGCCTTCGTTAATTCTTCTTACAAATAACCAAGGGAATACACCTTCTTCATCAATGTACGTTTCATACTTGTCGCGCACTTTAAAAAACCAGTCAAAGGCACTTATGCTTCTGCCTTCACCAACAATATGCAAAATGTCCCGACCTTGAATTTGCTTTGGTGCTTTTTTAACTTCAAGAGTTGCTTCACCTGCATTTATAAAACCGTAGGCAAATTTATATTTCAACACCTCTCCAACTTTAAACGCTTTGTTTTGTACTTGCCGATAGTTGAAGTCCTTTTCATTGCTATCTGAGATGCGATCTTCTTTACCTTCTTGACCATTCGCAAATCCGCTAAAGCCGATAAGCAAGGTCAAACTGAATAGTGCGATTAATCTTTTCATAGTAATTATTTTACTCCAACAGTTCAAATGTCGTGCCACGAGTTTGTGTATTGTTAATTTACAATATGTTTAGAGTACTTTAAATTAATAAATATTTCATTTGCCACAATATCTTTTGATTCACCTTTTAATGAATTTATTGGGTTAGAAATTTAAATTCCTAACACCTTTGGATAGTTTGGTCACTTATTAGTGAATTCATTGGCTTGTCAGCAATTTAAAAAAAGGGTCTTATACCGATGTAGTTATAAAATGTCGCTTACTCCGTACCTCGTCTGCTCGTTTTCTAACCACTCGGCATTTACCAATTTTACATTTTAGAAGTTATATTTGTATAAATAGATACGGCATTCTAAAGCTTAATTGGTCTTACCTTTATCAAGTAGTGATAGATGAAACTACTATAACTAGTGTGAAATTTATAATTTAATAAAACATGAAAAAACTACTACTCACTATTCTTATTCTTTCGTCTTCATTATGTTTCTCACAAAATTGGGCGCCGTTTAAAGCTGCAGATACCGTTAAAAACTTTTATTCAAACACTACGCTTCAATTAATTCGAAACATTAAGCCTATACAAACCGTCTTGGCAGATACTAGCTATTTAGATTCCAATTTGAATACAATTAAAGTATTTAGAAAAGGATTTTCTTCTATTCAACTTTTCAAAACAAATCCCGGCACTAGTATTTTGTCAAAAAAAATTGTTAAAGGAAGAATTCTTGGAGATACTGTTATCATTGGCGCTGATAGTTCATTTTTTATGACGCGAGACCACAGAGGATTTAGCTTGGTTTTTCCACATCACTACCACTTGAATGCTAGCTGGACTTTCGGAATTTCGAAAAATTATAAATTAGTTGCAACATGTGATTCACTATATCAAGATTCTATTTTCAACAATTTAGATTCTATTGCTCAGGTCACAATACAAGTCTATGATAGCAGTAACGCCATTGATTCAACGCATCATTTTAATACCGACTATATTGTAACGAAGCAAAACGGTATTTTTGAAACCATTGACTTCACTGGGCTTGATACTGCCTACAGGCATAAAGCATTTGAATGGAGTCCTCAAACCACTGTTGACGAGAATAGAGCTTTAACAGTTGGGGAAGAATATCAATTTTATCAATCCCTTTATGGGATGTATGATCCTTATTATGGGACACATACCTATAATGTAATTGTGATAGCTGATTCAACCGCAAATAATAATATGCGTTATGTCTCCTATCTTAGGCTAGAACAAGATCGCCCGCCAATCCCTGGAAATTATACTACACCAATAATCAGAGACACAGTAAACGTTCAATTTAACATTAATACAATTTATTGTGATAATCGCTCATCAATAGTCGAAATGAACAATAATAGATTTTCCTATCCTATTTTTGGCCTTACAGGGTCTTCTGACGCTAGAAGAATTTATTACCGATACCAAACAGGAAATTGGATCCGACACGATAGCACTTCGAATCTGGCTCCGGCAAACTTAAATACCATCGACAGTATTTTGCTGATGAATTATTTTGTTGATGATAGGTTACAATTAATTGGAATTAGCAATGAATATAGAAAAGGGAATTCTGGATTTCCGCCACAACCATCTAATAGCAAAAACATTTTTTATTTTAAAAAAGGGAGTCAAACTTGGGGTACACCCTCAAATTTAAGTGTTGGGTTAGAAGACAATGGGGCAAATAAGAAAAAAGTTGCCATTTACCCCAACCCAACAAAAGGCCATCTCAACATTAATTCTACTTTGGGGGTAGAAGTCATTCAATGTTATAGTGTTCAAGGTAAAATCGTTCAAGAAGTAACCCCTAACAAACAAGAAAATATAGAAGTGGAGTTGAAAGGTCCTCCCGGTGTTTATTTTGTGCGTGTGCACCTGATCGATGGATCAGTTAGAAATTTTAAGCTCATAAAGCAATAGCTAAGGATATTAGGCTTTCATCTTCTCTACAATATCCCACAAAACCACACCCACGCTTACTGAGATGTTTAAGGAGTGCTTAGTGCCTTGCTGAGGGACTTCAAGCACACAGTCTGAGGCATTAATGGCTTCTTGGCTCACCCCCTTTACTTCGTGTCCAAAAATTAAAGCCATTTTTTGGTCTTTTTGTGGATTAAATTCATTGAGTAAGGTGCTGTTTTCTGTTTGCTCAATTGCAGCTACGGTATAGCCTTTTTGCTTCACTTCTTCAATGGCCTCAAGAGTGGTGGGTAAATGCTTCCAGTCGACAGATTCTGTGGCGCCTAAAGCTGTTTTATTAATTTCTCGATGTGGGGGTTGGGCAGTTATGCCACAAAGAATAATTTGTTCAATAGCAAAGGCATCAGCAGTTCTAAAAACTGATCCAATGTTGTTGAGGCTGCGAATATTATCTAAAATAATAATAATTCCTGCTTTTTCTTGAGCTTTAAACTCCTCAATTTCTGGACGATTGAGTTCTTCGTTAGCTAATTTGCGGTGTTTCATCTTGTTTAAAACTATTGAAAAATAGAGGGGGCAAAGGTAGAGCCTAAGAGGCGAACTAACTACTTTTAACTTCCATAAATTAAGCCATTGACGAAGAAGAAAAGTAAAAGCACCGCAAAGAAAGAAACCCCTTTGATGAAACAATATCGTCAAATCAAGGCGAGGTATCCCGATGCTTTGCTGCTTTTTCGGGTAGGTGATTTTTATGAAACCTTTGGCAAAGATGCGATTGAAGCTTCCAAGGTATTGGGCATAGTGCTCACTAAAAGGCACAATGGTTCTGCCAATGAAATTGAATTGGCTGGTTTTCCGCACCATTCCTTAGATACTTATTTGCCCAAATTAGTTCGAGCAGGGCATCGCGTGGCCATTTGTGATCAGTTGGAAGACCCTAAGCAAACCAAAACCATTGTTAAAAGGGGAATTACAGAATTGGTTACCCCTGGTGTTTCTTATAATGATGAGGTCTTACAACAGAAGTCCAATAACTTTTTAGCAGCCGTTCACTTTGGTAAATCCCTCCTTGGCGTTTCTTTTTTGGACATTACTACTGGAGAATATTTAACTGCTGAGGGAGATGAAGAATACATCGACAAACTCCTGCAAAGCTTTCAACCCAGTGAAGTGTTGTATCAAAAACAGTTTAAGAAGCAGTTTGAAGAAAAATTTGGCAACAAGTTTTTTACCTACCTGCTCGAAGATTGGGTATTTACTTCAGAGTTTGGTGAAGAGATTTTACTCAAGCATTTTGAAACAAAGTCTTTAAAAGGCTTTGGTATTGAAGCCATGCAATCAGGCATCATCGCTGCTGGTGCGATTTTACACTACCTTTCCGATACCCGGCACAATAAATTGCAACACATCAGTTCAATCAGTCGCATTGAGGCGAACAATTTTGTTTGGATGGATCGTTTTACAATTCGAAACTTGGAGTTGTTGCACACGCCCCACCAAGATGCTACCACGCTTTTGGATGTAATTGACGAAACCATTTCACCTATGGGTGGAAGAATGTTGCGTCGTTGGTTGGCTTTGCCACTAAAAGAATTGAAACCGATTCAAGAGCGTTTAAATGCCGTTGAATTTTTATTAAAAAAAAGTGATTTCTCAGATGAAATAAGGCATCTGATTTCTCAAATTGGTGACTTAGAACGACTAACTTCAAAAGTTTCCACTGCCCGAATTTCACCAAGAGAGTTAAAGCAATTACAACATGCCTTAAGTCAAATAAAGCCGATAAAGGCAAGCTGCGAACAATCAAAAAATGCCTCACTTTTAAAAATAGCAGAGCAATTAAACCCCTGCAGCTCAATCACAGAAAAAATCAAATCACAATTGCACGAAGACCCTCCAGTTGCAGTTCAAAAGGGAAATGTAATTGCAGACGGGGTGAACTCTGAATTGGATGAGTTGCGGGTATTGCAACGCTCGGGAAAAGACTTGTTGCTTAACATGCAGCAGCGTGAAACCGAGAGAACCGGGATCTCATCGCTCAAGATTGCTTTTAATAACGTATTTGGATATTACATTGAGGTTCGAAATACCCACAAGGACAAAGTGCCTGAAGAGTGGATTCGCAAGCAAACGCTTGTCAATGCAGAGCGTTACATCACCGAAGAGCTTAAAGAGTACGAAACTAAAATATTAGGAGCTGAAGATAAAATACAAAGCTTGGAAACCAACTTGTATAATAATTTGGTTGCTGAAACTGCGGAGTTTATTGCTCCGATTCAACTCAATGCTCAATTGATTGCAAAATTAGATTGCCTGCTCTCTTTTGCCACCTTAGCTGAGCTTAGAAACTACGTGAAGCCAGAAATTACCGAAAAGCTAAGCATAGAAATAAAATCAGGTCGACATCCTGTTATTGAGCAGCAACTTCCGATTGGAGAGGAGTACATTTCCAATGACATTTACCTCGATAATGACCATCAACAAGTGATTATGATTACAGGCCCGAACATGTCTGGTAAATCGGCATTGTTGCGTCAAACGGCATTAATTGTGCTGATGGCTCAAATGGGTTGTTTTGTGCCAGCAGCTCATGCCTCCATTGGCATTGTCGATAAAATCTTCACCCGGGTGGGAGCCTCGGATAACATTTCTTCAGGAGAATCTACCTTCATGGTGGAAATGAATGAAACAGCGAGTATTTTGAACAACATTTCTGAGCGCAGTTTAATTTTATTGGATGAAATTGGTCGTGGAACAAGCACCTATGATGGTATTTCAATAGCATGGGCCATTGCTGAATTTCTGCATGAAAATAAAGTAGCTCGACCAAAAACTCTTTTTGCTACGCATTACCATGAGTTAAACGAAATGGCAAAGTCCTTTTCAAGGATTAAAAACTTTAATGTTTCGATAAAGGAGTTAGGCAAAAAAATAATTTTCATGCGGAAGTTAGTGCCGGGGGGCAGTAATCATAGCTTTGGAATTCATGTGGCAAAAATGGCTGGTATGCCCGCTGCTTTAATTCGCAGGGCAAATCAATTACTGTTGGAGTTAGAGAAAAAAGGAGTTGATGATAAAGATCCTGTAAACTCAGGCAAAGGACTTGGAGCAATTAAAGAAAAGGTGGCTGAAATGGGTGCGCAAGCTGAAGAGGACTTTCAGTTGAGCTTTTTCAAACTGGATGATCCTGTTTTAGAAAACATCAAAGAGGAGCTAACAAAAATTGAAATAGACACATTAACACCTATTGAGGCTTTATTTAAGCTGAATGAGATCAAGAAAATGGTTGGAGGGAAGTAATGGAGTTACAATTTTGAAAAGGGTAACGCCTTAAAGTACCCTAATGTTTCTAAACTGGCTGGGTATGTTGCGGTAGAATCCCGCAGGGCGCTATTGCTTCTATGGTTTCTTGGCCACAGTTTTAATCTTTTCTTTCTGCTAAAAACAATTGATTATTATCTAAATCGGTAAAGTGAGCTAATCGAATATAGCCGTCCTGCTCCAATTTAATTTTTATTCCTTTGGATTCTAGTTCTTTTATAGTAGAATCAAACTCAATAACCCCAAACCCAATTGAAATATTATTTCCTTGTAGAGTTTTTTCTGATATGGGATGTAAACCAATTAATAGATCTGGTGCTTGTATTTCAGCATAGTGATCCCCATATCTATTTTTTAGTTCTAAACCCAATTTGCCTTGGTAAAACTCAATTGCTTCGTCCATGTTTGAGATCATCACATTGACTCTGCAAGTTTTAAGATTTTTCATATTCGATTCTTTACTTTTTTAATTACGCCCAACATTTTTCGGATGAACAGTAGCATCCTAATGGACATTGTGTATAGGCTTTGTTGTGCGTAGTTTTTTATTCAGTTGAATTTTCAAATTCATTCAAGCATATATCTAATTGTTGACCATCTTTATGAACGCATTCACAAAACTTAATTCCAACAACTTCATTTCTAGTGTTCTCGAATTGCTTTTTACAATCTAATAATGAATTCCTAGGCGTTACATCATATCCATAACGGGCGAATAAAATAGTGAGCATCACGGTAATAAAAACTCCTGAGAAAAACAGAAATGGAAATCTTGTGCTGTATTTTGTTGGTTTCTGGATTATACCAATGTCAGAGAACTGTCTAATCGGTAAAATGTATCTTAATCGATCATAATTCCATATTAGAAGATACAAATTGGCTAGAACCATTAAGGGTGAAGTAACTAGAGACCCTTCAAAACGAACGGCAAAGGATAGTAACCAAATATTTACAATAATTGGAAAGTAAAGTAATGCTCCTAACGTCACAGTTCTAGGTATTAGCAACAAAACAGCTGCAACCACCTGCGCAATTCCAATAAATGTATAATAATAGCCAGTATGATGTAATGCTTCAAGATAAGCACCCATAGGATGAATGTCTGATAAGCCACTAGCAAATCTTTCGCCTACTATTTTTACCATTCCTGCAACGATAAAAGCATAGGCTAATGCCAATCGACAAAAGAGTGAAAATAACCAGTACCATCTATTCTCCTTGATCCTGAGGTAGAACTGTTCGAAATTTTTTATTGAATTCAAATGATTGAATTTCTAATTATGTACAACAATTGGCTAAAATCCACTAGTGTAATTTATATCCCTTTTGATTATAGCTCAAAAATAACTAATCAGTTTTTCTTAAGTAGCACCAAATCATTAGCGAGAATCTATTAAAAGGAATAGTTGCGTAAAGGGTCTTCCTAAGATTATTCCAATTAATGGCGGCTATTGTATTCTAAAACAAACCGTGGCAGATTATCTAACCAGTACTTTTCATCCATAGATAAAATGTGCTGAGTCATTTTTTTATTAACACTAATTAAGGGAATAAATTTTTCTTTAAAGGATTCTATATCTTTAATGACAATGAAAGAACTACTATCTTCTAGTTTTAGTAAATAGACCTTTAACAAATAAGTGCCTGAGCCATAACTATAATACATTAATTGATCTAGTTGCTTTAGTAGGTTTTCATACTCAGTTTTCTTTCCTAAATGCAAATGCATATATAAATCTATCTTTCCGTTTTCTAAAACCTTTGCAAAGTCTTCCTTGTACCGTTCAAACCCATCAATCTTAAAATTTTTCACTAATACAAAGCTATCTCTACCGTATAAAAAACTCTCCATTTCATCTACTCCGAGTCGTCCCATCTTTTTGCCATTTTGATAAAACTTTATAGTGGTTCCAGTAAGAGAAGTATTACTGAATTTTAATTTTAAGGTGCCATTATGTTTTACACCGTCTTTATCCCAATAAAATCCAGGCTTCTTCTCTTCACCTATTATTTTATGATAGACTTCTTGGCTTTTAGCTGAAATGCTGAAAAAAAGTATTACTATCAATAGAATAGATCTTTGGTTGTCCATTATTTTTTGATCGTTTATAATCAATTTACTTCGACAAATCGTACAAAGTACGTTCAATCTCAGTGGGTCCACTGGCATTGGCCTTAATTATTTTGCCTGCCGCATCAATTAAGTAATAGGTCGGCACTGTGCGCACATCGTACTTTTCACGAAGCTCAAAATCATCACCATAATGCAGAAATGCCCAGTCGTAATTGTTTTTTGCTTTTATGTTTTTGAAAATCGAAGCATCCTCATCTAAATTAATGCTCACAAAGTGGATTTTATCTCCATACTTTTCTTCCAGTTTTTGTAACACTTTTAGTTCTCTCAAACTAGGAATAGACCAGTTTGCCCAAAAGTTTAAATATATTGGTCGGCCTTTAAAGTTTTTCAACTCAACAAGCTTTCCCTCAGTATTCTTTAAAGCAAAAGCAGCTGCCTCGCCGCCTTTTTCAAATTGCTGCAATTGAGAAATGATGGACGTCGATAAGTTTCGAATTTCTTCTGTTGTTCCCTTTTCTTCAAGCTTATTCAACAGCTTCATGCTGCTTTTCTGGTTAATAGTTTTGGTATGATACACCTCATACAAGCCATTCAATAAATACATTTCGGCCATTTCTTGCCGCTCAAATTGCTTTAAGCGCTTTATTTCACCAATTGTTTTATCCAAATCATTTTCAATCATAATGGCGTTAAGCAACTCTAAAGCATCCTTCTTTAAGGTCAACAGCTCAAAATCTTGCTGGTAAAACTGTTTGAAGAAGTTCATGTATTCCTTATTCGCATGTAATATGGGCTTATTGCTGAGGTATTCTTTATACAGCTTTTCTTTTGGAACACCATTAATGTCTTGCAAATTTGCCAATGTATATCCAATGTACTGCTTCACAAAATCCTTGGGTTGAGATTCATTTTTTTTCTCCCATTTTTCAACGAAGGCGTTAATTTGTTTTCCTGCAGCATTAATTGCTAACAACTGGTAATTGGCTGAAAAAAAGTCTTGAAAGGCTTTATTGAAGGATTTTATTTGAAGGTTGATGTTATCCGGTGTTGGAAATGGGAAGCTCAAATCCAATAATTTATCAAAGGCATTGCCCTCGTTAGCGGCTGCATTGTAGGATAAGTTTAGGTTGTAAACTTTTCCCGGTTCGGCAAACAGAATGGTTTCTTTGTCCTCTACTCGTAGCACAATCTGAGTAGTATGCTCTAAATCGAAAGTCAAGTTAAAATTACTTTCACTCAATACCGCTTGGTCTAACCATATTTTCTCGTAGGTAATGTAATTGGTGTACTTAGCTGCCCGAATAGTTTTGCCTTCAAAATTCTTGAGGTTTCCTTTAATTACAGTTTCTGCAGCAGTGCTGCCAAGAGAAATCAAAAAAGTGATTAGAATAAAGCACTTTTGGAATAGTTGCATGTGGTAATTTGTTTTAGCAGAAGTTTAAATACTCACGGTTGGAGGCAAAAATTGATTGGCATCACCGCCATTTCTAATAATATCACGTACAACTGTCGAATTTATTGCGGCATATTCCTGTTCAGTGAATAAAAATACAGTCTCAATTTCATCATTTAACTTCCGATTCATTTGAGCAATGGTGCGTTCAAACTCAAAATCTTGCTGATTTCGCAGTCCTCTTAAAATGTATTTAGCTCCGTGTTTTTCGCAATATTCAACAGTTAAGCCTTGATAAATCTCCACTCTAATTTTTTTTTCTTTTGCAAATGTGCCTTTGATCCACTGCTCACGTTGCTTTAGGTCAAACATGTATTTTTTTTGCGAATTGGTGCCAATGGCCACAATTATTTCATCAAAAAGGGGCAAAGCACGTTGGATTATTGAAGCATGTCCTAAGGTAATGGGATCAAAGGAGCCGGGGAAAACTGCTATTTTTTTCATGGAGCAATTGGTTCAAAGAACGTAAAGTTAACATTTCCATAGGTTTTACTAAATAGAAACTGTTTATGCTCTTCGAATTGGTGCTGTTTGCCATGTTCTAAGATTAAAAAGCCATCCTTGCTTAAAATGGATTTTTCCAATAATAGGTCTGGTAGTTTCTCAACACCTTCTATGGCATATGGTGGATCAGCAAAAATTAAATCGTAATTACCAGTGACCTTTTTGACAAAACCAAACACATCAGACTTTATCGAACGGATGTTTTCATATCCTAATTCTATTGCTTGCTGCTTAATGTATTTTACACAAGCAAAACTTAAATCAACAGCCAGAATTGATTCTGCTCCTCTGGATGCAAATTCAAAAGTCATATTTCCCGTGCCAGCGCAAAGGTCTAAAATAGAAATTCCTTCAATGTCAACACGATTTCTCAAGACATTGAATAAGCCCTCTTTTGCAAAATCGGTTGTTGGGCGAACAGGTAAGCTCTTCGGAGGATATAATTTTTTACCCTTGTGTTTTCCGCCTATTATTCGCACAAATATTGATTAAAAAGGGTGTAATAATGTTGTTGAGGAAGGCTAGAAAGTACTTGAGAATAATTAACTGCTTGTGGTCGTTTTCCAATACTCACTTTTCTGATGTACTTAAAAAGCATTTCATAAATGGCTGACTGTTCATCAAACTCTCCAATTAATTCAACTGGTATGCTTTCTCGATCTAAATTTAATTGCTCCATTACATAAAGCAAAAAATAAATTAAATCTTCAACGGTTTGATAGTTAAAGCTATTGAAGAACTTTAGTTTTTTATTATCGACATAAACCACATCAAAACGGTTGTATTGAATGTGCAAGTAGAGTGTAGCTTCTTGGGTGGAAGAGAGTAAAATTGACTCTAGTAAAGGAAAAGCAAAGTGCGACCAATTATAGTTGCTTAATTGAGATTCAAGCATGCGGTTTACACTTAAGGGTATACCATAAACTATTGCAGCTTGTTGACTTTCAAGTATATCAAATTGATAGATGAGTTGTTCATCTTGATGAGCAAGCGAATTGAAATTTAAATAGGTAGCTAACTTATTTTCATCAAGCAGTGCCAAGGGAACTAAGGCATAATTATGGTCTATTAAATTAACTGATGCAGTAGTATTTCCGTTTGATGCTCCCAACTTTTTTAGAATAGTAGCAGCATTTTCTTGCATCATATACCATGAATCATGGTTGCCTAAATAGTATTCTTCCAAACTAACATATTGCCTATTGGCAGGGTCGAAATGGCTTGCAAAAAGGTAATTTTTACTGACTTGAAGGTTCAGCTTTAACTGGTCAAGTCGAGATGCATAGCTTTGATCTAAAAGCTGCTGACTTGGTGAATGATTTTCAGTGCTTGTGCTAGCGCTTACCAATTACCTGATGTGATTGGTTCTGTGAGTGAGCCTACTTGAATCTTGTCATCAAGATCCACGTTTTCATTCTTAGTTTTTAGGCCTTTATAAACTTGTTCTAACTTAGCAGAAGCTTCAAAAACATTTACATTCACCTTATTTTTTTCAATAACATCGGCTTTCATTTTAAACTCTTCACCACCACTAAATGGAATAATTCTCAATGAGTCTGTAGCAAAGCCTTCTGGAAAAATTGTAGAGGCAGGAACTTTTGAAGTATCACGAACAACAATACCTTGTATAACAGCTTGAACTTCAGTTAAACTATCTGGAACGTTTCCAATAGCTTTTATTATGGTCAATGAGTCATTATCTAAGAAATTCAATAATTCATCAAAGTTTGCTGCATAACGTCCTTTTTCTGTCTTGAATTCTTTTTGAGCAGTTACTACTTCCAATAATCTTTCTTGTACCACTTCACGACGATCTTGCGCCATATTTCTGAATTCAATTTTATTTTGAATTCCATCGTAAATGAAGTAGGCGATAACACCAGCTACAATTAATAAACCAATTTGTATTGCAATTTTCATATAATCAATTTTCAGTGTTCAATTTGACAATTTTTTGCTTTCTGTAATAGTTGATTTACCCATTATCAATTGTCATTTATCAATTCGTTCTAAGGTTTAAACTCCTCTCACAACTTTACCACACAAATCTACCATTTTTTTGATTTTATAAAAGATTTCTTTGCAATTACCATTAAGTTAAATTTGCAGCTGAAGAAATACAATTCATGCAGTCTGATTTTCAAACCCGTTTTTATAGTTTTTTGCCTGATACGCCAACAGATGACCAAGTTGATTTAGTAGAGCGCATGGAGCGATTTCTATTTCAACGCGAAGTGCGAACTGCTTTTATTATTCGAGGATATGCAGGAACAGGAAAAACAACGGCCATAGCCGCCATGGTAAAAACTTTTCCCAGCTTTAAGCTGAAGTCAGTTCTACTGGCACCAACAGGCAGGGCTGCTAAAGTATTGAGCAATTTCTCCAAGAAACCGGCTTATACCATTCATAAAAAAATATACCAGGCAGAGTCAGCACCTGATGGTCAAACGCGCTTTGCTATGGGCCCTAACCTGCATACCAACACCATTTTTATTATAGATGAGGCTTCCATGATTTCAGATGGAGGAAGCTTGCAAGGGGGGAATTATGAACGTAGTTTACTGGATGATTTAGTAGAATATGTTTACAGCGGAAAAAATTGCCGACTAGTTTTTATTGGAGACATTGCTCAATTACCACCAGTTGGTAAAGACATTAGTCCAGCTTTAGATCCAAAATACCTACAAGGACATTATTATTTAAAATTGAAAGGGGTAGAGCTCACCCAAGTCATGCGTCAAGCAGATGAATCGGGGATTTTACACAATGCTACACTGCTGCGGCAACAAACATTAACTGATGAACCCAAAATTAAATTTGAATTAGACGGATTCGAAGACATTCGAAGTATTGATGGAATGGAGTTGGAGGACGAGCTGCACACATGTTTTAGTAAATATGGTGAGAGTGAAACTATCGTGATTAGTCGATCAAATAAACGTGCCAATGTATTTAATCAGCAAATACGGGTTAGAATAAAAGATTTAGAGGCCGAAGTGGCTACTGGGGATTATATTATGGTGGTAAAGAACAATTATTTTTGGTTGGATGAAAAGTCACCCATTGGATTTATTGCCAATGGAGATATTGCTGAAGTGATGCGAATTGGAAACATTGAAGAAATGTATGGGCTTCGCTTTTTAGATGCCACTCTCCGATTAGTTGATTACCCTCAATTACAGCCTATAGAGATAAAAATGTTGCTAGACGCCATAAATGCTGAATCTCCAGCTTTAACAAGAACGGAACAACGGCAGTTTTTCGAAAGGGTGATGGAAGATTATGCTGAAATAGGAAGTAAGAAAAAACGCATGGAATTGCTTCGACAAAACCCTTATTTTAATGCCTTGCAAATCAAATTTGCTTATGCTGTAACTTGCCATAAATCACAAGGTGGACAATGGAAAGCTGTTTTTGTAGATCAAGGCTTTTTAACGGAAGAGATGGTAGATCGTGAATATGCTCGCTGGTTATATACCGCCATTACAAGAGCCACTGAGCGTTTATATTTAGTCAATTTTAATGCCCTATTTTTTAGTTGAAGTAGTAGGTGAAGGGGATCTCCTCCTTTCAATTCAAATTTAGTTATCCATCAAACTTGTTTTTACACTTATATCTGAATGTAAGGTCTTGTGAACGGGGCATTTATCAGCAATTTCCAATAATCTTTTGCGCTGAGTTTCGTCTAAATCTCCTTTTAGCTCTATTTTTCGTTCAAACTGATCAATTTTAGCTGAGGACTTTTCACAATCAGCACAATCTTGCGCATAGTCTTTGTCATGGTTTAAATGGACCGTGACTTCTTTTAAGTCCCACTCTTTTCTTTTGGAATACATTTGAAGGGTCATTGAGGTGCATGCTCCCAAAGCTGAACTCAATAAATCATAAGGTGTAGGTCCTTGATCTGCTCCTCCAACATCTTCTGGTTCGTCAGCTAACAAGCGGTGTTTCCCAGCTTTAATTTGTGTGGTATAACTCTCATCTGAAGTTTGAACGGCTACTTTTGATTCACTTTTAAGTGCATTTTTTTCATGTTCCTCTACCTTTAAGTATCGCCTCACCCAACCAGCAATTACGTTTCCTACATATGCAGAATCATTTTTATCGGTCAATAAATGATTGGCACCATCTAATGAAATAAAGCTTTTTGGATGCCGGGCTGCTGTGTATATTTTTGCTGCATTATCTATGTTAACCGTCTTATCTTGAGGGGAGTGAAAAATTAAAAGCGGTTTTTTTAATTCATTGGCTACTTCTTCAGCATCATGTGAATTCAGGTCGTCAATAAAGGATTGTTTAATGGTAAATGGTCGGCCACCTATTGAAACTTTAGCTTCTCCCTTTTCTTTAATTTCATCTAAATCTTCGGAAATCATTTTAGTTAAGTGATAGGGATCAAATGGTGCTGCAATAGTTACCACCGCTTCAATATTTTGTAATTTTTCTGCAGCGAATAAGGCTGCTGCTCCACCTAAAGAATGGCCAATTAATAATTTGGGTGCCTCATAGTTTTCTTCTAAATATTCTGAGGCGCAAAATAAATCACTAATGTTTCCTGAAAAGTCGGAGGACTCAAAATCACCTTCGCTATCGCCTAAACCGGTAAAATCAAATAACATTACAGCAATGCCGTTTGCAGTTAAAGTTCTGCTAATATTTCTCGAAGCAATTAAATCTTTTCCACAGGTAAAACAGTGTGCAAACAGAGCAAACGCGAGCGGCTTTTCTTCTACCGGAAATTCTAGTCTGGCGCTTAATGCATTACCGTCTTTATTCTTAAAGCTGAGTTTTTCAAATTTCATAGGTATTTTTTATATTGAACCAAGTTATATTAAATTTTGGGTAGAAAAAAGTCTTGTACTTTACGAATCGAATACTAACTTCGAAAATTGAAAACAGAACAATAATAAATGTGTTATTAAATAAAAAATACAATGAGCAATATAAAATTTAATGGAGAACCGATAAATGTTAGTGGAAAAATACCAGGGGTAGGAGATACCGCGGAAGATTTCACCTTTGTAAAGCAAGATTTATCTGAAGGCTCTTTAGCAGATTACGGAGATAAGGTAAAAGTGATAATAGCCGTTCCAAGCTTAGATACTGGAATTTGCCAGAAAGAGGCTAGAGCATTTAATGAAAAGCTGGGTTCGAAGCCTGGAGTTGTAGGTCTTATTGTTTCGAAAGACTTGCCAATGGCTATGAAGCGTTTTTGCTCTGCTGAAGGAATAGAGGATGTAATTTCAGCTTCAGATTTTAGATATAACGACTTTTCTAACTTATATAATGCTGAAATGGTTGATGGACCATTAAAAGGTTTATTGGCTAGAATAGTATTTGTGGTTGATCAAGATAATGTTATAAAATATGTTGAAGAGGTTGATGACATTACGCATGAGCCAAACTATGACAAAGCATTAGAGGCAGTAAATTCGCTGTAAAAGCGATTTCAAAAGTTAAATCAGATTCATTTTCTCGCCATCTTGTAAAATGAATTCCAACTAGAATAAGCGGGGCGTTTCGCCCCCTTTTCATCTTCAATTCCGGTGTCGCGCCATATTTTTCCAATGTCTTTGACATTAGCAGGGAAAGTATTCCAAAGTTTATCGTAATCGCGGTACGTCCACCACGTTATAAACTTGTAATCATTGTTTTGAGCGTTATTCAATAGAATATCCATGTATTGTTGTTGCTGAATGGGATCACTTTTAATATTGGTATTCAAATTTGGAATAATCAAGTCTTCAGCTAAATGACCAGTTTCTGAAAAAGCTATTGGAATAGTTACATGGGTGTTCAAAAAGTCAAATGCTTCGTTAAACCCAGCTTCATTTGATAGACCCGCTATAAATGGATAAAAACTAATAGCTGCAAAGTCTTGGGTAGAAAAATAGTTGTTTACTTCCTGTTGATCATTAGTTAAAGTACTCAATCCTGGTTCATACCAATTATGGAGTGTAATGGATTCGCTAATCATTAAAGTGGGGTACTTGGCCTTTAAGCGTGCTTTCACAGCAGCAATTAATAGCTTATATTCCGCCCATTTTGTAGCGTCTTTTTCTAATAGTTCGTTAACCTCTAAAGCAGCAATTAAATAGCTCGGGTTTAATTCTTCAATAAGATAATCTAAGTAGTCGAAATAGGCAATCTCTATGGTCGAGTCATTAAGTTGAGTATAGTTGGGAACACTACCATCATAATCTTCTATTAGGTCTGCTCTTGAGCCATTCAATAAACTCACTGATAATATTAAACTCTTGTTTGTAGGTTTTTGACCTTTTCTTCCAGTTAAATCATTTAAAAATTCTGCAGGAAACGGAGTGCTATCAATCAATGCTTTCCAGGGTATTTTATTATCTAAATGTTCAGTATAGCAATCACCATTTGCGTGAATTAATAAGTAGGTGCTGTCAACATCAATTTGGGTAGGGCCATAGGGCCATGTTGTAAAACCCATTTCAAAGTTTCGCTGAGATTCTCCAACAGTTGATGATGGTTTTTCGGAATCATCGTCTTTACAAGAGCAGAGAATCAAAAGAAGAATAAAGAAAGTTTTAACTTCAAGTTGTGCTTTCAAAATAACGTTTTTTGAGGTTCAACAATTTAAACGAATTTAAAATCAATAAGTTATGTTTATAAAATCATCGATTCGTTTTGAAATTTTTTCTGCATTATTATAAATCATAAAGTGAGTGCCTCCTTTTATCGTAAGGGCATTATCAATATTTTTTATAGGAAAAACAAGGTCTTCAGTTCCATGCAAGTGGAGGTATGGTGTATCAATGGATGTTTTATTTTCCCAGCTTGAAATTACGCGCACTCCCCAATTGATGAATTCAGGACTAGAGTCACGCACCATCTTTTGAAAGAGCTCATTTCCTTTTTTATTGGCTTTATCATAGAATGGTTTTAAGGCAATACTCAACTCAATTCCCATTTTTGCTGCTCCAACTTGGTTAGCTGGAAATTTATTCATCCATTTTATATATGTAGGTAGCTCATCTTGATGTTTAATAGTTGAAATTAAAATAAGCCTGTTGGCCTTCTTGATTTTAGAAATTTCAATAGCTGCTATTCCGCCAAGAGATACCCCAAGCAGGCTAAAGGAATTTGCTTTAATGCCATTAGCAAGTCGTTTTGCATAGGCAGGCATCGACTCTTCTTTTTTGGCGGGAATCCAATCTAAGAAGCGTAACTCAAAATGGTTAAGCTGAAGTTTTTCGAAGACCCTGTGATCTAAACCCAGGCCAGGAATACAATATAAAACTTCTTTATTCAAAATGCATAAATATATTTAATCAATTAACTCAATCAGAAGCTGACTTTGATGGAGTTGGGCTCGACTCTTTTCGGCGATATGCCGGATTCAATTCTTTTGTTTTATTAGCTCCAAAAATAAAATTTAACCCAAAGCGCACCTGAATATGTCGATTGTGTTGTGGGCGAAAAACACCAAAAATATTATCAGTTACAGCATAAAACTGCACAGGCCCGGGGTTGAAGTTGACTCCTAAACCTAAATTAGTATATGATCCGTTAATGATGGTGTAACTGCCGGCAACACTAAAAATATTTGATACTTTCCTATTGTAGCTCAACGTAATGGAAGGAATAATTTTGCGCTGGAATACTTCTGACTGAATCAAACCACCTACCATACTTTGCTCATTGAGTTTGTAATTAGCTCCGATGTAAAAGCGACTTGTGATTGGAGCTGTATAAGAATCATAAGTGGTATCAATAGCTAAAGACTTTTCTAAGGAGTCTAGCACCCGATCAAAAGATGTTTCTCCATCATTTGTGGCGCTTTGTTCATCATCTTCAGCAAAGGCATCTAACTCAATTCCATTATAAACAAACTCCTCTCCATTATTAGAGTAACTTATTGTATTGTTTGACCACCTGATAGCTCCTAAATCTAATATGCTTGCATTCAAGCTCAATTTATCGTTTAACTCATAATTTGCTCCTAAATCCACTGCGAAACCTCTATTTCCCCTGTTAAAAAAATAATCTCTACCTCCTTCGTTGTTCTCATCAAAGTTGTTTATTCCAGATGTTTTAATAGAAATATCTGCTAAGAATGTTAATTCAAAGGTTTCTGGATCAGTAACTAAGCTAATATCAGTTCGCTCACTGTAAATATTTTCCATGCCGTATAAATATTTCAATTTCCCACCTATTCGCAATTGATCATTTAGTTGGTGAGAAATTCCAAAGGCGTATTCTCGGTAATGGTTTAAGCTTAATCCAATCCCTTCGAAATTTGCGGTATTGTCATCAAAGCCCGCATTTCCTTTATAAATTAATTCAATAAAGTCTTTTGTATAATTCATTCTGAAATTCAAGTTTTCAGTCATGTTGAATGTGAATTGCGTGGTTGGTGAAATTGAAATTCCAAATGAAAGCAAGTCAACTCGGGTGTTAAAAGAAAGGTAGTTATCATTATTAACCATATCTAAAATATTCTGGAAGTCCACATTCAAGGAATCTCCAACTTTTTTAATGGCATCAGAATAGGCAAAATCACTATTGGAAAAACTCATATACGTTGAGGATATAGCTGGTAAACCAATATAAAAGCTACCATTGAAACGATTGGAAGGGTTGTTATAGTTCGATTGTGGAATTTCTTGCATGTTGTAAATGGTGAAATCCTGTTGAGCAAAACCAACACTAAAGCTAAAAGAAAGAAGAAAATAAAAAATTATTTTCATGGCTAGTTGATTACAATGGTTGCTTTAAGTCCCAGGTTGATATCTAAGCGATAATCCTCAAAGAATCTCACATTCTGATTTGGAGAATTAGTTGATTGCAGTTCAGCTTTTATTATCGCATATCTTCCTTCTGTTAACAGATTAATTCTTTCACCACTGATAGTCACATCAGTAGTTTTTATGCTATTTTGAACGGACTCTCCTTTGTCATTAATTATTGATGATGGAATTACTGATCGCTGACCTTCAGGATATAAAGAATCAATCGCTTGGTAGTTAGAATCGGTGAAAATTACTTGAATTTCAGACTCTACAGGAAAGCCATTATCCGCCTTCATTCGGATAAGACCACTTTCAATTTCGTCGTTGTTTGAAAAGTTGAAATCAATGGTATCTACCAATTTGAAATCTGAAACATAACCTTCAAAAGGTAGTCTTAGGTAAACGTCTAAACCAATTTGGCTTGTATCGCTCAAGTAATTTCTACTCCCTGTTTTACCGTTGGGGTTGAAATCAGCCTTAGCATCGTAAATTATTTGTTTAGGTAAATAGGAGATAACATCAGCTACATTGCTATTCATTTTATTAGATTCAATCACAGTTTCTGCAACTCCAAAATTTGTTGGAGCATTCAAACGACGAACATTACGCTGGCCTGTAATTGGATCTACAGGTAATACAGCCTCAATTTCAGTTGGATTCTTACTTGGATTATAACCCGCTATTTTTTGAAAAGTCAAGTTAATTGGTACTCCAAAACTGTTACTCACCGTAACGTCTAAAAATGGATTCGCTATGAAAAAGGTGCCATCCACAAAGTTTTTAAATAAATCTATAGTAATGCTATCTTGATCTAATTCTAAATCTAATTGACCAACATAGCCATAAAACTTTTCAAAGGCTAAATTATTAAGGCCCCCAGTAATCTTAATTTCATCATTAGTGTTTGAACCAATGTTTGGTGTTAAATTGAAGGTTAAATCGGCAAGAAAGGGATATTTATTAATGGCAGCATTTCCATTTTCATCTTCAGCCATGTTTAATACAAAACCTGTCAAATCAGTTGTGATTGCACGAACTGAAGGGCTGCTGGCACTCGGTGCAGGAGGGATATCAAAATTCAGCACCAACTTATCTCCATTGTTATCCTTGAATGTTGGGAATGTAAGCTCTAAGATTGCATTGTGTTGGTAACTGTTTTCAACATTAATAACTAATATTCCTTGTTTCAACAATACCGAATCAATTTCTAAGGCAGTGTTATTATTATCAAAATCAATGGCTCTTTGAAAGCTTTCTTGTTGGGATCCTCCTGTTGGTGAAGGCGGAATTGGAGCATCTAATTGCAAGGATTCTTCAAAAACTTGGTTGGGAATATCAATTACCAAAGCTCCTTTTGTTGAAAACACACTGCCTTCATAAATAACCTCTAAAATATTAGTTGTAGGGTTGGGGTTTACAATACCATTCGTATCCGATTTTTGTATGATATTGGCTAATGTAAGTGATGAATTTACAAGCGGTATTGCTAGTTCAGGCTTCCAGTCATCTACTTTTATTTTGTCAAATTCAAAATAATCGTCCGTGCAAGACAGCATGAGAATGCCTATTAAGGCAATACAACCAAATGATCGGGGGAAATTTTTCATTAGGTGGTAATATTAATAATTGAGTAAAAGTAGTATTTCTTCTAAAATACTGTTTATGAAGTGCCTTTGCTGATTTTAAAGTAGACGGAAACTATTGCGGTGGTGTATGCATTTGCCATACTTTTCTAGTGCTAAACGATGAGCCTTTGTGCCATATGCTCTATTTTTATTCCATCCATACATTGGGAACTCATCATGCAATTCGAGCATATACTCGTCTCGATAGGTTTTAGCAAGAATAGAAGCTGCAGCAATAGACTTGAATTTATTGTCTCCATTAATAATACAAAAATGCTTGGCTTCTTTGTATTGGTTAAATCGATTGCCATCAATTAAAAGATAATCGAAAGGAATGCTCAGTTGATCTATAGCGCGATGCATGGCTAAAAAGGATGCATTTAATATGTTTATTTCATCAATTTCCTTTGGACTTACAGAGGCAACCGCCCAAGCAAGAGCATTCGACTCAACCCAGCTGCGTTGAGCAATTCGATCTTTTTCTTTGAGCTTTTTAGAATCTTTAAGTAAGGTGTTTTTTTTATTGGGATTTAAAATAACAGCAGCTGCAAATACAGGGCCTGCTAAACAACCGCGACCTGCTTCATCGCAGCCCACTTCAATTTTCCCTCTTTCAAAAAAATACTTTAAACCCATTTACAGTGTTTTTTCAATGCTTTGCCACAATAATTCTGCTGTTTGTTCCCATGAAAAATCAGCAGCTCTTTGCATTCCTTTTTCAATCAATTTGTTTTTAAGATTTTCGTCAAGAGCAAGTTTTTGCATTGCCTCAGCAATCTCCTTCACATTTTCTGGATGACATAAAATCGCTGCATCATCAGCTACTTCAGGCATAGAAGTAACCGTTGATGTAATTACTGGAACTCCGCAATTAAAGGCTTCTAAGATTGGTATGCCAAACCCTTCAAAATAGGGCAGATAGGTCAATGCAGTAGCAGCAGCCAATACCCTTGAAAGCTCCTGGTCAGCTAATCGACCCACAAAGATTACATCTGATCTGAATTCCATTTTTTGATGAATTAAATCCAATTCCTTGGGCCACCATTTTTTATTTCCTGCAATAACTAATTTCAGGTCACTCTTAGACTCTTTTTTAAAAAGATCAAAAGCTAAAAAAAGATGCTCTAGGTTTTTTCTTGGATGCAAGGTGCCAATAAAAATGAAAAAATCTTTTCCATCGGTATATTCTTGTTTCACCTTGATTTTTATCTCCGTTGATATTGGCTGAAACTCATTATTTGCGCCATTATAAACTACATCAATATTTTCTAAAGGGATTTTATATGTTGTTGAAATGTCATTTTTTGAGTAGGCTGAAACAGTTGCTATTCGATCAGCTCGTTTTGCAAACTTTGGAAAGTACTTGCGTAAATATTTGCGGTGACTCCATATGATGTTTTCAGGATAATGCTCAAAGTTTAAATCGTGAATAACTGCAAGACTCTTGCAATTCAAATTTGGTGGAATCCAGCCTTCAGGGGATAAAAAAAGATCGAAATTATTCTTATTGAGGTAATTTTTTAATTGATGCTCAAACCAAATATACCATAGTAAGGGATGCCTCGCTTGGGGACCAAAATTAAAGACTGTAACATTGCTTGGGAAAGCAAATGATTTTAAATCGATTTTTCTATCGAAAATGAGTGTAAACTCAACTTTAGGGTGCTTTTTTGCTATTATTTTAAGCGTTTCTAACGTAAAACGGCCTATTCCATCGATTTTGCCAGGAATCAATAAACGCGTATTTACGGCAATTTTCATAAGGGCTTATACTTTTTGAACCATAAAGTTGATACCAAAAAAGAAGTATTCTTTCAAAAAGGGACTCTTCTTCCATAGCTGCTGTTCCTTTTCTACTTTTTGCTTTGCTTTATCATTTGGAAACATAAAAGGCAAGTAGTAACGGATATATTCTACAGAAGATTGCTCAATGGAAAAGCCTTCCTTTTGAAATTCACTTTCCCATTTGCTCAAACTCCGAATGTTTTCATTGCCCAGTAAAAGATGTTTCTTCAATTTTTCATCATAAATTTTGATGATGCGCTTATTTCCGCGTTGCAAAAACAACTTCGCATTTTGAATGATGTTATTCCCGTTTTCTTCAATAATCAGCAGTTTGCCTTCTTTTTTAAGCACTTTATTCAAAATTTGAAGGGCTTCGTTTAGGGGTTCTAAGTGATGTAAGGTATCTTGAATAATAATGAGGTCGTAGCTGTCAGCTTCGAACTCATGGTCAAAAATATTTTCATAAGAATAGGTGAACTTACTTACATCACCGAATTGACTCCAATATTTTAATCGCTTAGGTATTTGCTTGATGTAGTGTTCTAAAGTTGTTCCATGGCTGGCAATACCATTGATTGATAGAAAGATGGCGGAGGTTCCAAAACCACAACCACAATCCCAAATTTTTAAATTCGGGTCAGTAACATGGTCTGCAATGTATTGAAGTCTCTGGCAGAAGTACGCTTTCCTGTATTCATATTTTGCAGGATCAGCTAAATACTTATAATAATAATGTAAATCTGCGTTTTCTTTTAACTCTTCAATAAAATGCTCGAAGAATTGTTCAACCGTCATATTCATGCCTCTTATATCAAGTGTTTCCTAAATTAGTCCAATCATACGATGGTAAATGCCGAAATAGCAAGAATACTTGTCCAAAACATTGGACTATATATGATGCATTATCGGGATGAAATAATGCCTGCAAATATACATTCCTCATTTAAACCTTTAGTGAAGGATTGCTTTACTTTGTTTCGAATTTTTTAAGCTAGAATGCAACGCAAATTTGTAAATAACCTTTTTTATGTACTCTTCCTAAACCTTTTGGTTAAACCCTTTTGGATTTTAGGCATAGATGCGAGTGTTCAGAATCGGGTTGGAGCGGAAGAATACGGGTTTTACTACCCTATTTTTGCTTTTTCCATTTTGCTGAACATTTTATTAGATTTTGGCATCACCAACTACAACAACAGGAATATTGCTCAGCATGGACATATGTTGCGGCGCTATTTCTCTGGTATCTTTAATGTAAAGCTAATTCTAGGGAGTATTTATTTGTTGGTTACACTTGTTGGGGGCTGGGCGATAGGCTTCGAATCTAAGGCAATCTGGCTGCTTTTTGTGTTGGGAATTAATCAGGTCCTTTCTTCTATGATTTTGTATTTGCGCTCCAATTTAGCGGGTTTGCACTTGTTTAAAACAGAAGGCTTTCTTTCAATTTTAGATCGCTTGCTGATGATTGCCTTGTGCAGTGTTTTATTGTGGGGAGACTGGATAGAGGGGGAGTTTAAAATTGAATGGTTTGTGTATGCCCAGTTCTGGGCTTACTTATTTAGTGGAATTGTTGCCTTTATCCTTGTTTTTAGTAGGGCTAAGTTTTATAAATTGTCGATAGACCTGCCTCTATTTCGTGTTATATTGAGAGACAGCTTACCATTTGCGCTTTTAGTTTTACTAATGTCATTTTATTATCGACTAGATTCAGTCATGATTGGCAGATTACTTCCTAATGGCAACGAGCAAGCAGGTATTTATGCTCAAGCATACCGACTGCTAGAAGGCTTCACTATGTTTGCCTATTTATTTGCCGGTTTGCTGCTGCCAATATTTTCGCGCATGTTAAAAAATAAAGAATCAGTCGCTCAATTGGTGAGAACAGCATTTAACCTCATTTTTATTCCTGCTGTTGCCGTTATGACTATTTCGCTATTATATCCAACAGAAATTATGGATTTAATCTATGTGGCACATATTAATGAATCTGCTAAAATTTATGCTGTTCTAATGGTTTCTTTCATTGCCATTGCACTTACTTACATTTATGGAACATTGTTAACAGCTAATGGAAGTTTAAAACAACTAAATATTATTTCACTGCTTGGCTTGTTGCTGAATTTGATTTTAAATTTTTGGTTAATTCCTATCGAAGGGGCTTATGGCGCTGCTGTTGCAACTTTAGTAACTCAGTTCTTTGTGATTCTAGCACAGATTTTAGTGACAAAAAAAATAATTCAATTAGAGTATTCCATCCCTTTTATTCTAAAACAAGGGGCTTTATTAGTTGGAGGTATTGCAATGTCTTATTATTCTAAAACCTACTTCCAAAACTTTATCTGGCACGCTGCTTTTATTTTTGGATTTTTTGGCATTGGAGCTTTAGTACTTGGCTTAATTAAGAAAAAGGAGCTTTTAAGTGTATTAAAGAAGGATAAATAGAGTTATTACGCTGATCAACAGTATTTTTAACTGTTTTCATGAAAGTTTAGCTCTTGGAAGCGATCAAATAATCCTTTAACTTGCTCTAGCTTTTCTTCTTCGACAATCAACTTAACAATTGCTTTAGTTGCTGAGTTGTCCATTTCAACTTGTAAATTGTTTTTATCTATTATGGCTAAAATATCGCCTAGAATGGAATAGTCAACCTCAAATTCTAGCGTTTTTTTGATTTTTCGGATGATTATTTTATTTTTTGCAATAGCTTGAGCAGCAGCGGTTTTATAAGCTGAAATCAAGCCACCAACACCCAATTTGGTGCCACCAAAATACCTCACCACCACCAGGTATACATTCGTCAATTCGTGTGAGCGAATTTGACCTAATATAGGAGCCCCAGCAGAATTCGAAGGCTCTCCGTCATCATTGCTAAGAAAATATTCAGCATCACCAATCCCTAATAGCAAAGCCGAACAAAAATGACCTGCTTTGGCATGTTTTGCCTGTATTTGTTCTAATTCCTTTTTGCTGTCTTCCACTGAATTAATGGGAAGAGCATAAGCAATAAACTTGCTTCCTTTTTCCTTGTAAAGCGACTCTGATTTTCTGGCTAAGGTGTTGAAACTGCTCATTTGGAGAAGGATATTAGCAGTATGGCAAGAATTGAAAACGCAATTCCAAGTTTATTCATTGGGCTGAATTTCTCTTTAAACAAGCTAAATGAAGCTAGACAAGTCAAAATCACAACACCCATATTGTTTAGCGGGAATACTACAGAACTTTCTAAATTAGATACATTAAACGCCTGAATAATAAAATAAATGGAGCCGTAGTTGACAAAGCCCAGCACTAATCCGCCGATTATTGTAGCATTACTAAAAGTGTTTTTCTTTCTGAAAATTAAGGCAATCACACCTAAAGTAAATGCCGTTAAAAATATCATAGAGGAGAACAACTTAGAGGCATTGGTGTTGTCATTCAAATGCATTTCCTGATTGAATTTAATGAAAGTATCAATGAAACCTGAACCTAGAAATAAAACAAGGGGAATCATTAATAAACCCCAATTGAATTTCTTTTTTATTGCTTTTGGTTTTAAGGTAGTCAAGTAAATTCCTACTAAAGCAAAAAGTACTCCCAGTAATTTAAAGGTGGTTAGGGTATCGTTGTAATAAAATACTGCAAACATTACTGGAATAATTAAAGCCATCTTATTTGCTACAGAAGCGACAGAGGGTCCCAGTTTTTGAGCGGTAACAGCCATGATATTAAACAAAACAATAAAAAAGAATCCTAGAATGAGGCTGTTCACAAACCACGGACTAGCAGCAACCTCTGAAATACTTGGGATTTTATCTACTGCCAAAAATCCTGTTAAAGTGGCAATTACATAGTTGATGACAATGGCTGAAAAGTTATCGACTTTATACTTTTCAAATGCTTTGAAAATGATAAAAATAGCAGTAGAGCATAAAATGCTGAGCAGAAGGTATATCATTTAATTTCCCTAAAATAAGTGGATAAATGGTCTCCATTCAACAGCTCTTCAGCCATTAAAATACCGTTGAATTCAGGAGCTAAAATACCATCGCCAAATTTTGTTTCATTTTTAAAAATACGACACTCATCCCAATTTTCTTCATCAATAAACTCCGATAGAGTAGTTCTGCCTCCTTCTACAAATACAGATTGAATTTGGCGGTCAAAACAAAAGTTATTAAATGCTTTCATAAAGTTTTTACCAAATTCAAATTGAACATATTCTATATTCCCTTTCTTAGAACTCTGCATTTCATTTAGTACAATCGTTGTAGCAGATGTATTAAAAATAAGTTTTGAATGATCAAGTTGAGCTGCAGGATCTATTACTAGTCGAATAGGATTTTTACCATCAAACTCTCTGCAGTCTAATTGTGGATTGTCGGTTTCTACCGTTTTTCTTCCTACCAAAATAGCTTGTTCTTCAGCTCTCCATTGATGCACCAGTTGTTTAGATAAGCTGTTAGTAATCCAGTTGTTATTATTAATAGCAGCTTTTTTTCTGCTAATAAATCCGTCAGAAGTTTCAGCCCATTTTAAAATAATGTAAGGCCGTTTTTGTTCATGAAAAGTAAAAAAACGCTTGTTTAATTCACGTCCACGCTTTTCTAAAATGCCAGTAATTACGGCTACACCATTATCAGTTAATTTTTTGATGCCGTTTCCATCAACTTGGTCAAAAGGGTCTTTGTTACAAATTACAACTCTTGGTATTTTGTGTTTTAAAATAAGGTCGGCACAAGGCGGTGTTTTCCCTCGATGCGAGCACGGTTCTAGGGTTACATAGAAGGTAGACTCGCTCAGCAGGCGTTGATCTTTTACAGACTCAATAGCATTCACCTCAGCATGTGCTTCCCCAAATTTTGCATGATACCCTTCACCTATGATCTTGTTATTATGCACTACCACAGCTCCTACTCTTGGATTGGGGGCTACGGAAAATTTGCCCTGCTTGGCCAATTGGATGGCGCGTTGCATAAAGTAATTGTGATTATTTGACACTCTTCAAAAGTATAGAAAATACTAATTTCGGCCAATGAAGTTGGGTGAACTAAAAAAGAAGCTAAAGCAAGAATTGGAGACCCAATTTACTGAGCGAGAGACGCAACAGTTGCTCAATCTTCTTTTTGAAAAGTTTTTGGACTTAAGTCGGGTTCAACAAACTGTAAATGCAGAAGAAGTAATTAGTCAAGTGCATATTAAATCCATTAACCAAGCTGTTGAGCAATTAAAACAACATGTTCCAATTGATTACATCATCAATGAAACAAGTTTTTATGGGCGTGAATTTTATGTAGATAAGCGTGTTCTTATCCCACGTTCAGAAACAGAGGAACTGGTGCTGTGGATTTTAGAAAGAGAACAAACGGAGGGCTTAAGTATATTAGATATTGGTTCTGGTAGTGGTTGTATTCCTATAACCCTTAGCCTAGAAGGTGATTTTAAGCAGGTTGATGCCTGCGAAATATCGGCTGAAGCAAATGAAGTAGCTGAAATAAATGCTAAAATGCTAAATGCCTCAGTAAATTTTAGTTTGTTGGATATACTAACACAAACACCCAAAAAGCAATATGATATTGTAGTAAGTAACCCCCCTTACGTAAAGCAAGAAGAATTAAAGGGTTTGGATAAAAATGTGGTAGAACATGAGCCCTTAATTGCTTTGGCACCTATTGGAGACCCTCTAACTTTTTATAAAAGAATGATTACAATTGCCCCGGAAATGCTAAAAGTAGGCGGCAGCTTATACTGGGAAATCCATGAAGATTTAGGAAATGAGGTAGTGGCTTTACTTAAATCAAGTAAGCTTTTTAATTCAATTGAACTAAAGCAGGACCTCTATGACCGAGATCGTTTAGTACGAGCAGTATTTACTGGTTAAGGCAATAATCGCGATAAGCAGCCTTTGCATTCTGACTTCCTAAGGCAGAAGCTCGTTGAAAAGCGGAACAAGCTTTTGCTGGTTGTTGCTCAAACTGATAACTCATCCCCATTAGAAAATAAGCTCTGCTAAAATTTGGCTTTATCGCAAGCGCTTTATTCAAATCACTTAAGGCTTGCTTGGGGGAATTGATTTTTAAATACGCAAACGCTCGATTCGTATACGTATCTGCACTTTTCTTCAGTGCTAAGCTCTCGGAATAATCAGCTATTGCTTGCTGTAATTGGTCTTGTTGAGCATAAATATTTGCACGATTAAAATAGGCATCTGCATGAGGTCGAAGTTCAATTGCTTTGTTAAAATCGGCAATAGCCTCTTGAATTTTACCCTGCTGAGCCAATAAATTTCCCCGGTTCGAATAAGCATCGGCATAATAAGGTTTTTGCTTTATTGCTAAATTAAATTCCTTAAAAGCAGCATTTTGTTGGTTTTTTGTAAGTAAATAAGAGCCTAAGTTATTATGTGCCTGGGCTACTTTGGGATATTGCTCAATAACATCTTCCCAAATTAGTCCATCGTTTTCCCAAATAGCAGTTCGATTGTGGCTCTTAAAAGCAAGAAGCACAGGAATAATTAGGAGCAAGTAAGTAATTGAGGGCTTTATATTTTTGATAAGATGTGCGAGAATGATTAATAATCCAACTAATGGCAAGTAAATATAACGGTCAGTAGTCAACTGATTTCCCACTGGTATGATTTGTAAGACTAAAGCAATACTAATGAGATAAAAGCCCGCACCAAACAGGATAAATGAATTTTTTCTGTACTTCCAAATAAGAATAAATAGCCCTAACAGTGCTGGTAGCGAGACATAATAAATCCAAGGTAAAGCTCCGTTATTCAACTCTGGGTAGGGGTAAAAAACTGAAAGCTCAAGAGGAAATAGAAATTTAAACGGGTAAAATAGAACGGAATAGCTGATTAGGAAGATACGATCAAACCAATTAAATTGAACAGATAAATCCGACAAGTGACCAGCTGCTTCACGCGAGAAAATAGTGATTAAACCAAATACGATTGAAATTAGATAATAAGGCACTAGTTTTACCCAATTAATTTCTTTTATCGGTTTTTTAATGATTAAATATAAAGTAAGAATTACGGGTAAAGTGATGGCCATTGACTTAGAAAAACAAGCCAATAGAAATAAAAATAAACTTAACCAATAGCTTTTCTTTGAATTGTGTTGTTCGCTCTCTATAAAGGAAGTAAAACTCAAAATATAGAAGAAAGTAAAAACAAGTGTGCTAAAAGCAGATACCCAAACTACACTTTCCACCTGCATAGGATGAAAGGCAAATAGGGCTACTAAAAAATACCTAGCTATGGTATCAACTTGAAGTTTCTTTAGCAAAATGAAAATTAAAGAACAGTTCAGGACATGAAAAGCCAAAGAAAAAACAGAAAAAGCGTAAGGATTTAAGCTGTCCAATTGATATGCCAACGCGTACAAGAGTGTGGTAAAAGGTTGGTACATCCCTACAGAAGTAGAGCTAAAGATAGTCCGTAAATTTTCCCAATTCAATGAACGGATAGCTGTATTATTTACTACCTGCACTTGATCGTCTAAATTGGTGAAATCAAATTGCAAACTATTGGAATACACTGCAATTAGTCCACTGATAAGAAGAATAAAAAAAAGGATATCCCTTTTCATATCTATTATTTATGATTACGCTTTAAAGCTTAAATACCTTTTTTCCAAAAGAACTCGTAGCTTAAACCATTTGTTGTTTCAATATTCACTTCAGCTTCCAATTGAGCTGCGAGGGTGTAAATTAGTAAATAACCAAATGTATTTTGTTCTTGTGGTTTAAAATCAGGTGAAATTCCAATACCATTATCGGCTATTTTAAGTTTAACACAACCTTCAACTTCTTTCATTTCAATATGAATTTCTCCATTTCTTTCACCGGGGAAAGCATGTTTTATTGCATTTGAAACAACCTCGTTAATAATTAGGCCACATGGCATGGATTCGTCAAGGTTTAGTTCTATTTTTTCAACCTCAAATTTTAATTTTATCTTACTTTGATCTACTTGATAGGTATCAATTAGTTGAGGGATTAACTCTTTGATGTATTCGTTAAATAATGGATTTCTCCGTTTTTCAGACTTATATAAGCTTTCATGAATTAAAGACATTGAGTTAATTCTACCTCGACACTCATCAATAATTTTCTCCAATTTCTCGTTTTTCAAATATTGAGCTTGTATGCTCAACATACTAGAGATGACTTGCAAGTTATTTTTAACGCGATGATGTATTTCTTGCAACAATGATCGTTTGATTTTTAACTCTTCTTCTAGCTCTTGTTTCTTATGAAACAGCTCTTCATTCAGGCGCTTATTTTTGCGGTTGGCTTTCCAAATTAAAAAGAATAAGATGGCTTTTATGAGAATTAAAGCTATTAAACTCCAAATAATATATTGTTGGTTTTTATTCTCTCTCTTTTGAAGTTTCTCTTTTTCAATTGCTAACTCCAGCTCAAACTCAGTTGCTTTTAATTTGCTATTTTCTTGATGAGCAATCCTTTCAATAACCTCATTTTCAATCTTTAAGCTATCGTTTAGCGCAATATACTTTCGCAAAAAGCGATTGCTTTCAATAGGATTGCCACTTTGTTCGTGCAAATTAGCCATCAGTAAGGCCACTTGTGAATGTAATTGAAAATCTTCAGCAAGTTGAAGATGATCAATCGCCTTTTTTCCAAAATTGAGGGCTTTTTTATTGTCTCCACTCAAGTACGCAAGTTCAGCTAACATAGAATAATCCTTAGTTAGACCGGCTGTGTATTCCATCTCCTTATCAACTTCAAAGGATTTATTTATAAAATATAAAGCGCTATCATGGTTCACTAATTTAAAATAGCAATCACTTAAAGCTTGGAAGGCAAAACTGCTAATGGTTTTTCGATTACTTTTAATAATGCTTGGAAGATTTTTTTTGAGAAGTTGAATAGCAGTTTTATAATTTTCTCTTTCATATTCAACAAGAGCTATATTTGATTCACAGATTGCATACCCTAATGTATCCCCAAAACCTAAGAATTGCTCTCCCGCTAATTTATAGTATTCCTCAGCTTCGTTATAAAATTCTATAAAAAGATAAGTAGAGCCGATTTGCAAGTATGAAAAAGCTAAGTGCTTACTTTCATTTGAATTTTTAAATTGGTCAACTGCTTCAAAAGTTGTTTCTATTGATTCGATATATTGCCCTTGAGCATTGAGAAGAGCGCTCTTGCGAAGTAATAATTCACCATGTTTCTCACTTGAGTCTGCATTTGCATAGAAATCTATTAGATACTGTAAGTGGTTTAAAGCCTTTTCAAATTCAAAGGCGTTAAAATATAACTGAGCGAGTTGGTCATGCAGAAAAGCCTTTCTATCCTCGTCTTGCCCTTCTATTGCAGCAGTTAACTCATCGGTAATTTCCAAAACATCAAAGTGAGTTTCATAAAATTCAATTTTTGAATTGACGAGTTTTCTATAATTACTATCTGCTAAAGAGGTGTTAACTAAGTCAACACCATTAATAGTTTGTCTTGCTAAAGCTGAATCTGAGCTTATAAAGTCATTTGCTTTAGCAATCTTATCGAGGAAAGCTTGCAGTTTTTCACTTTGACTTTTAGAAGTATAGTCTTGTGCTTGTGTAGTTAAAACACAAACCAGAAACAAGCTAATAAAACTTGAAAACGCTTTGTTCCTAATTTGCAAGAGTCCTAATTTTAAATGAGGTTTTTGTCAAAATACACCGTTAAGATTTCTAGTAAAAAGACAGCAGTTTTTCCACCATATTTTTAGATCCTAATATTGTTGGGACTCGTTGATGTAATTTACTAGGTGAAATCTTTAATATTCTCCCTTTGCCTGTTTCTGCTAGTCCCCCTGCTTGCTCCAAAATCATGGCCATAGGGTTACTTTCATATAACAACCGCAGTTTGCCTTCTGGAGACTTACTTGTTTCAGGATAAATAAAAATACCACCTTTAATTAAATTCCTATGAAAATCAGCTACCATAGATCCAATATATCTAGCTGAATAAGGTCGTTTTGTATCCTTGTCTATTGCTTTGCAGTAATCAACATATTTTTTAATTGCTTCTGAACAGTAGGCTAAATTCCCCTCATTCATAGAGAAGATTTTTCCATTTTCTGGAATTTTCAAATTGGGGTGCGACAAGCAAAATTCACCTATTGATGGATCCAAGGTAAAACCATTTACACCTTTGCCAGTTGTATAAACCAACATGGTTGAGGAGCCATATACGACATATCCTGCAGCCACTTGGTTTTCTCCACTTTGTAAAAAGTCTGACTCTTCAGCTAGTTGTCCAATCTTTGATTTTCTGCGGTAAATGCTAAAAATTGTGCCAATTGAAACATTTACATCAATATTAGATGAACCATCCAATGGATCAAATGCAACTACATACTTGCCATTTTTTGATAGTTCAGAATCGAAAGCAACAAAATCATCATTTTCTTCAGAGGCGATTCCACATACTTCACCACCATTTTTAAAGGCTGCAATAAATTGATTGTCTGCAAGCACATCAAGCTTTTGTTGAGTTTCACCTTGAATGTTCTCACTGCTTGTAGCGCCTAAAATATCTGCTAAGCCAGCTTTATTGACCTCCCGGTTTACAATTTTTGTAGCAATCACAATATCATTCAATAAACGACTTAGCTCCCCTGTTGCATAAGGGAAATCGTCTTGTCTTTCAGTAATAAACTCACTTAAAGTTTTAACTCCATTCATAATTTGGACTTGCTTTTATATTTTTTTTCGAAAAGGCAAATATCGCAAAATCAATGCTAAGCAACTTTTATAGTGCTATTTCAAAAAACCATTGATCCTCCGTACTTTTGAGACTAGATTATGGAGTTTACAATTCGAAAAGGTAGGATAGAAGATTGCGAAAGTTATTTGAAGTTAATTCAAGAGTTAGCCGATTATGAAAAAGCACCTGATGAGGTATCAATAACAATTGAAAACCTTGAACAAGAAGGCTTTGGGATAGATGCTATTTTTGGAAGCTTTACTGCACTTCAAGGAAATGAGGTGATAGGCATGGCCATTTATTATGAGAAATACTCTACTTGGAAAGGGCGCAGTTTATATTTGGAAGACTTAATAGTTACAGAAGATAAAAGAGGAATAGGTGCAGGCAAAGCACTATTTGAAGCGGTAATGTTAGAGGCGAAAAATCGAAACTGTGGTAGAATGGAATGGCAAGTCTTAGATTGGAATCAACCTGCTATTGATTTTTATAAGTCTTATGGTGCAGATTTAGACCCTACATGGATCAACGGTAGATTTCAGAAAAAACAACTCCAAAAATTTAATTTTTCTCAAGAAATATGAAAGTATTCAAATTTGGAGGAGCATCTGTAAAAGATGCCGAGTCAGTTAGAAATGCTGTTTCAATAATTCAGGATAATTCAGCAAATCAGTTGTTCGTGATCGTATCAGCGATGGATAAGACCACCAATGCACTTGAAGGGTTATTAAATGCCTTCTTTTACAAAACAGAAGACTGGCAGCCTTTGCTTGAAAAAATAAAAGCTTTTCACTTTACTATTCTCAAGGAGCTCTTCCCAGATAAAAAACATGCTATTTATCAAGAAATTCACAACACTTTTGTTGAGGTTGAATGGCAATTAGAAGATGATCCTATTGGAACTTTTGATTTTGAATATGATCAAATGGTATCTATTGGGGAAGTGTTATCCAGTAAGATTTTATCTGCTGCTTTAACAGAAAATGGCCGTAGAAACAAATGGATTGATGCTAGAGATTTAATTAGAACTGACAATAGTTATCGAGCAGGAGTAGTAGACTGGGAAACCACCAATAATCAAATTCAGCGAATAGCAAAAAACGATTTCACCACAGAAAATCATGTTTTAGTTTCACAAGGGTTTATCGCTTCAACCTCCGAAAATTATACTTCCACTTTAGGGCGGGAGGGGTCTGATTTTTCTGCAGCAATTGTTGCTAGTGCTCTAAATGCTAAGGAAGTTGTGATTTGGAAAGATGTTGAAGGCATGCTAAATGCAGACCCAAAGTTTTTTAAGAACACTGTTAAGCTGAATAATATATCTTACAAGGAAGCAGTGGAGCTGGCTTACTTTGGTGCTTCAGTAATTCACCCAAAAACTATTAAGCCTTTGGAAAATAAGGGTATTCCTCTTTTAGTAAAGTCATTTATCAATCCAAATAATAAAGGAACACTAATCGATAAGAATACTGCAACTGATTCATTGATTCCATCTTATATTCACAAACCAAATCAAGTGCTAATTTCTATTTCACCTCGTGATTTTTCATTTATTGAAGAAGAAAATTTAAGTGAAATATTTGGGCTTTTTTTTAAGTACAGAATTCGAATCGCTGCCATGCAGAACTCAGCAATCAGCTTTTCTGTTTGCACATCTGAAATTAATCCTGAATTGAAAAATTTAATTACAGCGTTGAAAAATAAATTTAAGGTAAGTTATAATAATGGGCTGAGTTTACTAACTATTCGTCATTATGATGAAACTACAATAACAGAGCTAACAAAGGGGAAAGAAAATTTATTAGAGCAACGCTCAAGAAACACTGCTAGATTTGTATTAAAATCGAAGGATGATAGTGCAACGATTTCAAAATTAGCATAGTCTTTGAATTTCACTATTTTTGACAACTTTTAACTTCAGGAGAACTTAGTATGAGTGGCGAATATGATATCAATTCCAAAAGCACCATTTTTTTTATGAAAAAGTGGCGTCACGTATTGTTAATAACTACTCTGCTTGCAATAATAACGTCCTCGATTTTTTCACTTTTTATAGAAGACAAATATGAGTCTTCTGTAGTTTTATTTCCATCAACAACCACTTCTATATCTAGAGCATTATTGAATAGTGAAAACTATAAAGAGAAAGATTTCCTTGAGTTTGGCGAAGAAGAGGAAGCAGAACAGTTAATTCAAATCCTAAAGTCTGACGAGATTAGATCACACATTATTCGCAAGTTTGATTTGATGAATCACTATAATATCGATCAAGAAAATCAGTTTAAGAAAACACTGTTGTTCAAGGAGTATGAAAGCAATATTGATTTTTATAGAACAAAGTTTATGTCTGTAAAAATTGAAGTGCTGGATGAAGACCCCCAATATGCGGCTGAAATTGCCAATGAGATTGCATTGATGGTGGATAGTGTAAGGAATAAAATGTTAAAAAAAGTAGCTAAACAAGCCTTTAGGATTGTTGAAAAAGAATACAATACTTTGGTTGCAGAAATAAATGCAATGGAAGACACTTTAAATCAAATTCGTGCACTCGGTGTTCAAGACTATGAAACACAAGTTGAGGTATTAAGTGAGCAGTATGGTGCAGCTTTAGTGCAGAATAATATGAAAGCAGCACAAATCATTCAAAATAAATTGGATACAATATCGAAGTATGGTGGTAAGTATTTAAGTCTAGTGCAGCAAATGGAATATGAACGTGAAAAGTTAAGTGACTTAAGGACTGTTTATGCTGAAGCAAGGGTAAATGCTCAAACATCAATGGATCAAAAATTTGTGGTAAATGATGCCTATCCTGCTGAAAGGCCAAGCTACCCAATAAGGTGGTTAATTGTTTTAGCTTCAACATTTGCCACATTTTTATTTACCATGATTGTTCTAATTTTAATTGACCCAAAATAGATAATGGAAGAATTAAAAGGAAAAGAATATTTTAGGTCAAATACAACGCTTCTTCGCTTTGCACTTAAAAAGTGGAAATTGCTTGCTGGGGTAGCCATAGTTGCAGCAATTCTTGCAATCGTGTTTTCAGGGCCTCAATTTTTAACACCTAAATTTACCTCTACGGCTTCAATATATCCGACCAATTTAGGTGCTTATGCGGATGAAACCGAATTGCAACAAATGCAGCAATATTTAGAGTCTGATGCTATTAGAGATAGTATGATTCAAAAGTTTAACCTATATGAAGAATACGAAATAGACCCCAATATACAATTTGCAAAAACATATATAAATAGTGTTTATGCAGAACATGTAAACTATGAGGAAACACGGTTTGAATCGATTGTTCTTACAGTTATTTCAACAGATCCAGTGAAGGCCAAGAAAATGGTAGAACACTTAATTAAATTGCTCAATCATACTATTCGAATAACAGAACGAGAGAAGTATAAAGAGATCTTAGTAATTAATAAAAATCTCTTAGATAGAAGTAATGCCCGCTTAGATAGCTTACAGAAATTAAGTGAAGAAATTAGTACAAAATATGGTGTCCTTGATTTTCAAGCACAGTCTGAAGAGGTGACAAGAGGATATGTAAAATTTCTTTTAGAAGGAAAGAAAGGAGCTGATTTTGACAAAATCAAAGAAATGTATGGAAGTTTAGAAAAGTTCGGAAGCTACTTCTCAAATTTACAAGAGCAACTTAAGTTTTCTAATGAAGAATATGTTAAAACTTTAAGTTACTATGAGGACGCAAGAAAAAACTACTTGATGCATAGGACTTATACCCATATTTTGGTTCATCCTCAAGTGCCAGACAAAAAATCTTCGCCTATTCGCTGGTTAATAGCACTTTTTTCAGTTGCAGGTGCAGTAGGGTTTACCTTCTTTTTGTTGCTTGTATTAGGCTATCAAAAACGCTAAAAATGACTGATTATCTCAAGTCACATTGGGTACTTATTCTGAGCTTTTTGTTCATTATGGCAAATAGTGCTTTTATTGCCTTGGAGCAATATTGGTTTTCAATAGTCCCTTTTGCCTTGGTTTTAATGTTAATGGCATTTGTAGCTACCGATAAGTTACTTTGGTTTATCATATTTACAACACCCTTATCACTCAACTTAGAGGAGTTAGATTTTGCAGGGGTAGGTATGTTTTTACCAACTGAACCATTGCTCTTTGGAGTGATGGTTATATTCTTCTTAAAACTACTTTATGATCGAGCTTTTGATCAATCAGTTTTAAAGCATCCTATTACTATTGCAATTTTTATAAACATTGCGTGGATTTTAATAACTACTGTAACGAGCACATTACCGCTTGTTTCACTTAAATTTTTATTAGCTCGGATGTGGTTTCTAGTTGCATTTTACTTTATTGGAACGCAGCTTTTCAATACAAAATCAGGAATTTTAACTTTTGCATGGGTTTATTTGATTGCTTTAGTCATAGTGGCAACATATACTTTTATACACCACAGTACTTATGGGTTTGCTGAAAGACCTGCACACTGGGTAATGCAACCATTTTTTAAGGATCACACAGTGTATGGAGCTGTTTTAGCCATGATGTTTCCGATTGCACTCTTATTGATTAGTTTAAAGCGGTACAGTCATTATAGATTGTTATCTGCTATAATGATTGTGATCCTAGCATTAGGAATAATATTTTCATACGGCCGTGCTGCATGGATCAGTTTGCTTATTGCCTTTGGAGTCTCTCTTATCTACTTGCTAAAACTAAAACGGTCTTTTGTGATTTCGGTGGCAGGTTTAGCAGTACTCTTCATTAGTATTTTTTGGACTGATATCATCAATACCTTGGAGAAAAACGAGCAAGACTCTACTAGTGAAAATTTGACAGAGCATGTTCAGTCTATTACGAACATTTCTACTGATGCCTCCAATTTAGAGCGTATCAACCGATGGAATTCTGCCATTGAAATGTTTAAACGAAAGCCAATTTTAGGTTGGGGTCCTGGCACCTATGCTTTTCAATATGCTCCGTTCCAGTCTGCTGATGACTTAACTATTATAAGTACAAATGCTGGAGATATGGGGAACGCTCACAGTGAGTTTATAGGACCCTTAGCTGAAGAAGGATTATTTGGCTTAATTAGTTTTATCTTAATAATTGTGTGTTTTTATTACAGAGCTTCTATTTTATATTTTCGACTGCCCAAAAGTGAACTAAGAACAATAGTCTTTTTTGTAATACTGGCTTTTACTTCGTACATAATAAATGGTACACTCAATAACTTTCTTGATACTGATAAAGCAAGCGTGCCCTTCTGGTCGTTTGTTGCAATAATTGTTGCTATCGACTTAAATTGGAAGTCGATGCTTCAGCAAAAAACTCCGCAGCAAGGAAAGTAATATCATCTTTCAAACCAGAGTTACTTTCTAAATCTTTGATAGTTTTCTTAAAAGAGGAAGTAATCGCTTGTATGGAGTCTTCATTTTGGACTAAATTGATTAAGCCTTCAATTTCGATTTGTCTTCCATTTTTATCTTCCAATTCAGCTAACCCATCTGTAAAGCAAATTAACCTGCTGTTATTCGTCAGAGGAATTGTTTCAGCTTCAATTTTTGGTAACTCATCAAACATTCCAAGGACAGTGCACCCTTTTTTTAATAACTTTAAACTCCCATTTTGGGAAATAATTCCGGGTTGGTGTCCTGCATTTAAATAAGTTAAGCTTTTATTCTTTGGATTAAAGATGGCCACAAATAGAGTGATGAACTTTTCATAATCAGCTGATTCAATCACTTTTTTGTTGCATTGTCTAACTAACTCTGAAATATCTTGAGTTACATTTAATAATGCCCTTAAATTTGCTTGAAAGTTGGCCATTAATAAGGCAGCTGGCATACCTTTCCCAGAAACGTCGGCCATGCAAAGTGCAATATTACCTCCCTCTAAACGGATAACATCATAATAATCACCTCCAACTTCACTGTGTGGAAGATAATAAGCTTCAACACTTAGTTCACTGGTGTTTGGTAATACTCTTGGAAAAAGCAAGGATTGCATATTTTGAGCTAATTCCAGCTCTTTTTTTATTGCAATTTGTTTAATATACTCGGAATTGAGTCGTTTATTTTCTAAGGCCACGACAATTATATTGGCCAAAGTTTGTATAAAACGCAAGTGTTTTATAATCGGACTAATTTCGATTTTTTCGTCTTCAAAATCAGCCAAAAGAAGGTAGGCTAATGGTTTTTCTTTTTGAAAAACTGGAATTACAACGTCGAACTGTTCAAGACTTGATTGTTGATCGCTATTCAGTACATCAATGCTCTTGTAATTTTCAATAATGTACTTTATATCAACTTTTTTTGCATCTATGGCAGAAATTCCTTCTGTAAGTGCTACTCTCCATGAGTTCTCAAAAGTAAAAAGTATAAATTTCCCAATGTGCAAGTCATCAATTAAAACTTCTTGTAACACTGCGAAAAGACTTTTTCTAGTCGAGTTGTTATTTATCGCATTTGTTAGATTAAGCAGGCGATTTAACTTAGAATTCGAAAGCTGCAGTTTACTCTTAGCACGCTGTGTTTTTTCATCGCTCATTATCTTGCTTTTTATTAAGCAATTCTGGTAAACGACGTATCATTGCCATCTCTTTATATTTTGCTCGAACTTCTTCAGCTGGACTTCCAAAGTAGGTTTGTCCTCCTTTCAACGATTTGCTGATACCACTTTGTGCCAATAAAATTGCTTTATCTCCAATTGTTATTCCACTAGCCATTCCCACTTGACCCCAAATGGTGACTTCATTTCCAATGGTTACACAACCTGCAATCCCGCACTGAGCTGCAATCAAGCATTTTTTGCCAATCACTGTATCATGCCCAATCTGCACAAGATTGTCTATTTTGGTGCCTTCTCCAATCTCAGTTACGGCTGTAACCCCTTTATCAATTGTGCAGTTCCCACCAATTTCTACTCCATCTTTAATATCAACTATTCCACAACTATTTAGTCGTTCAAAATGCTCTGGCCTATTCTTGTAATAAAACCCTAGAGAACCAATGATACATCCTGACTGAATGATAACATTCTTTCCAATCTTAACACCATCTAGAATACTAACATTTGGGAAAATAATTGTATTGTCTCCAATTTCAACATTGTTTCCTATAAAAACAGAAGGGTGGATTTTAGTATTGTTACCAATTTTGGCTGAAGGGCTCTGTTGTAGCTCTGAAAATTCAAATGGATTGAAATAGTTCAAAAGAAAGTTGAAATTCTTAAAAGGGTCATCACAAACTACTATTCCTTTCCCATCAGGGATATCTACTTTCTTATCTATTAATACAAGAGAACCTGCAGATTGAAGGGCCTTTTCATAATACTTTGGGTGATCGACAAAAACAATATCTCCGGATTCTACACGATGAATTTCATTGATACCGGTAATTTTAAGATCCTCACTACCATAATAAGGAGCATCGAGTAGTGCACCAATTTCTGATAATCGATATGACTTATCTAGTTTCATTCTTTTACACGCTCACAATAAGCGCCTGTTCTTGTGTCAATTCTAATCTTATCTCCTTCATTAATGAATAAGGGTACTCGAACCTCTGCTCCTGTCTCAATTTTAGCTGGTTTAGTAGCATTTGTGGCGGTATCTCCTTTAATACCAGGCTCAGTAAAATCAATTTTCATTTCAACAAAGGGCGGCAAATCACATGAGAGCGGCTTTTCTTCTTCAGCGTGAAACATTATTTCCACCATGTCTCCTTCTTTTAAAAACTGAGGGGCATTTATCATTTCTTTAGGTAGAAATGTTTGCTCATAATCGTCCGTATTCATAAAATGAAAGCCACTATCATCATTAAATAAATATTGATATTTTCTTGTTTCAATTCTTACAGGGTCAATCTTAACTCCTGCATTAAAGGTGTTATCTATGAGTTTTCCTGTTGTTAAGCTTTGCAATTTAGTCCTTACAAATGCTGGTCCTTTTCCAGGCTTAACATGTTGAAATTCAATAATTTTGTATAAATCGTTGTTGAAATTCATACAAAGTCCATTTTTAAAGTCTGAGGTATTCGCCATAGTTCAAATTGTATTAAGTCAAAGATAGGGTTTATGATTTATTATCGCTTATTTAAAGTCGAGTAGATTTATAAATGTATCAATATTTTGGAGTTCATCTGCTTGTTCATTTGACCCAATTAGAATAGTTCGCTCCTTGCCAAACTCCTCTACTAATTTCCAATAAAGTGCAATACCAGCTTTGTCTAAATTGGAGCAAGGTTCGTCTAATATAAGCAGTGAAGAAGTCGAGCAAATGGCTAGGCCAAGCTTTAATCGCTGTTTCATACCTGATGAGAAGTACTTAATCGCTTTATTTTTAGAATCAACTAAATAAAGTAATTCCAAAAACTTGCCAAGTGATAATTCTTTTTGAAATGGTTTAAAAGTGGAATGAAAATGAAACAACTCTTCTACATTTAACTGCTCTGGCAAGTCCATGTAAGGAGCAGCAAAGCTTAAATGCTTGTAAATAGTTTCGTGTTTTAAGTTCCCTTCAATGAATTTATAGAAAAGCTTTCCTTCACTCGGGATTTCAGCAGCAGCGAGAATCTTCAGTAGGGTAGACTTGCCACTTCCATTTGAACCAATTATTCCTGTTCTGGAGTTTTTTTCAAATTGATGAGAGAGATTTCTAAATATCCATTCTCTATTATAGCGTTTACTTAAGTGTTGCGCTTCAATTTGCATTTAGTTGAATTAATTACTTCATTCAATGAATCTCATCGCAACGACCTAGCTCAGTGGACCACGAATAATTCCTTTATCTGAAGATTCAATAAAATTTAGAATTTGAGTTTTTTCAGCTGATTCAGGAATACTTGCTTTAATTTCTTCGATTGACTTTGAGACATTAGTGCCATGCACGAAGATGTGTCTGTAAATATCTTCAATCTGGCTAATTACTGCAGTATCGTATCCCCTTCGTCTTAGTCCAATTGCATTTATTCCAGCATAAGTTAATGGCTCGCGTGCCGCTTTAACAAATGGAGGAACATTTTTTCTTACTAATGAACCACCAGCAATAAAAGAGTGCTCGCCAATTTTTACAAATTGTTGCACAGCTACAACACCTTCTAAAATTACATGATCCTCAATTGTGACATGCCCAGCAATGTTTGCTGTGTTGGCTAATATTACATGGTTGCCTACAAATACATCATGAGCAATGTGAACATAAGCCATTAGTAAACAGTTATTTCCAACAATTGTCTTTTGACGGTCACTCGTCCCACGATTCACAGTAACACATTCACGAATAGTGGTGTTATCACCTATTTCAGCAGTAGTTTTTTCTCCTTTAAATTTTAAATCTTGTGGAATAGCTGAAATGACTGCCCCTGGAAAAATTTTGCAATTCTTCCCAATCCTAGCACCATCCATAATGGTTGCATTAGGTCCTACCCAAGTTCCATCACCTATTTCTACATCTTCAGAAATATAAGCGAATGGCTCAATTGTTACGTTTTTGCCAATTTTTGCATTCGGATGAACATAAGCTCTTTCCATCAATTCTTTTCTTTAATTATTTGTGCCATTAATTCTCCTTCAGCAACTAAATTTTCTCCAACATAAGCTTTAGCACTCATATTACAAATCCCTCTTCGTATAGGTTCTGTCAAATCTAATCTGAAAACTAGAGTGTCGCCAGGGACTACTTTTCTTTTAAATTTTACTTTGTCAATTTTTAAGAAATAAGTTAAATAATCTTCAGGATTTTCGACAGTATTTAAGACTAAAATTCCACCGGTTTGAGCCATGGCTTCTATTTGCAATACTCCGGGCATTACTGGTGCACCTGGGAAATGACCTTGAAAAAATTGCTCATTCATAGTCACATTTTTTACCCCAACAACATGTGTTTCACTCAATTCTATAATTTTATCAACGAGCAGCATCGGGTAACGATGTGGAAGTATCTTTTCAATTTTATTGATATCGTAAATCGGAGGCGCATTCAAGTCAAATGAAGGGGTTTGCCTACTGCGCTTCTTAATTTCAGACTTGATGAGTTTGGCAAAGTCCACATTACCTTTGTGCCCAGGTCTAGCTGCTAGAATGTGGCCTTTAATGGGTTTGCCAACAAGGGCTAAGTCTCCCACAATATCTAATAGCTTATGACGTGCTGGTTCATTTTGAAAATGAAGCTCAACATTATTTAAAACACCAATTCCTTTGACTTCTACTTTTGGCTTATTAAGAAGCTCAGCAAGAGCATCCAATTTTTCTTGAGGCATCACAGTATCAACTAAAACAATAGCATTGTCTAAGTCACCTCCTTTGATAAGGTTGTTTTTGGCCAAATATTCTAGCTCACGGAGGAAAACAAAGGTTCTGCATTTTGAAATATCTGATTCAAACTCCCCTAGATGGTACATGTGAGCATGTTGTGTGCCTAATACTTTAGAGTTGTAATCAACCATAACAGTCAACCTAAACTCATCTTGAGGCACCGCCAACATTTCCGTTTGACGATCCAAATCCTCATAAGTCAGATTTTCAGAAACAACGAAATATTCTTTTTCAGCTTCCTGATCAACAATTCCTGAATCTTTTAAGCTTTGGAGAAAAAAGTGGGAGCTACCGTCTAAAATTGGCACTTCTGGACCGTCAATTTCTATGAGAATATTATCTATTTCGAGGCCATAAACAGCCGCCAATAGATGCTCAGTGGTGTGCACTCGGGCACCATTTTGTTCAAGGGTAGTGCCTCTAGAAGTGTCTACTACTAAATCACAATCTGCCTTAATTGTTGGTTTACCCTCTAAATCTACCCGTTGGAAAACATATCCATGATTTTCTGGGGCTGGCTTAAAGCTAACTGTTGCTTTTGTGCCTGTGTGCAATCCTACCCCATTTAGAGAAACAGCTTGCTTTATAGTTTTTTGTTTACTGCTCATATTTTATTTTGAAACAGAGGATTTAAGTTCTTCGATTTGTTTTTCAAGAAATTTAATTTGTCCCGCCATGTCCGGTAATTTTCGAAACATCACATAAGATCTTTTGAAGTCGCCTATAGGAATTGACGGAGAGCCTTGAACTATTGCTCCTTTTTCTTCAATACTTTTTGCGATTCCGCTTTGTGCTGCAATCTTTACTTCGTCGGCAATTTTTAAATGACCAACTATACCTACTTGTCCACCAATCATGCAGTTTTTGCCTATTTTAGTGGAACCTGCTATTCCAGTTTGAGCTGCAATTACCGTATTTTCACCAATTTCTACATTGTGTGCCACTTGAATTAAGTTGTCCAGCTTTACACCTTTGCGAATTATTGTTGAGCCTAAAGTTGCCCTGTCAATACAACAATTAGCACCAATTTCAACATGGTCCTCAAGAATTACATTGCCGATTTGAGGTACTTTTTTGTAGTTATTTTCACTATTTGGTGCAAAACCAAAACCATCTGCACCCAATACAGCGCCTGAGTGAATAACACACTCTTTACCAATTTCTGTTTCTGAGTAAATCTTTGCACCGGCAAAAATGGTCGTTTTTTCCTTAATTATTGCATTATCACCAACAAATGAATTAGGAAAAACTTTTACCCCATTTCCTAAGGTAACATTTTCACCAATTACACATTGATCACCTACATAAACTCCATCTCCAATTGTTGCAGACTTTGCTACAACTGCACTATCTGCAATCCCAACTTTATTGTTTTTTACTTGGTTATACATCTCCAACAATTGACTAAAAGAAGCATAAGGATCTTCCACTCGAATAAGGGTCAACGATTCTTTTGGCTTACTTTCTAACTTAAAGTTGTTTGATATAATTACAATAGAAGCGTCAGTGCTGTAAATGTATTCAGCATATTTAGGGTTCGCTAAAAACGATAGTGAACCTTGCTTTCCTTCTTCGATTTTAGATAAAGTCGAAACCTGAGTGTTTGGGTCGCCATCTATTGTGCCTTGCAGTATTTCAGAGATTTGCTGGGCTGAAAATTCCATTGCTCAAAAGTAACAATTTATTGAATTTGGCCTAAAGAACTATTAATTCAAGTTATTAACCATTGTTTGTTTGGGGTAGCAAAGAAAATATTTTTTCACTTCTTCTGATAGTGCGCTGATATTCAGTTGGTCAGCAGCCTTCGCGACATCACTTAGGCTATTGTCTTTATGTAGTAAATTGATTTTATCCTTCCCAGGGAGGTAGGCATTATTTTTAATCGAGTCAGAAAAAACGAAATAACTGCACTCTTGATCTGTAAAAATACTAGCCTTTTGCCAAGTGTTTTTGTGCTGTTTTATATATTCAGGAGTAAAGGCTTCTTTTTGTATTTCAATTTTAAATAGATTTCTTTTAATCAATGACTTGCAAAGTGTTGAAAGCACTTTGTCGTCATGCTCTTGCCACATTTTGATTGACACCGTTAAGTCAAAATCATCTAATGCAGCAAATTGCTTTAGCACATCTGATTGAGTTTCAAATGACTTCTTATTTTGTTCTTGATATAAAAAGAAGTGCAATGCTGGTGTACAAAATAGCTCTTGCTTCTCTAATGCTAGCTCTTTAGCTCTTCTAAAAATATTTACCACCAAGTTTTCTGCTGAAATAACTGTTTTATGCAAGTAAACTTGCCAGTACATTAATCTTCTTGCGATGATAAATTTTTCGACTGAATAAATTCCTTTTGCCTCAACAACTAGATTCCCATCCTTGACATTTAGCATTGAAATTATACGCTCTGAATTAATAACCCCTTCAGAAACACCAGTAAAAAAACTATCTCGCTTAAGATAGTCTAAGCGATCCATATCTAATTGAGAGGAAATGAGTTGGTGTAAAAATGGCTTTTCATATTTATTTTCAAAAATTGAAATGGCCATGTCAAGCTTGCCCTTGAATTCAAAGTTTAATTGTTGCATGAAGAAGGTAGAAATATCTTCATGTGTGACATTTTTAACTATACTATGCTCCAATGCATGTGAAAACGGCCCGTGGCCAATATCGTGTAACAAAATAGCGATCAGGGTTGCCTTGGTTTCCTGTTTTGATATTTTATGGCCTTTTGATTTTAATACATCTATTGCTTTTCCTGTTAGGTGCATAGCACCTAATGCATGGTGGAATCTTGTGTGAAGAGCACCTGGATAAACTAGATGTGTAAGGCCTAGTTGTTTTATTCTTCGTAAGCGCTGAAAATAGGGATGTTCAATGATGTCAAAGATAATATCAAAAGGAATGGTAATAAATCCATAAACAGGGTCGTTAACTATTTTCTTTTTATTGTATGTAGTATTTTTCAAGCCTTTTATATTAAGTAATTTTAGCAAAAATAGGCAGTGCGAATCAAGGAATACAGCTTAACCTTGTAATTAAACTAAAACCAAATGACGAAGATAAGAATCCTGTGGGCAGATGATGAAATTGATTTACTTAAACCGCATATAATATTTTTAGAAGATAAAAATTATGAGGTTTCTACTGCAACAAGCGGAAGTGAGGCACTTGATTTAATAGAGGAGCAACGCTTCGACATTGTATTTTTAGATGAAAATATGCCCGGTCTTTCAGGCTTAGAAACTTTAACAAATATAAAAAGTTCTTTTCCATCCTTACCTGTAATAATGATTACAAAAAGTGAGGAAGAGTCAATTATGGAAGATGCGATTGGGGCAAAAATATCTGACTATTTGATAAAGCCAGTCAACCCAAACCAAATTTTATTGACGATAAAAAAACACTTGGACACGGCTAGATTAGTGAGTGAAAAAACTACAATAGGCTATCAGCAAGCGTTTAGAAATATTGGAATGAGTCTGCATAATAACATGGATTATGCAGAATGGGAAGATGTATACAAGAAATTGATTTATTGGGAGCTGGAATTAGAGAAATCTGAGGATTCTGGAATGGTTGAAATTTTAGAAACTCAAAAAGAAGAAGCAAGCAATTTATTTGCACGATTTGTTGAGGATAATTATGTGGATTGGTTAAATGATCCGGAAGATGCACCAACCATGTCTCATAATGTGTTTCGTGAAAAAATTTATCCATTAATCACACCTGATGACACTACCTTTTTGATAGTAATAGATAACCTTCGCTTAGATCAATGGCAATTATTAAAACCCCAAGTTGAAGAACTATTTTGGATTGATAAGGAAGAAACTTACATGAGCATTTTGCCTACAACAACGCAGTATGCCAGAAATTCTTTGTTTGCTGGTTTACTTCCTTCAGAAATTGAAAAACTATTTCCAAATCTTTGGTCAAACGATGAGGATGAGGGTGGCAAAAATCTTCACGAAAAAGAATTAATTGAACACCAACTTAAGCGCTTAGGGAAAGATACACGCTTTGCTTACAATAAAGTCTTAAACCCAAGTTATGGCAGGAAAGTAGTGAGCGAAATTCCAAACCAAATGAACAATGCTTTTAATGTGATTGTGTACAATTTCATTGATATGTTATCACATGCTCGGACGGACACAGATATTATTAAAGAGTTAGCAGAAGATGAATCAGCCTATCGTTCTTTAACCTTGTCTTGGTTTGAGCATTCTCCCTTAAAGGAAGCACTGAAAGAAATTGCAGCGAAAGGAGGCAAAGTTGTTATCACCACTGACCACGGTTCTATCAAAGTAAAAGAGCCATCAAAAGTTATTGGAGACAAAACGGTAAATACAAACTTGCGCTATAAACAAGGGAAAAATTTGAGTTTTGAAGCTGATGATGTTTTGGCAATCCAAAATCCAAAAGACGCTTTTTTGCCTACCGTTAATGTTAGTCAGTCTTTTATTTTTGCAAAAGGTGATTCTTTTTTCGCATATCCAAATAATTTTAACCATTACGTGAATTATTATAAAAATACGTTTCAACATGGTGGAATTTCTATGGAAGAAATGCTTGTCCCCTTAGTTCAGTTATCACCAAAAAAGTAAGCTGTTTTGGTGTTAAAAGCAACATTAGATAATTTGCCTCAACTTGCAGAGGAGGTAATTAAACAAACGACTGCAGCTCGTTTTATTGCATTTTTTGGCGATTTGGGTGCTGGTAAGACTACTTTAATTAAAAATATTTGTAACTTGCTTGATGTTAAGGATGAAGTGAGTTCTCCAACATATTCTTTGGTAAACGAATATGTAGATGGTGAAGGTAAATCACTCTTTCATTTTGATTTTTATCGAATAAACGATGAAAATGAAGCATTGGATATGGGTTGTGAAGAATATTTTGGCAGTGGTGATCTCTGCTTGGTGGAGTGGCCAGAGAGAATTCTAAACTTGCTACCCCATAAACGCTTAGAAGTTCATATTGAAACCATATCCAATAAAGAACGAATTTTTTTATTAAAGCCCTATAACTAATGTCAGATGATGTAGTTAAATCACTTGCCCGTTCTGCTATAAAAATGCTTCCTCAGGAAGAAATGAAGCAAGTAGAGAAGAAAAGAAGTAGCTTATTTATTGGAATTCCAAAAGAGACTTCATTACAAGAGCGAAGAGTTCCATTGGTTCCGCAAGATGTAGAATTGTTAGTTAATAACGGGCATGAAGTAGTTATTGAAAGTAAAGCAGGGAAGAAATCGAATTTTAGTGACCATGATTACAGTGAAGCTGGAGCAACCGTAGTTCACAGTAATAAAGAGGTGTTCAAGGCAGATATTATTTTAAAAGTTGAGCCACTATCTTATGAGGAGATTGACTTAATGCAACGTGGACAAACTTTAATTTCTGCTTTGCAATTACCAGTTCAACCCAAAAACTTCCTCAAAAAATTAATAGAAAAGAAAGTAACAGCAATAGCTTACGATTATATTAAAGACGATAGTGGCAGTTTGCCTGTTATTAGGGCAATGAGTGAAATTGCTGGAAACACCTCTATTTTAATTGCAGCAGAGTATTTAAGTAATATTAATGGAGGCCAAGGTTTGATGATGGGAGGAATATCTGGTGTAAAGCCTACCGAAGTGGTCATTTTTGGAGCTGGCGCAGTTGCTGAGTTTGCCGCAAGAGCAGCCTTAGGATTAGGTGCATCGGTGAAGGTGTTTAGTAACAGCACCTCTAAACTAAGAAGATTACAAGAAGGCATTGGTTGTAGAATTTTCACCTCAACCTTGCAGCCTAAAGTAATAGAAACTGCCCTAAAAAGTGCCGACGTTGCTATTGGTGCTATGCGATCTTCAAGTGGTCGTTCACCAATAATTGTGACCGAAGAAATGGTGCAGAAAATGAGTGAAGGTTCTGTAATTGTTGATGTTAGTATAGATCAAGGGGGATGTTTTGAAACGTCTAAAGTTACTACACACTCAGACCCTACCTACGAATTATATGGTGTTACACATTATTGTGTCCCAAACATTGCCTCACGTGTTTCACGCACTGCTTCTTATGCCTTGAGTAATATTTTTGCTCCTGTAATAATTGGTTTGGGTGAAGGCGGGGGACTTGATCATTGCATCAAAGAAGTGCATTCGGTGCGTTCAGGGATATATTTATACAAGGGAATGTTAACCAACAGATACTTAGCTGAAAACTTTGGGCTGCCTTATAAAGATTTGGATTTATTAATGGCTGCAATCTAAATTAATTTCTATGACATTTTGGAGAAGATTACGAACCTATTTAATTGGAGTGGCTCTAGGCTTACTCATTGTTTATTTAATATTCGGGGATAGGGAATTGAATTCTTGGACTCCTCAAAAACGCATATTAACGGCTATTGATAGCTCAGATGTTACTATTTCAGAAAGAGCTATATGTCAGCTTTCTTGTCTTAAGATGAACGAGGGGGATTGGAAGAAATTACAGCAGAAAGCATCTGTAAATTTTTCAGAAAGTAGTACTAAAAAGAAGCCTTGCCCAGTTTATCAACTCGAAAGTAATTACTTAGAAAATGATTTCATTTTGATCTGGAAGGTTTGTGAAAAAGATGAAAAAGTTGATCTTTTAAGTATCACCAGAATTGGCACAGATTGCAGGTGTTAATTCGGAATGATATTTATTAAGTTCGAAGAACAATTTATGCTACTTCTTTCTTTTATCAAGTAGTTTTGCCCTTCTTATGAAATTACAAGATTTAAAAGACCGCTATCGGGTTGATGAGCGGATTACTACTATTTCCGACAAATTCAGAAATAGTCCTTTATCTCATGTTCAATTGCATGGAACTGCAGGAAGTTTAAATGCTTTTATCAGTTATGGAATTTCGAAGAATTTACCCATTCACCAATTTATAATTTTGCCCGACAAAGAAGAAGCTGCCTATTTCTTAAACGATATAGAAGCACTAGTTGGTGAACGCGCTTTATTTTATCCCTCCTCATATCGTCGGGCATATGAAATGGAAAAAACTGATAACGCCAATATACAATTGCGCGCTGAAGTTTTAAATAAAGTAAGTGCAAGAGAACAGCAATATTTTATTGTGAGCTATCCTGAGGCGCTTTCAGAATATGTTATTACTGAAAAAAACTTACAAAAAAACACACTAGAAATAAATCAAAGCGATAAGTTAAGCTTAGATTTTCTAGTAGAAACTTTAAATGAATATCACTTTGAACGAGTCGATTTTGTTGGTGACCCGGGCCAATTTTCTGTTCGGGGTGGAATTATCGATATATATTCTTTTGCGAATGAAAATCCTTATCGGATAGAATTTTTTGGTGATGAGATTGACTCGATACGACTGTTTGACCCTGCCTCACAGCTGTCACTCAAAAAATTGAACAGAATTGCCATTTTACCAAATGTGCAAGAAAAAATACTAGAAGAGGCGCATGTGCCTGTCTTTGATTTTTTGCCAGATAATACCTTGTTTTGGTTTAAGGATTTTAGCATTTGTCGAGATAAAATAGCAGACCAATTTACACTTGCAAAAGAAGCATTTAAAAAATTAGATTCCCCCTTAAAACATACCCCACCAGAGGAGCTTTTTATAGCAAAAGAAAAGTTCATTCGAGCTACTCTGCATTTGAATACCATTGAATTCGGTCAACAAGTTTATTTTGAACAAGATTTAAAAGTAGAATTCAATAGTAGTCCTCAGCCTGCGTTTAATAAAAATTTTGAGTTACTAAGTACAAATTTGAATGAGAATTCTTCGTCGGAAATTGACAATGTATTGGTCGCTAACAATGCCAAACAAATAGAACGATTGTATTCCATTTTTGAAGACATCGATAAAGACATTCAAATGGAAACCCTTCTACTATCTATTCACGAAGGCTTTGTTGATAAAGACCAAAAATTAGCTGTTTACACTGATCATCAGATATTTAACAGGTACCATCGTTTTAGATTAAAAGAAAGCTTTAAAAAGAAAGACCAAGCCATTACTTTAAAGGAATTACAAAATCTAACCCCTGGTGATTTTATTGTGCATATTGATCATGGTGTTGGAAAATTCTCTGGTCTGGAAAAAATAAATGTTGACGGAAAGCAACAAGAGGCCATTCGGATATTATATAAGAATAAAGATATCTTATACATATCGATTCACTCTTTACATCGTATCTCAAAATTTGTAAGCAAAGATGGAACGCCTCCATCTGTTGATAAGTTAGGATCTGATTCTTGGAAAAAGTTAAAGCAGAAGACAAAGAAGAAAGTTAAAGAAATTGCCTTTGATTTAATAAAGTTATATGCTGAGCGAAAAGAGAAAAAAGGACATGCTTATTCACCAGATACTTATTTGCAAAATGAGTTAGAGGCCTCTTTTTTATATGAAGACACTCCAGACCAGTATAAAGCTACCCAAGATGTAAAAACTGATTTAGAGTCTGAAACACCAATGGACAGGCTAATTTGTGGTGATGTAGGCTTTGGAAAAACTGAAATAGCTGTTCGTGCTGCTTTTAAAGTTGTGGCAGACAGCAAGCAAGTAGCCATTTTGGTTCCAACCACTATTTTAGCTTGGCAACATTTTCAGACCTTTAAAAATCGATTGAAAGATTTCCCAGCGAAAGTAGATTACATTAACCGTTTTAAAACTACCAAACAGCAAAAGGATACCTTAAAAAAATTAGAAAAAGGCGAAATAGATATATTGATTGGCACTCATCGGATTGTTGGAAAAGATGTAAAGTTCCACGACATTGGATTATTGATTATTGATGAAGAGCAAAAATTTGGGGTAAGTGTTAAAGATAAACTCAAAACGTTTAAGGTAAATGTGGATACATTGACTTTAACTGCTACTCCTATTCCTAGAACCTTGCAATTCTCTCTCATGCAAGCGCGAGATTTGTCTGTCATAAATACACCACCACCAAATAGACAGCCAATATTAACCGAATTAAGAACCTTTGGTGAAGAATTGATTCGAGATGCTGTGGCTTATGAAATAAGTCGAGGTGGGCAAACTTTTTTTATTCATAACCGGGTTCAAAATATTAAAGAAGTAGCTGGTTTAATTCAACGCCTGGTGCCTGATGCGCGAGTTTTGGTAGCCCACGGACAAATGAAGGGGGATGAGTTGGAAGAACGCATGATGTCTTTTATTAATGGAGAGTATGATGTTTTGGTTGCTACAACAATTATTGAAAGTGGCCTAGACATTCCTAATGCCAATACCATTATTATTAATAATGCAAATAATTTCGGCCTTAGTGATTTACATCAAATGCGCGGTCGTGTTGGACGTTCAAACAAAAAAGCATTTTGTTACTTGTTAGCACCTCCAATGGTTTCACTTACTACTGAAGCAAGAAAGCGGCTACAAGCCTTAGAGCAATTTTCTGATTTAGGAAGTGGGTTTCAGATTGCCATGAAGGATTTAGACATAAGAGGTGCTGGGAATCTATTAGGCGCTGAGCAAAGTGGATTTATTTCTGAAATTGGGTTCGACATGTATCAGAAAATTCTAAATGAAGCCATTCAGGAGTTAAAAGAAACTGAGTTTAAAGACATGTATCAGGATTTACAAGGTGCTTTTGTTCAAGATTGTCAAATTGAAACTGATTTGGAAATTCAAATTCCCGATGAATACGTAAGCAATATTGCAGAGCGTATAAATTTATATAAAGAGCTTGATGGTTTAGAAACGGAGGAAGACTTAAAGCAGTTTGAAGATCAATTGATTGATCGATTTGGTGCTATTCCTGAGGCAACACAAGAAATGATTCAGGCCATACGTTTGCGATGGATCGCGAAAGACATTGGATTAGAAAAGGTGGTGCTAAAGCAAAATAAGCTGATTTGTTATTTTGTTTCTAATCAAGACTCCCCTTATTATCAGTCTTCAATATTTACCAAAGTATTGCAATATGTGCAACAAAATCCAAACAAGTGTAAGCTTAAGGAGCGTAAAGACCGCTTGAGTTTGGTCTATGAAAATGTGAAAAGCATTGTAAGAGCTATTGAGCTGTTAAGAGAAATTTTAAAATAGAATCCAGCCTACTAGTAAATAGGCCGATTTTCCATTTTAAAGATTGTCTATTCCCTTTCTTGTTTTTATAGTCTACGATAACTTACCTGACCTGAAGTAAATGAAACATTAGCACCTCCAACACTTTTACCAAATAAGCCAGCGAAATCATAAGAAAAATTGTTTTGACCACCAGTTAATATTTCAGTTGTATTGGTTTCGTTAGTACTCGCATCAGTAATAGTTAAGGTATTTCCAACTAAATTCCAAGTACCACTAGAAGAAGCATCAGGAATAGCTGTTGGTTGTGTAAATGTTTGTCCTGAGAAGGTCGTAGTTAAATCAACTGTATACCCGCCAGTTGCAGCATATGTTTTTGGATTATCAGTAAATGTAATTTGATAGGTAAAGTCTCTTCCAACTCCACTAAAACTTGTAGTAAGAGTTTGTCCAGCCACCACTTCTGAAGTTGTTCCTGCATAATCCAGAGAAATCATTTCCCAGTCGCCAACTAAAACTGAAGTAGTTATCTTTTGAGTTGAAGATGATGGTGCGTTATTATTAGCTTGATTTGCTGAGTTAACCGGAGTAAGATCATCATTTACATCAGAGCATGACGAGATTGAGAAGGCAAGAAAGCAAAAAGTTAACGGTAGTAATGTTTTTTTTATTGAATGCATGGTTAGTAGTTTTTAAATTTAATATTTGCCGAAAATAAATATTTTTTTATAATTCAGTCTCTGTTAAGGTAAGTTAAAGTTGAAATATAGCTACATAAGCAGCTAAGTTGCTGAAGATAATAGCTTTCTGTTTCATACTAATTATTGAATAGAACTCTATTTATTTCAGAATCAAGTTCATGAATTAGGGAAGCATATTTGAGTTAATAGCCCTTTTAGTCAATTATAAGACAGCCTTTTAACAAAAAACCACTTAAAATTGGATTATGATTTTTTTAAGAGCTTTGTTTTGTGTGGTCTTATTTAGTTGCCTCTCGGGATGCATTGGAGAGGATTTTATTGATGATGGCTTGGCGCAAAGAGAACGACTTTCTATTGTATCAAACTCAAATGGGATTGATACACTTCTCGTTGGGGATTCTGTTTTAATAGAGGCAAAATACTACAATAAAAATGGTGATGAAGTTGTAAATGATCTTAATTGGAGTAGCTCAAAATTAGAGGTTGCTACTATTGACCAAAATGGATTATTAAGGGGTTTAAGTGAAGGGGTAACTAATATTGTAGTGACATTTAATGATCTGCAAGACGAGCAATTGTTTATTATTTGGCAAGTAGAAAGAATAGAGCTAGATGCTAATAGAAACTCTGTTTTAGTGGGAGACTCCATACAATTTGATGCAAAATATTTTAATGAAAATGATGTACTTGTAACTACACAATTTAACTGGACAAGCAGTAATGCTTCTGTAGCTTCAATTGATTCAAACGGTATATTGCTTGCAATTCAGGAAGGACAAACAACAGTTACTGCAAGTGTAAATGGCCTTGAAAGTAATAATATAATAGTAGCTGTAATACAAGATACATCCAGTGTAGCTTCTATTGAGATTACCTCAGATACCAATCAGATTAATATACAACAAGAACTACAGTTTTCAGTGGTGGTGAAAAATATAAATGGAACACCCCTTATTGGAAGTAATGTAACTTGGTCTAGTTCAGACCTTGCTGTTGCAACTATAAACTCAGGCGGTTTAGCCACTGGCTTATCAGCTGGATCTTCCAAAATAACTGCTTCCGCTGGGAATGCTGTGAGTAATGAAATTTCTTTGCTTGTTTCCCAAGCGATGACTACTTCTAGGAGCGGTGTTTTTAGTGGAGCAAATGGATACCGAGTAACAGGTAATGTCGAAATGAATACAGTTGGTTCAGGCTTAGTTCTTGAATTTGCTGACAACTTTTCTAGCCAAAGTGGGCCGGGATTATATATTTATTTAAGCAATAGCACTACTGGAGGGGTTGAAATAGCCAAATTGCCACAACAAAGTAGAAGTTTTACTGTGAACTTACCTTCAAACATTAGTATAGACGATTACAACTATGTTTTAATCTGGTGTAAACCATTTGGAGTTTCATTTGGAACAGCTCAATTAAATTAAAATATGATTCAACAACTAAGCTTCCTTTTTTGCCTTTTTATAAGCCTTCAAGCAAGTGCTGGTGGTTGGCTTCAAAACGAAAAAGAAGGCTATTTTAAATTAGGACAGACTATCATTCATGGGAATCAGTTTTACAATGGTGAAGGGAAGCAAACCGATATAATAACTACAGGAGTTTATCTTACAAGTCTTTATGGGGAATATGGCCTCTCAAAAAAGTTTAATTTAATAGGCTATATTCCATTTTTAAGTCGTTCTGTTGTTAATGCGGTTCGGTTTGAAAGTGGGGCATTTCAAGAAGGTGATGAGCTTACTTCTTTTGGAGATTCAGATATTGGTATAAAGTATGGGGTACGCCAAAATAAAAGTCTAGTAATTAGTGCCAGCCTAGTTTTAGGTTTACCTCTTGGCAATGCTGAAGGGGGTGAATCTGGGTTATTACAAACAGGTGATGGGGAGTTTAATCAATTGGTAACTCTTTCGTTTGGGTATGGATTTAATTTCCCGCTATACTTGAATGCTGATTTAGGCTTTAACAACAGAACGAAAGGGTTTTCAGAAGAAATAAGAGCCGCATTTGAATTGGGATATGTCTGGAACAAAAAAGTGATTATAGCAGCTAAATTTTCCACTGTTCAGTCTTTAATGAATGGTGAGCCAACAGGTAGTTCTGGCAATGGTATTTTCTCTAACAACTTAGAATATGTGAGCTTTGGTCCAGAAATTTCCTATCGAATAAATGAAAAGCTCGGTTTAACTGCAAGCTATTTTTCTGCAGCATCGGGCCGATTTGTATTGGCTGAACCTGCTTACGGCTTAGGTATTTTTATGGAGCTGAAATAGAGTTTACGTTTTCTACTCATAAACCATGATTGAAAAATACTCACTATTGAGTATTGTAAAGTCTGATCAGCCTGTCGACATTTGAAGAGTCAGAACAAGTTGATTTGGCCACTACTACTAAATCTGCATTCAAAAAGAATGTATTAAACTTGTCATAGTTAATTCAACAAACAATTTAGTTTGGAAAGTCGCTTTATGGCGACTTTTTTTTATTGCTCTAGTCCTTGATAATTGAAACTTAACAAGTGAACGCCATTCGTTAGAATGCTAAACTCAATCGGTCGGCAACATCGCTCACAGTCCTCAATGTAATTTTGCTCACGAATAGTAGGGTCAATTAATACACTTACATTTGTTCCGCAAAAGGGGCAAATATATTCTTGTTCTAACAATGCTGTCGAACTATTTTCCGTGGCATTGTTTGTATTTCTTTCCACTTCCGCAAGGACAAGGCTCATTTCTTCCCACTTTTTTCTCAACTCGAACCGGCTGTACTTTTGGCTTTTGTTGGGTAGCTGTATTTCCTTGTTGTGCTCCTTGTTGCCCTTGTCCAATACCAGTATTTTCAGTTCTAGAAGTTTCCAGTTTTGGCGTTTCTCTGCGCTGCTGAGGTGCTTCTTGTACCTTTTGTTGCGCATTTTGTTGGGGTAAATTGCCCTTCATCAAAAAGGTAATAATTTCCTTATTGGTGCGGTCAATCATTTGTTTAAACAACTCAAATGCTTCAAACTTGTAAATTAACAAGGGGTCCTTCTGCTCGTAAACGGCACCCTGAACAGATTGTTTAAGATCATCCATTTCACGCAGGTGCTCTTTCCATGCATTGTCAATCATAGCCAGTATTACATTCTTTTCGAATGAACTCGTGAGTGTTTTACCTTCAGAATCATAAGCTTCTTTCAGAGGAGTAACAACCTGAACTGTTCGTTTACCATCAGTAAAAGGGACTACTATATTTTCAAAGTTATTGGCTTCGTTCTCGTATACATTTTTTATAACTGGGTATGCTGTTTTAGCGACAAGCTCAGTTTTATGGAGATAGTTTTTATAGGCGTCTTTGTATATTTTTTCGGTTAACTCTGTTTCATTTGATGCTAAAAACTCCTGCTCATTTACAGGGCTTTCCATGCTTAAGTTTCGAATCAAGTCAAAACTGAATTCCTCAAAGTCTCTAGCTTCTAGACCATACTGAACTATTGTTCCAGTTGAGTCATACATCATATTAGCGATATCCACATTCAATCGCTCACCAAATAGGGCATTCCTTCTTCGCTTGTAAATTACTTCACGCTGTGAATTCATTACATCATCGTATTCCAACAATCTTTTTCGCACGCCAAAGTTGTTTTCTTCCACCTTTTTCTGTGCTCGTTCAATGGATTTAGTAATCATGGAATGCTGAATTACTTCACCTTCTTCCAAGCCCATCCTGTCCATCAGTTTGGCAATACGGTCAGAGCCAAAAAGACGCATTAGGTTGTCTTCTAAAGAAACATAGAATTGTGAGCTACCAGCATCTCCTTGACGACCAGCACGTCCTCTCAATTGCCTATCAACTCGTCGAGATTCATGTCGTTCTGTACCAATAATAGCTAAACCACCAGCGGCGATTACTTCTTTAGATAATTTAATGTCAGTTCCACGTCCTGCCATATTGGTGGCAATAGTAACTGTTCCCGGTTTACCTGCTTCAGTTACAATATCAGCCTCTCTCTGGTGTAATTTGGCATTTAACACATTGTGTTTGATGTTTTTCATTTTTAACATCCGACTTAAAAGCTCAGATATTTCAACTGAAGTTGTACCAACTAGCACAGGTCGGCCTTTACCAACTAACTCAACTATTTCTTCTGCAACAGCATTGTATTTTTCTCTGGTGGTTTTAAACACCATATCTTCTCTGTCATCTCTAATAATTGGTTTGTTGGTTGGAATAACCACCACATCCAATTTATAAATGTCCCATAACTCGCCAGCTTCAGTTTCTGCTGTACCTGTCATTCCAGAGAGCTTGTGGTACATTCTGAAGTAATTCTGCAAGGTAACAGTAGCATAAGTTTGTGTTGCTGCCTCTACTTTTACATTTTCTTTCGATTCAATCGCTTGGTGCAGGCCGTCAGAATATCTTCGACCTTCCATAATTCTACCAGTTTGCTCGTCAACAATTTTTACCTTGTTGTCCATAACCACATACTCCGTGTCTTTTTCAAACAAAGTATAAGCTTTCAGCAGCTGGTTTACAGTATGAATTCGCTCAGCTTTTACGGAGTATTCCTGGATGATTTTATCTTTTTTAGCGACTAGCTCTTCATCACTTGAAGCTTCTTTCTCAGCTTCTGCAAGCAAGGAGCTTATGTCTGGCAAAACATAAAAACTTTTATCTGCATCAGTTCCAGATATCAATTCAATGCCTTTCTCTGTAAGTTCAATGGAGTTGTTTTTTTCATCAATCACAAAATACAATTCTTCGTCAACTTTGTGCATTTCCTTGCCTTGGTCCTGCATATAAAAGTTCTCCGTTTTTTGAAGTTGTGCTCGAATACCCCCTTCACTTAAAAACTTTATGAGTGCTTTATTTTTTGGCAACCCTCTAAAACTTCTCAGCAAGGCCATGCCACCTTCTTCGGTGAGTTTCTTTTGTTCTTTACTGTTTTCACTTTCAGCCGTTAATTTCTTTTTTGCATCTGAAATTAAAGTAGTGATGAGGCGTTTTTGAGCTGTTACTAATTTTTCAACCTCAGGTTTTAGTTCTGCAAACTCATGAATATCTCCTTTTGGAGTCGGACCGGAAATGATTAATGGGGTTCTAGCATCATCAATCAATACAGAATCAACCTCATCAATAATCGCGTAATGATGCTTGCGTTGCACCAACTCTTCCGGCGTACGAGACATATTATCTCTCAAGTAGTCAAAGCCAAACTCATTATTAGTCCCGTAGGTAATATCTGCTTGATAGGCTTTGCTTCTTTCTGTTGAGTTAGGTTGGTGATTATCAATGCAATCTACTGTAAGGCCATGAAATTCAAAAATTGGACCCATCCATTCAGAATCTCGTTTTGCCAAATAGTTATTAACGGTAACCAAGTGCACCCCTCTTCCTGCGATGGCATTTAAGTAAACTGGCAATGTTGCTACAAGCGTTTTACCTTCACCTGTGGCCATTTCGGCAATTTTTCCTGAATGTAAAACAATACCACCAATCAATTGAACATCGTAATGTACCATGTCCCAAGTAATTTCAGCTCCAGCTGCGTTCCAACTATTGCTCCACAGTGCTTTTCCATTTTCAATGTTAATGCTATCTCTTGTGGCAGCTAAATCCTGATCCATTTCTGAAGCGGTAACTTCAATCACTTCGTTTTCTGAAAACCTTCGTGCAGTTTCTTTTACAACTGCAAAGGCCTCTGGTAAGATTTCCAGGAGTACAGTCTCTAACTTTTCATTTAACCCATCTTCAATTTTATCCATTGAAGCATAGATTGTTTCTTTCTTATCTATATCTTTTTCGGATTCAACCTGCCTTTTCAACTTATCAATCTCCGCATACTCCGATGCTAGGTGATCATTAATCTTTTTCTTAAAAGTAGTCGTTTTCTGTCTCAACTCGTCATTAGAGAGGCTTGCCAAAGTTGGGTAAATGGCTTTAATCTCTTCCACAAGAGGAGTAACTTCTTTTAAATCTCGATCGGCTTTATTGCCTAAAATCTTCTTAAATGTATTGGTGAGTGCGTTGAGCATGATGTCTGTATCCTTGGATTAATTTTTCGTCAAACGAGAGCAAAGTTACTGATTTTATAAGGGCTTTTTTATACCTTATCTTAAAGCAAAAAGGGCTGATTATCAATTAATCAGCCCTTGTATTATCAATTTAACTTTTCTTAGTATTCATCTTCATTAAAGAAGAAATCTTCTTTAGTGGGATAATCAGGCCAGATGTCCTCAATGGTCTCATAGGAATCTCCTTCATCTTCAATTTCTTGTAAGTTTTCAACTACTTCTAAAGGCGCACCTGCTCTAATGGCAAAATCGATTAATTCATCTTTTGTTGCCGGCCAAGGCGCATCTTCTAAATATGAGGCTAATTCTAAAGTCCAATACATTTCTGACTTATTTTTGATTCATCGCAAAAGTAATTTTTTTGATGTTAAATTCAAGCCTAAATATAAATTGATAATATTTATATTAAAATAATGAAAATCAATCATTTAAGTGTTTCTTGGTTTCCAGGGAATTTCTTTTGCATTATATTCTTTGGTCAATTTTCGCGATAAAGTGAATAAATAATCCGACAGTCGATTAAGGTATCGAATTATGATTTCTTCTACCTTGCTCTCCTCACTTAAGTGAACTGATATGCGTTCTGCTCTTCTGCAAACGCAACGTGCAATATGAGCGTAAGAAACAACCGTATTGGCTCCTGGAAGTACAAATGACTTCATTTCGTCTAATTCTTCATCCATTGCATCAATTTCATTCTCGAGAAATAAAATATCTTTTTCTTCTAGCTGAGGCAATTTCATTTTTGATTTACCTGGCTCAGCAGCTAATAAAGCGCCAAGGGTAAACAATCGATCTTGTATCTCTAAAAGGACATCTATGTGTTTTTGATCGATTTTTTGATCTCGAATTAAACCGATGTAAGAATTTAATTCATCAACTGTACCATAAGACTCAATTCTTAGGTGGTGTTTAGGAACCCTGCTTCCTCCAATTAAAGAAGTAGTGCCCGAATCACCTTTACGAGTATATATTTTCATGTAGTTATACTTTTTTGGATCTAATCTTTAGTTTCATTAAGCAAACTGAGTGATTGTTTTGTTCAGTTCATCTCTTTCAATATCTCCATCTTTTAAACGAATAATGCGCTGCGCATGTAATGCAATTTCTTCTTCGTGCGTTACTAAAATTATTGTGTTTCCTGCTTTATGAATCGCGTCAAATAAACCCATGATTTCATTTGAAGTCTTTGAATCTAAGTTCCCTGTAGGTTCATCGGCCAAGATAATAGAAGGATTGTTTACCAAGGCTCTTGCAACCGCTACACGTTGTCGCTGACCTCCTGATAATTCATTGGGTTTGTGTTTTACCCGATCGCCTAAGCCGACTTGGTTGAGTACTTCCATCGCTCTTTCTTCACGCTCCTTTTTTGAAAATCCTGCATAAATAAGTGGTAATGCAACATTGTCTAAAGCTGTTGCTCGTGGTAATAAATTAAAAGTTTGAAAAACAAAACCAATTTCTTTATTTCGAATCTCAGCTAATTCATCATCACTTAGTTGGCTTACATCTTGCTGGTTCAAAACATATTTACCAGAAGTAGGAGTATCTAAACAGCCAATTAAGTTCATTAAAGTAGATTTTCCCGAACCTGATGGCCCCATTAATGCAACATATTCATTTTTATTAATCGAAAATGAGATTGCCTTCAGCACCTTAATGAGCTGCTTGCCCAACTTAAAGTTGCGGACAAGTTTTTCTATTTCAATTATGGGAGTTGTAGACATTCTTAAACGTAAAAATTAAAGTTCAAAAATAAGCCAATTCAATGGAAGCAAAAAAGACTTAATGATAGACGGTGAAATGCTCTTTTGCTTGTTCCTTCTTAAAAAATACAACACCCATCTCAAAGCAATCAATGGTAATGGTCACTTTTGGGTGCTTTTTAATTTCTTGCCAAGCTTCAGTCATTTCTGTCGACCAATAAATATCATCGAAAACGAAAACGCTATCTTCATGGGCATACTTTAAACATTGCTCAAAGTAATTGAGTGTAGGTATCTTTTTATGATTTCCATCAAAAAAGGCAAAATCAAGTTGACCTAGATCTTTTAACTCTTTTTCTAATGTACTATCAAAGTCTCCTATAACTAGTTTTAAGTTATTGATATTTAGTTTTTTATTGTTGATTTCTGCTACTTTGCCTAATTCTTCTGATCCTTCTATGCTTACTACCTTAGCTTTTGGATTGGCTTTAGCTAGATAGGCTGTGCTAATGCCCAAAGATGTTCCTAGCTCAATAATCGTAGTTGGTTTAAAGTGATAAACTAAGCGATAGAGGAGTTGACTCTGCTTCGGGCGTTTAAGAGAGGTTTTGGCAATATCACAAATTCTTCGAGTAAGCTTAGCTGACTTCTTTGAGCCAGCTCCAAGGTCATTAACAGCGATAGTTTTTTTGGTTAATAATAATTTCGCTCGAATGGATTCAATTTCATCGAAGCAATAAAAAGGGGTTTTCTCTTTAAAAACAACTTCATTCAATTGGTAAACAAACGGGGAGTGTATGCCGTGTAAATGAAAAGCCCTAATTAAATATTTAAAATACTCAACTCCCTGTTTGATCTTACTCATCACTTGTGTTCAGCTTTTCTTTTTCCCATTCTTTAAACTTATCTAAATCTGTTTTTATCGACGATATCACAAAAGTAATGATGGAAATATCGTCTAATAATCCAGTCATTGGAATGAAATCTGGAATTAAATCTAAGGGGTTTACAAAATAGATTAGTGCTGCTGTGGCATACAATATAGTTCGCCAAGGCGTTTCTCGATATTCTTTTTTCCAATAAGCTTTAAGCAAGCGCAAAAGTGTTTGGAATTCATTCCAAACACTTTTAAGTTGCTTTGACTTTTTTTTGCTTTTCTCTTTGGCACTTTTTATCAAGGAATCAAGTTTTTCTTGATTGCCTAAAAGTTCTTTGGCTTTTTTTTCTGCTCGCTTAAATCCTTTGGGTTGCTCTTCTTCCATAGTATTTGATGAATCACAAATTTAAAAGCATCGAGTTTATTACCAAATTATTGCCTTTGTTGAATCGCTACTTACCATTAAATCGCTTGATGAACAGTTGAAGGCAGCTTTAAACTCTGGCATATTTGCTAATGGTCCAATTACACGATACTCCCCTGGCGAATGTGGATCTGTAGCAATTCTTTTTCTCATTTCTTGTTCAGTCATATTCATGTGCCAAACTTGTGCCCAACCTAAAAAGAATCGTTGCTGGTAAGTAAAGCCATCGATTGGTTGTGGCTTGCCTTCTTTTTCTAATTCTTTCTCTAGGGCATGAAATGCAAGTGTAGCTCCACCTAAATCGGCAATATTTTCACCTAAGGTCAACTTACCATTAATAAATACACTGTCTAATGGCTCAAATTGATTAAACTGCTCTACCACCTTGTTAGCTCTAGCATCAAATTGAGTGCGATCTGATTCGCTCCACCAGTTTTCTAAATTACCTTTAGCGTCATATTTACTTCCTTGGTCATCAAAACCATGCGTGAATTCGTGTCCTATAACAGCTCCAATTCCTCCATAATTTAGAGCATCATCGGCATCAGCGGAGTAGAAGGGAGGTTGTAAAATTCCAGCAGGGAATACAATCTCATTTTTTGAAGAGCTGTAGTAAGCATTTACTGTTTGTGGGGTCATAAACCACTCATCTGGATTTACCGGCTTACCAAGCTTATTCATCATGAACTCAAAATTGAATTGTTTCGAATTCATTACGTTTTCAACTTGGTTATCGGCTACAATTTCTAACGCATCATAACTTCTCCATTTATCAGGATAACCAATCTTTTTATTGAATGAATCGAGTTTCTCTAATGCTTTCAATTTAGTTTCATCACTCATCCAGGCTAGGGCATTTATACGATCTCTAAAAACTTCACGTAAATTTTCAACCATTTGACTCACGTCTTCTTTTGCCGCTTCCGAAAAATGTCTTTCAACAAATGCTCGTCCAACGAGCTGACCAATTCCACCATTGACTTTTGCTAAAGCTCTTTTCCATCTTGGCTTCATTTCTTTTGCACCGCTTAGGATGGTACCATAAAATGCAAAGTGTTCGTTAACAAACTCATCGCTCAATTCAGAGGCATAATTGTCAATCAATCTCCATTTTAGATATGCTTTCCAATCTTCTATCGGAATCGATTTTAAATAGCCGTTTAACGCCTTGATAAACTCTGGCTGAGAAACGATTACTGATTCTACTTCTGATAAGCCAACTTTTGTAAAATAATTGTCCCAATCTATTTCGTTGGCTAAGGTTTTTAAGTCGTCAGCTTTAAATTTATTATAAGTCTTATCAGGGTCTCTGCGTTCAACTTTTGTCATCGATGCTTCTGCCAATTTCTTTTCAATAAAATAAATTTTTGTTGCTAATTCTTTGGCATTTTCATTAGCTATCAATTCATGAATAGCTGCAATATGATTCTTGTAATCTGATTGAAGCTGAAGAGCTTTTTCATCGGTTTTAGTATAATAGTCTCTATCGGGTAGCCCTAAACCACTTTGAGAAAGATGGGTAATATATGCTTCACTGTTTTTATCATCTTGACCAATATAAATGCTAAACAAAGAGTTAACTCCAATTGATCTGTGGTGTGCAGTCAATCCAATGATATCAGCGATGGATTCAATAGCTTCAATCTTCTCCAACTCAGCCTTTAAAGGCGAAATGCCCAACTCATTAGCTTTTGTAGAATCCATAACACTAGAATAGAAGTCACCAATTTTTTGTTCCATACTGCCCTTTTCAGCATTCATAGCTGAGAATTCTGTCATGATTTTTTTCAATTTAGCGTTATTGGAATCGTTTACCACATTAAAACTGCTCCACCTGCTTTCAGTCGAAGGAACTGGATTATCTTCTAGCCAACCACCAATTGCAAACTGATAAAAATTATCACAAGGAGACATGGTAGTGTCGAGGTTGTCTAAATCAAAGTGTGCTATTGTTTCTGCTTGTGCTGCTGGATCCTCTTTTTTTTTGGCATTTTCACAGCTTAACAATCCAAAACTAACAGCTGCTACTAATAGATATTTTTTCATAGTTCATTTTTTTTCAAAACTAATGGTTTTATTCAGAATGCCTATTTCATTTTGATAAACGGCAAAAAAAAAGGCGTTTCAGTTTTTGAAACGCCTTTTAAAGTTAAAAACTTTACTAGTTTATCTTAGAATAAGTTTTTGGTGAATCACAACATCTCCATCAAAAATATTGATAAAGTACAATCCTTTTGCATTTTCGCTGAGGTTCATTGTCTTATTTATTCTATTGTTTGCATTTGTAAGTATTTCATCAGATATAATTCTACCACTGATATCTCTAATTAGAACGCGAACACTTGCATTATTAAAACCAGTAGTTCTTATTGTAAACTCTCCACTTGTTGGATTTGGAGAAACTGTAAAGGAAGCTTTACTCGTTTCAACATCTTTAATACCTACAGATAGTCTACAAATTGTCAAATCAGAATATCGACTTGGGAAAACTTGGTATCCTTCAGTAAATGGCGAAGAACCGTCAAACTGACCACCAATTCCAATCAAGCCACAAATGGTGTCTCCGACAACTAAACTATTTGTCATCACGCTCAAACTATCATCAACATCAGTATCAGAGTCTACTCGAATAGTGATAGTGTCAGTGCCATTAGTAGCATCCATATTGTAAGAAAAAGAACCACTTGGGTCGAGTAAAACAAAATTATCATTTAACTCAATCAATTTCGATTCAGTTGTTTCATCCAAGTCAGTAACTAATATAGGAGTTGCTACAGTGGCTGTTCCTGAATTTATAATAATTATAGAGTCAGGTCGGAATTGAGTTAAACCATTGAATTGATCAACGCTTCCATAAACTTCCAATGAGTCTCCTTCAACAGGGTTAGTATAATTACTTAAATCATTGAAGTCAAATACAGTTATACCTTCTTGCACTCCACTTGATAAATCAATTAAAGCAAACTCATACCCACTGCCTCTTCTATCAACTCCTGTAACAGTTCCAGATGTATAACAAGCTACATTTAATGAATCGGCAACACCTGTTGAATCTTCTCCATTTATAGTTCCTATTGAATAGTAAGGTAATGGCACGCTTAGAGTAGTAAATGAAGCGGTGTCAGACCAGTTACTGGTATCACCTGCTCCACAAATCGCTCTTACATACCAATCATAAGAAGTATTAGAGCTAAGGCCTAATAAGTTAAATGGATTAGCGTTTGCTACTACTTGAGTTCCATTTCCAGCAGTAAAGCCAGTTGATCCATAACTAATTTCCCATTGCATAGCTGTTCCATTTTCTGTCCAGCTTAGGCTTGCAGAATCAATTGATACATTCGCGCTGCTTAGTGCAGTTGGGTCGCTACAAACTGTTGTAGAGAAAGAAGCTGTATCTGAGTATGCACTAGTGTCACCTGGACTGCAAATGGCTCTTACATAAAAATCATAAGCTGTTTGCGAAGCTAAACCTGTTAAAGTAGTGAAGGTGTTTGTATCTACTACAACTGAGTTTGACCCTGCACCAGGAGTAAATCCTGCAGTATCATATTCTATTATCCATTGACTAGCTGTGCTGTCACTCCAATTAATATCCGCCGAATTCGATGTAATATTTGAAGAAGTTAAACTGATTGGAATTGGACATGGCAAGCAAGATGTTACTTCAATTAAGTCCAAGGCAATGTCTCCTTCAAATGATCCATTTGTAATATATAAGAATTCGATGTAAATTGTCTGACCGACATAAGCATCCAAGTTGACACCTACATTTTCAAATGGATCTAATTCATCTGATTGAACTTCACCTGTGTAAGAAAACTCTTCCGTAAATGGACCTGTTGCTGAAGTACCAACTCCAACAACCAATGTACCAATTTGCCCACCATATGCATGCAACCAAAATGATAATTCTGCAAAATCGTTTGCATTTGTCAAGTCAATTGCTGGTGAAATAAAAGAAGCAGAATCACCTATGCTTGCACCAGAGGTTTCAACATACACATACTGTGTTCCGCTGTAAGCTGCTGAAGGGCCAGTATTTGATGATCCAGTTCCACCTCCGTCGTAGTTCCAGTTTTCTAGAGTAGAGCCTGTTCCAATATCTCCTGTCCAGCCATTAGTGCTTTCTAAATCATCAGAAAATACAGTAGCTGCGCTTCCGTTAATACAGTTAACACCTTTTGCAGTTGCAATTTTTGTTGATCCTGATAAAGAAGCAAAATTACTGCTATCGCCTATTGCACAAACGGCTCTTACATAAAAATCATAAATAGTTGCGCTTTGCAAACCTGTGATGGTATCTGGATTTGTTAAAGTTGATATAATGTTACCAGATCCTTGAACAAAACCAGCAGTATCATATTTCTATCTCCCACTCTGTTTCTGTTCCTCCGTTAGTCCAAGAAACAACTACACTGCTATCAGTAATATTGTTAAAACCCAGAGCAGTTGGACTTGGACAAGAAGGAGTTTCTTCTACAACTACATCGTCAATAGCTCTATCATCATCAAATAAAGTACCATTGTTTTCATCAACAACAAATCGAACTTGTATAGGTCCTGTTATGGTTAGCGACGATAGATCAACAAATATTTGCTCCCATGTACCATTAAGAGTATTCGTATCGCTAAAGAAAATTGAATCATTCCAATTCGCTCCATCATATACATCTACATGAAAATCAACATTTCCGTTAACATTTCCTTCATTATCACTAATGGTGAAAAAATTCAATCTAGGAGATGTAAGTCCCGACACATCAATAAAGGGTGAAACTAAGCTAGTATTTGTATTGTGAGGGCTAGAATCATCAACACTTGCTAGACCTCCACCACTTGTAGTAGAACCCGTGCCTTGATTTCCCGTATTTCCGATATGCCCATCAGTTAACTGAAACTCCCAATCTTCTGAATTACCAGCACCTTGTTCCCAACAGCTTGGTAGAGTAAGGGCATTAAAATCTTCTGAAAAAGGAGCAACGAATGGGTCACATAGTGTTGTGAAAGACTCCACAGTGGTATAATTACTTGTATCTGAAGGGCCACAAATTGATCTAACATAAAAATCATAAGTTGTTAATCCATCTAAACCGGTAATTACAGCAAAAGTATCGGTTAAAACGACTAGTGAATTGGCACTTGTTCCTGCAGTATAACCTGCAGTATCCCACTCAACAATCCATTCAGTTGCAGTTCCAGTGCCTGCCCAATTAAGTTGAACTGAATCTGATGTTATATCTGTTACAAAGCTATTAATAGGTTCAAGACAAGCAGGAGCTAAACTATTATAGGCTATAATTATCCACGTGCCGTTGTCTACATAATTGTAAGTAGCATCGCATCCGCTTCCACCAAAAGTTCTTCCTGCATGAAACTCAAAAGTTGCTACACCAGTAGCACCATTTGCAAAAGTTAATCCACCTCTATCATAACTAAATGTTCCTGTAGTAGTTCCAGATCCAGTTGATAATGAAGCTTCTCCTGCTAATGTGTTTGTAGAATATAACCAAGACCTTTGTTCTGACATCCATGCACTGCCAATTGCTGTCATAGTATAACGTGTACTAACACTATCAATACGATTACCTGCAGGTATTGTGACGGAAAGTGTTTCAGGACATGTTGAAGTTCCAGGCAAGCTAGTAAAAGCTCTATCCGTATCAATATCACCCGCTGTATATGTAGCACATACTGCTCCGGCAGGACAAGCAAAAGCTGTTTTAAAGGTTCCAGCAATAGACCACGCACTTGTATCTCCAACTAAGCAAATAGAACGCACATAAAAATCATACTCCGTATCAGGTGTAAGACCAACTATTGTCTTTGGGTTTGAATTAACAAGTGAGTCTGTTCCAGTTCCTAAGGTAAAACCAGTAGTACCATATTGAATCTCCCATTGTGTTGCAGAGTTGTTTTCAGTCCAACTAAGTGAAAGTGAGGTATCGACAATGCTTGAAGCCGAAATTGAAGTAGGAACTAAACACGTAGGAGTTTCTTCGATAGTTACATCATCTAGCGCTAAATCTTGATCGAAAGTGGCAGTGCCAGTTCCTCCTATTGCAGCGCCGCCCTCTTGAGCCGAAAATCTAAATTGTACACTGTCTGTTCCAAAGGTATATGTGCTAATGTTAAAATCATACTCTGTCCATCCTACAGTTGTTAGGGTGTCAATTACGGTTATATTAATCCAAGCAGCTCCATCCCAGTAATCAACTATTAGTCTATTATATGGAGAAAAAGAAGTGCTCGTTGTTTGAGAAATGTAGTAAAATGTTAACCTTGGGTTAGTTAAGGTTGAAATATCTACTATGGGAGTAATGAGTGATGTTGTATCAGGGTCATCACTAAAATCTATATGAGCGTACTCACCTGAATTTCCGAAAGGGTCATTAATTGTAGAAGTAGATCCAAAATCAACTGAGCCACCGTATTCCCAAAGGTCACCTGCTGAGACAGAGCTAGTAGTCCAATTTACAGGCAATAGACCAGAGCTAAAGTCTTCGTTTAGTAAAACTTGAGAAGTGGCATTAAATGCATTGAAAGATAAAATGATTGAAACCAAAAAAAGTTTCGAGAGAGTAGATATTTTTTTCATAGTAAACGTGTATTAATTTAATATTAAGGGATATCAAAGCTAACATAAAAATATTACTATAGAAATTATTCTCCTTAAAATCCATAAAATAGTCGAAGAAAATTATTATTTGGTCGAAATTCCAAATATGTTTTTATCTTTATCCAACAAATTTTATAAACTGCTTTATGAAGGGTCTTTTGAAGTACCTTGTGATATTTTACAGTTTTTTCTCCTTCTCTATTACAAGCTTTGCCACTAATGGAGTGCAGGAATTATTTTTTCAGGAATCGGGCATAGCGCTCGCTAAGCTAAATGAACAGATGGTAAGTGATGGAGGTCATCAAGCGACCGAAAATCATAAAAGTGAATCACTTCATGAGGGAAGTGATTCACATGAACCTAATATAGCCCCCTTATTTTTTATCATTTTTGCTATTTTTATAGGTGCTGCAACTCGGCATTTTGTTAAAAAAAGTCCTTTTCCATTTACGGTACTTCTCTTAATTATTGGACTTGTATTAGGGGCAATTAATCGTTTAGGTTATTTTACGGACATTTCAATTTTAAACACTAACTTCAGCTTAACTGCTATTAGTAGCTCCATTGATTTTGCGGCACACATTGATCCCCATATGTTGCTCTTCATTTTCTTACCCATCTTAATATTTGAAGCATCTTATGCTATGGACCTGCATACCTTCAAGAGAACTTCTACTAATGCAATTCTACTGGCTGTGCCAGGTATTCTTATTGCTTTGGGTTTAACCGGTGCTTTAGCAATGGGTTTGAAATATGCTGGAGTAGGCTTGGGTAATTGGAATTGGACTTTAGCCTTGATGTTTGGTGCAATTATTAGTGCTACCGATCCAGTTGCTGTTGTAGCATTGTTGAAAGAGTTGGGTGCAAGTAAAAAATTAGGAACGCTAATTGAAGGGGAATCCTTGTTGAATGACGGTACGGCAATAGTCTTATTTATGGTATTCTTTTTAAGTATTACTGGTGACGCAGGCGAAGGAAGCCCTATTCTCGAATTCGTAAGAGTTGCTTTTGGTGGTTTATTGGTAGGAGGAATTTTTGGATATATCGTAATCTATTGGATTAAGAACGTTTATAACGATGCCTTGTTAGAAACCAGTTTAGTTATTGCCACAGCTTATCTTACATTTTATATTGCCGAACATGTATTGCATGTTTCAGGTGTTCTTGGTTTAGTCGCTCTTGGATTAATAATTGGTGGAGTAGGACGAGCAAGGATTAGCCCACAGGTTGAACACTTTATGCATGAATTTTGGGAGTTGGCTGGCTTTATTGCGAATTGCTTGATTTTTTTAATTGTTGGCATTGTAGTAGCCGAACGCTCAGTGTTCAACTTAAATGATTTCTTATTGCTTGGAATATTTTATATTGGGATTCATCTAGTTCGAGGACTAGTTATTTTGGTGTTATATCCAGCAATGAAAAACTCAGGATACGGCCTCCCTAAAAAAGATGCAATAATAGTTTGGTATGGTGCTTTACGTGGGGCAATCGGCTTAGCTTTAGCATTAATTGTTGCAGGAGTTGATGATCAATATATTTCTAAAGAAATAAAGGATCAATTTTTATTTTTTACTGCTGGAATAGTAACGCTAACCTTATTAATCAATGCGAGCACTATTAAATACCTAGTTGGATACCTAGGATTAACCAAAGTGAGCCCTGCAAAAGCTCAAATGCTAGTCAATGCTAGAGAATATTTAAGAGAAAGCCTCGAAAACCAATTGGAGCGGCTAAAAACAGATCGGTTTATAAAGAAATCTGATTGGAAGTCAGTGAAAAGATACATTCCTCGACATGTGGAGGTAGATAGTGAAAAAGAGGACTTGGCTAAGAAAGAAGCGATTGTCGAATTGCGAAAACGCTTTTTAGAATCTGAAAAAAGCAGTTACTGGCATCAGTTCAAGGATGGCTTATTAGATCCAATTGCGGTTAAAATTTTAAGTGATAATATCAGTCACTTATTAGACCAGGGAGGGGGCGTGCCTTTATCAGATCGAAAAGATCTAGAAGCAAGTTGGGAAATACCTAAATTCTTAGAAAAATTGAGAAAGTGGCCATTAATTGGGAAAGCTGCTGCTGATTGGTATTTAGATCGAGTAATGTTGAGTTATGATTGTGCAGTTAGTTTTGTTTTAGCACAAGAAGAACTTTTAAAATTAGTGGAGAGCCTAATGCGAAGTGAAAAAGAAGACAAGGATGCCCTATCGAAAATAGAGAATGAAATTTATGGGAATAAAATTGAAGGGCAAACGTATTTAAGAAATTTACGCAAGCACTATCCAGCTGTTTACAAAGCGGTATCTACAACACAAGCTGTTCGATCGTTATTGAACTATGAGGCAAAAACAATAGAGCGTTTGCAAAAAAGGGGGAGAATTGACGCTGGTGAGGCAGATCGTATGATGACTTCAATAAGTAAGCGATTGAAAATTTTACAGAAGAATCCACCTGAAATTAAGGAAGAAGAAATGAATAATGATATCCTTAACGCTTAATTATTTATTTATCATTGGCATAAATTTCAATCTTTTGAATAAATAAAAAACCTTGTCAGCTTCGAGTTCTCTCTGCATGACAAGGTTTTTTATTCTATTTATTTTGGAAAGGCTTACTCAGCCAAAACAATAATTTTATTGTGGTTTACTTCAACCACTCCACTATTTACTTCAAAAAAATGTTCGTTTCCAGCTTCTAACACTTTTATTTTTCCTTTCTTCAAGGTAGCTACCATGGCAGCATGGTTTTCTTGAATACCAAAGCTTCCATCAGAACCTGGAAAAACAGCAGAATTAATATCGCCGCTGAATATGTTTTTGTCTGGAGTAACAATTTCTAAATACATCTTTTCTTTTTATTTTGTCAAAGTTTAGCGTTCTGAGCGAAGTCGAAGCACTTGTGCTGAGCCATGTCGAAGTACTTGTGCTGAGCGAAGTCGAAGCATTATTTATTCTCAGCTAACATTTTTTCTCCTGCCTCAATCGCTTCTTCGATTGTTCCTTTCAAATTAAAAGCTGCTTCTGGATACTTATCTACTTTACCATCCATAATCATGTTAAAGCCTTTAATGGTATCTTGAATATCAACTAACACCCCTTTTAATCCTGTAAATTGCTCAGCAACGTGGAACGGCTGAGATAAGAAACGTTGAACTCTTCTTGCTCTGTGAACAACTTGCTTGTCTTCTTCAGAAAGTTCGTCCATACCTAAAATCGCAATAATGTCTTGCAATTCTTTGTATCGTTGAAGGATTTCTTTTACACGTTGAGCAGTATCATAATGCTCATTTCCTACAATTTCTCTAGTTAAAATACGAGATGTTGAATCCAATGGATCAACTGCAGGATAAATTCCAAGCTCGGCAATTTTTCTAGACAATACTGTAGTTGCATCTAAGTGGGCAAAAGTTGTTGCCGGTGCAGGGTCAGTTAAGTCATCTGCAGGCACATAAACCGCTTGAACAGATGTAATAGATCCTGATTTAGTTGAGGTAATACGCTCTTGCATAGCTCCCATTTCTGTAGCTAAAGTTGGTTGGTAACCTACAGCTGATGGCATACGACCTAGTAAGGCAGAAACTTCAGAACCAGCTTGTGTAAATCGGAAAATGTTGTCGATAAAGAAAAGAATATCTTTTCCTTCTCCATCTCCACCAGACTTATCTCCATCACGGAAATACTCTGCCAATGTTAATCCTGATAAAGCAACTCTAGCACGTGCTCCTGGAGGCTCATTCATTTGACCAAAAACGAAAGATGCTTTTGATTGCTTTAATTCTTCTTTATCGATAGATGATAAATCCCATCCACCCTTTTCCATTGACTCAAGAAACTTGTCACCGTATTTTACAATACCAGCTTCAATCATTTCTCGCATCAAATCATTTCCTTCTCTTGTTCTCTCTCCAACACCAGCAAATACTGAAAGTCCACCATGACCTTTCGCAATGTTGTTAATCAGCTCTTGAATCAAAACGGTTTTACCAACTCCGGCTCCACCAAATAATCCAATTTTACCACCCTTTGCATAAGGTTCAATCAAGTCAATTACCTTAATTCCGGTAAAAAGCACCTCAGTTGCTGTAGATAAATCTTCAAATTTAGGCGGCTCTCTGTGAATAGAAGAACCATTTTCTTTTGGTAATTGTGATATTCCATCAATGGCATCACCTACTACGTTAAATAATCGACCTTTAATGTCTTCTCCAATAGGCATCTTAATTGGTGCACCTGTTGCAGTTACATTGGCACCTCTTTGAAGTCCTTCAGTAGAGTCCATTGAAATGGTTCTCACTCTATCTTCACCAATGTGCGTTTGAGTTTCTAAAATAACTTTTTCGCCGTTTGTCTTGGTTACTTCAAGTGCATCTAAAATGCTTGGCAATTGAGCGCCTTCACCTTCAAAGCTAACATCGACAACGGGGCCAATGATTTGTGTAATTTTTCCTGTACTAGTTGACATGTCTGTAAATTAAGTATAAAAAATCGTGTCCTAAATTCGGCTGCAAAAGTAGGCCTTTTTTCTTTTCAATAAAAGCACTTTTTCGATTTTATATTTTGTGTAGGTTTTACTTTACTAATTTGGTTTTGATCCTCTAAACTAGAAATAATTTTCTTCAAATATGGCCGCCTTATTTTGCTATTTTTGAACCGTTAATCGATTGGATTTGGTTTTGCAGTTGTAGTAAAAAAACTAATGTAACTAAGTGAAGATTTACCAAGGGATAGAAAATTTTAAGACACTTGACAAAGCTGTTGTTACAACTGGAACTTTTGATGGTGTTCATGTGGGTCATCACATTATTTTAGACCGATTAATTGAATTGGCCAAGAAAATTGACGGGGAAAGTGTATTGCTTACATTTTATCCACACCCGCGAATGGTTTTGCAGCCAGACACTGATATTAAGCTACTAAATACCATTGAAGAAAAAACAGCTTTACTTGAAAATGCAGGTATTGATCACCTTATTATTCATCCATTTACAAAAGAATTTTCGAGGACAACATCATTGGAGTTTGTGCGTGACATTTTGGTCAATAAGATTGGCACTAAAAAATTAGTGATCGGTTACGACCACCATTTTGGGAGAAATAGGGAAGGTTCCTTTGAGCACTTAAAGGAGTATGGACCTTTATATGGTTTTGACGTGGAAGAAATTCCGGCTCAGGACATAGATAATGTGAATGTGAGCTCAACTAAAATTAGGAAGGCAATAGCTGAAGGAAATGTAGCTAAGGCAACAGAATATTTAGGGCATCAATTTCAGTTGACTGGGACGGTAGTTCATGGCAATAAAATTGGTCGGCAGTTAGGATACCCAACAGCCAACCTAGATTTGAATAATAAGTATAAAATTATTCCGGCTAATGGGATATATGCGGTTCAAGTTGTTTACAAGGGGGATAGCTATAATGGTCTTCTAAACATTGGATATCGTCCAACCATTCAGAGTGAGGCTAAAAAATTGTCGATTGAAGTTTTTATTATCGACTTTGAAAAGGAAATTTATGGTGAAGAATTGAAAGTGTATTTAATTGATAGAATTCGTGAAGAGAAAAAGTTTGAAAGTAAAAAACAACTCATAACTGCGATGGATGCCGATTTGGCAAAAGCTAAATTAATTTTTAATAAAACGAAATAAATGAAAGTTCAGCTGCTTTTATTTTTACTTTTTCCAGTTGTGGTTTTAGCGCAGCAGCCTGGTGACTTTGACTATGTTTTTGAATCATTAAAAGAGGCTGATGAAAATCCTATTCAGGTATATCATTTAGACTTACACAAGCAAAAGCTAGAAGCCTTTCCTAAAAATTTAAGCCGGTTTGAAAACTTAAGGATACTAGACTTAAGTAAAAATAAGATATCATTATTGCCAGCAGAAATAGGGGAGTTGACTTCGTTGGTAGAATTGAACCTCTCAAAAAATGATATTTATACCATTCCACCTCAAATAGAAAACCTACAGCAATTAGAAATATTAGTCTTGAGTAAGAACGATGTAAAAGAAATTCCTCCTGAAATAGGTGAACTCACCCAATTGAAGAACTTAGATTTATGGGAAAACAACGTACAAAAAGTGGACTCCAATATTCAGCAACTCACCCAATTGCAAGTACTTGATTTGCGTGGCATGATCATTTCTGATGAAATGCAAAAGCAAATAAGTACTTGGTTAAGTGAAGCAGGAACTACTATTCAGTTTTCAGCAAGCTGCAATTGTTTTTAAAATCCTAAACTCAATCCAACTAAATAGTTTCTAAACGCTTGTGGATAATAAAAATTCTCCGTGAATTTATCTCCAACAATGTAGCTATAGGTATAGCCGTTAGAAGAATACTTTTCACTAAACACATTATTTACCAGCAATTGAAGCTTAACTGTTTTGATTAATTTCGAAGGAATTTCATACTGAACGCGCACATCATTTACAAAATAGGCATCAAGCTTTCTGTTCTCATTCGAGCTGTTGTCTAAGTATTGCTCACCAACATATCTGCTCATTAAAGCCAATTCAACATTCTCAATTGGGCGGTAACTAATTTCACTAGCGGCAATTACTTCTGGAGAAAGTGCGATGTCTGTAGTTCCTAATTCCTCAGCAATTACATCAAACCCACTGGTGTAATCATAGGTAATCTCATTAAAGTTTTCGATTTTGTTTTGGCTGAAGGTTCCATTCAAATTCCAACTTAGTTTTTTAGAGAGAACAAATCCAACTTGAATTTCAACGCCTCTTCGATAGCTCCTATTCACATTTTGTCTCAAAGGTGAACCGACGTCGTTAAGTCGACCAGTGGCAACTAATTGGTTGTCATAATCCATTAAGTAAGCGTTCACGGCAACCCTATATTTTCTTTCTTGGCGTTCAAAACCAATTTCAATGTTGCGCATAGTTTCAGCTTTGTTAGCTGCCGTATCTTGGTCAACTAAATCAGCTCTGTTCGGCTCTCGATTGCCAATAGCCATAAAGGCATAAACGCTGGTGTTTTCATCTATAGTAAAGTTGGCACCTAATTTTGGGTTTACAAAATTATAGCTCTCGTCAATGTCTAATAGTCGCTGATCATTATCTATACCATCTACTTCGTAGTTGATATGTCTCACTTGCAAGTCAGCATAAATTAGTAGATCGTCTATTGGTCTGAAGTTGGCCTTTAGATAGGAATTACCGTCTAATTTTGTTGCTTTGTTAAAGTAATAGTTTTCTGTTGGAAAGCTATTGGAGGCAAATTGCGCCCAAATCACTTCTCCAAAATGGTCGCCTTCGTAATTGTTTAAACCACCACCTAAATTAAAGTTGAGTTTTGAGTTGACTTTGTAAAATACAGAATACGTAAAACCATAAAAGTCATTATCTAGCCAACGTCGGCGTATTAAATCAGTTGAAGTAATCGTATCGCCGCCAATAATAACATCATCTAATTCATAAAAACTCAAGTCTTCATCGGACTTAAATTCTTCAAAATAACCTTCTCCTTTAGTGTAATGTAAGGAGAGGTTAGCGGTTAACTTCTTTGAAAACTCATGGGAAAAATGCAATTGATAATGATCTTGATTGTAGTTGTCTACTTGATTTTCATATAAGTAATAATTATAAGTTCTGCCTGAATTCAGTAGATTGCGGGTTCTGCGATCTGATAATCCCTCATTAGCTGCATGCTCTAACATGCCCTCTACATCATTTTCAATTCTCGATTCAGGAGTTCCATACCATGATTGGTAAGTTCGTTCAGCTCCTCCAAAAGTAATGGCTTTGATAATGGTTTTTTCACCATAATAACCGCCTGACAAGTAATAGGATTTTAAATCTGAGCTTGCCCTGTCGATGTATCCATCTGATTTGATTGTTGAAAGTCTACCTTCAAAAACAAAATGCTCATCTATTAATCCACTCCCGACTTTCACGGTGTGTTTGCGCGTGTTGAATGAACCAAATGAGTTGTTTATTTCCCCATAAGCTTTTTCATTTAATCCAGTAGTTTCTAAATTTAGTGATGCACCAAATGCAGCTGCACCATTTGTTGAGGTGCCAAGACCTCGTTGAATTTGAACACTTTCTAGTGAAGAAGCAAAATCAGGCATATTCACCCAAAAGGTACCATGTGATTCAGCGTCATTTAATGGAATACCATTAACAGTAACATTAATTCTGCTTGCATCACTTCCCCGAATGCGGATACCGGTATATCCAACCCCAGCTCCTGCGTCAGATGTGCTCACAACTGAAGGCGTTTGTTGTAGTAAATAGGGAATGTCTTGGCCTAAATTATTTTTTTCAATCTCTGCTTTTGAAACTGTAGTAGCTGTTGCAGGAGCTTCTGAACTGCTTCGAGTAGAGCTAATGATTACTTCATCAGTTTGATAGCTTTTGGCTTTTAATTCAATAACCATTCCTGTAGAGTTGGATTCTTCAATCTTAATTGTATCGTTTTCGTAACCTATAAATGAGGTAATTAAAAGGTCTCCGCTTTCAATGTTAGAAAGCTTAAACTCTCCATTGTAATTAGTTGATACAGCTTTGTAGGTGTCTTTTAACTTTACGGTAGCACCAACTAAGGTTTCATCGCTGCTGGCATCAACCACTTTACCATTAATTGTTTGAGCTGATAGATGGGAAAAGAAAAGCACTCCCATAGATAATAATAGATTTTTCATTACAAGTTTTTCATCAATTAAAAATTGAAAAACTTGGGGCAATTTTTCTTAAAATAAATTTCTTTACCACACAACTTCAACCTCCTTTTAAGAAGCGAAGCTGTCAATTTCCCTGCGCCCGCATTACCGGTTTCAGGTTCAAAGGGTATGATCTCAGCCCGTTTTTATGAGGCACCCCAAAGAGACGAGGCAAAACTAGCTATAAAAATTTTGTTGTAAAATACTTATCGCATTTTTTACTCTGTTTTTTCCAAATCCTTCAATAATAGCATAGTTTGCTCTGCTGTTTTCTAGCTCAGATTTATAGATGTGAAAAAGTTCATTTCTGTCTTCTATACTTGGATTTTCTCGCAGTGGATCATCAGCGTATTTTATATCAGGTCTTAATAAAAGCTGCAAGTGATAATTTGATTGCTTCACCGTTTTTAAAATTTCCTCACTGTAGCTTCCATACTTGTAGTTAGACCAAACTTTAATCACCAAAGGTGTGGTATCACAAAATAAGAAACGACTTGCTTCCTTTAATTTATTTTCTTCTGATTCCAATTGTTTTTTGGCGATATATTCCAATTCTATTTTTTCATACAAGCCATTTCTTTCTTCTAAATATGCTCTTGCAAATTCAGGAACCCATGGTTCATTATAATAGTTAGCTAACTGTTTAGTTAATTCAGTTTTTCCGCTGGCTTCAGGTCCAATTATTCCAATCTTAGAAATCATACCAATTGCTTTTTCCATTTTTGATATCCAATAATGGATATAATGGTATAAATAAAGAATAAGAGTGCTGTTAGGTATAGTTCTTTGTACCAATACATTCCTGCGGCTACTGTATCAACCACCACCCAAATTAACCAGTTTTCAATCCATTTTTTTACTACCATATATGTTGCAATTATTGCAAAAATGGTTGTGAATGCATCAAAGTAAGGCAAGGCAGCATCAGAATATTTACTAACTGCATAAGCCAAACTAATGGTAACAAAAGACCCTACAACAATATACAATGCGAAATGGAGGCTTTTTAATTTTTGAGGGATAAAGTCTGAGGAGCTATCAGTTTTACCCCAAGCAAACCAGCCATAAAAAGACATTACTATATAATAGGTATTAATAGCGGTGTCAAAGTAAAATTTGAGCACTAAGGAAAGGTAAATGTAGACTGCTGAACTAATTAAGCCAAATAAAAAGCACCATCTGTTGCCTTTAGCTGCTAAGCCAACATATATTAATGCTGTAATCACTCCTATTATTTCTAGTCCGCTAAATGCGTGACCTTCATAGTAGAGTGCATTGATTAGTTCCTGCATCAACTCGAATTAATCGTTTTGAATGAGACTTGAAACATCGTTTAGGAAGTTTGGATTTTTTTCCAAGGCATTGCCAATAACAACGATGTCGGCACCGGATTCAAGAGCGGCTTCAACCTTTTTAGTCGTATCAAGGCCTCCGCCAACTACTATTGGTTTACTTGAATATTCGCTCACCTTTTTTATCATTTTTGCAGGAACTGGAAATTTTGCTCCACTTCCACCATCGATGTAAATTAGATCCATCCCCATGTATTCGCCTGCTAAAGCCGTACTAGCTGCAATTTCGCTTTTATTTGCTGGAATTGGGTTAGAGTTGCTCATGTATGACGCCGTGGTTTGAACTCCAGAATCAATGAGTAAATAGGCAGTGGAAATTACTTCCAATTTTGTTTTTCTAATATAAGGAGCTGCTATTACTTGTTGTCCAATCAGCATTTCAGCATTCCTACTGGAAAGCAGGGATAGGAATAGTATCCCATCGGCTTCATCGGTAATTTGCATGGCGCTACCAGGGAAAAGTAGGGTGGGGATAGTGCAATTTTGCTTAACCAGCTTTACCGTTCGTTTTATATCTCCATCAGTCATTAAGCTGCCACCTATTAAAATAAAATCAACTTGTGCTTTTGTTGCTTTTTGGCACAAGTCCTCCAAAAAGCTTGTTTTAGCTTTATCAGGATCAATCAATACAGCCAACATCTTTTTTTTGGCTGCCTTTTTATCTTGAATGATTTTGTAAATGGAGTTTTTCAATGGAATGGCTTGAAATGCAATATTAAGAATTCACGACATATGCCATCATATAATTCTCCAACTTTAGCAATTCAATTTTGTGATGTGATTGGTGTTGGTTGATGTGAATATACCCATTGGCGATACCACTAGCGCCATTAAACTGAATTTCAGAAACACTCATGTTCTCTTTTAGGTAAGCGTCTTTTTTACCATAAATTTTAAACAGGGCTTCTTTACACGACCAATAAATGGTTAGTTGTTCAGGGTCGTTTTTGGTTACTGACTGTTCAGTAGAATTTAAAAATTTCTGTTTTATTCGTATTATTTTATCAGATATTAATTGAATATCAATGCCACAAACCTCTTTTTCATGAATAGAAACGGCTACCATGTTGTGTGAGTGTGAGATGGACAGATGAGAACTGCTCTTCTTAAAATGTGGTTTACCATGAGCATCATATATAATGTCATCTAATTCATTATGAATTTGAAGAAGTAAATATCTTATGGTCATCCACTCGACTTTTCTCTTTTCGTTTGTAAATTCTGCGAGTTGATTTAGTTTGATTTTATTTTTTTTTAGCTCCTCAAACAATTCTTGAGAATTATTGTAGTTAACGGTAGCAAATGCAATTTTGTGTATGTTAGAAACCTCTTTGAGGCTATAATCAATCATAAAGTATTAATCTAGTGAGTGTTTAAAAATACTAATCTATTAATTGGTAAATTTGCCCTCCCAAAAGTAAAAAAATTAAAAAAATGAGTACAACAGTTGAATATATCCCTTATAAAGTAAAAGATATTGCTTTAGCAGAGTGGGGAAGAAGAGAAATTGAATTGGCCGAAGCAGAAATGCCAGGCTTAATGGCTTTGAGAGAAGAGTATGGTGACGAACAACCACTGAAAGGAGCAAGAATTGCTGGTTGCTTGCACATGACTATTCAAACTGCCGTTTTAATTGAAACATTAGTTGCTCTTGGAGCAGATGTTACTTGGTCTTCATGTAATATCTTTTCAACTCAAGATCATGCTGCTGCTGCCATTGCCGCTGCAGGTGTTCCTGTTTATGCTTGGAAAGGCATGACAGATGAGGAATTTGATTGGTGTATAGAACAAACCTTGTTTTTTGGCGAAGATAGAAAGCCATTAAATATGATTTTAGATGACGGTGGTGATTTAACTAATATGGTTTTTGATAACTATTCTGAATTAGTAGATGGAATTAGAGGACTTTCAGAAGAAACAACTACAGGAGTTCATAGATTATATGAAAGAGAAAAGAATGGAACATTAGTAATGCCAGCAATCAATGTTAATGATTCGGTAACTAAGTCTAAGTTCGATAACAAATATGGTTGTAAAGAATCTTTAGTGGATTCTATAAGGAGAGCGACTGATGTGATGATGGCTGGTAAAGTAGCTGTTGTTGCTGGTTATGGTGATGTTGGAAAAGGCTCTGCAGCTTCTCTCAAAGGGGCAGGAGCAAGAGTCATTGTTACAGAAGTTGATCCAATTTGTGCGTTACAAGCCGCAATGGATGGTTTTGAAGTTAAAAAAATGATCAATGCGGTTGAGGAGGTTGATATTGTAGTTACCGCAACAGGTAACAAAGACATTATTGCTGAACCACACTTTAGAAAAATGAAAGACAAAGTGATTGTTTGTAACATAGGTCACTTTGATAATGAGATTGATGTTTCTTTCTTAGAGAATACCAAAGGAATTTCTAAAGAAGAAATTAAGCCACAAGTCGATAAGTATACTATTGATGGTAAAGACATTATTTTGTTAGCTCAAGGCAGGTTGGTAAATCTTGGTTGTGCTACAGGTCATCCATCATTTGTGATGTCAAATTCATTTACGAATCAAACATTGGCTCAAATCGAACTTTGGAAAAACAGCGATAAGTACGAAAACAAAGTTTATACTTTGCCTAAATTCCTAGATGAGAAAGTAGCTAAACTTCACTTAGAAAAAATTGGAGTAGAGTTAGAAGAGTTAAGAAAAGATCAAGCAGAATATATTGGTGTTACTGTTGAAGGCCCATACAAGCCTGAGTATTACAGATATTAGTAGTTACTAAAAGGTATATTTAAACCCAAAAGAGTTTGTTTATTACAACAAATTCTTTTGGGTTTTTTAATTTGTAACTCTGAGAGTAGTGCCGTCAAATGAAGTAGTATATTCTTTTAATGGTGCTGCAGCTGGTGGATTTGTAACCGTTCCATTAGTGAGTGAAAAGGAAGATTTACAGCAAGGGTCAGTTGCAGTTATGTTATTTGGGTCAATAGATACCAAAGCACAGGTATTAGAAGGTTGAAAAGTACAATGCCGATCATATGCCTTTATTTCATCTTGGGATAATCGATATAAAATAATTCCTCTTGAACCTCCTGTAACTTCAATAGCTCCTCCAGGATTTTTTAGTTTAATATATTCTGGATCGTTTAAATTGATAATAAAGTTGACTTCAACTAAAGGAATATTGTTGTTTTCCTCCTTTTTACAGGAAATTGAAAAAAATATTAAAAAAGAGACAGCTATCTGACAAGCTAATCGGTTTTGTTTTTTTACTTTCGTTTTTCTTAAAAATTCCATGGCGGATTCCAAACAAGTCTAGAATTAACAAGATTATGAATAAATTTATTTTAAGAGGCGTCATTTTTCTATTTCTTGGTGTCTTTTATTTGAACGTTCAAGGACAATCAGCTCGGAAGGTTGAAAAAACAGTTGAAAGAAGAGAAAAGCAATTAGATAAACAAAAAGAAGATAAAAAAGAACAGTCAGATGAACAGCTAGAGCGACTTCGACAAAAACATATCGATATGCAAACTAAAAAAGTGCAGAAACGAATGAAAAAAAATCGAAAGAAAGCGAAGCGGGTAAACGATAATAAGAAAGAATTTTTTTTAAAAAGATGGTTTAAACGGAGATAAAATAATGAAAAAGAAGAGCTTATGAATGCTGCGAATTACTTCTATGTTAACATTTGTTATTCTTTTCATTAAATGTATATCTTTACGCCCCTGTAGTTTTTTACACTGACACTATAACATAAAATTTTCATTATGCTACGAAAATTATTTTTGACGCTAATTTTAGCGATAGGAAGCTCTTATGCTGCATCTGCGCAGGTTGGGCAAGGAACAATTAAAGGTACCATTACAGATGATAAAGGTGAGCCTGTTCCATTTGCCAACGTTACCCTCTTTGATGGTGCAGAGCAAATACTAGGTACTACCACTGACTTTGATGGAAAATATACCTTAAAGCCAATACCAGCAGGTTCCTATGACTTGCAAGTTTCATATGTTGGATTTCAAACCAAACGAATTTCTGGTATTTCAGTCAATTCAGATAAGATTACCAAGCAAGATGTGCCAATTACAGAAGGGGTAGCATTAGCAGAAGTTGAAATTATTGAATACACCAAGCCATTAATTGAATTGGATAATACTTCTACAGGAACTAAAATGACTCGAGAAGAGATTACTCAAATGGCCGTTCGGTCAGTGGATGATATTTCTAAAACTGCAGGAAATGGGGTTACTTCAAGGGATAATGGTTCTGGAGACTTTAATGTGCGTGGAGGACGAGCAGGGAGTTCAGTAACATTTATTGATGGGGTGAAAGTTATTGGATCAACAGCCTTACCAAAGTCAGCAATTGAGGAAGTGAGCGTTCAAACTGGTGGTGTTTCGGCTCAGTATGGTGACTTAACTGGAGGTGTCAGAACAATTACTACTCGTGGAGCATTAAAACAATATTTTGCAAGTGCTGAAGTATTAACCTCTGGATTTAAATCTGGGGATACTGAGGCGTTTGGCTTAGATAATTATGGATACAATCTTTTTGGTTTTGCAGTTGGAGGGCCAATTATTACAAATAAAGATGAAGATGGAAATGTAATTGATGCTCCTCTAGGATTTTTAGTTACAGGGGAATATCGAACGATATTAGATCCTCGACCAGCAGCTACCACCTTGAGAAAGCCGGTTGCAGGAGTTGAAGATCAGATAAGACAAAATCCTCTTTTCTATGATGCAGCAAATGATGCTGTGCTTAAACGTGCTGAATTTTTAACTGAAGAAGATTTTGAAGAAATTGATTATCAATTGAATTCTCAAAACAAAAGACTCGTTTTAAATGCTAAGTTTGATATTAAAATTTCTGACCTAAGCTCAGTTTCTGTTGGTGCAACATATAATACTGTAAACAACAATAACTACAATAGGAACTTTTCATTATACAATTACGAAAATAATTCAGTTACTACAGGAGATGATTATAGAATTTGGGGACGATATACTCAGCGATTTGCTAATGCAGAATTAGAAGAAGGACAAGAAGACAAGTCAGTAGTTCAGAACGCATTTTTCTCCCTTCAAGCAGATTATTCGAAGAGGAATTTTGAAACGCAAGACAGAAACCATGAAAACGACTTTTTTAATTATGGGTATATAGGTCAATTTGATGCTCGAACAGAGCTTTCTTATGCAAATGCTACAGCTACTTTACCTGATGGAAATACTTATAGCGGTAATTTTTTAACTGCCTTTGATGCTCCAATCTCATACGATTATACACCTGGGACTTTAAACCCAGTAATGGCCAATTATACTTCTGACTTCTATTCATTTTTTCCTGATGACGATCTTAGATATTTAACTCGAAATCAAGTAGAAGGAAATGGAGGTATTGTAAATGGTGGTGCCGTGGACGGATCAATTTACAATATGTGGAATGCGGCTGGAACCGTGTTTAATGGTTATACTAAAATTGAAGAGGATCAGATACGATTAACAGGTAGAGGTTCAGCTGACATTGGAGACCATGCGATAATTTTAGGTTTCGAGTATGAGCAAAGAATTGAGCGATCATATAGTTTAAACCCAAGACAGTTGTGGGACCTTGGTCGTTTATCAGTGAATAGCCATATTGAGCAAATTGATTCAACTAACTATACCATCAACTACGCCCACCCAAATCCGATTGAGCCAACAATTACTTTTGAACGAAGATATGGAGGGGATGACCAACGTTCTTATTTTGCTTACAATGTTAGAAAAGCTCTTGGGCTTGATCCAAGTGGAACGGATTTTATTGACTTTGATTCTTACGATCCAAGTCTGTATAATATCAACTATTTTGCTGCAGACCAATTAATTAATCCAGCAAACAATATCAACTTAAGGTATAGAGGGTATGATTATCAAGGTAAAAAATTAAACTCTTCTCCTTCTTTAGACGACTTCTTTAACGAAACAAATGAGTTGGGAGATAGAACACGACCTGTTCCTGCTTACCAGCCAATTTATATCTCAGGCTATTTAGAAGATAAGTTTGCATTTGATGATTTGGTATTTAGAGTCGGCTTGCGTTTAGACCGTTTTGATGCGAACCAGCCAGTCTTAAAAGATCAATTTTCCTTTTTCCCTACTAGAGATGTTGCCTATGCAAGAACTCAGGATCCAAATAGAGGAACTGGTGAAGCATATGCTCCACCATCAAATATTGGAGACGATTTTGTGGTTTATGTAAATGATATTGAAAACCCAGGAGTTGCTGGTATCGTTGGATATAGAGATCCAGAAAACAATGTTTTTTACAACGCTAGTGGGGAAGAATTGAATGATCCTACTGTTTTACAAGCTGGATCCAGCATAGCACCTTGGTTAGAAGACCCAACAGGACAAACACCTTCTGAGGATATGGGGACAAATTCTTTCGAAGACTATGACCCACAATATACATTAATGCCAAGAATTTCATTCTCTTTCCCTATATCTGATGAAGCAACCTTTTTTGCTAACTATGATATATTAACGCAACGTCCAGGTGGTCAGAATGCCTTGGAACCATTGGAATATATTTTTGTTTCCAATCTTCGAGCCAATGAAATCATTAATAATCCAAACTTACGGCCTACAAAAACGATTAGCTACGAGATTGGTTTTAAACAAAAACTAACCAATTCATCTGCCATAACAATTCAAACATTCTACCGTGAGCAACGTGATGAGATTCAAGTTAGAAAACTAATTGGAGCTTTCCCTCAAGATTACCTTACCTATGAAAATATAGATTTTGGTACAGTGAAAGGGTTTTCGGTAAACTATGACTTGAGGAGGATAAAAAATATTCAGTTGAGGGTGAACTATACCATACAGTTTGCTGAAGGTACAGGATCTGGTTCTACTACATCTCTAAACCTAGTGCGTTCTGATGAACCGAATTTAAGAACCATTTTCCCTTACACTTATGATCAGCGTCATCAGGTTGTAACCACATTTGACTACAGGTATTTTAGTGGAAGAAATTATAATGGTCCTAAAGTTGGTGGAAAGGATATTTTACAAAACACTGGATTAAATATTGTTTTCATTGCTGGATCTGGAACTCCTTATTCTGCAAGATCTCTTCCTGGAAGTAGCGAGTTATTTACTGGTTCTTCAACCATTCAGCCTATAACTGGTGATGTAAATGGTTCTAGATTACCATGGACCTTAAGAATGGATGCGAGATTAGATAGAACATTTAATATTAAGTGGGGTGATAAAAACGAAGCCAATGAGAAGCTTTGGAAAAAAGGAAAGAAGACTTCAAACTTAAATGTTTACTTACAAGTATTGAACTTGCTTAATAGACAGAATATTCAAAATGTTTACGGCTATACTGGTAACGCTGATGATGATGGTTACTTGACTGCTCCTTTGTTTCAAGATCAAATAAGGCAACAGCAAAACGAACAGTCTTACCGCGATCAGTATTCGTTTCGTTTAGATAATCAATTTAACTACGAATTGCCAAGAAGAATTAGAATTGGAGCTCAATTAAGCTTCTAAATTTTTAAAGATATGATGAAGAAAGCTATACAAACCCTCTTAATCTTAATGATTAGTCCTTATTTTTTAAGTGCTGCAAGAGGACCGAAAAAGGATGATAGTAAAAATAACAATAGCCAACAGCAACAGTTAGGGCTAGCAGCAGGTTGTACACCAGCAAGTAGAATTATTTTTCTAGAGTTTAACAATGTAAGAACAAGGGTAGAAGCAGGTGGCTTATGGTGGCAAGATCGTCCGAATAGTTCAGCAGACTATGAGGTTCCAATAAACTCTAACAGCTTTGCATTATATGCAGGTGGACTGTGGTTAGCAGGAACAGATGTAAATGGACAGTTAAAAGCTGCAGCAAGTTTGTTTGGGAATGGAGTAGATTATTGGACTGGACCACTCGATACTTCTGGTACAGCAGAGATTGATGAAAGAACATGTGATGAATATGATCGTTTCTTTCAAATTTCAAGAGCTGAGGTTGCCCAATTCGTTGCTTATAATATTGCTTTAGAAGAAGGAACTGTTGATGAGAATTTTGCTGATTATCAAATACCAACTTCTATTTTAGAATGGCCAGGAAATGGTAATACTTCAATTGGTCAAGACTTTCTTTTAGCACCTTATGTAAACGTTGGTGGTGATATTTCTTATGAGCCAAGTGAGGGGGATTATCCTAAATATGATTTGGAAGGCACGGTAGATTGTAGAGCAAATCGAGAAGATCGTTCAGAAAGTAGTTTAAGACCGTTATTTGGAGATCAAACTTACTGGTGGATTTTTAATGACAAAGGGAACCTACATACTGAGACTAACGCACCATCCATTGGAATGGAAATACATGGTCAAGCCTTTGCCTTTGCTACAAACGATGCAGTAAATGACATGACCTTTTATAACTTTGAGCTGATAAATCGCTCGACCTTTACTTTAACGGATACTTATTTTGCAAGTTACGTTGACCCAGATTTAGGAAACCCTTCAGATGACTATGTAGGTTGTGATGTTGAAAGAGGTTTAGGGTTTTGTTATAATGGTGACGAATTTGATGAAGACTTTCAAGGTCAAACTGGTTATGGGTCAACCCCAGCTGCTATTGGGATTGACTTTTTTGAAGGTCCATATCAAGATGCTGATGGCTTAAATAATGATTACGGAGTTGGACCTGGTGAGGCCCTCAATGGCTTAGGGTACTTTAATCCAGATGATCGTAACCCTGATTCAGTTATAGATAACGAACGTTTCGGTATGAGACGATTTGTATACTATAACAATGGAACGGCAATTAATGGGGATCCTACTCTTGCAGTTCATTATTATAACTACATGAGAGGAATTTGGAAAAATGGTACACCAATGCGTCACGGTGGTAACGGATTTAATACAGCAGCAGTAGAGGATATTGAAACTGCCTTTATGTTTCCAGGCCAATCGGATCCGCTGCATTGGGGCACAACAAATGAGGTTGGAATTACCACAATTCCAGAAAATACGAATTGGACGGAGGATAACCCTGGAGCAGGTGAACAAAGAAACAATGAGGGTGATAGAAGATTCTTGCAGTCAGCAGGACCATTTACCTTAAGACCAGGTAATGTGAATGATATTACTGTTGGGGTAGTTTTCGCTCAAGCAGAATCAGGTGGAAGACTCGCTTCAGTTGATAAATTATATTTAGCTGATGATAAAGCACAGGCGTTATTTGATAATTGCTTTCAGGTTCTGGATGGACCTGATGCCCCTCAGGTAGATGTTCAAGAATTGAACAATGAACTTGTCTTTTATTTATCTAACCCTGAAACTTCAAATAATCGGGAAGAATTTGGTGATCCATATGTTGAGAATGATCCAAATATTGTTACACCTGATTTCTTAGCAGATCAGACACCACCTATATTTTATGACGACACATTTAGATTTCAAGGCTATCAAGTTTATCAGCTAGCAGGCCCAGGAATTTCAGTGAATGATGTGGAGGACCCTAGTAAAGCTCGTTTAGTTTTTCAATGTGATATTAGAGATGATGTAGTTGACCTAGTCAATTTTACATTCGATGATGAATTAAATGCAAATATTCCAACAAAAAAGGTTGATGCAGCTAATGAAGGAATTCAGAGAAGTTTTTCTATTCGTCAAGATTTATTTGCTGTAGGTAATAATGAGTTAGTGAACTACAAAACCTATTATTACTTAGCGATATCATACGGATACAATCAGTTTAAACCATACGTACAAGGTATTGCTCCTGATACTTCAAATCCATTTGCACCAGCTTTTGATGGTCAAACTACGCCCTATATTTCGAGTAGAAAAGGTCCGGATGGAGGTTCAGTTGTTCCTTTTACAGCAATACCTCACGATCCTACCGCTGAAAATGGTGGAACAATTGTTAACTCATCTTATGGTGATGAAATTGGAATTACTAGGTTACAAGGAACAGGAAATGGAGGACGTGCCTTAAGAATTGCACCATCTTCTTTGGATAAGTTATTAGAAGAGAAATCATGGGAAGACCCTAACGAGCAAGTTTTAGAGATAGACTACTCGGTTGGAAACGGTCCTTTTGAAATTACTGTTGCTGATCCATTAAACGTTATAGATGGTACTTTTTATCTGCAAATCTTAGATGAAACAACACAAATAGTTGGCTCAGAAACTTTACCTCTAGTAACAGATTCAGCAGAATGGAGAATTTGGTTAGAAGGAGGTTCTGCAGAGGACACTGTATACTCTAATAAAACTATTGCAACAGAAACTGAACAATTATTATTTAGTCCTAATTGGGGCCTTAGCATCAGAATTCGAAATGGAGTGGTTCCTGGGTCTAATAGAGCTGGAACAAACAATGGCTTTATTTCAGCTTCTATTGAATTTTCAGATGAAGAAAATGAATGGCTTATTGGTATTCCAGATACAGATTTTGAAAACGCTTCTAATTGGATTCTTGCTGGAACGGTAGGAAATAGTCCTTCAGGATTATTCAATGACTACTTTGTTGGTACTAATGATTACCTCGATCCAGATGAAAATTACGAATCTATTTTGGGAGGAATTGTAGCACCATATAGATTAACTCGATTTGAAAGTCAAAATCAATTGACCGTAAATGCAGTAGCAAACAGTAGGAATGATGTTCTTTTATCTGACTTATCGAAGTTGAATTCTATTGTTTTATTCATTACTTCTGATAAGAGTAAATGGACGCGATGTCCTGTGGTAGAAACAGGAGAAGACAACCCTACTGAAGGTATTGTTAGAGGGAATGTTAAACGACGATTATCTGTTGATAAAGATGGTAACCCTGTAGATACAACTGGATTGGGAGGAATGAGCTTAAGTATGATCGATACGCTACTAAAATCCAATAATGAAGAAGATGCCGGGTTTGCCGGAGCAGTTGGAATGGGCTGGTTCCCAGGATACGTTTTTAATAAAGAAACTGGCGAACGACTTAACATGGCTTTTGGAGAAGATACTAAATACAGTTTCAATAATGGAAATGATATGCTATGGAATCCAAACAGTGTATTTGTAGAAGGACTAGGTTTGGAACAAAATCTTGTTTGGGGAGGTAAGCATTATATCTACATTTTTAGAGAAACCTTAGAATCAGAAAAGACTCAATTTCCTCCGAGCACTTATATGCCTCAGTACGATAACGGGGAGACCTTAAAACGAGTCTTGAATAGTAGTTTTAAGCGATTCGGCTGGGGAGCATGTATGTGGGCATCTATCCCTATGCTTACTCCAGGTCAAGAATTACTTTCTTCTGATGTAAGAATTGATGTAAATGTTAGCAAGCGATTTGCTACTAAAGACTCACCTCTTCCTCCTGAATTAGATAATAATACTAAGCCAGTTTACCGATTTGAAACTGATGGAGTAGCAGTTATGAAGAGAGAAACAAATACTTTAAAAGATGCGTTAACTAGGGTTAATGTGGTTCCTAACCCATATTATGCTATAAGTGAGTATGAAACATCTCAATTAGACAATACGGTTAAAATAATTAATCTTCCAGAAGTTTGTACAATTAAGATTTACAACACGAATGGTACTTTAATTAGAACTTACAATAAGTCTGATCCAAATAATTTTTTAGATTGGAACCTTAAAAATCAAGTAGGAATTCCAATTGCAAGTGGAGTTTACATCATTCATATTGATGTACCAAATGTTGGTGAAAAAATTCTAAAATGGTTTGGGGTAGTAAGACCTGTTGACTTGAACAATTTCTAAAATATGACTATGAGAAAATTAAATATAATTTCAACCTTATGCTTACTTCTATTATTTTCAGGAGTATATGCAGGGAATGAAGATCGAGCAGGAGAGGCAGGGGCTTCAGAGTTGTTAATTAACCCTTGGACAAGAAGTTCAGGTTGGGGTGGTGCAAATACAGCTGCTGCTAAAGGTATTGAAGCAATGAACTTAAATGTTGCTGGTCTTTCATTTATTCGAAATTCAGAATTGATTGTTTCGAACACGAGATGGTTAGGCGGAACTGGCATTAATGTTTTTAGTGCAGGACTTGCACAAAAATTAGGTGAATCTGGTGGAGTTCTTGGTTTAACTTTTACCTCATTTGATTTTGGTGAAATTGATGTAACTACCGTAGATCAGCCTGATGGAGGCTTCGGTACCTTTGATCCAGGTTATTTGAACATTGGACTAGCCTACTCAAGAAGGTTTTCCAATAGTATTAGTGGTGGTTTAGTAGTGCGTTTAGTTACACAAAATACCGCAAACCTTAACGCTACTGGTGTGGCGATTGATGCTGGTGTAAATTATACTACTGGAGAAAATGATGCATTTAAATTCGGAATTACTTTAAGAAATGTTGGTCCGCCAATGCAATACAGCGGAAATGGTTTATCTTTTAGATCTGACATCCCAAATTCTGATAAAACTTTAACCGTATCTCAACGAAGTAGTGATTTTGAATTACCCTCCTTAGTAAATATCGGCGCATCTTATGATTTTTTCTTAACAGAAGTTTCGGAAGATGAAAATGAAGAGTCATATGCTGAACATAGAATCACAGCGAGCGGTACTTTCACATCGAACTCATTTTCAAGAGACCAATTTAGGGTTGGAGCGGAATATGCTTTTAAAGAGATGTTTATGGCAAGAGCGGGCTATATTTACGAGGAAGAAGCACTTGATGAAGATCTAAGTCGAACTACTTCAATAGGACCGACATTTGGAGCTACAGTTGAATTTCCATTAGGAAGATCTAGTTCCACTCTTGGGGTAGATTACTCTTATAGAGTTACTCGTACATTTGATGGCTCAAATGCGATTGGCTTGCGATTGACCTTTTAAAAAAAATATTATTCAATATCTTTGATGAAGAGAATCCAATAAATGGGTTCTCTTTTTGAATTTAATACAACAAAACCAAAAAGAAATGGCACAAGTAAGTTATTTCACCAAAGAAGGACTAGAAAAGATAAAAGAAGAGCTGAAACAATTGAGAACGGTTGAACGACCAAGTATTTCTCAACAAATTGCAGAAGCTAGGGATAAAGGGGACCTTTCAGAAAATGCTGAATATGATGCAGCAAAGGAAGCACAAGGTTTATTGGAGTTAAAAATAAGCAAACTAGAAACGTTAATTTCCAACGCCCGAGTAGTAGACGAGTCTGAACTAGATACTTCAAAAGTGTTAATTCTTTCAAAAGTGAAGATAAAAAATATTGCTAATGGTGCAGAAATGGAATATACCATAGTATCCGAAAAGGAAGCAAATATGAAAGAAAAACGAATCTCCGTAGAATCGCCTATCGCAAAAGGATTATTGGGCAAGAAAGTGGGTGATTTAGCAGAAGTTGTAGTTCCATCTGGAACAATGAAGTTTGAAATTGTAAATATTAGTCGGTAATGAGTACAATATTTAAGAAAATAATTGATGGTGAAATACCTGCACATAAAATTGCAGAGAATGATCAGTTTTTAGCCTTTTTAGATATTAATCCCTTAGCTAAGGGCCATACACTTGTTATCCCAAAAATAGAAACGGATTATATATTCGAAGTTGAAGATAAGGCCTATCAGGCACTTTGGGTTTTTGCTAAGCAAGTAGCAAAAAAAATAGAGACAAAAATTACTTGTAAGCGTATTGGAATTGCAGTTATTGGCTTAGAAGTTGCCCATGCTCACATTCACTTGGTTCCTATAAACAATGTAGAAGATATAAACTTTGCTCGTCCCAAATTAGATCTTTCAAGTGATGAATTAGATGAAATTGCTGCTACTATTAATGCTTAAGCCTTTCTATCAGGGTTATTTTTTAAAAATGAATCCCAACCAGAATAAGACTTAGAATTTTTTATTGTGTTGCCTTGAAAGTAATGACAAACTGCAACAGCCAATCCGTCCGTAGCATCTAAATATTTTGGATTTTCCTTAAATGGAACTATAGATTTTAACATAGCGCCAACTTGCTCTTTAGATGCACCACCCTTTCCTGTAATCGATTTCTTCACCTTTTTGGGTAAATATTCACTCACAGGAACATCACGAACGAGTGCTGCAGCCATTGAAACTCCTTGAGCTCTACCTAGCTTTAGCATTGATTGTACATTTTTGCCATAAAATGGAGCCTCAATCGCAAATTCGTCAACTTTGTATTCATCGATTAACTGCAATGTTCGTTCAAAGATTTTCTTTAATCTAATATTATGGTCTCCAAGTTTTGTTAAATGAATAGCTCCCATGGCAATCAAGGAAATTTCTCTTTTTTGAATTGAAATCACACCATATCCCATTATATTCGTACCCGGATCGATTCCCAAAATAATTTTATCAGATTTCGTAATAAGTTCCTCCATTGGCAAAGGCAAAGCTATATAAATTTATAAGAAGACTGCTTCCTATCTTCATTGCAATATTGGCATTAGCATACCTTATTTTTCTTTTTAGAAGCAAGGCAAATACAATTTCAATTAGAGAATTGCTAAATACAGCTAATGATAATATTTTGCTATTAGTGTCAGTGTCTTTATTAATGTTATTAAACTGGGGACTTGAAGTATACAAATGGAGATACTTTACCTTAAAAATTCAATACCTAACACTTACAGATTCTATTAAATCGGTTTTAATAGGAATAGTAGCAGGGATCTTTACCCCAAACAGAGTGGGAGAGCTAGGTGGAAGGTTACTTTTTATTAATAATCATAATCGGAGTAGTGCAATTTACATCAATAGTTTATGTGCTATTAGTCAACTTGTTGCAACTATTGTTTTTGGCTTGATGGCATTCTCCCTAATAAGTGGTCAACTAGAATGTTTTTATGTTTCAAATTTAAATTTTAAAATAGTCTCTTGGGTATTGATTCTAACCACACTCTATATATTTTTTAAAGCGAACATATTAAGAAGAGTAATTTTAAAATTTAATAAGTATTTTAAGAAAAATAGCACAATCAACTTTATTGAGTTGTCTTTTATTGATCGATTTAAATTATTAACTATTAGCATCATTCGCTATTGCATCTTTTGTGTTCAGTTTATTTTTCTCTTGGCCGTGTTTTTACCTGGACTTAGTTTTTTAGAGGGCTTAATAAGTGCTAGCTTGATTTTTTTACTCACAACAATAATTCCTAGCGGATGGATTAGCGACTTGCCAGTACGTACTTCTTTCGCATTTCTAGTAATAGAATTTCTTGGATATAATGGAGCCTATGGTTCCATGGCTTCAGTGATATTATGGATTATTAATTTGTTTATTCCTGCAATACTTGGTTTAGTTGTAATAAAAGATTTAAAATGGAGGCCAAAACATGGAAATTAGTATAATCATACTCGCCTTCATTTTTCTTGTATTTTATGTTTTCTATGTTTCTAGATATTTTTTTGCCAACTTTAGAATAAAAGATCAGTTAGATATTATCAAACCGTCTAAAACTGTTGCAATTGTTATACCTTTTAGAAACGAGGCGACTAATATCAAAACTCTAATTAAATCTCTATTCACACAAGAGTACCCAAATGACTTACTCGAAATTATCTTCGTTGATGACCATTCAACTGATCGAAGCTCATCATTAATAGAAGCTTTCGTTGATTTAAGTCCATTCAAAATTCAGGTATTAAGTTTAACAAAAGGCGTCGGTAAAAAGGCGGCTTTAAAAAAAGGGGTCGAAGCTTCAACAAGTGAATATGTTATTACTTGTGATGCTGACTGCACCATGAATTCTAAATGGGTAGCGACTATGGCTAGTCACTTAAATAGTAATAAGTCTATGATAATTGGTCCAGTGAAAATCAAAACTGGCAACACTCTTTTTGAAGTTTTACAAGAAACTGAATTTTGTGCAATCATGGCATGTACCTCGGGTGCAGCAATTAGGAATAAAGCGATATCGTGTAATGGAGCTAATTTGGGATACTCTAGAGCCCTTTATGATAAAATAAAGCCATATGATTTGCATGTTGATATAGCTTCTGGAGATGATGTGTTCTTTTTATTTAAAGCTAAACAAGTAGTGAACCCTTTGAGGATTGGATTTGTAGCAAATCCTTTTGCTGTAGTTGAGACCAGTGCCTCAAGTAAAATTCTTCCATTTGTGAATCAAAGAATTAGATGGGCTAAAAAGTCAAAATATTTTGAAGATTGGGACAGTAAGAACTTTGGAATGGTGGTAATCGCCTTAAATATGCTCATGCTTTTTTTAATGATTTATTCAATTTTTAATCATCATTTTTTTTTGGTCTTCATTGGTTGTTTTATTTCAAAATTGGCTGTGGATTATGTTTTATTGTTAAGTACAAAGCATTGGAATCAAATTAAAAATCCTCTTTTAAAATCAGTTTTACTTTCCCTAATATATCCACTTTACCTACTAATCATTGCTTTGTTATCTTTACTTTCAAGTTCTAAATGGAAAGGCAGAAATTTGTAAGCTGACTCATGCAAAAAACCAATAATAATAGTTCTCCTACACAAATAGCTTGGCGTAAATTAAGGTCTAACTATTTGGCAACTTTTGGATTGTGCACAATTTCTGCATTCCTGCTAATCGCCATTTTAGGTCCGTTTATTCGAATAGATAATTCTCCAAAAGCAAATCAACAACAACTGGAATTGGCTCGAAAGCAACCTGGCTTTCAGATTAATTTTATTAAGGTTCCACTAGAGGTTAAATTTAAAAAGCAATCTTTTTTTGAGCAATGGATTTTTGGAGTTAAAAGTAGCCATAAGCTAATTCCTTATTACGATATTAAGCTTAAAGATGATCAACTTTTTGTTGAAAAATATACAGGCCTAGAGCCAAATAATGGTGAGAAACTAGTTTTTCAAGCAAGTGATTTTCTAACTGCAAAGCTTACAAATGAATTTGTTGACGAACAGCTGATCGTATCAAAAAAGTTTTGGCTTGGTACTGATCGTTATGGTCGAGATTTGTTAAGTAGATTGATGGCTGGGACTTGGATTTCTTTTACTGTTGGATTTATTTCCATTTTGATTTCATTAGTTATTGGAATTAGCTTAGGTGCTGCAGCAGGATTTTTTAGAGGGAAATTAGATGATTTTATCGTTTGGTTTATAAATGTAGTGTGGTCGATTCCAACTTTATTATTAGTAATTGCGATTACTTTAGCTTTAGGGAAGGGTTTTTGGCAAGTATTTGTAGCTGTAGGATTAACGATGTGGGTAGAAGTGGCAAGAGTAGTTAGAGGGCAAGTATTAAGCATGCGTGAAATGGAATACGTAGAGGCAGGAAAAGCACTTGGATTTCGATCGCGGAAAATAATAGTAAAACATTTGCTGCCTAATATCATGGGACCAATAATTGTAATTTCAGCAGCTAATTTTGCTGCCGCAATCTTAATTGAAGCAGGTTTGAGTTTTTTAGGATTGGGAGCGCAGCCACCTCAAGCAACTTGGGGTAAAATGATTAGTGAGCACAAAGGTTATATAATTACAGGAGATGCATTCATGGCTATTTTTCCTGGAATTGCAATTTTTCTTCTTGTGCTCTCATTTGTATTAGTTGGAAATGGTCTCAGAGACGCTTTTGATACAAAAAGATCGATAGATTTATAAATTCTCGTAAACCTATTTTTTTTCATTAATGGCAGCAGAACGCTGACTTAAATTAGTGATTACTTGTTCATATATTTTTTCCATCTCCTCTGGATGATTTAAATAGTAGTTGTAGTTACTATCAAAGTCAGAACGATTGGTGTTCATCTTTCTAAATGCTGCTTCATAGACGCTGTCATTTGGAATTAAACTGTCATTATTTTTATGGTATCCTAATCGAACTGCAGCTTCAGCTAGTTGCACTTCAGTTAAAACGGCTGCAAATCGATTGTTATCCCAAATATTTTCTGGTTTTTTTTCTTTTTTAGCGCAAGAAATGCTGAGTGAAAATAAAAGTATAGATAAGAGAATCCTTGAAGTATTTTTTGTCATGTTCAGTTTATCGGTCAAAAGTCAATCTCATTCCCTTTTTAGACTCATCAAACTTTCCATTATCATAGGCTAAATGACCGCTGATAAAAGTCTTTTTTATTGTAGATCCAAATGTTTCTCCTTCGAAAGGTGACCATTTGCATTTATAAAGTAAACTGTCGTTTGTAATGCTTTGTGATGCATTTAGATCAACTAATACTAAATCTGCATGATAGCCTTCTCTAATATATCCTCTATCTTTTACCTGAAAACAATCTGCAACCGCATGACTGGTTTTCTCAACTATTCTTTCTAGGCTGAAAACCCCTTTTTTATGAAGTTCAAATAAAGCGATGAGTGCATGCTGGACAAGTGGCCCACCACTTGGAGCATTAAAGTAGGTGTTTTGTTTTTCTGCTAAGGTGTGCGGTGCATGGTCGGTCGCAATTACATCAATCGTATGGTTATTTACCGCCTTCTGAATGGCCTTACGATCTGAAGCAGTTTTTACAGCAGGGTTCCATTTTATTAAGGACTGTTTTTCTTTGTAATCTTCATCCGAAAACCAAAGATGGTGAATACACGCTTCAGCAGTTATTCTTTTTTCAGAAAGAGGAAGATTATTTGAAAACAACGTTAATTCTTTAGCCGTAGAAATGTGTAAAATATGGAGTCGAGTATTGTGTTTTTTAGCTAAATCAACTGCTTTAGATGAAGAGGCATAACATGCTTCGGTACTTCGAATAATTGGATGTTGCTCCATAGGAACGTTTTCTCCATATTTCTCCTTTGCAGCTTTAATGTTTTTTCTAATCGTATCTTCATCCTCACAATGAGTTGCTATCAGCATCGGACAATTCTTGAAAATTTCTTCAAGCACTTTATCTTCATCAACTAACATATTGCCTGTTGAAGAACCCATAAAAATCTTAACCCCACAAACATCTTTTTCATTCGTTTTAAGCACTTCTTCAATATTGTCATTTGAAGCACCCATAAAAAAAGAATAGTTTGCTAAAGAAACTTCCTTTGCACGATTGTATTTATCTTGTAATAGGGTTTGATTTAAGGTATTTGGTACAGTATTTGGCATCTCCATAAAGGAGGTAATACCACCAGCAGCCGCAGCCTTAGCTTCTGTATATATTTCAGCTTTTTGAGTTAGGCCTGGCTCTCTGAAATGCACTTGATCGTCAATCATTCCTGGAATTAAATGTAAACCAGTTGCCGATATAACTTTCTCTGTTCCATTTGCAGAAAGCCCAGTTTTACTTATTTCATGAATCCGTCCATCTTTTATTCGAACATCGGCTGAAAACTGTTTACCTTCATTTACCAATGTTGCACCACTAATTAAATACGATTGATTCATGCTGCTCTTTTATACTTTTTAAAAATTGAAGACAATCTAAGGTACATAACACCAAAAAGTGCTTCCTTAAAAATTCCTCCATCCATTTTACTCGTCCCTTCTTTTCTATCTGTAAAAATAATAGGCACTTCTACTACTTTAAAACCCATTTTCCAAGCAGTAAACTTCATTTCAATTTGAAAAGCATAGCCTTTGAACCTAATTTTATCTAAGTCAATTGCCTCTAAAACACTGCGATGATAACACTTGAAACCAGCAGTTGAATCATTAAAGGGCATACCAGTTATTAACCTAACATATACTGATGCATAGTAAGACATGAGCACTCTACCCATTGGCCAATTAACAACATTTACACCTGTCTTGTAGCGTGAACCGATGGAAACATCTGCACCATCTAACTCGCATGCACTGTAAAGTTTTATTAAATCATCAGGATTGTGACTAAAGTCAGCATCCATTTCAAAAAGGTAATCATAATTATTCTTAAGGCCCCATTTGAAACCATGGATATAAGCTGTTCCAAGCCCTAACTTTCCTTTTCGTTCTTCAAGGTGAAGGCGATTGTTATATTTTTCTTGTAGGCTTTTAACAATTTCAGCTGTTCCATCAGGAGAGCCGTCATCAACCACTAGGACATGGTAATTCCCTTCAAGAGAGAAAACCTTTGCAATGATATTTTGAATGTTTTCTAACTCATTATAAGTTGGTATGATAACAAGTTTGCTAAGCATAATTTTACAAAAAAGTAAAAATAGTGAATACTCTGTCTTTTTAACGTCTGTAATCCACTTAATCTTTCATAAATGAGCTTACAATTTCTGAAAATTTTTCCGGATTTTCCGCATGTACCCAATGACCAGCTTTTTCAATTACTTCCAAGTGATAATTTGGGAATCGTTTTGTAATTTCTGATGCATGCTCGATTTTGATGTAATCTGAATTTTCACCCTTGATAAAAAGAGTGCTTTTTTGAAATTGCTTTTCGGAAATATTCCATTCACTAATTGGTATAATATTGTTCTTTATAACGTCTAAATTAAAACGCCATGCTAATTTTCCCTTCGATTCCCAGTAAAGGTTTTTAAGCAGAAACTGGCGGACTCCAAATTCTTTTATATTTTTTGAAAGGACTTTATCTGCATCACCTCGACTTTCAATTTTAGTGAGATCAACTTTTTCTAAAGCTGCTATGATATCATAATGATGTACTTCGTACTTAATTGGTGCAATATCAACTACAATTAATTTTTTTAATTGATCAGGGTAATTAACAGCAAATTCCATGGCCGTTTTACCCCCCATTGAATGCCCTAAGATAATAGGGTCTTTAATTTCATTTTCTGATAAGAATTCTTTTAAATCCTCAGCCATTAGCTTATAATTAAAATCTTCGGAGTGAGGTGATTGACCATGATTTCTTTGATCAACTAGCCAAACTTGATAGTTTTCTGACCATTTTTTAGCTAAGCTCATCCAATTGTCTAATGAGCCAAATAGCCCATGTAAAATAATAAATGGTTGACCTTCTCCAAGTTGCTTAAAATTCAATTCCATTTATTTTATTTTAGTGCTCTTAAATATAATTGGATAGTATTTTCTAGTCCATAATAAAGCGCATTTGATATAAGAGCATGTCCAATTGATACTTCTAACAGCGAAGGAATTCTATTTTTAAAAAAGCTCAAATTTTCCAAATCTAAATCATGTCCAGCATTCACTCCTAGACCTAATTTAGTTGCGAAAGCTGCTGTTTCAGCAAATGGAGAAACAGCCTCAGATGGGTTTTTATTAAAATTTTCTGCAAAAGGTCCGGTATAGAGCTCTATCCTATCGGTGCCGGTTTCTTTCGCTGCCTTAATTTGATCTTTGTCGGTTTCCATAAAAATTGAGGTTCTTATTCCAGCCTCCTTAAATTGCTCAATTATGGGTTTTAAAAACTGCTTTTCTTTTTCAGCATTCCATCCAGCGTTTGAGGTTAGTACACCAGGTGGGTCAGGCACTAAGGTTACTTGAGCTGGCTTTACATCAAGCACCAAATCAATGAATTTCTGATTGGGATAACCTTCAATGTTAAACTCTGTAGTTAAAACTTTACTTAAATCATAGACATCTTTATAGCGTATGTGCCGTTCATCAGGTCTAGGGTGAACAGTTATGCCCTGAGCTCCAAAACTTTCGCAGTCGAGAGCAACTTTAGTTAAATTAGGAACATCCCCTCCTCTGGCATTTCTTAAGGTTGCGATTTTGTTAATATTTACACTTAATCTAGTCATGAATAATTCTGTAATATTGTGTGATTGAGCCAAAAATAGGCTTAAAAATAAGATAAAAAAGCAAAGTTATGCTAGCGATAAACTTAGTTAGTAATGAGATTCCACCTCTCAAGACTTCTGATACTGGTAGTGTTGCACTGCATTGGATGGAAGACTTTAAGTTAACAGAACTTCCAATTGTGAACAACACTACTTTCCTGGGCTTAATTCGCGAAAGTGATATCTTAGACATGAATGACCCTGAAGCACCAATCGGAAATCATAAGCTGTCATTAGAAAAAATTTCAGTTAACCAATCAGAGCATATTTATGAGGTACTTCAAAAAATATCTTCTTTAAAATTAAGCCTTATTCCAATTTTAGATGACAAAGAGAATTACCTTGGTGTAATTTCTTTACCCATGCTTATTGAAAGTATATCGAAGTTGGCTGCCATCAAAGATGTAGGCGGTATTTTACAGCTTGAGTTGAATGTCAATGATTATTCGTTATCAGAAATAGCTTCTATAGTTGAAAGTAATGGGGCTAAAATTTTAAGTTCCTATATCCACACTCATGACGATTCTACAAAGATGGATGTTACCATTAAAATCAATAAAACAGATTTATCAGCAATAATTCAAACTTTTGAGCGCTACAACTATACAGTTGCTGCCTCATTTCATAAAAGCGAAGTTGAAGATGGCTTAAAGAAACGCTACGATGCTTTTATTCATTATCTAAATATGTAAAAATGAAGCGATTGCTCTTCATTTGCCTAGGATTATTCTTTGTTTTTGATGCTGTTTCTCAGGCTTACAAAATTGACCCTATAGTGCGTGATAGTGCTTTTAATGTTTCTAATAAAAAAATTGTGGAAAGCATTCAATTGGTAGGCAATAAGGTTACCAAAGCTAAAATTATAAAACGAGAACTTACTTTTGATCTAAGAGATACGCTGGGAAATGATGAATTTATAGTTGCATTAGAGCAATCACGGAAGAATATTTTAAATACCTCCTTATTTAATTTTGCAAAAATTGATATAGCAATGCTCGATTCAAATAGAGTATTGTTAGTAATTAATCTAGTAGAGCGATGGTACATTTTTCCATTACCCATTTTCGAAATTGATGATAATAATTTCAATATTTGGTGGAGAGACAAGGACTTTTCTAGAATTAACTATGGAATTCAAGCAACGCATGAAAACTTCACGGGAAGAAAAGACAAGCTTAGTATTACTGCAAAATATGGATTTACAGAACGATACCGTATTAGATATAATATTCCCTATATTGATAAAAAACAAAAAAGTGGATTGAGTTTTAGCTTTTCATATAACAGACGAGACGAAATAGTCTACACTACTTTAGGTAATGAGCGCTTGCAGTATAAAAATAAAAACAATGATGCGCTAAGAAACTATTCTGGGGGAATTTCTTATCAACTTCGAAAAAAAATTTTTAACACCCATACTTTCGGTGTTGAGTATGATTACAATTCTGTTGTTGATTCTGTTGTTATTCTAAATCCAAATTACTTGGGAGGCTCCTCCACAAAGAGTGAGTTTATTAGCTTGTTCTATTCTTTCACAAATGATAAAAGAGATTCAAGAAATTATCCCCTGAAAGGCCACTACTTTAACTTCAACGTAAGAAAATATGGGCTTGGTCTTATTGAAAATACAGTTGACCTAACTAATTTTCAGGTACATTTTAAAAAGTTTGTTCCCTTAAGTCCACGATTTTATTTTGCTGGAAGCATTAGAGGGGTTGTAGCGGCAAATAATAACCAGCCCTATTTATTGCAAAATGGGTTGGGATATAGCTCATTCTCGATTAGATCTTATGAGTATTATGTTATAGATGGGCAAGATATCGGCTTAGCGAAGTTTCAGTTGAGATACCAATTGTTGAAACCACGTAGTACTGATATAGGGATTCTTAGTGATCGAATTGGGAAATTTCATTATGCCTTTTATCTGGGAATTTTTTCCGACTTTGGTTATGTGCAAGACAATACCGGATTTCAGAATAACGATTTAGCCAATTCAATGCAATATGGTAGTGGAATAGGTTTAGACTTTGTGAGTTATTATGACATTGTAATCCGATCGGAGTTTTCCATTAATAAATTTGGAGAAAGCGGATTCTTTTTCCATTTTGTAGCACCAATTTAATCAAGATGAAAGTTGCAATTTATGGCATAAGAATAGATCAAGCTCATCATAAAGATATTCAAATTCTTTTTGAGGAATTGCTGAAAATCGAATCTGAAGTACTCATTCATAAAAGATTCCATGATGAGCTAAAAAAAAATGAATTAAAACCAATTGTTGATTATTCTGTTTTTGAGTCACATCAAGAGTTGACTAATCAAGTTGACTTCATGTTAAGTATTGGGGGAGATGGAACCTTTTTAGACACCATTTCACTCATTAGACGTAAAAATATTCCAATTTTAGGCATTAATACTGGGAGATTAGGGTTTTTGTCTAATACTTCAACTTCAGAAATTCCAATGGCAATAAAATGCCTTAAGTCTGGAAATTTTACTTTTGATAAGAGGAGCTTGTTAAGTATTGAAAGTGAATCAAATTTGTTTGGGGAAGATAACCATGCTTTAAATGAGATTAGCATCATGAAGAGAGATAGTTCTTCCATGATCACCATTCACACTTCATTAGATGGAAGTCATTTAAATTCCTATTGGACCGATGGGTTAATTGTTTCTACTTCAACTGGTTCAACAGCCTACTCTATGAGTTGTGGAGGGCCTATTTTAATGCCAGGTAGTGGAAATTTCGTATTAACACCAATTGCACCTCATAATTTGAATGTTCGACCCATAGTTATTGATGACCAATCGATTTTGACTATAAGTGTAGAGGGCAGAGCGAAAAAAAATCTCGTTGCACTTGACTCTCGCTCCAAAGAGCTTAACAATGAAGAGTTATTGACCATAAAAAAAGCTGACTATCAGATTGATTTAGTGCAGTTGGAAAATCAATCTTTTCTCAATAGCCTAAGGAATAAGTTAAATTGGGGTTTAGATAGGCGTAACTACTAAGATTATACTACTAAAACTCACAGGTTTATTAAATCTAATTATATTTGTCTGTTGTAGTTTTTGGTTATGAAAAAGATAGGTATAATTTTTTTACTTTCAATGATTTTACTTCCATCGATTGCTGATGCTCAGCGATGGAAGAGATTTCGTCAGCAATTAGTTGTAGGTGGTGGAGTGACCAATTTCTTAGGAGAACTAGGTGGCGGTAATTCGACAGGGCGAGATGGAATAGCTGATTTAGATTTTGCGGCAACTCGACCATCTCTATTGGTTGGATATCGCTATCAAGTAAATAGCTATTTCTTTTTGAGAAGCAACTTGCAATGGGGCATCTTAAGGGGTGATGACAAATTCACTGAAGAAAAATATAGAAAAGGAAGAAACCTGAGCTTTAGAACGAATTTTTTTGAATTAAATGCAATGGCAGAGTTCTACCTAATCCAAAATGCAAAAGGTAATTTATACAAATTGCGAGGAGTTAGAGGCAGAAGAGGACTGCAGATGGACCTTTATCTATTTGCAGGAGTAGGTTTTATGTATTTTAACCCAAAAGCTAAATATGAAGGAGAATGGGTTTCGCTACAACCGCTTGGAACTGAAGGGCAAGGGTTGCCCGGTCAGGATGAAAAATACAATAGAACAACTTTTACCATACCTTATGGTATTGGTATAGGAAAATCATTAGATCGTTATTGGGCTGTTAATCTTGAATTTACTATGCGAATGTTATTTACTGATTACATCGATGATGTAAGCGGAGATTACTACGGTCGCAAGGAGCTGATTGAGGCAAAGGGAGGGAGTTCTAATCCTGAAGCAGTTAAGGCAGGTGCGCTTTCAGATCGAAATATTTACCATGAAACTATTGCAGATATTTCAGGCTATACCCCAAGCACTCAAGTTGAACCAGGAGGGCAGCGTGGAGATCCAGATGATAATGACTCATTTATGACTGGTATGGTGACAATTTCTAGAAAAATCGTAAAACGCAGAAGGAGTCGACCTAAATTCTAATACTATTCTTTAAATAATTCCGTTTAAAAAAAATGCTGAAAAAATCACTTTTTTTCTTATTCATTACTCTTGTCTCGTTTTTTACTGCCCAAGCACAGCGAAAAACTGCAGAACTAGGAATTTTTATTGGAAGATCGTATTACTTAGGGGAGTTAAATCCAAAAACACATGTAGGAAATGGTGTCGGAGGATTTACCTACGGAGGAATATTTCGGTATAATTTAAATAAGCGCTATACCTTAAAGGCTACTTTAGTTCGTACAAAAATTGGTGCAGCTGATGAAAAGGTAGATTTTGAGTTTAATCAAGCAAGAAATGCCTCTTTTGAAACGATCATAACTGAATTCGCTAGTACAATAGAGTTTAATTTTCTTCCCTATAAAACAGGGGATAAAGATCATTTTTTTACACCCTATTTATTTGTTGGATTTAGCATTTATAAAGCTGCTCCAAATAATGTAACGATTGGTGGAGCTCAGTTTAATGGGAGTGAAGCTGAATCTAAAACTGGTTTAGCGTTGCCTTTTGGCCCAGGCATGAAATTAAGCTTAGGCAATAAATGGGGCCTGGCCATGGAATGGGGATTTCGAAAAACATCCTATGATGCTATTGATGGAATTCCAAATAGGACTGCTGAAGTTTTTGAGTTAGGTAAGGAGTATGATAATGACTGGTTTGTAGTAACCGGGTTTACCTTAACATTTCAAATAACCGATGAAGGTGCTTGCCCAGTATATTATGGGATGTAATTTTAAAAATCCTTTAGATATTCCCAATTTTGAAGCCCTTAAAAATAAATAAATGAGTATTCCAAAATCAATTGATGCCAACAATATTCCAAAACATGTTGCAGTTATTATGGATGGTAATGGGCGATGGGCAAAACAAAATGGGAAGGCTAGAGTATATGGACATACTAATGGTGTAAAATCTGTGAGGAGTGTTGCAGAAGGAGCAGCCGAAATTGGAGTAGAATACTTAACATTATATGCTTTTTCAACAGAAAATTGGAATCGTCCTAAGGCTGAAGTTACCGCTCTAATGACTTTGCTTGTAAGCACAATTGCAAAAGAAACAAAGACCTTAAATAAAAATAATATTCGTTTAGACGCTATAGGTGACCTTGAAAGTTTGCCTAAAAAATGCCAAGCAGAGTTAAAAAAAGCGATTGCTAATACAGCTAATAATAATCGAATGACTTTAGTACTTGCTTTGAGTTATAGTTCAAGGTGGGAAATCTTAAATGCTGTAAAATCCCTGTTAATTGATGTTAATTCGAAGGAAATCGAAGCAAATGACATTAATGAAGCCTTATTCAACAACTACCTTTGCACCAAAAATATTCCAGATCCAGAATTGTTAATTCGTACAAGTGGAGAGTATCGAATTAGCAATTTTTTATTATGGCAAGCAGCATATTCTGAGTTGTATTTTTCAGAATTATTGTGGCCTGAATTTAGAAAAGAACACCTTTGGGAAGCCATTGAAGATTATCAAAAAAGGGAGCGAAGGTTTGGAAAAACAAGTGAACAGTTAAAAGCATGATGCAACAGTTTAAGAACAAGATTTTTAGTGCACTGCTTTTTCTAATAATTAGCTTTAGTGGATTTTCTCAAGTTACTGTAGACCCATCCTTAGAGGCATTGGATTATTCCGCTCCAAGAACCTACACCATTGGAGACATTACAATAACTGGTACACAAAATTTAGATCATTCTGCTTTAAAGGCAATAGCCGCATTAGAGGTTGGTCAAGAAATACAAGTTCCAGGAGATCAAATTTCTGAAGCCATTCAAAACCTTTGGGCACAAAAATTATTTACAGATGTTGAAATTAGCGCTACTAGTGTAAAAGGGGACGTTATATTTTTGAATATCAATGTCGAAGAGCGGCCACGTTTATCTAAGTTTAGGTTTAAAGGCGTAAAAAAAGGCAAGCAAGAATCCTTACGTGAAGATATTCAATTGATAAGAGGTAGTGTAATAACACCTAACTTACTTAATAATACTAAACGAACTATAAAAAAATACTTTGTTGATAAGGGTTATTTTAATACTGAGGTTGAAATTATTGAGGAAAGAGACTCTGTAATAAAAAATAGCAAAGTGCTCACTATTGTAATCCGAAAAAACGAACGGGTAAAGATTAAAGACATTTTTATTGAAGGAAATCAAGTGCTATCTGATAGGGAGATACGTAGTGCATTAAAAAATACAAAGCAGAAAAAGTTTATTCGAATTTTTAAGCCTTCAAAATTTATTAGAACGGATTATGAATTTGATAAAAAGAATGTTATTGCTAAATACAATGCGCTTGGCTATCGTGATGCAAAAATTGTTGAAGATACAGTTTATCAAGTAAGTCGAAGCCGAGTAGTAATAGAAATGAAAATAAAGGAGGGTAAACAATATTACTTTGGAGATATAAAATGGGTTGGTAATACGAAATTTTCTAATCAAGAGCTTGATCGGATTTTGGGAATTGATAGAGGAGACTTATTTAATCAAGAACTTTTTGACCAACGGGTATATCAAGACCCTGCAGGAAGAGATATTAGCTCTCTTTATTTGGATGATGGTTATCTTTTCTTTCAACCAAATGTAGTAGAAACAGAAGTTAGAGGAGATACTATTGATTTTGAAATTAGACTTCGTGAAGGCAAACAAGCAAGAATCGATGAAGTTACTATTGTTGGAAATACTAAAACTAATGATCATGTAATTAGAAGAGAATTAAGAACAAACCCAGGAGATTTGTTTAGCAGAACAGATATTATAAGATCACAACGTGAGTTGCTGCAGTTGGGTTACTTCAATCAAGAAAAATTTGGGGTAAACCCCGTGCCGGATCAGTCTAGTGGCACTGTGGATATAGAATACGTTGTAGAAGAGCAGCCATCAGATCAGATTGAACTTTCTGGTGGATGGGGTGGTGGCCGCATCGTTGGTAGTCTTGGGGTGACATTTAATAACTTTTCTGCAAGCAAGTTTTTTAAGAAAGATGCATGGCAACCATTGCCATCTGGTGATGGACAACGTTTAAGTGTGAGAGCGCAAACCAATGGACAATTTTTTCAATCTTATAATATCTCTTTTACAGAGCCTTGGTTGGGTGGTAGAAAACCAAACAGTTTAAGCGTTACAGCTTATTATTCGAGACAAACAAATGGAGCAGATAAATTCATTACTGGAGCTGATGGAGATAGAATTTCAAACCCTAATAGACAGGCATTAGGGATTTATGGATTATCAGTTGGTTTAGGAAGAAGGTTGAAGTGGCCAGATGACTTTTTCACCCTATACAATGAAATAAGTTACCAGTATTATGAACTTAACAATTGGGGCAATTTTGTTTTTGGCTCTGGTTATGCCAATAACTTAAGTTTTAAAACAACTTTTTCTCGTAACTCTATTGATGCACCAATTTACCCAACTTCAGGATCTCAAACTTCTCTTTCATTGCAATTAACACCGCCTTACTCATTGTTAGACGGTAAAAAAGACTATGATGATTTACGAAATCAAGAAAAATATAAATTTATTGAGTTTCACAAGTGGAAATTTAATTCTTCATGGTTTACTCCTCTTACAGGTGGTAAAAGAAAGTTTGTATTAAATACTAAAATTGGATTTGGTTTCTTAGGATCTTACAATGATGCATTGGGTCAATCGCCATTTGAGCGATTTTATTTAGGGGGAGATGGCTTAAGTGGGTTTAATTTAGATGGGAGTGAAATTATTGCTCTAAGGGGCTATGACGATCGAGTGCTTTCCCCTCAAATTGGTGCAACAGTAGTAAGTAAATACACCATGGAAATTCGTTACCCGTTCTCTCTAAATCAGAGTGCTACGATTTATGGCCTGGCTTTTGCAGAGGCAGGTAATTCATGGTTCGACTTTGACCAGTTTTCACCCTTTAATGTAAAGCGTGCGGCTGGAGTAGGAGTCAGGATTTTTATGCCGTTCTTTGGATTACTTGGATTGGATTGGGGCTATCGGTTTGATGAGATACCTGGTAGAACTAATCCTAACCAACGAACAGAATTCCACTTTACCATTGGAGGTAATATAGGTGGGTGGTAATAAATAGAATTAAAAATGGATTTTAAAAAGGTTTTCTTTGGACTTTTAGTTTTCTTTGCAGCCAACTTTGTGCACGCGCAAAAATTTGCCTTTATAGATTCGGAATATATTCTTTCGAAAATTCCAGAATACGAAGAGGCACAAAAACAGTTGGATGCTTTGTCACAGCAATGGGATAAGCAAGTGGAGAAGAAGTATGAAGAGATTGATAAAATGCGACAAGACTACCAAGCTGAAGAGATATTGCTTACTGAAAGCATGAAGAATAAGAGAAAAGAGGAAATTATTGTAAAAGAACAGGAAGCAAGGAATTTTCAAAAAGATAAATTTGGAGTAGATGGAGAATTATTTAAAAAGCGAAAAGAACTAGTTAAGCCAATACAAGAAAAAATATACAAGGCGGTTCAAGAAACTGCAAATGTTGGAAGATATTCTGTCATTTTTGACAAGGCAGGTGAAGCCACAATGGTTTACTCCAATCCTAAATATGATAAAAGTGACGATGTTTTAAGACGAATGGGATACAACCCAGGAGAAGATAGATAAAAGTAAAAATTAAATTAACCACCAAAATAAATAAACAGATGAGAAAAATGAAAAATATAGTTTTAATTGCAGCAACATTATTGAGTACAGCTGTATTTGGACAAAAATTAGGGCACATTAATTCTAATGACTTATTATTGGCAATGCCAGAAAGAAATTCAATTGAAGCAGATATTCAAAAATACGCTCAAGAATTAGAGTCACAAATGACTACGATGTCAAAGGAATATCAAGCAAAAGTGCAAAAGTATCAGTCGATGGAAGCCACTATGACTGAAGCAATCAAGCAAGATAAAATTGCTGAGATTACCAATTTAGAGGAGCGAATAAGCAAATTCCAACAATCTGCTCAAAAAGATTTACAAGCGAAAGAGGAAACCTTATTAAAACCATTGATTGATAAGGCTAAGAAAGCAATTGAAGACGTTGCAAAAGAGAATGGATATACTTACATTTTTGATGCAGGAGTTGGGGTATTACTCTACTCAAAAGAGTCTGATGATATTATGCCATTGGTAAAAAAGAAATTGGGATTACTATAATTTCAACTAAAAATATATAACTTTCAAAGCAGTTCAGTTGAACTGCTTTTTTTATGAAAGATTTGAAAAACAATTTATTAAAAGAAAACCCGATTGGAATTTTTGATTCTGGAATCGGAGGCTTAACCGTAGCCAATGAAATTCAAAGTCAGTCGCCAAATGAGCAAATCGTTTACTTTGGTGATACCGCTCATTTGCCCTATGGTGATAAAGCAGCATACTCTATAAAGCACTATTCCGCAGAAATCACTAATTTTTTGTTATCAAAGGGTTGTAAACTAATTGTTATAGCCTGCCATACTGCATCTTCTACGGCATTTAAGGAGGTATTAGAAACTGCCAATGGTCGAGCATTGGTGGTAAATGTAATTGAACCAGTTATTGAGATCTATAGAAGTAAAAAAAATAGCCGAAAGGTTGGAGTAATAGGGACTAAAGGGACAATTAAAACAGGTGTTTACCGCAAAGGTATCCAAGCTTTGGGCAATCAACTTGCCGTAAAATCTCTTGCTACTCCATTGCTTTGCCCTATGATAGAAGAAGGGTTTATAGATGATAAAATAAGTCAAACTGTTATTAACTCCTACCTATCAGACACTAGGCTTAGTGAGATAGATGACATTATTTTGGCATGTACCCATTATCCCTTAATTAAAAAACAGATTTCTAGGTTTTACAATGAAAATGTAGACGTGATTGATTCTGCTGAGGTGGTAGCGGCATACGTAAAAAAGCTTTTGAGAGAGGAGGGATTAGAAAACAATCAAAAGCGCTTACCACATCATTTCTATGTTTCTGATTATACTAAATCATTCGAAAAAAGCACTCGATATTTTTTTAAGGAAGAAATAAAATTAGAAAAAGGGAGTATTTGGAGTTAGCCAATTTAAGACTTACCATATTCCATTAAGTAGCTTTTGATAAAATCATCTAAGTTGCCATCCATAACGGCATCCACATTTGAAGTTTCGTAGTTGGTTCTTACATCTTTTACCATTTTATAAGGATGCATTACATAATTACGAATTTGTGAACCCCATTCTATTTTTTTCTTCTCTGCTTCGATTTCTGCCCGTTTTTCTAATTTTTTGCGCATTTCTAACTCAAAAAGCTGTGATTTCAAAAGCTGCATGGCTTTTTCTTTATTTCCTAATTGGGAGCGTGATTCAGTATTGTTAATGATAATGCCAGATGGTTTATGGTACAGCCTTACTCCTGTTTCTACTTTATTCACATTTTGACCGCCAGCTCCCCCAGAGCGAAAGGTATCCCAAGCAATGTCACCAGGGCTGACTTCTATTTCAATACTGTCGTCCACAAGTGGATAAACATATACTGAAGCAAATGAAGTGTGTCGCTTGGCATTCGAATCGAAGGGAGATATGCGAACCAAGCGATGAACACCATTTTCGCCTTTCAGATTTCCAAATGCAAAATCACCTTCAAATTCTAAAGTAACGGTTTTTATTCCCGCTTCACTTCCAGGCTGATGGTCCAACTCTCGAATTTTCATGTTATGCTTTTCACCCCACATGATATACATGCGCATCAACATAGACGCCCAATCACAACTTTCGGTGCCACCGGCCCCAGAAGTGACTTGTAGAACAGCACTTAAGGAATCTTCTTCGGCGCTTAGCATATTTTTAAACTCTAAATCTTCTAGAAGGTCTTCTGCTTTTTTTTGAGCCTTATCTACCTCTGCTTCAGTCGCACCATCTTCTTTGTAAAAATCATAGATAACTTCTAAGTCTTCAATGGCTGTTTTTACCTCATGATAACTGTCTGTCCAGATTTTTTTATTTCGAATTTGCTTCAAAAACTTTTCTGCCCCTTTAGGATCGTCCCAAAATTCAGGCAACTCAGTTCGCTGCTGATCTTCTGCAATCTGAATCTCTTTGTCTTCAATATCTAGGTATTGCTTAAGTGCTTCTACCCGTGTAATTAAATCTTTTAGCTGGTCTTGAGTGATCATAAAAATAATTGAGTGAGTAAAATTAAGTTTTCCGAAATGAAAGCGCATCGAAATGGATTTCTTTTCATTATAATTACTATCTAATTCAAAATCAGAAAAATTAATTTTCAGTAGCAATCGTATTTTCATTACTTAAAAGAATAGCTGTTAATTTATTAACGGCTATTTTTATGCTTGAATGGCTATTCCCAAAGAAATACAACAATTATTAACTCAATACTGGGGCTATACTTCATTTCGTGAAAAGCAGGAGGAAATAATTCAATCGACTCTCGATGGGAATGATACCTTGGCCTTACTTCCAACAGGAGGAGGGAAGTCATTGTGCTTCCAATTACCTGCCTTGGCAAAAGACGGCTTATGCTTAGTCATTTCTCCATTAATTGCGCTTATTCAAGATCAGGTTAGCGGATTAAAGAGTAAAGGGATAAAAGCCATCGGCATTACTTCAGGGATGAGCAAACGAGAGATTGATATTGCACTAGATAATGCTGCCTATGGGGATTTTAAGTTTTTATACGTTTCTCCTGAACGTCTTGAAACTGAACTGTTTCAAGCCCGATTGAAAAAAATGAACATTAATTTGATTGCTATTGATGAGGCTCATTGCATTTCACAATGGGGTTATGATTTTCGACCAGCTTATTTAAAAATAGCCGAATTACGAAAGCAGTTACCTAAGGTTCCATTCTTGGCATTAACAGCCACAGCCACGCCGAAAGTGGTCAATGATATCCAAGAAAAACTAGAATTTAAGAGCAAGCACGTCATCCAAAGAAGTTTTGAGCGGAAGAATTTAGCCTACGTTGTTTTACACGATGAAGATAAATCTAAACGCATGTTAAAGGTAATTGATGGTGTAAATGGCAGCGGAATTATTTATGTAAATACTCGAAAACGTACAAAAGAGATAGCACTGCAGCTTTTGGAACATAAGATATCTGCTGATTATTATCATGCTGGGCTCACCCATGAAGAAAGAAAAAGCAAACAAGAAAAATGGCTTAACAATAAAAATCGAATCATAGTTTCTACCAATGCGTTTGGAATGGGAATTGACAAGCCAAATGTGCGTTTTGTCATTCATTTAGACTTGCCTCAATCACTGGAAGCGTATTTTCAGGAGGCAGGAAGAGCAGGGCGTGACCAGCAAAAAGCATATGCTGTCTTAATTATGAGCCCCGCTATGGGACATGATTTAAAAAATCGGATAGAGCAAAGCTTTCCTCCGATTAAACAAATTAAAACTACCTATTTGGCGATGGCCAACTATTTACAAATTCCCAATGGTGGTGGGGAAAATCAAAGTTATGGCTTTGATATTTCTGATTTTGCTAAGCGATATAACTTCAATGTTTATGAAAGTTACTACGCACTTCATTTTTTGGAGAAAGAAGGATATGTTAGCTTGTCAGAGAATTTTTCAATGCCTTCTCGTTTGTTCATTCGCTTAAATAAGGAAGACTTATATAAGTTTCAGGTATCAAATAAAATGTATGATTCCTTTATTAAAACGCTGCTGAGAACGTATGGAGGACTATTCGACGATTACGTGAAGATCAATGAAAGTGACTTGGCTAAAAATTTTGAAACGGATAGGAAAAAGATAGTCTCTACTTTAGAGCGTTTGAAAGAATTAGAAGTAATTGATTACGAAAAACAAAGCAATCAGCCTGTAATTACTTTTTTAAAGCCGCGTCTTGCTCAAGAATCAGTTCGAATTTCAAAAGAAAATTATACAGATAGAAAAGCTACTGCAACGGAGAAGATGAAGGCAGTTTTGCGATATGCTGAGAGTAAGCAATTTTGCAGAAGCAATTTATTATTAGCCTATTTTGGAGAGAAAAATAGCCATCGTTGTGGGATTTGTGATGTGTGTCTAGAACAGAATAAATTAGACATAAGCGAACAAGAATTTAATTCAATTGCTGCTAGGCTCAAGGATTTGCTAAGTGAGGGGAAAATGACTTTAACTCAATTAATTGAAGAGCTAAACGAATTTAAAGATAAGCGGGTACTAAAAGTTTTAAATTTTAAGCTTGATGTGGAGTCAATTAAAACGGATGGTAACTATTACTGGATGGATTCAGATTAGCTAATTTGCTCATTAAATTCAGCCTCAGTTAAAATTTTAATGCCCAGCTTTTCAGCTTTTTCTTTTTTTGCAGGTCCCATTTTGTCACCAGCAATTAAAAAATCTGTTTTGCCAGATAATGAACCTACATTTTTGCCGCCATGATTCTCAATCGTGCTCTTTAGCTCATCTCTTGAGTAGTTTTCAAAAACACCTGAAACTACAAAGGTTTTCCCTTCAAGTTTGTTAGAAATTTTAGTGTCCTCCACTTCATCCAACTCAAACTGTAATCCAATATCCGATAAGCGGTTGACCAAGTCTACATTTTTTTCCTCTTGAAAAAATAGGATGATGCTTTCAGCAATCTTGTCTCCAATTTCATCTACTGCAATCAGCTCTTCAAAACTTGCTTGCCTTAATGCTCGCATTGATTTAAAATGTGTTGCTAATTTTTTTGAAACCGTTTCACCAACATAGCGGATTCCGATGGCAAACAGTACTCGCTGAAAAGGAATTTGTTTTGATTGCTCTAAACCTGCTATTAAATTAGAAGCAGACTTTTCAGCCATGCGGTCAAGTTGAAGCAGCTCTTCTTTTCGGATCTGATATAAATCTGCAATATTTTTTATAAGGCCTTCATTGTATAGCTGTTCAATAGTTTCTTCTCCCAAACCATCTATGTCCATGGCTTTTCGAGATATAAAGTGAGCCATTTTGCCTTTAATTTGAGGCGGACAGGCCCAGCTATTGGGGCAAAAATGTTGAGCTTCTCCTTCCAATCGAATGAGTGGTGTATCACATTCTGGACAGTTTTTAATGTATTCAGTCGGTTTAGAGTGAGCTGGACGAAGTGAAAAGTTAATTCCTACCACTTTTGGGATAATTTCTCCGCCTTTTTCTACCTGAACAATATCCCCTTCGCGTACGTCTAACTTTTCGATTTGATCAGCATTATGAAGTGATGCTCGCTTGACAGTTGTTCCTGCTAGTAGTACCGGCTCAAGGTTTGCTACAGGAGTGATAGCACCAGTTCTACCAACCTGATAGCTTATTTGATTCAATTTTGTTTCAGCTTGCTCAGTTTTGTACTTATATGCAATGGCCCATCTTGGGCTTTTTGCAGTGTAACCTAATTCCTCTTGTAAGTCAAAATCGTCTACTTTTATCACAATACCATCTATCTCAAAGTCAAGGGTAGAGCGATTTACCTCCCAATAATCGATAAATTCAAAGATTTCATCGATATTGGAGCACTTTTTTATCAAGTTGTGTTTTTCAAGAGGTGCCTTAAAGCCCCAGCTTGAAGCTGCTTTTAGGTTTTCTAAATGGCTATCAAACGGAAGCTTATCTCCCAGAACATAATACAAATAGCAATCTAGATTTCGCTGAGCGACAACAGCAGAGTCTTGCATCTTTAAGGTGCCTGAAGCAGCATTTCGTGGGTTGGCCAATAAAGTTTCACCAGCCTCTTCACGGGCCTTATTCAATTGTGTAAACACCGAAAGGGGATAGAAAATTTCTCCCCTAATTTCGAATTCCTCTGGATAATCACCTTGAAGTTGCAGTGGAACCGAACGAATAGTTTTTACATTTTCAGTAATGTCGTCGCCTTTGCTCCCATCACCTCTGGTAACAGCTCTGCTTAATTGTCCATTTTTATAAGAAATTCCAATCGCTACACCATCGTATTTAAGTTCACAAGAATAGCTTACTTTTTGTCCTGCTAATTTTTGAACACGTTCGTCAAATTCAACTAGTTCCTCTCGGTTGTAGCTATTTGAAAGCGAAAGCATGGGATATTGATGAACAACTGTTTCAAAGTTTTTGGTAACTGTTCCGCCTACGCGTTTTGTTGGAGAAAGGGGATGCGCAAATTCAGGATATTTTTTCTCCAATTCTTGCAATTGGGTTAAAAGCTGATCAAACTCAAAGTCGCTAATTGTTGGAGCGTCCTCTTGATAATAATTATAGTTGTGTTGTCGAAGCTCTCTGGTAAGCTGCTCAATTTTTACTTTGCCTTCTTCGCTTGTCATCTTTAAATTCTTGCTTTTACTTCAAAATCCATTCAATTTCTTGGTCCCAATTACTTCTCATACTTATATCTTCATCATAAAGTATGACGCTTTCAGCTTGTTTGTCTTGTAAATAGTTTCCAGGATCCCATTTCCCATTATTATTTTCGTCAACAATTAGTTTTAGACGATAATTACCAGGTTTAAGGTTATTAAATGTTGATTGAAAATCGATTAAGTTTTGTTCCTTTAATAGCATTCCTTTTGCATCAGTTAATTGGATAACCCGAGCTATTGAAGGAATGTTGGTGTTTACTTTTACAGTTAATTGGCCATAATCGCTTGCCTTGTCAAATTTTATTTTAGATGAAATGCTATCCGTTGTCTTGTTGTAAATATCAATGAAAGCGTTAGGTAATATTGATAGTTTATAGCTACTATCTTCGATTGCTTCAAAACTCAATAGCACAATCTGCTCCTGACTGCTGTCAATTTTTACAGTATAATTAACTGCAGTTGAATCGGAGTAGAAAAGTTGCATTTGGGCAGTATCAATTGATTTAATTGGACGATTGAATTTTAATGAAATGTCTTTAAAGTAAGGGTGTTTTTTAGAAAGTGAGGATTCTAATTTTAATTTACTTTTTTTCGGAATAGAATCAATTTTAAACTTTATAGTATCTGTAAACTCTCGCCCGTCTTTTACTTGCATTCTGAGCTTAACACCATTTGCTTCTTTCCACCAAAATATGACAGAATCTTTTGTAGTTGTTAATTGTTGAGTAATTAAAATTGAATTGAGGTTAGTGTCTATACCCTTGAAGCTAAAGCTATCTAGAGGCTCATTAAAGCTAAGTGTTAGCCTATTGCGTTTGATCTCCTGCTTTTCAATAAATTGTTTGCTCCTGGCTTCTTCAAAAACATGAATTTTTACGCTATCAGCACCTGTTGTAATGTTTATTGACTCGGAGATGAAGCCAATTTTTTCAGTCGGAAGATCAAACAAATAATTTTTATTCCCATCAATTAAGGCGAATAGTTTATAGTCACCAGCTGCAATATTTGTTATTGTAAACTGACCTTTGTCGTTTGTTCGTCCAATATATGTTGGCAGTTTATTATAAGGTATTGAATCGTTTGTTATGTTATCGTATAACATAACAAGTGCCTCCTTTTCAGGAGCTAAACTAAATGCATCAAGAACTGAGCCTGATAATGTTAAGGAGTCAATAGAATTTCCTGTAGAAAATACATATTGAAAATTTTCTAACTTATTCCCTTCATTCACATCTACAATGGCATTTCCAAAATTGAATACATAAGTTGTATTTTCTCTGAGGGTGTCATTTAATTCTATTATTAGCTTTTTGCCTTTAATAGAAGTCTCTAACTTATTTTTAAGGGGCGGAGAGACTATTAATTCATCATTCAGTTGATTCAATCGAACAAATTCATCAAACTCTATCTCTATGGTTTTAGAAGTAAAATTAGTGCTAGAGTTTTCGGGCTGAATATCCAATATTTCTGGAGGAGTTGTATCCTTTAACCCACCTGTTGGTGCTACCACTTGGGCACAGCCTATAAAAAGGAAACAGATTACAGAATAGGCTAATAAACGCTTCAATTGTACTTAAATTTTACTTTCAATTAGGTTAACAATATCGCTAAGGTAGCTTTTATCCACATCGTCAAAGTAGTCTAATTGTTCACTATCAACATCTAAAACTGCTCTAACTTCACCATTGCTAAAGATTGGGATTACAATTTCTGACTTGGCTAACGAACTACATGCAATGTGCCCATCAAAAAGGTTTACGTCGGGAACAATTATAGTTTTCTTTATTAATACAGCGGTCCCACATACTCCCTTTCCTAGATGGAGCCGGTTGCAAGCAACCGGTCCTTGAAAAGGGCCTAGAATTAACTCACCATGTTTATGAAAATAGAAACCCACCCAAAGAAAATTAAAAGCAGCCATTAGCGCTGCCGACAAATTTGCCAGATTTGCTATAAGGTCAGTTTCACCAGCAAGTAAGGCATCAAGCTGAGGAATCAGACTTTTGTAGCTTTCTTCTTTGCTTAGTTTAGGGTCAATTGAAATTTCCTCCGTCATAATCCGCAAAAGTAGCTAATAAGTTGCCGCGATGGTTAACAGACTTATTTTCACTCCCTCAATTTTTTTCAATTCCTTAGCACAAGCTTCAATCGTTGAGCCAGTTGTTACCACGTCATCTATGAGTAATATGTTTTTGCCATTGAAAATTTCTTCATCAGTTACCTTAAAAGTAGTATCTACATTTAGCCAACGCTTAAATCTGCTTTTTTTAGTTTGTGAACTGGTATGGTATGATTTGATTAATAAGGACTTGTATAGTGGAATAGCGGTAATATTAGCAACACCATCAGCAATAAAATGACTTTGGTTAAAGCCCCTTTTGTGTTGTTTTATAGGGTGAATGGGCACAGGAACCAGGCAATCAATTGACTCAAAGAAATCGCTTTTTAAAAGTTCCGTTGCTGCCATTTCACCTAAGCAAACGCCAATTTCTTTCATGCCCTTATATTTTAATTGATGAATGAGTCGTTGAACTTTTCCTCCCTTTTCAAACTTAAAAAAAGAAGTCGCTTTTTCTAGTTCTACTCTCCCCCAAAACAATTTCTCAAGTTGATGATTGCTTGTTAGATGCCAATTAGTTTGTGGAAGTTCACTTCTGCAAGTCAAACAAACTTGATTGAGTTTAACGGGACAATTGCTGCCACAGGCTAAACAAATACGAGGAAATAAAAGGTCAATCAAGGATGACAACATGCTCCTAATTTACTATTATATTTGCACTCTATGAAAGAGGAAGAAGGCAAAAACGCATTGAAAGTTAGTAAGGAGCAAGCCAAAAACACCAACCGCATTCTGGTGGGTATAATTGTGGTGCTATCGTTAGCGTTAGGGGTAACTTTATGGCAATTTTTTGAATTAAGAAAGGATTATGCACAGAAAGGGTCTGAAGTTGAATTGCTGAATGACGAGCGAGGGGAGTTAGAAAATGAATTAAAAGACATGCTTAATGAGTTGGACACCATGGAAACCACTAACGATTCGATGAAAGTGGAAATGGCTCAACGAAAAGCGGAGATTGAAGATTTATTGGCAAAGGTAAAAGATAAGGATTATGCCATTTACAAATTGAAAAAAGAAACCACTACTTTACGAACAATAATGCAGGGGTATGTGGTAGTAATCGATTCATTGAATACCTTAAATGTTGGCTTGCGAAATGAAAATGAACAGGTTAGAACTACTTTAAGTCAAGAGCGGAGTAGAGCAAAAGAGTTGGCAAAATCGAATGAAAATCTCTCCAGTAAGGTTGCATTGGCAAGCCGATTAGAGGCGTCGAAGATTAGTGTTTATGGGGTAAAAGTAAAACGCGATATGACGGGTAAAGAAACAGATCGTGCGCGTAGGACTGACAAGCTGCGCATGTGCTTTCAGTTGGATGAAAATAAGGTTGCTAAAGCTGGAAAACGAGACATCTACTTGCGAATATTAGCTCCAGATGGTAAAATATTGAACGCTGGGATTACAGACGAGTTTAAGTTCGAGTTTAATAATTTGAGAGGGTATTACTCAGATCATTTAGTGGTAGATTATAATAATGCCCCTAAAGAATATTGCTTAGACTGGTCGAAGCCCAATGAAGAATATGAGATGCTTTCAGGCGAATACAAGTTGTATTTGTATGCGGAAGATTACGAAATGGCCGCTGTAAGTTACGAGTTGAAATAACTTCCTTCTATTCTTTTACCAAACGAATCACGGCTCTTTTATTTCCCGCCTGAATTGAAACAAGGTAAATTCCAGCTGGGGCCTCAATCGAAAGATCAAGCACTCTTGATTGAGTTAGAGTTTTTGATTCAACTAACCTTCCGGTAATATCAGTAATAAAAACCTGAGTGTTTTCATAAGTATTACCGAGGTCTATGGAGAAGTCTCCTTTTGTTGGGTTAGGGTAGACCTTTAATAACTCTCCAAAGCTACTTTCGGCAATTCCTACCGTTAAACTTTTATTAAAGATATATGCAGATCCTGCAGAGTTACGAGTATTGCTTCCTGTAGTATCTTCATCTTCTAAACGGGCACCCACTATTACATAATCTCCAGAAATAGCTACAGCATAGCCAAAATAATCATTAGCTTCCCTATCTGAAGCCACAATCTTTTGTACTTCTGACCAAGCTCCTAAACTCTTTTTAAAGATATAGGCTGATCCTGCCTCAGTAAGCAAGTTTGCTCCTGATGTATCTTGATCTTCAAGAGGAGCTCCTACAATTGCAGTTTCCCCTGAAATGGCTACTGAATTGCCAAAATTATCATTGGCCCCTCTGTCTGAAGCTACCAACTTTTGCTCCTCATGCCAAGCTCCTGAACTAAAACTAAAGATATAGGCTGAACCTGCATCAGAAATGGCATTTGCTCCTGATGTATCATGATCTTCACCTATTGCACCCACTATTACAAAATCTCCAGAGATGGCTACAGACCAGCCAAAATAATCAGCACTGCTCCGGTCAGAAGCTACCAACTTTTGTGCCTGGGACCAAGTTCCTGAATTATTCTTAAAGATATAGGCTGAACCTGCATCGGCAAGGGTGTTCCCGCCTGAGGTATCTTGATCTTCATAAATGGCACCTACTATGGCATAATCGTTTGAAATGGCTACTGATGAGCCAAAGAAATCAAAAATGCCTCTATCTGAAGCTACTATCTTTTGCAATTCAGACCAAGTTCCTGTATTATTTTCAAAGATATAGGCTGAACCCGCTTGAGCAATTGTATTTCTGCCTAATGTATCTTGATCTTCAGAACGGGCACCAATTATTGCATAATCTCTTGTAATGGCTACTGAATAGCCAAATCCATCATCAAAGTTCCTATCTGATGCCACTAACTTCTGCACCTCAGTCCAGCTCCCGAGATTGTTTCTAAAGATATAAGCTGAGCCTGCAGAACTAAGCGTATTTCCTCCAGTAGTATCTTCATCTTCGCCAATTGCACCTACTATAGCATAATTTCCCGAAATGGCTACTGAAAAGCCAAATTCATCAGCTGCTCCTCTGTCTGAAGGGACCAACTTTTGTACCTCTGTCCATGTTCCTGAAATATTTTTAAGGATATATGCTGCTCCGGCAGAGCTAAGCGTATTGCCTCCGGTAGTATCTTCATCTTCTAAATAAGCACCAACTATCGCATAATCGCCTGAAATGGCCACTGAAAAGCCAAATTCATCAGCTGCTCCTCTATCGGATGGAACGGTTTTTATAATTTGATTCCAGTTTTGAGCAATGACATGATTGGAATTGTTACAAATAAAAAATAAAGTGAGAACCATCCATGGTTTAAAGAAGCTCATTAAATGACTGTGTATATGTTGATGCTTTTTCATTGAGTTAGTTGATTTTAAATTAATATCTTTTAAATGGCTAAAAAAGTTGTATTAATATGACACTTTTACTCGCGAGGCCACATTACCTCTATCCTATATTTTTTTCAATAGAAAAGTAAAACTTAATTTATTCGTATCCACTCCATTAATTTCTAGTTCATATTGCCCACTTTCTACTTTTGACATGCTGCTGTAATCAACTGGTAGATGTATAAACTGTTTGGCATCAACTTGAAATCGAATCTCCATTTCAGGATAAGCATACCTGAAGGCTCTTAGTTGCGTCGTATTTCGACGATCAACTTGCCCGTAAAGTTGATCTCCCCCAGAGGTATTGATGTAGAAACTATCTAATTCAAAGTAGGATTTATTGTCTACTTGAATTTCGGTATCATTGGGATTTGAATCTATAAAGTTAGGCCCTTGTTGTACTTCCTCATCACAGGAAACAAACATGAATGCAAGCATACAAATATATAACTGATTGACTTTCATATTAATTGTACCCTAGTTTTGAGCGAACACGTTGTATAACAGGCTGAGCAACTTTTCTTGCTTTATCAGCGCCTTGTTTTAAGAGTTGATCTATGGCAGCTTTATCTTCCATTAATGCCCAATATTTTTCTCGTTCTGTTTGAAAACGCTTGGTGATCTTATCAAATAACTCCTGTTTGGCGTGGCCGTAACCATAATTTCCACCTTCATATTTTTTTCTCATAGCTGAAGTTTCTGCATCGCTTGCCAACAAACTATACAATGCAAAAACATTACAGGAATCTGGATCTTTTGGTTCTTCTAAGCCTTTGCTATCTGTTTCTATTTTCATTACTTCTTTTCGGAGCTTCTTATCTGGTAAAAAGATGTTGATGTAGTTGTTGTAGCTTTTGCTCATCTTCCGTCCATCAGTGCCAGGAATTACCATCATTCGCTCATCAATTAATGGTTCTGGCATAACAAAGGTTTCATTGTATTTGTGATTAAAGGAACTGGCAATATCACGGGTCATTTCTAAGTGCTGCTTTTGGTCTTTTCCTACAGGCACAAAATTGGCATCATACAATAGAATATCACAGGCCATCAAAACAGGATAATCAAACAAGCCAGCATTAACATCGGATAAATTTTCAGATTTATCTTTAAATGAATGGGCATTTGCTAGCATGGGATAAGGAGTAAAGCAATTCAAATACCAGGTAAGCTCACAAACTTCTGTAACGTCTGATTGCCGATAAAAAACATTCTTATCGGTATCAAAACCAAAGGCTAACCATGCTGCAGCAACGGCATAAACATTTTCTTTACGAATTGCTGCGTCTTTAACTGTTGTTAGAGAATGGAGGTCAGCAATAAAGAAAAAAGCTTCATTTTCAGACTTTTTTGAAAGCTCAATGCCCGGTATAATAGCACCGAGAATATTTCCCAAATGCACTTCACCACTGTTGCCTGAACTTTGTATTCCTGTAAGTATTCTTGCCATGCTTCAAAAATACCAATTTGTCCTATTTTTGAAGCATGAAGTTGGCAAAGGGAATTCTTGGGTTTTTATGGAAAATATATTTCCTAATAATAGTGCTATTAACGATAATAATCCTGTACCCTCTTTTTTTTGTGCTTCTTCAAAACGAAAAATATTTCCAATCGGGATTCAAGCTCATTCGCTGGCAAGCAAAAGTTATTTTATTTTTTGCAGGAATTCGCAAGGAGGTGATAGGAAATATACCAAATGATACGACCACAAACTATATTATTTGCCCTAATCACAGTTCCTATTTAGACATTTTATTATTGTATGCTTCATTTCCAAACTACTTCATCTTTTTGGGAAAAAAGGAGTTGGGCAATGTTCCTTTGTTTAACATTTACTTTAAGAAAATGAACATTCTAGTTGATCGGAAAAATCCCAAATCAGCCCACCAGTCGATTGCTAAAGCTTGTGAAGTAATGGAAAAAGGAAGTAATCTCGTAATTTTTCCCGAGGGAACTATCCCAAAGTCGGTTCCTCAATTAAAGCCTTTTAAAAATGGGGCTTTTCGAGTAGCCCTGCAGTTAAAGATGAGTATTATTCCAGTTACTTTTAAGGACAACTATCGTTTGTTAGAGGACAGTTGGAGCCTGACGGCGAGTAGCAGACCTGGGCTTTCTAGAGTTTATATTCATGAACCCATTGAAGTTAGCAAAACAGACGAATGGGATTTATTAACTTTGCGAGAAGAAACAAAGAAGCGAATTGCTTCCAAATTAGATGAATAGATGTCAGTAGATTTAAAAACAGTAGACCGCATTGCCACCTTGGCTAAGCTTTCTTTTAATGATGAAGAAAAGCAAGAGATTACTCAAGATATGAATAAAATGCTCGCTTTTGTGGATCAATTGGATGAGGTTGATACAGAAGGAGTAGAGCCATTGATTTATATGCTGGATGAAGAAACTCCGATGCGTAAAGATGAAGTGATTCAAACAATTTCTCAAAAGGAAGCATTACAAAATGCTCCAGATAAAGACACTGACTTTATTAAGGTACCTAAGGTAATGTGATATTAAATGATCAATTTTTAAATTGACAATGTTCAATACAAAAAAATCCATCTCAACTGAGATGGATTTTTTGTTGTAAAATCAATTGTATTATTGCTCAACCTCAATTGTTGAGAAAGAAGCTACACTAACTTTAGGAACATTAGCTGAATATGTTGAATTTATGGCATCAATAAAGTCATTTGCCAAAATTGCATAACCTCTAGTGTTAGGATGGACCCCATCTAAAGAAAACGCTCCTCCAGTAACAAGAGCAGAAGAATACGTAATACCATCAATTGTTATCCCAGTGCTTGCTAATTGATTTAACCTCGAATTAGCATCTACATGAGCTAGGCTATGAGACATTGCTGCCATTTTTATTGTACTATTATAAGCAGCTATGTTATTCTGAATTTTCTGAATTTCATCTAAATCCAAAATATAATTCCCCGTCATCGGATTTATTACTGGATTTTGAGGGTCAGATAAATCAGCACTTCCAAGGCCTTTACATTTAATGTCATCACCTGGTACGCTTAGCGTAATTAATTCTCCGCTCTTCAATTGTCTGAACTTAGGTAATGGTGTCCCCATGGTATCAGTAACTGCATCGCTTAAATCAGTATCAAGCATTAAAAAGCCATTTGCTCCTGCTGAAAAGTTTAACTTACGTGATTCAGCTTCTGCTGCTCCATTCATTCCAAACTGAGCAATAACACTAGGGTTGTCGAGCGCAGCGTTATAGGCTTGTACTAGCGGATAATTATTAAAAAAATCAGCTTGTGCTTGAGTTAAAACTAGTGCATTCCATTTTACAGTCGTAAAGAAAGGAATTGAAGTTATATCAGGTATGTTTGCTACAACCCCTTTTGCTCCATTCGCAGTTAATGAATCAATAGCTGCATCGTAACTCATAGTAAAGGTATTTGGATCTGTCATACCATTTGGTCCTGTAGAGCCTTCATCACCGCCAGTTGTTGCATATCCTAAAACGTCATTGTTCCCAATCCAAAATGTAAAGAATGTTGCATCTAAGTCCATTGCCATACTCAACATAGTAGCAGGCAATGAAGTTTTCAGCCTAGCAAAAAATGGATTTACAAATGCAGGATTGGTTATATCTACAAGTCTAGCACCTGGAATACCTTGATTGTTGTAAGGCCCATCTGCTGCAACACTTGCCATTCCTGTTAAAAATGGTACTGCTGAATAGGGGTCGCCTTTTCTCACTGGTCCAATACTTGCCTCTCCTAAACAATCTACGGTTCCTTTTAAAGCAAACCTAGTTGCTACTTCACCCTTCGGTAATAAGGTGTCAACTATTCCTATTCCTTTTGACCCTTGCTCTCCTGTTAGTAATGGCTGATTAAAATCTCCTCCTCCAACTTCTTTTAATTGTTGAGCGAGAATAGCTGGCAAAGAATTAAGTTGACCTTCAGCACTTAATGCTCCACTTTGATAGCCTGCAGTTAGGGAGTTTCCAACTGCAACTGTTTTTGTAAAATCTGCACTTCCACCATTAAAGTCAACATCGTCGAATTCAGGTTCACAAGCTACTAATGCAGCCAATGGAAGTATATATAATAGTTTTCTAGTTTTCATATTTTCTTAAAATTTGTAGTTTACACCAATGCCTGGAATTGAGGAAGAAGCTTTATATTTCCCTCCAAAATTAGCCGGCTCATATTCTGAATCTCTTTCTAATCCTATAATTTGTAAATAGGAAACATCAATACTTAAATTATCTGATGCATTGAAAGTGAATCCTGCTGTAAGTCCAATGTTATCTGTGTTTGGTGTTTCAGGGTTAAAGAAGTCGTCCTGAATAGGTGATTGATCATAATAAGCACCCACCCTTAAATCCAACTTAGAACTGTAGGAGTATTGTCCACCCACTCTAATAATAATAGCATCTTCATAGTTTCTTGGGTTTTCTGAATCCTCTAAACTCGCAGTATTATTTTCGAAATCAAAATCTAAGGACTCATATTCACTCCACTGGACAAAACTTCCTTCAACAGAAAGTAATAGTTTTTCCGAAGGGCGATAGGCTATTCCCAAAGTTGAAGTTGCTGGTAATGGAAGTGTAGCTGAAAATTTTCCATCCGGAAAAGAAGATTCTAATGAAGGGTCAACAGAAAAGTCTACATCACCCTCTTCTAATTCTACATCAACTTGCGAGCGATAAGTAAGTCCAAGACTTAGTTTTTCAGTAGCTTGGTAATGAACTCCAGCATTAAAGCCATATGCTGTTGTGTTTCCTTGAAGATTAACTGTATTATCATTTCCTATTGGAGCACCAACAGCTCTATTGATTTCTACCGAGCCCAATACAATGTCTAATCCAGCTCCAACGCTCAACTTATCTGTAAGCTTGTAAGACAAGGTCGGCTGAATATAAATGGCTTGTAAACTGATATCTTGAATAAGGTATTTCCCACTCCAGTCATCACCCCAAACTATAGAACTTCCAAATGGTGTGTAAACTGCTAAACCCGCAGAGAGCTTTTCGTTTACTTTATAAGTTGCATAAAGGTAAAAAGGTGTTCCTACTGGATTGTCAGTAAACTCTGACATGCCTGTTTCTTGATTTTGGTAGGCAACTGAAGAAAAAATAAAGGAAGCCCCAGCTTCAATATTAAATTTGTTGGAATCTAAACCCATCATTGCAGGGTTAAAATAAGCACTTGATGCTCCCAAGGAGAAACTTGTTCCGAGGTGGCCCATGCCTGTTTGTTTTGTTCCTTGAAGGTTTACTTGAAATCCACCTGCCATTGAGAATAATGGCATCAAACCAAGTATTGGAATTAATAGTCTTTTCATTTAATGTTAATTTAATGTAAAAAGAAATAAAGGTATAGAAAATAATTCGTCTGTAAACCTTCTTTCCGCTCTTCTGTTATTTAGACTAATTCTAATTAATTTTACAACTTGAAAAATAGCGTGTTGGAATGACAAAAGTAGTAGAAGAAAAACAAGAAGTAACCATCGTATTTGCAGGAGACTCGGGAGATGGAATTCAACTCACGGGAACAGAGTTTACTAACACCAACGCATTGTATGGCAACGATATAAGCACTTTCCCCAATTACCCAGCTGAAATTCGAGCACCTCAAGGAACATTAGCAGGTGTTTCAGGTTTCCAGTTGCAGTTTGGTAGTGTTGAGATTTCAACACCTGGTGATGCTTGTGATGTTTTAGTGGCTATGAATGCTGCTGCATTTAAGGTGAATCTACCTCGATTGAAGAAAAATGGAACTGTAATCTTAAATATTGATGGATTCAATGCCAGAAATTTAAAGTTGGCAGATTATGATGAAAGTCCATTAGAAGATAGCACGCTTAACGACTATAGAACGATTGAGATTGATGTTACAAAAATGACGCGCACCGCCTTGGAGGAGAGCTCATTGAGTAAAAAGGAAATGGATCGCTCGAGAAACATGTTCGTTTTGGGCTTCCTATATTACATGTATAACCGCACTCTAAAAGGAACAGAGGAGTTTATCAAACAAAAATTTAGCAAACATCCTGAATTGATTGAAGCCAATATTAATGTATTGAAAGCAGGTTATCATTTTGGAGACACTAGTGAAACTTTCACTTCTAGATATAATGTGAAGGCAGCAAGTTTGCCAAAAGGGGAATACCGGAACATTATGGGTAACCAAGCAACAGCTTTAGGATTAATTGCTGCGGCAGATAAAGCTAAGCTAGACTTATTCTATGGTTCATATCCAATTACTCCTGCTTCAGACATTTTGCATGAATTGGCAAAACACAAGAACTTTGGCGTAAGAACCTTTCAAGCTGAAGATGAAATAGCAGCTATCTGCTCAGTAATTGGAGCTTCTTTTGGTGGTAAGCTAGGAGTTACTGCTTCTTCAGGACCGGGAATTGCCTTAAAAGGCGAGGCCATTGGGCTTGGGGTAATGTTGGAGTTGCCAATGCTTATCATTAATGTTCAGCGGGGAGGGCCTTCAACAGGATTGCCGACAAAAACGGAACAAGCAGATTTATTGCAAGCACTATATGGTAGAAATGGAGAAGCACCCATGCCAATAGTATCTGCTTCTTCTCCATCAGATTGTTTTTCCGCTGTTTTTGAAGCATGTCGTATTGCGATAGAACACATGACTCCGGTTTTCTTTTTATCAGATGGATATATTGCAAATGGCTCTGAGCCATGGAGTTTCCCTAAAGGGGAAGACTTAAAAGCGATAAAACCAAAGATGGTGGACACCAAAAAGGGAGGAAGCTACTTACCTTATGAGCGCGATGAAAACTTAGTTCGTGACTGGGCTTTACCGGGAACCTCGGGTTTTGAACACCGAATAGGTGGCTTGGAAAAAGAGGAGAATACGGGGAACGTTTCTTACGATCCTGAGAATCACCAGAAGATGGTGAAAATCCGCGAAGAAAAAATTCAAAAAATTGCAGACAGCATTCCTCTTCAGTCGATCAATAATGGTCTTGAGTCAGGAGAGGTGCTCTTGTTATCTTGGGGTTCAACTTACGGTGTTGTAAAAACTGCCGTAAAACATTGCTTGAAGGAGAATGTAAAAGTTGGTCATGCGCATTTGCGTTACCTCAATCCTTTTCCAAAGAATTTGGGTGAAATTATCAAGCGTTATGATCGAGTAATAGTTCCCGAGATGAATAATGGGCAATTGGTGAAAATCATAAGAGATCAATTTTTGATTGATGCTCAAGGACTAAATAAAATTAAAGGTGTTCCGTTTTCTACGCAAGAAATTGTGGATGTCATCATGCAAAAGAGTCAAGTGAAATGAGTGAGTTAGCAGAAGAAGTTGTTTTGAGTCCTAAGGATTTTGCCACTGATCAAGATGTTCGATGGTGTCCAGGATGTGGAGATTATTCTATTCTAAAGCAAGTTCAATCCATTATGCCTGAATTAGGTAGAAATAAAGAAGACATTGTCTTTATTTCTGGTATTGGTTGTTCTTCGCGATTTCCTTATTACATGGATACTTTCGGAATGCACAGTATCCACGGACGAGCAACTGCCATTGCAAGTGGATTAAAAATCAGTCGACCTGAATTAAGTGTTTGGGTTGTCACAGGAGACGGAGATGCCCTTTCTATAGGTGGTAACCATTTGATTCATATGATTCGAAGAAATTTCGACTTGAACGTTTTGTTGTTCAACAATGAAATATATGGCTTGACCAAAGGACAATATTCTCCCACTTCTCGTGAAGGAAAAGTAACCAAGTCAACTCCAATCGGGTCATTGGATCACCCGTTTAATCCTTTGAAATTGTGTTTGGGAGCTGATTCTACATTTATAGCTCGTACTATGGACAGAGACCCAAAGCACCAGCGAGAAATTTTATTGAAGGGAAGTCAACATGTTGGAACTTCAATGATTGAAATTTATCAAAACTGCAATGTTTTTAACGATGGTGCTTTTGAAGTATTTACTGATAAAGGAAGCAAAAAAGAAGAAACACTCTTTTTAGAGCAAGGTCAACCATTGATTTTTGGAGCAGAAAACGACAAAGGAATTATGTTGGAAGGCTCAACACCTAAAGTGGTAAGCTTAAGCGATGTGAGTGCTGATGATTTATGGGTGCATGATGCAAATGATAAATTTAAAGCACAGTTATTGACGACTTTCTTTGATAACCCATCAGTTGAAGGACATTTGCCACGACCATTTGGTGTTTTTTACCAAGAAGATCGCTATCGCTATGAAGAAGCAATGGAAGAGCAAATTCAATTTGCTACTGAAAAAAGTGGGAAAGGTAATTTAGATGACTTGTTGAGAGGCAAGAATGTGTGGAAAGCGGAGTAGTTAATTGAAAATGGAGAATTGACAAATGATAATTTTATTTCAATCAATATACGATTGCATAAAAAATTGATATTCTGCTACCGCATATTTCGCTTAGATAGGTAGATTATAAAGTCTAAGTTTCCCAACTCTAAGTACTTTCAACTTAAGTCACTTTAAGCACTTCTTAATTCATCGGCAATTTTGCGATCATTGGCTAAACGAGGCAATTTATTTTGTCCGCCCAACTTGCCTTTCTTTTTCATATAGTTTTTAAAACTGCCTTGTTTTACACTTCTAATTTTCAAGGGTTGAAGCATTTTTCCGTCAATCAAATCTTTATAATAACTGTTTAATTGCATCATTTCTTTATTCAGCAATTCAGCAAATGTTGACGAATTTTCTGGCTGTTGTTTAAATTCAATAAACCATTCATGATAGGGCAATTCACCTTCCGCTGGTTCAAGCTGAGGAGCTAAATGAAATTCTACTACTTGGTTTTTAGTTGCCGCTGAAACCTCTGAAATGGCCTTTTCCACTTCTTCCGCAATTACATGCTCTCCAAAAGCTGAGGTGTAGTGCTTAATTCTACCACTTACAATTATACGGTAGGGTGTTAGGCTTACAAATTTTACTGTATCGCCAATGTTATACCCCCATAATCCAGCGTTGGTTGATAAAATGAGCACATAGTTTTTATTCAATTCTACTTCACCAATAGTCAATCGGGTAGGATTTTCATCAAAAAACTCATCAGCAGGCACAAACTCATAAAAAATGCCTGAGTTTAACAAGAGCAGCATGCCTTCCTCCGTTTGGGAGTCTTGATAGGCAATAAAGCCCTCAGAAGCAGGATATAATTCAATTGAATCAATGGACTTGCCAATTAATTTTTCCATATTACTGCGATAAGGTTCGTAATTAACACCGCCATAGATGAATAAAGAGAAATCTGGAAAAATCTCTTGAATTGATTTTTTACCACTTAGTTCAATCAACTGCTCAAAATACATTTGCACCCATGGGGGAATTCCACTAATTAGCCCCATTGCCTGAGGTAATGTTTCTTTGCAAATTGCCTCAACTTTTTCTTCCCAATCATCAATCATGTTTGTTTTGAAGGTGGGTAATCTATTTTTTTGTAAATAGGCAGGAACATGGTGTGCTACAATTCCAGAAAGTCGGCCAACAGGAATTGGGCCGCTAGTATCCAGCTCAGGACTTCCTTGTAAAAAAATCATTTTTTTATCAACTACAGCTGAATTTCCTGTTTCAGCAATGTAATGCAAGATGCTATCTCGAGCAGCATTGATATGATAAGGAATCGACTCTTTAGTAATGGGAATGTATTTAGCACCGGAAGTGGTGCCCGATGTTTTACTTAGGTATATTGGCTTGCCTGGCCATAGCACATCGGCTTCTCCTTTTTTTGTTCGATCGAAGTAGGATTTTAATTGCTCGTAGTCGCGAATGGGAACTTCATTTTTAAAATCGGCATAAGAGCTAATCTGATCAAAGTTATGTGCTTTTCCAAAGGCTGTATTTTTTGCTTTCTCTATTAGCTGATCAAAAACCTTTTGTTGTTTTTCAATTGGCTTTTTTGACCATTTCGCAGTTTGCTTCTTAACAATTTTGGCAAAAGGGATACTTAGTGCTGCTTTTAAAGACATGTACTAATTGAAATTTATAAAATTCACAGGGTTTAGAGCAACTCCATCTTGCCACAACTCAAAATGTAAATGCGGACCTGAAGTAAGTTCACCAGAGTTTCCGACAATGGCAATGGCTTCACCAGCTTTGATAACATCCCCTGTATTTTTTAGTAGTACAGAGTTGTGTTTGTAGATTGAGCTAAGGTTATTTTTGTGCTGTAATTGAATAACATAACCTGTTTCTACCGTCCATTCTGCAAAAATCACCGTTCCGTCTAGGGTAGCTTTTACAGCTTCATTCTTAGGTGCTACAATATCTACACCATAGTGCTTCTGAGCTAAATTAAACTCCTCTGTGAGCGTGCCTTTCAAAGGAGTGAAAAAATACAGTTTCGTAGGTGATGGAGCAGTACTTTCTGAAACAGCATTTAAAGAATAGGAATCTTCTCGTTCAACATAGTCCCGTAAAAGGGAGTCTTCTAGTGCTTTTTTTGAAGGGTCTAGGGTTTCACCACTTACAGGCACTTCTTTAACCACAGTATCTTTGAGACTAGGCTCTTCTCCTTTTAAAATGGCAGTAATATTTTCTAAGTAAATATTATTCTGTTGTAATTTGTGCTCTAATGAGTCACTTTTTAATACCATGTTCGTTAAATCTTGTCGTAAACTAACATCGGTGTAACCTGGAATATATTCTCGCAAAGGAGTAAATACGATTACTAAGGAAACAGTTAGCATAATTAAAACGGCACCACTTATTAAAAGGGTTACAAGGTTTAAGGTAGATAATCGGTAAGAAAAACGCTCTTCAAAAGAGGCATCATTAAGTATAACTAAGCGATATTTATTTTTTAGCTTTTTAAAAATTTTTCGCTTTTTCTTTTCTTCTTCCATGCAAATTAAAACTAAAATTCAAATATCCGAATAATTAATGTCCTGCTATTGCTTTGCTACACTTTGATTAATTTTGCACCATAGAATAGTACATACTATTTCTTTAAAAAAGTAGTTAGCACAAGAGCTAAAAATATTTCTTTTGACAATTCGATTTTCCGTACTTTTTCTAATTGTTCTGGCTTTGCTGTCATCGTGTTCTAGAGATAAGAATACAGCATTATCCCGTGCCTATCACAATACCACTTCTCGGTATAACGGCTACTTCAATGCACGAGAAATTATGCGGGAAGAGGAAGAAGCGCTTCGGGAAAATTTTAAGGACGATTACACCCAAGTATTGCCCATATTTATTTACCCCGATGACGAAAAGTCTCAGCAGCTCTATCCTCAGATGGATAAAGTCATTGATAAGTGTTCGGAGGTGATCGACCGGCATTCCATTTATCTGCGAAAAAAGGAGCATGTTAAATGGATAGACGACAGTTACTTCTTAATTGGTAAAGCTCGTCTCTATAAACATGAATATAATTTAGCCGAAGAAACCTTTTTATACGTTTATCAGGCGTATAAAAAAGACCCAAATCGATATCGAGGTTTAAACTGGTTGATTAAAACATATATCGAAACAAAACAATATGATGAAGCTGAAGAATTCCTTGATATTGGAGTGAATAACATGAATAAGTTTCCTGAAGAATTTCGTGGACACTTTTATGCCATTTTTGCTGACTTCAACTTAAAACGAGATGAAGACATTGAAGCAGCTATTGAAAACTTAGAACAAGCAGTAAAGCTTACCAAAGAAAAAGAGTTAAGAAGACGGTATACCTTTATTTTGGGTCAGCTCTATCAGAAAACAAAAATGTTCAGTCTAGCTACCGATAGATATTCTAGAGTGCTCCGCTTAAACCCTGATTACATTATGCGTTTTAATGCTCGAATTAATCGAGCGATAGCTTATGATGTTTCTGGAACAGATGGCAGAGACATAAAAAAGGAGCTAAACAAAATGCTTCGAGACAAGAAAAACAAGGACTTTAGGGATCAGACTTATTTTGCCTTAGCAGAAATAGCAATTAAGGAAGACGATGAACCTCAGGCAATTGAATACCTAAAAAAGTCGGTAAAATACAGCACTGACAATGTTCGGCAAAAAGCAATCTCTTACTTAAGGTTAGCCAATATTTATTTTGAGCAACCAAGCTATGTTAAGGCCCAAACACACTTTGATAGCACTTTGCAGTATCTTCCAATGGACCATCCCGAGTATTATGATGCCGATACAAAAAATAATAGTCTAATTGATTTGGTAGAAAATTTAAAAATTATAAAGCTTCAAGATAGTTTAATAGCACTTTCAATGCTCAGCGAAAAGGATAGAACCAAAAAAGTAAAGGAACTTATTAAAAACTTGAAAGCGGAGGAGGAACGGAAACGACAAGAGGAGCTCAGAAAATTGCAAGAATTGCAAAATGAAGGCAATAGTCCAGTATTTGCAAATCAAGCTGTTGGTAGAAAAGGAGACTGGTATTTTTACAATCAAACAACTATGGCTTTGGGTCAAGGAGACTTTAAGAGTAAATGGGGTGATCGAGTTTTAGAAGATGATTGGAGAAGGAAAAAGAGCAAAAGTCAAGGTGAAGCTGCAAGTAATAGAGAAGAAGCAGAAGAAACTCCCTTGACTCCAGAAGACTCTTTGGCAGCAGAGCAGAAATACGAACCTGATTTTTACTTAAAGGATATCCCCAAAGATCTAAAAGAACAACTCATAGCACATGGTAAAGTAGCTGAAGCGCTATTTAATGTTGGAACCATTTTTAAAGAAAGTTTTTCTGATTACAAAAATGCAATTGCTTCATTTGAGAGAATTACTACTGAATATGATACAGCAAAACAAAACTTGCCTGCACATTACCAACTCTATCGAATTTATAAGATAATAAATGAAGAAGAGCTGGCAGAAGTAGAGAAAAAGTGGGTGTTAGACAATCATCCATTTAGTGAATATGCTTATTTGATAAAGAACCCAAACTATAATAAAGAGAGTAAAGAGACCAAAGAAAAAATTGAAGATTTTTATGCTGCAACCTATCGATTGTATCAGTTTGGATTATATGAAGATGTGCTAGAGAGTATAAGAAAAGCGAACGAAACCTTTAAAAAGAACCATATTCAAGCGAAGTTTGATTTTTTGGAGGCAAAATCTATAGGATATCTCAAAACAAGAGAAGAGTTCAAGAAAAAGTTAGAAGCAATAGTAGAAAACTATCCAGAAGACCCTATAAAGGGACAGGCTCAACTCATTTTAGACAAAATAAAAGAATCTGAATCAGCTCAACCAGCTAAAGTAGAAACTAAGGAGCCCATTTTTGAATACAAACCTGAAAGCAAGCATGTATATGTGCTTTCAGCTGATGAAAGTTCAGCTGTATTTCAACAACTAAAGAATGAGTTGTCGAATTTTAATCAGCAGTATTTTCGAGAACAAAAGTTGAGTATTACTTCCTCAGCATTGGGTTCCAAAAGTTTGTACCTTGTGAGAATGTTTAATACTCAAGCTGAAGCTATGCGCTACTTGAAGGCGCTAAAGAACAATACTAAGCTATATACCATGATTCAAACTGCAGGTGCCAATTCTTACTTAATTTCTACTGAGAATTTTCAAACCTTATTTAAAACTAAAAACGAAGAAGAGTACCTGCAATTTTTTGCTGAAAAATATCCCGCTTGATTGAAATTGTAGAACTAAGCAATTAATTCTATTTTTGCACCTGTGTTTAAGTTTAAATCAAACAAAATGGCAAGAAGTAACGAGGTAGATGCATCGGCGATAAATATCATTAGAAGTGGTACTGAAATTCACGGTGATATTATTTGCAAAGGTGATATCCGAATTGATGGGAAATTGATTGGAAGCTTAAAGTCTGAAGGCAAAGTAGTTGTTGGAGAAAACGGTTTAGTAGAAGGAACAATAGAATGCGCTTATGCTACTATTTCAGGAGGTGTGAAAGTAAATATTTCGGTGAATGAACTGCTTACTTTAAAGTCTACAGCAAATTTAGTAGGCGAAATTGCTACCAATAAATTACAAATTGAACCAGGAGCTAACTTCTCAGGAAACTGCAAGATGGGCGCTGTAATCAAAGGGATTGAAGATGGCAGCAAAGAACGAAAAGAAGAAAGTAAAGAAAGATCAGCCTAATTTTCTTGCGCTAACAGGTATAGGACTTCAAATGGGTGCTACCATTTACCTTGGAGCAGCCTTAGGCAACTTCCTTGATGAAAAGTACCTGGATCAAAAAAACTGGTTTACCATTGGTTTAACACTGCTGGCAATTGTTATTTCCTTTTATAATTTATTGAAACAAGTGAATCGCTTGAATGAAAAAGACGATTAAACCGCTTTTACGTTTTTCAACCACCTTATTGTTAGGTTTATTGCTTGTATTTGGCATACATGCTCTAATCAGCAAATCTCTTGGTGTTTCGGTTTATGAACACTTGCTTATCCCATCATATTGGGTAAACTACCTTTTAGTTGTTTTTACTTTTGCCATCTTAATCGCTTTAAAAAATCGAAAAAGTCAAAGCTTGGGCTTTGTATTTTTGGGTGGGTTTTTTGTAAAGATTGCAGTTTTTTTGATTTTTTTTAAACCCATATTTTCTGCTGATGGTGAAATTGCAACAGTGGAATTTGTTTCTTTTTTCACACCCTATGCAGTCTGCTTGGCCTACGAAACTTATATTTTAGTTACGATCTTAAATAAAGAGTAAACCCAATCATTTATTGAAGAAATATTCTAAAAAGCTGCTTTTTTTTAAGAATTTGTTTCAGTACTTTTGCAGCGAATTTTATAACCCCTAGTTGACCTTAAAAAATGTTGGGAAAAGCGATATTCAAGTTTCTATTTATTTCACTGTTTTGTGCTCCTTTCATTACAATGGGTAGCGAAGTTCAGGAGGCAGACACAAGCAAGTCGGAAGAAAAAACCAAATCGGAAATCAAGTCTTTTATTGATCATCATTTAGATGATTCATATAGCTATACTATTTGGCATGCAATGGGCATTGAGTTTCCTTTGCCAGTGATATTAGTTGACGAAGGATTGCATGTATTTTCTTCTTCAAAATTTTACCACGGAGAGTCAGTTGCTGAATCAAATGGTAAGTTTTATGCTTTGTATCACAATAAGATTTACCGCACCAATGCAGCAGGCGATTTAAACTTTGATGAAGACCATCACCCAACTAACGTGAAGCCATTGGATTTGTCAATCACAAAGAATGTGATGACAATTATGTTGTTCTCCATCTTTATATTCTTCTTGTTTAGGAGTTTCGCAAAGTCTTATGAGAAAAGTCCAATTCCCAACAAGATTGGGCGTTTCATGGAGCCTTTAGTATTGTTTATACGTGATGAAATTGCTATTCCAAACATTGGTGAAAAGCACTATCAAAAATACATGAGTTACTTGTTGACTGTATTTTTCTTTATCTGGTTCATCAACTTAGCAGGTTTAACCCCTTTGGGGATTAATGTAACAGGAAACATTGCCATTACTTTTTGCTTGGCATTGATTACTTTTTTAATCACACAGTTTACATCAAAGAAAGATTATTGGATGCACATTTTTTGGATGCCAGGAGTTCCAACTCCAATGAAATTTATTTTGGCACCCATTGAATTGTTAGGCGTTTTCATTAAGCCTTTTGCTTTAATGATTCGTTTATATGCAAACATGAGTGCAGGGCACATTGTATTGATGAGCTTAATTGGTTTGTTGTATATTTTCGACAACTGGTTGGCAAAAGGGGCATTCTTTTCATTGACATTATTTTTATCGATTATTGAACTATTAGTGGCGTTTCTGCAAGCATATATTTTTACTATGCTTACTGCGCTATATTTTGGTGGGGCAGTGGCAGAGCACGAACACCATGATTAACATGTATTATTAATTTAAATCTATTTATTATGGAAATTCCAGCGATCGTAGGTGCAGGTTTAGTAGTAATTGGAGCCGGTATTGGTATCGGACGAATTGGTGGTTCAGCAATGGAAGCTATTGCTAGACAACCAGAAGCTACAAACAAAATTCAGACAGCAATGTTAATTGCTGCTGCATTAATTGAAGGTATTGGATTTGCTGCACTTTTTGCAGTTTAATCATTACAAATCAGAAAGAGCTGCAGCGGTTGGCTGCAGCTCCTTTTTGGAAATTAAATATTGGAACACTTAATAGTGTAAATGGTATAACACATGGAAAAATTATTATCAGAGTTTTCAGTTGGCTTGTTCTTCTGGCAATTGATTTTGTTCTTATTGCTTCTATTTTTATTAAAGCGATTTGCATGGAATCACATTCTAACTTCAGTAAAAAATAGAGAAGACTCTATAAAAGAAGGCCTAGAATCTGCTGAAGAAGCTAAGGAACAAATGCGTCAGTTGAAAAAAGACAACCAAGAGTTGTTGGCTGAAGCTAGAAAAGAAAAAGAGGAAATTATCAAGTCGGCACGTGAGGCTAAAGAGCAAATGATTGCTGATGCAAAAGATAAAGCAAAAGAAGAAGGTGATAAAATGATTGCCAACGCGAAGGAAACCATTCGTGCTGAGCGTGCTTCTGCTGTAAATGAACTAAAAAGCCAAGTGGCTGAATTATCTGTTCAAATTGCAGAGAAAGTATTAAAATCAGAACTTTCATCTGATGCCAAGCAAAAAGAATTAATTGCTTCTGCTATGAAAAATGCAGAATTAAATTAAGAACAAATGAGAGGAGTTCGAGCAGCTATAAGATACGCCAAAGCCTTGATGCAATTAGCACAAGAAAAGGGTATATTGAATGATATAATGGCTGATATAAATACAATAAATTCCGCTATTAAAGGAAGTCACGACTTGGAGCTCTTGTTGCAAAGCCCTCTGGTGAAAAGCGACAAAAAGAAAGCCATCTTACAGTCTGTTTTTAACGGTAAAGTAAGTGAGTTGAGCTTGACTTTCATCAATCAAGTTGCTGCGCAAAACCGCGAGAATATTTTAGCGACAATTTGTGAGGAATTTATTACTCTTTATAATGAGAAGAACAACATTGCTAAGGTGAGTGTAAGCACATCAGTTCCTTTGCATGCTGACTTAAGAGATGAGTTATTGGCTATATTAAAGGCAAAATATAACTTGAGCGCAATTGATTTAGAAGAAAAAGTAGATCCATCGCTTATTGGTGGAATGGTGATGCGCATGGGCGACAAGCAGTTAGATGCTAGTATACGCCGACAATTAAATGATATTAAAAACGAATTAGTACACGCTTAAAGCATAAAATTAAAACAATGGCTGAAGTAAATCCGGCAGAAGTTTCTGCCATCCTTAGAGATCAATTAGCAGGTGTTAAATCAGAGGCTGACTTAGAAGAAGTTGGTTCCGTACTCCAAGTGGGTGACGGTATTGCTAGAATTTATGGTATGTCTCAAGTACAAGCAGGTGAGCTTATTGAGTTTGAAAATAACTTGATGGGTATTGTATTGAACTTGGAAGAAGATAACGTAGGAGCAGTGCTTTTAGGTTCTTCAGATAAAGTTCGTGAAGGCGATACGGTAAAAAGAACTGGTAGAATTGCTTCTATTAAAACAGGCGAAGGCATGTTGGGTAGAGTAGTTGATACACTTGGTGAGCCTATCGATGGTAAAGGGCCAATTCAAGGGGAAACTTTTGAAATGCCAATTGAGCGTAAAGCTCCTGGTGTAATTTATCGTCAGCCAGTAAATGAGCCATTACAAACAGGAATTAAGTCAATTGACTCAATGATTCCAGTAGGTAGAGGACAAAGAGAGTTGATTATTGGTGACAGACAGACTGGTAAAACAACAGTTGCAATTGATACCATTATCAACCAAAAAGAATTTTACGACAGAGGAGAGCCTGTTTATTGTGTTTATGTAGCAATTGGACAAAAAGGTTCTACTGTTGCAGGAATCGTAAAAACATTAGAAGATGCTGGAGCAATGGCCTACACTACAATTGTAGCAGCAAACGCATCTGATCCAGCTCCAATGCAGTTTTACGCACCATTTACTGGAGCGGCAATTGCAGAATACTTTAGAGATACTGGTAGACCAGCATTAATTGTATTTGATGATTTATCAAAGCAAGCGGTAGCTTACCGTGAGGTTTCTTTGTTATTAAGAAGACCTCCAGGACGTGAAGCATACCCAGGTGATGTATTCTACTTGCACTCAAGATTATTGGAGAGAGCAGCAAAAGTGATTAATGACGATACCATTGCTTCTCAAATGAATGATTTACCTGAATCTTTGAAAGGAAAAGTAAAAGGTGGAGGATCAATTACTGCATTGCCAATTATTGAAACACAAGCGGGTGACGTTTCTGCATATATTCCAACCAACGTAATTTCAATTACAGATGGTCAAATATTCCTGGAATCAAACTTATTCTTATCAGGTGTTAGACCAGCAATTAACGTAGGTATTTCAGTATCTCGTGTAGGTGGTTCTGCTCAGATTAAGTCAATGAAAAAAGTGGCTGGTACCTTGAAGTTAGATCAAGCGGCATACAGAGAACTAGAGGCTTTCTCTAAGTTTGGTTCTGATTTGGATGCTGCAACTAAAGCAGTATTGGCAAAAGGTTCAAGAAACGTTGAAATCTTGAAGCAAGCTCAAAATTCACCAATGGCAGTTGAGGAGCAAGTAGCTATCATTTACCTTGGAACCAAAGGTTTATTGAGTGATGTGCCAGTTGATCAGATCAGAAAATTTGAGTCTGAGTTTTTGGAATACATGAATGCTAAACACAGAGATACCTTAGATGCATTGAAGGCAGGAAAGTATACAGATGCTGAAACTTCAGTTTTAGAAAAAGTAGCAGCTGATATGTCTGCTCGATATGCGACTGCAAAATAATTGCAAAACAAGGAAGAATAGAACATGGCAAACTTAAAAGAAATACGCGGCAGAATAACCTCCATCTCCTCAACGAGACAGATTACTTCTGCTATGAAAATGGTTTCTGCGGCGAAGTTGAGAAGAGCTCAAGAAGCAATTACTCAAATGCGACCTTATGCCAATAAGTTAAAAGAATTGTTGGGCAACTTAAGTGAGAGCAATGACGATAGTCAAAGTCCTTTTACAGAGGAGCGCACTGTTGAGAAGTTACTCATAGTTCCTATTACTTCAAACAGAGGTTTGGCTGGAGCATTTAACTCGAACATCATCAAAGAAACCAATCGCTTGATCAAAGAAGAGTTTACTTCTAAAGACATTACGGTGATGGCGATAGGGAAAAAAGCAGATGACTACTTTAAGAAGACAGATTACAACATCAAGGGTACAACTTTACCTGGTAAGTTGGATCAAATCTATGATGATTTAACCTTTGAGCGTGTTGCTGAGGTTGCTGAGCGTATAATGGCTTCCTTTTCTTACAAGCAGTTTGATAAGGTAGTGTTGGTATACAATGAATTTGTAAACGCTGCTGTTCAAAATGTGAATGTAGAGCAGATGTTGCCGATTTTACCTGAAGAAAAGGAAGAACCTCAAAGCAAGTCCGATTACATTTACGAACCTACTCGTGAGTTTATTATTAGCGAGTTGATTCCAAAGTCTTTGAAGTTACAGTTGTACAAAGCGGTGTTAGACTCACATGCTTCTGAGCACGGCGCTAGAATGACGGCCATGCACAAAGCAACGGATAATGCCACAGAATTGATTGGCGACTTGAAGTTGGTTTACAACAAAGCAAGACAAGCATCCATTACCAATGAAATTTTAGAAATTGTTGGTGGTGCTGAAGCCTTGAACAATTAGAAGATATAATAGATTTATAAAAAAAAGCCAAGGAGAAATCCTTGGCTTTTTTGCGTTTTAGCAAGTAGTTTTTGGGATTGACTATATTTGAGAAATACTACATTCCAAAAGCAAGTCAACTTAATCTTTGCTTTGTTTGGATGTTTAGTTATTAAACAACTTGACCATAATCAGCCAATACTTCACTTAGAATAATAGGACAATGAATGAATTTTGGGAATCTGCCTTTAAGAGTAACGATAAGATGTGGGGAGAGAATTCGACTGACAATGCAAAGAATGTCCTTGAGCTATTTCAAAAGAATAGAATTAAAAGCATCCTAATTCCAGGATTCGGATATGGAAGAAATGCAAAGGTGTTTTATGATAATGGATTAAATGTATCAGGAATTGAAATATCTAAAACTGCGATTGAGAGAGCTCAAAAATATTTTGGAAAGGATGTGACGATACACCACGGTTCTGTTACTGACATGCCATTTGACACAGCCAGCTACGACTCAATTTATTGTTATTCACTAATTCATCTTTTGAACCCAGTCGACAGGACAAAACTAATTAGAGCTTGCTATTCACAATTAGCTCCTGATGGAATAATGGTTTTTGTCGCATTATCAACAACCGATAAACGGTTTGGTGAGGGAGAAGAAATAGAAAAAAACACCTTTCACTCTAAACATGGGTTAAATCTATACTTCTATGATGAAGCGTCTGTAAAAAAAGAATTTGGAATGTATAATATTATTGAGCTAAAAGAAATCAACGAGCCTGAACAAAATCCAAATGAAAAACATTGGATGATAATATGTAAAAAAACTGCCCACAACATTACCTAAAAGTAATAGCGCCCTGCGAGAAGCTACTACTCATAGCTGGGGCAGTTATGCAAGCTGAAAACTGATGACTATATACATCAAAAATATGGTATGTAACCGCTGTAAAATGGTGGTAAAAACAATCCTCGAAAAACTTGGACTTCATCCTGTACAAGTGGAATTGGGAGAAGTTGATTTACAAGAAAATGATATTTCTAGTGTAAAAGAACAACTAAAAAGAGAACTTCTATCTTTAGGTTTTGACCTATTGGACGACAAAAAGACCAAAATCATTGAAAAGATAAAAAATCGGATTATTGACTTGGTTCAAAATAAAAACAGTAACCTGCAAATAACACTTTCCGGCTATTTGACACAAGAACTTCATCAAGATTACAGTGCATTGAGCAATTTGTTTTCAGAAGTAGAAGGAATTACAATAGAGAAATATTACATCCTCCAAAAAATAGAAAAGGTGAAGGAATTGTTGGTTTATGAAGAGCTTACGATAAGTGAAATCGCTTTCCAACTCAACTATTCAAGTGTTGCTTATTTAAGTAATCAATTTAAAAAAGTTACAGGGCTTACTCCGAGCCACTTCAAAAAACTGCGAACAGTTAAACGAAAACCTTTAGAAGAGTTGTAAATTTTACAAAACGTTACCAAAATTACATAACACTATACCCGCCATTTGTTGTCAAGTTTGCATTATAAAAGTAAAAATTATGACACATACATATCAAATTACGGGAATGACTTGCGAAGTCTGTGAAACCAAAGTGAAATCGGCTTTGCTTTCCGTAAATAATATAACAGATGCAGAAGTCTCGAAAGACAACAACAGTGCTGCCATCACAATGGACAAGCATATTGCTTTGTCCGATTTACAGAACGCATTGGACGATAAATACCAAATCGTAGCCACGCAACACAATGAAACCATAGAACAGTCCAAATCTTGGTTTGAAACATACAAACCTGTTGTGCTCATCTTTTTGTACATTTTTTCAGCGACTGCCCTTGTGGAATTGTCAGTTGAAAATAGTAATTTAATAAGATGGATGCGACATTTTATGGCAGGTTTCTTTTTGACTTTTTCATTTTTCAAGATGTTAAACCTAAAGGGATTTAAGGACAGCTATTTAATGTACGACATCATAGCCCGTAAATTCCCTGCTTGGGGCTACATTTATGCTTTTACTGAATTAGCTTTGGGTATTGCCTTCTTGATAAATTTTAATCCAATCATTACAAACACTATAACATTCGTTGTAATGTCTGTAAGCATCATTGGAGTTTTAAAAACTGTTTTGGACAAAAAAACGATCAAATGTGCTTGCTTGGGAGACGTTTTCAACCTTCCAATGAGCACGGTTACCATTATAGAGGATGGACTGATGATTCTAATGAGCCTTGGAATGTTACTAATGGCTCTGAACTAAAAAAGCCAGCAGCCAACAATGTATAAAAGTAATAGCTCCCCGCTGCCACACGATTAGCAAAGCGTATCATGGGACAATGTGTTTCAAGCCTGCGGCAAAGTAACTCCACTAATATTTTACAAAGTTTATGGTTGACTTTATAAATTCGAACTATATTTATAAAATTAGATCATGAAGGTTTGTAACCTGTCTGTCCTTTGGCAGAAACCCTTTGAAGCAGCTGCAATTGCAAAACTGATGAAACAAATTTTAATCATATTAACCCTTTTGACTAATGTTTGTATTGGACAGGAGATTGTAATCGACAGCTGTGGAATAGATAATTCGATCACTTTGAATCAATATGAAGTTGATTATTTCAATCAAATTTTAGAGAAACAAATAAACCGTGCAGACTTTGATTTCCAGAATAAAAAGGTTGGATTTGCCTATGGCATCTTTGGAAAAGTACTGATCACAAAGAAGGAATATTTTGACAGATGGGGAAAAGAATACTTTTTAAACGACTCACAAGTTGCTAATCAGTTAATCCTATTTACAAAAGAGGAGAAGAATGAATCAGGAGGATATGATGCGATTATCGTATCCTGGTCTAAAACAGGAGTTTATGGAAAGCACAAAGAAAATTTGATCAAAAAGTTAAAATAATAAAAACAGCAACTAACACAAACTATCAGCTATGGGGTTTGTAACCCAGCTCCGAAGGGTTTCTAACTCCATGGTCTATTTTAGCCCACAATTATAAAACTTACAGTTAAATAATTTGCGTAACCAAATGATTACATATATATTTGTAACCGAATAGTTACACATATGATGAGAAGAGATGTTTTTCAGGCTATTGCCGACCCAGTTAGGAGAGATATAATTGAGTTGCTTTCGAAGGAAACCTTAAGCGTAAATGAGGTAGCTGAAAAGTTCGAAATTAGCAGACCTGCAATTTCAAAACACTTAAAAATATTAAACGAGTGTGGCATAATCGATTTTAACCAAACAGGAAGGGAGCGTTTATGCTTAATCCAAGCTCAAAAATTAGTTCCTGCCTTTCTATGGATAAAACAATACAACAAGTTATGGGAAGATAGAATTGATTCCTTTGAAAATTACATTAATAACTTCAACCAAAAAACAACTAAAAATGAGTGAATTAGCCAACAGAACATTAACCATTGAAAAAACATTTAATGCCCCAGTAGAAGTAGTTTGGGAGGCGTGGACAAAATCAGAACACATCATAAAGTGGTGGGCTCCAAATGGAATGGATATTAAAGTTATAGAACATCACTTTAAAGTGGGCGGAAAATGGAAATATGCTATGCCAATGCCAGATGGAAATGAATTCATATCTGAAGGGATATACAAGGAGATTATCGAATTAAAGAAAATTATTTCTTCAGCAGATTTTAAACCTATGACTGAAGGAGTGGAGTTACAAACTTATTTTGAAGCTGATGGAGAAAAAACGAAATTCACATTTAGTGTAATTCACGCCACTGCAGAATATTGTAAACAGCAAGAAGAAATGGGCTTCTATAATGGCTGGGGTTCAGCTTTGGATAGGTTAGAGGAAACCATAGATTCAATATCAAAATAGTCAGTGAGTAATAATTAAATAATACATAAACTATGAAATACAGAAACATTGAAGACTCTCAACTCACCATGACACAATTGATGTTGCCTTCTCATTCCAATTTTAGTGGCTTTATTCATGGTGGATATATCCTTAGCTTAATGGACCAAGTGGCCTTTGCCTGTGCTTCAAAGCACTCTGGGCATTATTGTGTTACCGCCTCAGTCAATAAAGTGGACTTTTTAAATCCCATTGAAGTGGGAGATCTGTTAACCTTAAAAGCTTCAGTGAATTTTACTGGCAGAACTTCTATGGTGGTTGGTCTGAGGGTAGAGTCGGAAAACATCAAGTCTGGCGTTACCAAACACTGCAACTCGTCTTATTTTACCATGGTAGCAAAAGATAATTCGGGCAAGACCACTCCAGTGCCTGGCTTGATTTTAAATACAGAAGAAAGTGTGCGGCGTTTTGCTCGGAGCATAAGCCGTCAAAAGCAGGTTAAGAAAAGAAGTGAGAGCTTTCATGATGCAGAATTCAAACCGGAAGAATACCTGAAGCAATTGGAAAATCAAAATGCGAAGATTGAGCTAACAGGTTAAAGTCAGTTCATAATTTTGACTGTAATTTACCTTAAAGTATTGTGCTGAAGAATTTAGAATTTCTAACGCAATATTTTTCTTACAAACGCTACTGTGAAGTAGGACATCAAAAATACTCCTACCCATCCTTCTGCAGCTGATAACCACCTTACATGGCCTGAAGGATAATAATCACCATAGCCAATCGTAAAAAAGGTGATGGCGCTATGATAAAATGATTTTTCAACTACATTGAGATGATCTGGGTCGCCTACAGTTGAAACAATTTCTGCATGAACGAAGAAAGGTAACACGATGTAGAGAATTGAGAAGAAACTAAGTGCTACTAACATGCTCGTAAAAACGCGAAGTGGGGATGTAGCAAACAATCCGGCCTTGTCGAATATTAGCCATTGAAATCCATAAACTAACTTACTTCTTAAGTTCTCAAGCATTCCTTTTGATCTGGAATTATCGAGCATCGCTTTCATCTCAAATCTCTTAAAAGCTAAATATGCCTTATCTTCTGAATTGTATTTTCCGTTTTGATGAAAACTAACTTTTAGTAAATTAAACTGACTTGCCTTGCTAGCATTGGTGCTATTTGGCTGTGTAGTGATTAATTGAAACGCCTTGTTTTCTTTCCAGGCAATAAAAATTTTACCTAAATTTTTAACCCCCTCTATCTTCAAAGTATTCAAATCAACTGGAGTTGAGCCAGCAGAAAAATCTGCTATTTCTTTTACAACGGAGTATGATAAATCTAACAAATGCCCTTTTTTTATTCTAAAGTCGCAGTGCCCTCCCATTAAGCAGTCTGTCATACTTAAGGTATGAATACTAGATCCTTTAAAAGAAAGTTGGCCTTCTAAAAAGCTGGAACCGTCAAAAAAGATTTGATTTTTTTCAAATGAAATATTTTCGAACTTTTTTTCACCATTTCCAAATATCGAGTTCCGGAAATTTATTTTACCCTCAACTGACTCTGATTCACTAAAATTTATGTTCCCATTGCCAAAGTCTACTCGCCTAAAGTCTACTTTCCCACTTCCAAATTCAATTTTTCTAAAGTCTAAAATTTTTCCGCCAAATACAGCACGATCAAATGATATATCTCCTTTGTTTGATCTTGCATATTGAAAATTACAGTTGGAGGAACTAAAATTAGCTTGTCTAAAACTTACATTCCCATCACCAAAATCGGTATTCACGAAAAATAAATCGTCACAATCAAATAAGCAGGAAGTGAAGCGTACATCGCTATAATTGAAATCTGCAAATTTAAAATTTAGGGACTCTACGTAAAACTCCGATCTGTTGAAATTGAGGTTAGAGTGACAAGATATATGTCCAAAATTTACTGTTCCTTGATGAAAAATACTATAGGCAAATGAGTTAAAACCGCCTTCAAAACTAGCGTAGGAAAAGTCAGTACCAAACTCACTTTCAAAAAAGGAATTGTCCGCGTGAACAGACTTTAATTTAATTTCTACTAGCTCTTCAATAGAATATATTTCTCGGTATTTCTTTAATGAGAAGTCCTTTAAGTAGCAATGGCTTAAGTCAATTTCTTTTTGATCATAAATGTCTTGATATACATCTTTTAAATTAGGTACACCTAGCTTTTTAGAGCTTATTTTAGATGATCCCTTCCATTTCTCAATAATTGCTGTTTTTGGAAATGATCGACCGTCTTCCATGCTTAGCTCTTCATCAAATATATTAACACGGTAAGTAGCTTGCTGCTTGAACATAATCAGCTGAGTTTAGCGGTTAAATTATAAAATAAAAAGTAAGTCCAAAAATTTATCTTCTATTGCTCAACTGGATAAGCTGGAATTAAAAAGTTGGTTTAAAATTACTGAACAGTTCTAGCTTTGTTTTCCGAAAAGATTTGAAGGCCAAAATCATTGTTTCCAACTAAAATCATATCTGGAGTAGTTGGGCCGGTTCCCAATAGAGCTAAGTCTTTAACATCCATAGGGGCATGAAAGCCTGACTCTATTAATGAGACTGGTTTAAAGCCACCATTACCATCACCAAGTAATAGCAAACCTCTTCCTGCATCTGCTCTTCCTGTTTCTACTTCAGCTTGAAACAAGTTTCCAGCAAGCAATAAATCAACAGTGCCATTTTTGTCAAAGTCTTTTGCAATAATCCCGTTTACTGGAGCAAACTGTGCTTTGGTGGGCAATTGCTTCAACCTAAACTTTCCTTTCCCTTCATTTATTAGCACCGAGGATGCAAAATTTCTTGCAGTGAGATGAAGTGCTTCTTTTAACTTATCACCATATACATCTTGAATATTTGCTTCTCCAAAAGATTCATAAGTTTCAAATTTTTCAGCTATCATAGGCATTTGCTCTGATGAACATTGTCTCCCACGGACTGGAAATACCGTTCCATCATTATAGTATCCCAAAACGATATCTATTGATCCATTCTCGTCAAAATCATGAGCATAAACTTCGAATGGTTCCTCTTTTGAAGCATGGTACTTATAGTTTAATCCTAAATTACCAATAACATAATCTTGATCACCATCTTGGTCAATATCAACTGCTACAATTTTATTCCACCATCCTGTTTCTTTGTCAAGATCATTTTCTTCACTAACATTAACCAGTTTGTTGTTTTGGTTTTCATACAGCAGAATCCCAGTCCATTCACCTACAGCAATTAGATCATCTTTACCGTCTTGATTAAAGTCTGTCCAAATAGCAGAAGTAATTAATCCAGGTTGCATGAGCCCAGGTGCTTTGGCTTTGGTAACATCTTTAAACTTTCCATTCACGTTTTCAAGTAGATAACTCCGAGGTGAAAAGGGATACTTCCCAGGAACAATTCTTCCACCTACAAACAGGTCATTATCCCCATCATTATCGTAGTCACTTGCTGTAACCGTTCCCCCACTTGTTAACATTTTTGGAAGAGCATTTTGTGCTTTGTTAAACATTCCTTGCCCATTGTTGATGTATAATCGGTCTTGCAATAAAGGATCATTTGGTTCAAACGAATTCCCACCACTTACAACATAAAGGTCAAGGTCTCCATCTGAATCTGCATCAAAAAAGGTTGCCCCTAAGTCTTCAGATGCTGCATCAGCTTGAAACACTTCGTCAGATGAGGATCCAAATTGCATTTGACCCAATTGTACAATCAACCTTCCAGCTTGCCCTGCCGCTCCACTAATGTAGAAATCATCAATTTGGTCACCATTTACATCACCGATACTTATTTTAGGGCCATTTCTACTTTGCTTATGCGGTAATAAAATTTCCTTTTCATAATCGTTGTAATCATTTTCTTTGTGCGTAAAAAGAAAGCCAGAATTAGATTGGAGTGGAATAAAGTATGGCTGTGGCGGAGTTTCTGGAGTCCTTTGCGTGTTCGCATCAGAGTAGTTAACTTCAATCTCTTGATTTACAGCTATATTATTGAGAGTTTGCATTCTTCCATCTGGCCATTCAATAATCAATTCTTTTATTTGATCTCCTGAAGCAATTCCAAAATGAACTTTCTGATCGCAAGAAGATTGAAAACCCCTAGCTACCCAAAATTCTTGAAATTGCATGCCAGCATTTGTCTTAAGGGTCAGCTTAGTCCCATATCCATCTGGGTTTTTATTTTGACCGTTAAGATCAACTTTAAGGTAGTGACCGACATTTTGATCACTTGTTGTGTTTTTGTAAACTGATGCAGGATCATTAAAGTTATTAACCACTAAATCAATGTCTCCATCGTTATCTAAGTCACCATAAGCCATGCCATTAGAATAACCAGAAAAATCGAAGCCCCAGTCTTCGGATTTATCAGTAAAAGTCAAATCTCCTTGATTCTTAAAAACATAGTTTTGAATAGGAGTAGAGTTCATCAAATCAATAATTTCTGTATAATCTTTTAGCTTTTTATCTCCTAGCATTTTATCTGCTTTTTTGACTAAGTCTTTGTCTTGAGTATCATTTAAGTAGCCATTTGTTATTGCTAAATCTTTAAATCCGTCATGATCAAAATCTGCAAACAGGGGTGCCCAGCTCCAATCTGTATTTGAAACTCCACTTAAGTAGCCAATTTCAGAAAAACTTCCTCTACCATTATTGTATTGTAAGGTATTTCTCATGTACTGATAATGTAATCCCCTTTTAACGTTGTCCCAAAATAGACCTGGGTTCATGGCTGCCATATTTGTTTTTTGGCGCTTATTATCTTCTGCAAGCATTTCAACCACAAATAGGTCCATTTCACCATCATTATTAATATCGGCCGCATCACTTCCCATTGCAAAGTAGCTTACATGTGAAATCAAACTTTTAGCGTTTTCAGAAAAAGTTCCATCTCCATTGTTTAAGTAATAGTAGTCATGCGATTGAAAGTCATTTGCTACATAGATATCAGGCCATCCATCTTTATTAAAATCACTCAATGCCAAGCCAAGTCCATGTCCATAATTGAAAACGCCAGCTTCTTTGGTAACCTTTGTGAAGGTGTTATTCCCATTATTTTTATAAAGTTGATCGCTAAACTGATCTATAGGATTTTCCCGTAAACGATCGGCTTCTTCATTCTCTACTTCAAATAATGGGTGACCTGCAATAAAACAATCTAAATCACCGTCCTTGTCATAATCAAAAAATCCAGCCTGAACTGAATTGCCAGTTTCTGCTAAACCATAAGCCGCAGCACTCTCTTTAAATGTATTATTGCCTTGGTTGATATAAAGTAAGTTGGCTCGTTCACTTGCATTCTCCGTCCATCCAGAACGACAAACATAGATATCTAAAAGACCATCAGCATTAATATCAACCATGGAAACCCCAGTTTTTAATCCATTATTTTGTTGGATTCCTGAAGTTGATGTGATGTCTTTGAAGTTTAAATCACCTTGATTCAAATATATTTTATCATTTGCAACAGTGCCTGTAAAATAGATATCTGGAAGCCCATCATTATTAATGTCTCCAATACCAACACCACCTCCGTTGTATAAATATTGATAAACAAAAAAGTTAACTTCAGCTGTTTCTACTAAAGTATTTTCAAAATCAACACCTGTTTTTTGGCTATTTAAAAGCTCAAAAACTGGCTTTGTGCTGCTCGGTTTGCTTGTAACAACATTTTGAGAAGAGCTCTTCTTTATTTTTTTTGGTTTTTTCGAATCACAGGAATGTAATGAAGTTAGCCCTAAAAGAGCAAAAATAAAAAAGTACAAGTGAGTTTTCATAGCAAAAATTACGTTTAGAACGAATTCCTAAAATTAGTCAAAAATGTGTTGAATCATTTGTGGCATGGAGAGGTTTTACTGAAAAGGTACCACTGTGAATTAATCGAAAGCAATTTTTATGAGTTAAACTATTAAGGCGCTTAGTGAGGCATACTGGATTACCTGCGGTGATTCAAAATAGGGCCTCTTGTACCCAAGCGAGAGCTTTTTTCGCATTGTTCAATTTTCTGAATAAATTTTTATGAAGCACTAGTGAAGCTTAATTTTTTGAGATATATTGGGTTACCTTAGGTGATCCAGTTTCTGCAAGGTCAAAATGAAACTTTATTTCTGCTTTGCAGAATTATCTTTTAAAGCTCCATTTCGCTTTTGAGTAAACTCAACGCTCATGAAGCTTTAAAATATTTTGCATTTCATGCAAAAAGTTTCATTCTCTTGTGAGGCATACTGGATTTCCTTTGGTGATCCAGTTTCTGCAAGGTCAAAATGAAACTTTATTTCTGCTTTGCAGATTTATATTCTAAAGCTTCATTTCACTTTTGAGTAAACTCAACGTTCATGAAACTTTAAAATATTTTTCATTTCATGCAAAAGCTTTCATTCTCTGGTGAGGCATACTGGATTCGAACCAGTGACCCCTACCCTGTCAAGGTAGTGCTCTGAACCAACTGAGCTAATGCCTCATTAATCTTGCTGCATTAGCGAAGCATCCTGATTGCTCATGGGGGAGCTAATGCATTTGAAAAGAAAATCAAATGTATCAAAAAAGCAGAAATGAAAACTTTAAGCTAGTAAAAAATGGGCGTCAACATTTTTCATAACTGAGTTTAGTCATTAATGGGATTTACTTTAAGTGCTCGCACCCAGATCCAAAGTTTCTTCTCACTTTATACGGATCGACCTTTTTTATTTTACTTTCACTTAAGCGTTGCTTAGCTCAGTAAAACAAAAAAGTCCAATCCACCTTCGGTGTATTGAACTTTTAACTTGTGGGCGATGAGAGAGTAGCTTCGCTGATCTCAAAATGTTACCCTTGTACCCAAGTCAAAGTTCACTCTCGTTTCTCTCGAGTTTGTCCTTTTTTATTTTACTTTCACTTAAGCGTTGCTTAGCTCAGTAAAACAAAAAAGTCCAATCCACCTTCGGTGTATTGAACTTTTAACTTGTGGGCGATGAGAGATTAGCTTCGCTGATCTCATGGAGTTGCCCTTGTACCCAAGTTAAAGTTCATTCTCGTTTCACTCGAATTTAAACTTTTTTTATTCCACTTTCGCTTGAGCAAGCTCAGCTCGGTAAAATAAAAAAAGTTCAATCCGCCTTCGGCTTATTGAACTTTAATCTTGTGGGCGATGAGAGATTCGAACTCCCGACCCCCTCGGTGTAAACGAGGTGCTCTGAACCAACTGAGCTAATCGCCCGATTTTTTTCGGAGTGCAAATATACATGAATTCCCAATTTTGACAACTTTCTTTTGAAAAAAATTACAAGGCTTCTGCTACTACAAAATTGCTACCTCCAATGTATACCAAATCAGATTGTTGAGCATTGTTGAGTGCAGTATTTTTAGCCTCAGTCACATTATTAAAGTGTCTACCTTTTATTCCCAATTCTTTTGCGATCTCATAGACTACTTCAGCTTTTTCTGCTCGAGGTATTTTAGCTTCGCAAAAATAGAAAGAAGCACTTTCTGGGAATAGACTTAATAACTTCTTTAAGTCTTTGCCTTTCACGAACCCTAATACTAAATGCAGACAATCGTATTCTGTCTCTTTCAATTGTTTTATAGCAAGCTTCAGGCCCTCTTCATTATGCGCTGTTTCAGCGATAACTAATGGATTCTTTTGTAATACTTCCCACCTTCCTCTTAAACCAGTGCTTTTTTTAATATTCAGAAGCGCTCTTTCCAATTGCGGAAAACTAATTAACCACCCTAAATTTCTCAAAACTAACCAGCTCTGGAAAACTGTTTTTATATTGCTTTTTTGATAGATTCCGATTAGATCACTTGTGAGTTCAACATTGGTTTTCAAAGAATCAGCGAAATAAATAAGCGACTTTTTTTCAAAAGCAATATCTAGAAATAAGGCTTTCTGACCAGAGTTATTTCCAATAACCACTGGAACACCCTCCTTAATAATTCCTGCTTTTTCTCGAGCGATTTCAGGCAAGGTATCTCCCAACATATCCATGTGATCATAACTTATGTTGGTAATAATACTAAGTTCAGGAGTAATCACATTAGTAGAATCTAGCCTACCTCCTAAACCAGTTTCAATAATTGCTATATCAACTCTCGCTTTTGCAAACTGATGAAATGCCAAAACAACTGTCCATTCAAAAAATGAGGGTTTAATTTCGTCAAATTTTGATTGATTCTCTTTTACAAATTCAACAACACTCTTTTGGGATATCATTTCTCCATCGATTCTCACTCTTTCTCTAAAGTCTTTCAAATGTGGAGAAGTATAAAGGCCTGTTCTATATCCTGCTTCTTGAAAAATGGCTGCTAGCATGTGAGCAGTTGAGCCTTTTCCGTTAGTGCCTGCAATGTGAATGCTTTTAAATTGTTGCTCAGGATTTCCCAACAATTTGCAAAGTCTCAAGGTGTTATTTAAGTCTTTTTTAAAGGCTGTTTTACCCTCGCGCTGGTACATAGGGAGTTGCTTGAAAAGGTATTCAAGCGTTTCTCGATAGGTCATTTAATTCAATATAAATATGAAAGTCATTTGACCTTTCTGCTCTTCAGCAGCATTGGGGTTGGCATTAAACTTAGTTCGGAGCGCTGCTTCTTTTGCTTTTTTTTCTAAGATGGCGTTGGTAGTGGTTGAGCCTCTTGCACCCGGCGTAGCTCTAATCACTTTGCCATATTTATCAACGATGATATCCACAACTACTTTACCTTCTTCTTGTGAGTTATCTGAAATTTTTGGGGAACTAACCATGCTTCGACCTGACAAGTTAAATGAGGTTCCATTACCACGTCCTCCACCAGTATAATTTGAGCTATTAGGGTCCCCATCTAAGCTTCCTTGGTCACCCGGTGAGCCTGTATTTCCATCACCACCGCCACTTGCAGGAGCTTTATTTTTCCACTTATTTAGCGCATCACTCAAGTTTTTATCTGGCTTTGGCTCTTCCTTCTTTACTGGTTCTACCACGTCCTCTTTCTTTTTATCTTTTTTATCAATCGACGGAGCCTCCTCTGTATCTTGAGTCATTATTTCTTCTTCAACTGCTTCAGCGGGAATAGGTTCTGAAACTGCTGTTTCAGTTGGAGTGTTTTCAACTTCTGTATTTACAGTGTTGTTGGGATTGTTATTCATGCCTTGATCGCTAGTACCAAAGTTGATGGTGATTCCTTCATCTTTAGGTGGAGGGTCTAAGTAGGTCAAGCCAAAAAAAGCAAAAATCAAAACCAGTAAGCTGTGAAATACGATGCTTACTACTAGTCCTGTTCGCTTATTTTTTTTCTCTTCCTCAGACATTTATTTTGATTTGGTGGCCAACACCATTTTGAATTTATTTCGGCTTGCAATGTCCATGACCTTAACAGCTTCTTCCACAGGAATTTGTTTGTCTACATGCAAGATTATTGAGTTTTCAGGATTGCCAGCCATCTTTTCTTTCAGCATAGACTCCATAAAAGCAAACTCAATCTTTTGTTGATCAATATAATAGTCTAGATCTTTTGTAATTGAAACTGAAACCGTTTGTTTTGCTAAGGTTTTACTTGAACTGCTGGGTAAAAGTAACTTCAATGCGTTGGGACTAACAAGGGTAGAGGTGAGCATAAAAAAAATGAGTAGCAAAAAAACAATATCAGTCATTGAAGACATATTGAAATTAGGACTGACTTTATTTCTTGAACGTAATCCCATTATTTCGCAGGTTCATTAAGAATATCTAAAAATTCAGTAGTTCTTGCTTCCATTTTAAAAACTACTTTTTCAACTTTGGCTACCAATAGGTTGTATCCAATGTAAGCAACAATGCCTACCACTAAACCTGCTACCGTTGTTACCATAGCAGTGTAGATTCCTTCTGAAAGCATTCCAACATCAATGTTCCCGCCTGCAGATGCCATTTGGTGAAAGGCTAAAATCATTCCAATTACAGTTCCCAAGAACCCAATCATTGGGGCTGCACCTGATATAGTTGCTAGGGTGGCTAAGTTTTTTTCCAATTTAAAAAGCTCTAGCTTCCCAGTGTTTTCAATAGCCGCAGCTATATCACTTAATGGCTTTCCAATCCTATTCACTCCTTTTTCAATCATTCGTGAAATTGGAGTTGGGGTGCTTTTACACAAAGATCTTGCTGCTTCTAATTTTCCATCATGAATAAAATCTTTGATCTGATTCATGAAATTCTGATCTTCTTCAGCAGCCTTTTTTATTGAAATAAAGCGTTCAATAAATATATAAACTGCAATAATTGAAAGCACAAATAGTGCCGACATAATTATTATTCCGCCAACACCTCCTGAAGTGATTAATTCTAGAATAGAAAGTGTTTTTTCGGTTTGTCCATCAGCTGTAGCAAGGCTATCTGTTACAGGCTGGGCAACATTTATTTGACTTATTATCGATGAAATCATTAGCAGTTAGTTCAAAATAGTACAAGGACTAAGTTAAAACTAAACCACGGCTTAGTTTCTTTGTCCTATGCTAGATGTTAACAGCGAAATGTTAGTTTTATTGTAGATAGGAAAGATATTTATGCTACAGTAAAAACAAAATAGGCGGCACCTGCAAAATATCCGATGATGGCCAATAAACTCATCCGTTTTAAATACCATATAAAATCGATTCGTTCCATACCCATAACTGCAACACCTGCAGCAGATCCTATAATAAGCGCACTTCCACCTGTACCTGCACAATAGGCTAAAAACTCCCAGAAATTTCCATCTTGTATAAAGTGTCTGTAGTATTCTGCATTTTCCGGTGATAAGCTATCCAATAATTCTGGTGATACAATAGGATACATACCCATAGAAGCAGCAACTAAGGGAACATTGTCTACAATTGCTGAAAGTAATCCAATTGTAATGTTGACTAAGTAAATATCACCTATTTGTTCATCTAAAAATTTAGCCATCTCGGTCAAGTGACCAGCTGATTGAAGACTTGAAATTGCAATTAAAATTCCTAAGAAAAATAAAACACTAACAATATCAACTTTTCGCAACACACCAACTACTGAAAGTTCAGATTTTTCTTCATGATTTTTCGAGCGGTGAATAATTTCTGTTACTACCCAAAGCACACCTAGGCCAAAAAGCATTCCCATATATGGAGGAAGGTGAGTTAAGGTTTTAAAAACTGGTACAAAAAGCAGTAAGCATACTCCCAGGAAAAAGATGAGGTTTCGTTCAAAAGGGGTGGTTTTTTCACCCATTTGTTGCTGTTGTTCACTTAAAATCGGTCTTTCAACTTCTCCTTTTTGAGTGAAACTTAAAATTATTAAAGGAACCAAAATGCAAATTAAACTAGGAATGAAAAGCTCAATAATAATGTTACTTGCTGTAATTTGATTGCCAATCCAAAGCATTGTTGTGGTAACATCACCAATCGGTGACCAAGCTCCACCTGCGTTCGCAGCAATGATTACTAAACCTGCAAAAAACCAACGTTCTTTTTTATCACCAATCAATTTTCTCAACAGCGAAATCATTACAATGGAAGTCGTGAGGTTGTCTAAGGCTGCCGAAAAGAAGAAAGTCAACATGCAAACAATCCACATTAACTTAACTTTATTTGTTGTTGTTATGCGATCCGTTATTACTGAAAATCCTTCATGAGAGTCAATTAACTCTACAATAGTCATCGCTCCAAGTAAGAAAAATATAATTTCAGAGTGGTGTGTGAGATGGTGCGATAGTTCATGAACAATAAAATGACTGTAATCTCCTTGAGGAGTTTCACTCAAGTACTTTAAAAAGCTACTGTTATTTGCTAAGATTTCCTCTGCCCCAATTACATATGCTGTCCATCCTAAAACAGCAATTAATAATGCTGGTGCTGCTTTGTCAATTTTTAGCGGATGCTCAAAGGCAATCATGACATAGCCCAAGATAAAAATGACAACCATTAAAGTATACATGACTTAATTGTATTAAAGGTGGTTAGATGAGTTTATTTAACGCTATAGTAAAAGCAGTTTTGGCAATTTTTGTTTTCTCAGATGATTTTTTATGCACCTCTTTGATGGCTTCTTTAATGGTTTTTGAAGTATCATCAAAAATAGCTTGATCTGACATTTCTGCGCTATCCGTCATTAAATATGCAAAAACTCTAGCCATTCCACAGTTCGAAATAAAATCTGGTATTACACTAATTCGATTGTCTGTATATTCTGCGATAGGTCCGAAAAAGATTTCTTTGTCTGCAAATGGAACATTAGCGCCTGCTGCAATCACTTCCATCCCAGATGCTACCATTTGATCGACTTGATCTCTTGTAATTAAACGTGAGGCAGCACAGGGTAAAAAGACTTCAGCACCTAAACTCCAAATTTTTTGATTTACCTCATCAAAAGGGAGCATATTAGTTGACATTAGCTGGTTACCTTGTTTCTTCAAGAATAATTCTTTGATTTCTTCAAATGAATAACCTGCTTCATTAATCAATCCCCCTTCTCGGTCTATTATACCAACAATTTTAGCGCCATTTTGCGCCAAATAATAAGCTCCCGCTGCACCTACATTTCCCCAACCTTGTATAATTACCTTTTTACCTTCCAAATTGCCTCCGTAAACCTCGTAATAATGTCGAACAGACTCTGCAACTCCGTATCCGGTGATCATATCTGCAACAACATACTTGTTGCTCACTTTTGGGCTAAAACTAGCATCTTCAATAACTTTTAAGACACCATATCTAAGTTGGCCAATTCGATTGATTTTCTCGGCTTCTGTTGGTTTAAAGTGCCCGTTAAACACACCTTCTTGTGGATGCCAAACACCCGATTTTTCAGTTATTGGAATTACTTCATGGATTTCATCAACATTTAAGTCTCCACCTGTACCATAGTAGCTTTTAAGCAATGGCGCAACTGCTTTATACCAGCGCTCTAAAACGCCCTTTTTTCTTGGATCTTTTGGGTTGAAATTTATTCCTGACTTTGCTCCACCAATCGGCGGCCCAGAAACGGTGAACTTTATTTCCATTGTTTTGGCTAGAGAGGTTACTTCATGTTTGTCTAAACCAACTCTCATTCTAGTTCCTCCTCCAGCAGCCCCGCCTCTAAGCGAATTAATGACTACCCAGCCTTCAGCCTCAGTTTCTGAATCTTTCCACTCAAACACTATTTCAGGCTGTTTATTTTCGTACTTTTTGAGTAATTCCTCCATCAAAAAAATTTGTCTCAAAAGTATTAAAAACTATTCGGTTGTATGTGCTTTAATTTTGGCTTTTAAGGAAGATAAATACTACCGCTGCTAGTATCTTTAGCAGAGGCTGTAACACTCTTAAAAACGTTTACTTCCTCTCGCACACGTTTAATTCCCAGGTAACCAAAAATTAATGCTTCCTTAAAGTCTATGAGTTGTACATTTGGAATTTCAATAGATAGACCTGAACTTTTTAGTAATTCAATCAAAAAATTATTTTTACTCCCACCACCTGTCATCAATATCCTTTTTATAGATTTTTCATTTTCAATAGCTTTTGTTATCTGAAAAGCAATGTGGTGATTGAAAGTGCAAAGCTTATTTACAGGCGCTATTTTTGCAGCATCAATAAGAGGAACCACATGATTAAAAACCCATTCCTTGCCTAATGATTTTGGTGATTTTTTAAGATAAAAATCAAGCTTATTTAATTGTTCCAACATAGACAGATTAATTTCTCCTGATTTTGAGATTTCACCGCCTCTATCAAATTCTTGATTAAAGTGTTTTTGCATTAAATAATTCAACACCATGTTGCATGGGGCAATGTCGTAGGCTAACAAGCTGCCCTTAGATTGAAAAGAAAGATTACATATTCCTCCGAGGTTGATACAAGAATCAAATTCAGGGAATAAGCCCACATCTCCTGCTGGAACTAAGGGTGCTCCCTGGCCTCCTAGGGAAACATCTTGACTTCGAAAGTCAGCTATAACTTTGTGCTTAGAATGAGCTGCTAGCGCTGCTCCGCTGCCCAGCTGAAAAGTGATTTTTTTTTCAGTTTGATGAAAAATAGTGTGACCATGGGAGGAAATAAAGTCGACCTGCTCACGCTTATTTTGGATAAATTTTAGTGCACTTTTTCCTAAAAATTCGCCATATTCGAAATGGAGTTTAATAAGTTTTTCTCCAGAAATGGTTTCGCAATTAGTCAGTTGTTGTTTCCAATGGTCAGAATAGGTTAGCGTTTCCGTTGCTAAAATTTCAAACTTCCATTGCTGATTTTCTAGCTGGTAGTTTGCTATGCACAAATCTAGACCATCTAATGAGGTGCCCGACATGATTCCTAAAACCTTATAAGATGTTGGTTGTTTGTTCACAGAGCGAAATAAGTTATTTTTGCAAAAAGAAATAAAATAAAGATATGAATATAGAATTGACTGAAGAACAAATTGCCGTTAGAGATGCCGCAAAAGATTTTGCACATAATGTCTTAAAGGAAGGAGTTATAGAGCGTGATGAAAAACAAGAATTTCCTGCGGAACAAATAAAGCAGTTAGGTGAATTGGGCTTCATGGGCATGATGGTAGATCCAAAATACGGTGGAGGCGGCATGGACACTGTTTCTTATGTATTAGCAATGGAAGAAATTTCTAAGATTGATGCTTCAGCGTCAGTTTGTATGTCAGTAAACAATTCACTTGTTTGCTGGGGAATTGAAAAGTTTGGAACGGAGGCGCAAAAAGAGAAGTATTTAGTTCCTCTTGCTAAAGGAGAGAAAATTGGTGCATTTTGTCTTTCAGAACCAGAGGCTGGGTCTGATGCAACTTCCCAACGAACAACAGCAATAGACAAAGGAGACCATTACTTATTAAACGGTACTAAAAACTGGATCACTAATGGAGGGACTGCTTCTTATTATATCGTGATTGCTCAAACTGATGCCGATAAAAAACACAAAGGAATTAATGCCTTTATTGTAGAAAAAGAGTGGGAAGGTTTTACAGTTGGCGCAAAAGAAAATAAGTTAGGCATTCGAGGATCAGATACGCATACCTTAATGTTCACTGATGTAAAGGTGCCAAAAGAAAATAGAATTGGAGAAGATGGCTTTGGCTTTAAGTTTGCCATGAAAGTGCTATCTGGTGGCAGAATTGGTATTGCAGCACAAGCATTAGGAATTGCTTCAGGAGCAATGGAATTGGCAATTGCTTATTCTAAAGAACGTGAAGCTTTTGGAAAACCGATTCACCAGCATCAAGCTATTGCCTTTAAAATTGCAGATATGGCTACTGAAATTGAAGCAGCGAGATTGCTATGCTTAAAAGCAGCATGCTTGAAGGATAATGGTGAAAACTTTGACAAGGCTTCTGCCATGGCAAAAGTTTTTGCTTCACGTGTTGCAATGGAAGTTACTGTAGAAGCAGTTCAAGTGCATGGCGGATATGGCTTTGTAAAAGAATACCACGTTGAACGATTGATGCGGGATGCAAAAATTACACAGATTTATGAAGGTACTACTGAGGTACAGAAGATTGTTATTTCAAGAGCTGTGCTAAGCGAGTAAGTTTAAAGTATTAAAAGTTAAAGAAGGTCAAAACCTCCCAAGGTTTTGGCTTTTTTATTTTAAGAGCTTTTCTAAACTCATTCCTCTAGACCCTTTTAATAAGATAGCTGAATTTTTAAACTGTTGCTCTTTAAACCAATTTTTCGCCTCATCAGTTGTTTTAAAAAATACTGCCTCTTTAGCTGATTTTTTTAAATTATAAAAATTATTACCTACAAATACAAAAGTTGATATGGTATTGCATTCTTTAGCAATTTCAATAATTGCTTGATGTTCTTTAGCTGCATCTTCTCCTAACTCAAACATATCACCTAAAATGGCAATTTTTGAAGTTGCTTCAACTTGTTCAAAGTTTTGTAAAGATAAACTCATGCTTGTTGGGTTAGCATTGTATGCATCTAGGTAAATAAAATTTGAATCTCTTTCTAATAATTGAGAACGATTCATTTCAGAACGATAATTATTTATAGCCGTTTCAATTTTTTTATCATCAACGTCAAAAGTGCTCGCAATACAGCAAGCTGCAAGAATATTAGAAAAATTATAGGCGCCATATAAACTCGATTTAATTTTTCCATTTTTTTCGCCCATTTTCCAGCTGCCTAATAGGGTTGGGTGGGTTGCTTTAAGCTGACCAATGCAATCAGCACTTTTACCAATTGAAAAAGAGATTGTTTTGGTGTTTGGAGTATTCTGAGATAGTTTAACATCATCTGAGTTTAAAAAAGCAACACCATTTGAATTTTCTAAGTGTCTAAACAATTCTGTTTTACCCTTTAATATTCCTTCAACTCCGCCAAATCCTTCTAAGTGGGCCTTCCCAATATTTGTAATTAAGCCATGAGTCGGATTTGCAATTTTGCACAATTCAGCAATTTCACCTTGATGGTTAGCTCCCATTTCAATTATTGCAAGCTCATCTGCTTTTGTAATAGATAGTAAAGTGAGAGGGACTCCTATATGATTGTTTAAATTACCTTTCGTTACAGCAATCTTATATTTTTGACTTAAAGCAGCTGCTATCAATTCTTTGCTTGTTGTTTTTCCATTGCTGCCAGTAATTGCTAAAACAGGGATATTTAATTTATTCCTATGATGATTAGCTAACTCTTGGAGTGCAATGAGTACATCATCAACAAAGAGTAGATTTTTATTTTTCGTTAAAGATTGATCGTCAACTACTGCCAAGGCAGCACCTTTTTCTAAAGCTTCTAATGCAAACTTATTGCCATCAAAGTTCTCGCCCTTTAAGGCAAAATAAATACAATTATGAGGTACCTCCCTGCTGTTTTTCGAGATTAGTGGGTGTATTTTGAATGCCTCGTAAAGTTTTTCGATTGTTGCTTTATTCATAGTAACGAAAATAAAAAAGCCCTTTTCAATTTGAAAAGGGCTTTTTAAAATGTATTAACACTGTATTTTTAATTGCCTAATCCTGTTGGGCTGCCCACTCTAATCATAGCACATCTGAATCCGAGATAAGGTGAAGCTTGATCTTCAGCTAAAAATCTTCGAGTTCCAGGAGTCATCCAGTACGCTCTATCGTTCCAAGAACCACCTTTGTATACTCTTGCTCTATCACTAATTAATGTTGTAGCGCCAAAATCATACATTGAGGCATCGCCCTTACTTGCATATGTTGCAGCATCGTCATAATAAATTGATGATTGTAAATCGCCATCTTCATAATTGATAACATCTGCTTTTTTGTAGTTTCTCCTTTCAGCTAAATTATCATCTTCTGGATTTACTTCTCGATATTTTAGTTTACCTAAGCTATCTTTTTCTGCAATGTAACCCTCTTCATCTCTTACGATTGTTTTAAATACATTCCCTCTAAAAGGTCTGAAGTCATCTGCATCTTCTAAGTTCATTGGTCTGTAAACATCCATAACCCATTCGCTAACATTTCCAGCCATATTGTACAAGCCATAGTCATTTGGCCAATAAGAGTAAACAGGAGCAGTAATTTCAGCGTTGTCATTTAATGCACCAGCAACACCCATGTTGTCTCCTCGTCCTCGTTTGAAGTTGGCTAACATTTGACCTAGATACTTATCGTCGGCATTTCTAACTCCATGGCCATTCCAAGGATAAAACTTTCGTTCTACAATTAATTCTTCATAAGTATTTCCTATTAAGCCCATAGCTGCATATTCCCATTCAGCCTCAGTCGGCAATCTGTATTCGGGCAATAGAATACCATCTTCAATTCTAACATTTCGAGTTTCTTTGTTTGGATCTAAATCAATTAACCCATCCACTCTTTTTCCACTCTCGTACTGGCCATTAAGATAAGCTTTTGTATTAAAGTTGTCTTCGTTAAACTGATTTGGATTGTGTTCGAATAATCCTTCTCTAATTAAGATTAGTTCATTAACACGATCTGTTCTCCATGCTGCATAATCAGTTGCTTGCAACCAATTTACTCCAACCACTGGATAGTCATTGTATGCAGGATGTCTCAAATAATATTCAACATAAGGCTCATTGAAAGCCAACCTGCTTCTCCATACTAGTGTGTCTGGTAGCGCTTTCTTAAAAACTTCAGGATAGTCTACACCAAATACTCTTTTTGTCCAATAAAGGTATTCTCGGTAGTCGATATTTTTAACTTCAGTTTCATCCATATAAAAGGAAGAAACAGTCACAGTCCGTTGTACATTATTCCAATCATAGAAAATATCTTGTTCAGATCTTCCCATGGTAAATCGACCTCCCTCAATTAAAACTAAACCAGGACCAGTTTCTTGTCCAAAGTATAATGGTTTTTCAAAACCACCGTTATTTGAGTCATTATAGTTCCATCCGGTAGTGCTAGATCGCTCTTTTCCGCATGAAGTTAAAACTAGAATGGCGCCTAATAAGCTGAATAGAAGGACTTTATTTGTATTTTTCATCACAAAGTGTGTTAAATAAGACTTTCAAAAATAAAGAAATAAGTTAATAACTAAAAAGAAGGACAAGTTATTGTTTCGAATCGCACCTTTTTTGGCCTACAAGGGAAGGTGTAACTAAAAGAAATTTCATGGGAACCTCCAGTTCGTCCATTTAAACCGCCTATAGTATAATCATAACTATAGCCAATTTTAAAATCTTCTACTTCCACTCCCAATAGGGCAATCATTGCATCCTCTCTTTCAACTTCTCCTAATCCTCTGTGCCATAATCCAAGCACTAGTGGACCCTTTGTTACGTATAAACCTAAATTAAGTTCCTGAGCTGTTCCTTGATATTGGTAAATCACATTTGGAGACCATGTCATATCATCATTTCTGATGCCAAAAGGAAATACCCCGCCAAAGTGCGCTGTAAATCTCCGTGGAAGCTCTGCATCATCAATAAATCCTTCATTAGGGGCAGTTAAATGATGTGCTGCAATCCCAAAATATAATTTTTTACTAAAACCTAAAAGGCCGAAAGAAAAATCAGGATAAATTACATTGTCTTGATTTATTTGTTCTTGAGATTGATAGACAAAGCCTCTTCTAGCGTCTATCATATCGCCGAATCGTAAATTATCTCTATTAATAGCTTTTTGTACGAATGTTCCTTGAAATCCTGCTCTAATTGAAAATTTTCTATTAACACTAAATTGATAGGAATACATAAAAGCTGCAGATGTCATGCTCAAAACACCTTCTCCTTGTTGATCTCTCATTAGCTGGACACCTATTCCTCCATTTATTGCGTCTACTTGTTGGTCATAGCTTGCTGCATAAGTAACAAAACTATTGTCTAGCCCTGGCCATTGATTGCGGTAATTCAAAGTCAATCTAGGGCACTTTGCCGTACCCGCAAATGCTGGATTTAAATATAGTCTATTTGAGTAGAATTGGGAGAATGTAGGATCTTGACCAAAACAAAAACTATAAATAAATAATGAAAATATGGTATATAGGTATCCTTTCTTCACTCAAAAAAACTTCAGCATAAATGCAAATATAATTAAACTAGATTATTATTTTTTTGTTATTAATTCAAATAATATGTGAAGGCAATATTTGTTAGCATAAAACGTTCGCCAAGTCATTAAAATATTAAAAATATGATTGCTAAACTAAGAAAAAGATTTTTTCTACTCTCAATTTTTCTATTTTGTGGCTTAGTCTCTTTTGCTCAAAATGAGAATAAAATTGAGTTAAATTGGACAGCCCCAATAGAATATGGCTTAGAAGGTGAAGAAAACAGTTTGTTGTTAAATTTTGAAAATGCTCAATTTAACTTTGAAGTCAATAGTTTGCCTTATTATTATTCAGAGGTTAATTTAAATAACGCTTCACTATTATCTAATGTAACGTTAAAAAATACAAAGTTTGAAACACTTACTCCTAATGAGAGAAAATTAATAAATTCCAATCAAATTTCTAATGAGCTTGAAGTTGAAACTTTAAACATGAACATTAGAAAGGAGAATCATAATTATGTGAGGATTGTGCCTTTTAGAACAAATAATTTCGGGCAAATTGAAAAATTGGTTTCTTTTGAAATGGAATATGAATTTTCTGGATCACGTCGATATGGAAACAATAAAACAAGATCGTTTGCAAATGAATCGAAGTTGAATAATGGAGAATGGTATAAAATTGCTGTAACAAAAGATGCCGTTTATAAATTAAGCTACAGTTTTCTTAAAAAACTGGGCATTGACATGGAGAGTTTGAATCCTAGAAATATTCAAGTTTTTGGTTATGGTGGTGGAATGTTGCCTGAGTTGAATAGTGAATTTAGGCCCGATGACATGCAAGAAAATGCTGTAATGGTTATTGGAGAACAAGATGGTGTATTTAATAAGTCTGATTACATCTTATTTTATGGAGAGGATCAAGTAGCTTGGGAATATGATGAAACTAGAGAAATTTTTAGACATGAAATTAATCTTTACACTGACTCAACATATTATTTTATTCATTTAGGAAATTCTCCTGGGAAAAGAATATCTAAAGAAACTCGTCCGACAGCTACTCCAGATTATACAACAAACGATTTTTCTGAATACGCTTATCACGAAGAAGAACGCAGCAATTTAATTAGCTCAGGTCAACTTTGGGTAGGAGAATTATTTGATGCTAAGCTAGATTTTACCTTTAATTTTAACATTCCCAATATCAATGTTAATAAGGAGGCTACTCTTGAATTAAGTGTTTTAGCTCGATCTGGTACAAGAAGTAATTTTATTACCACTGTAAACGGACAGCAGTTTGACACAGAACTTGGATCAACAAACTTAAATCGTTACGAATATAATTTTGCAACTACAGCGCGTTCATTTTTTGAATTTTCACCAAATCAAGGCGTGCTAAGCGTGGGTTTAAGATACAATAAACCACAATCAGTTTCTAAGGGTTGGTTGAATAGTTTAACCATTAACCTTCGTAGAAATTTAAGCTTTCAGTCTAACCAGCTACTCTTTCGAGACGCGAACTCTTTAGGGAATAATTATTCTGAATACCTTATTCAAACGCCTAAAGATATAAGAATATGGGACATCACTGAACAAGCCAATGTGTTTGAAAAAGAAACTTCAAGAAACGGCAACGAGTATTCTGTTATAGCTCAAAGTCAAGATCTTAAAGAATTCATTGCGTTTGAAACTTTTGATACTTCCAATGTTTTTCCTGTCGGGAGAGTTGAAAACCAAAATCTTCACGGAATATCGCTGAGCGATTTTGTTATTGTATCACATCCACTTTTTTTAAGTGAAGCAAATCGCTTGGCAAGTTTTCACAGAGAGGAAGGACTTAAAGTTATCGTGGTAACTCCGCAACAGATTTACAATGAGTTTTCCTCGGGAGCCCCTAGTTTAATTGCGATTCGGTCTTTTTTTAAAATGTTTTACGACCGCTCTACTTCATCGAAAGATTTAATAAAGTATGCATTAATGTTTGGTGATGCATCCTATGACTATAAGGATAGAATAAGTGGAAATTCCAATTTCGTTCCAGCATATCAAGCTCGAAACTCTTTAGACCCTGTCAGCTCATTTGTATCTGACGATTATTTTGCTTTGCTAGATGACAATGAAGGTGTTTGGAATAGCAATTCAGAAAATTTAGATATAGCTATTGGTAGATTTCCTGTGCAAAGCGCAAATCAAGCTGCTGCTGTTGTAGATAAAATTATAAACTATAACACCGCTAACACGATGAAGGATTGGCGAAATAAAATTGTTTTTGTGGGGGATGATGAGGATGGTGTAATTCATATGGCTCAAGCCAACGATTTGTCAAAAATTGTTGATTCAAAAGGAAAAGATTTTAATACTGAAAAGATTTTTCTTGATGCCTATCAGCAGCTAAGCACAGCTAGTGGAGATCGCTACCCTGGTGTTAACACGGAAATTAATTCAACAGTCCAAAATGGTGCTTTGATTGTTAATTATACCGGTCATGGCGGTGAGACAGGTTGGACATCAGAGCGTGTTTTAACTATTTCAGACATTACTGCTTGGGAAAACAATAGTAATTTACCCATATTTATTACTGCGACTTGTGAGTTTAGTCGATTTGATGATCCCTTGAGAACCTCAGGAGGAGAGTTGGTTTTATTGAACCCAAATGGAGGGGGAGTAGGTTTGATGACTACCACTAGATTAGTATTTTCAAGTCCTAACTACTTGTTGAATAGGACTTTTTATGAAAGAATGTTTGATCGAAACCCTGATGGGACAGTTAAGCGATTAGGTGATGTATTTAGAGAAGTAAAAAATGTGAATGCTTACTCTTATAATTCAAGAAACTTTTCACTTCTAGGCGACCCTGCCCTTAGAATGGCTATTCCTGATTATAATGTAGTTACTACAACAGTTAATGGGAAGCCCATTAGTCAAGCAGATACTTTAAATGCACTTTCTAAAGTAACAATTACTGGTTATGTTGAAGATGTTAATGGTGGAAAACTCAACAATTTTAATGGAATGATTTTCCCGACTGTATTTGATAAAGTAGTTGATAAGAAAACATTAAATAATGATGGTGCTGGAGCCTTTAGTTATCAGGAAAGAGACAGAAGATTATTTAAAGGAAAAGCATCAGTAGTTAATGGTGAGTTCACTTTTAGCTTTGTTGTACCCAAAGATATTTCATATAATTTTGGAGAAGGAAAGATTTCTTATTATACTGAAAATGGTCAAAATGACGGTAATGGTTTTAATAAAGATATTATAATAGGTGGAAGTAATTCCGAAGCGGTTGATGATAATCAGGGGCCTGATATTGTTCTCTATATGAATGATGAAAGCTTTGTTTATGGTGGAATTACTGATAATAACCCAGTTTTAAAGGTTGACCTAAGCGATAGTTTAGGAATAAACACAGTAGGAAGTGGCATAGGTCATGATCTAGTTGCAGTGCTGGATGGAAATACAGAAAACTCCTTTGTACTCAATGATTATTATGAAGCAGCAGTAAACGATTTTTCAAAAGGAAAAATAACCTTCCCTTTTGAAAACCTATCTAAAGGAAAGCATAGTTTAAGAGTAAAGGCATGGGACGTTGCCAATAATTCTTCTGAAAAAACTATAGAATTTAATGTTGTTGAATCTAAAGAGGTAGAAATTGAAAACTTGGTAAACTATCCAAATCCATTTACAACAAATACTGAATTTATTTTCCAACATAACCAAGCTGGAACTCCTATGGATGTTAAGCTTGAAATATTTACTGTTTCTGGAAAGCTAGTAAAATCTTTTAATGAAGTAGTGGTAAATGAAGGTTTTATCTCAAGAGACATTAGATGGAATGGTCGAGATGATTTTGGTGATAAAATTGGCAAAGGTGTTTATGTTTACAAGCTTAAAGTTAGATCTAGAAATGGTTCTACTGCCGAAAAATTTGAAAAGTTAGTTATCTTATAGAATGCCTTAAAGACCACTTAAGTTTATTTATATTTGCATTCCTCAAAATTTTACCTTGATTAAAACAAAACATCAATACATAGCAACGCTGTTTTTATTAGCTTCAATTAGTTTGCAGACTAAAGCCCAAAACGTGGCGAATCCTGATAATATCTCTGGAGATGTTCAATTAAACACCATCACTACAGCAGTACCTTTTTTAACAATATCGCCAGATTCAAGATCAGGAGGTATGGGGGATGTTGGCGTCTCAAGTTCTCCAGATGAAAACTCTATACATTGGAATCCTGCGAAGTTGGCTTTTATAGATGGAGAAGGAGGTGTTTCTTTAACATATTCCCCATGGCTTAGCAGTTTAGTGGGTGATATAAGCTTGACGTACCTATCGGGTTATTATAGGGTTAATGACCGCTCTACATTCGCTTCTTCTTTGAGGTATTTCTCTTTAGGAGACATTACTTTCACTGACAATAATGGACAAACAATTGGAAATTTTACTCCCAATGAATTTGCATTTGACGTAGCTTATGCGATGCAGTTATCAAGACAATTTTCATTTGGGATGGCTTTGCGCTACATAAATTCAAATTTAACAAATGGAATTACTGTAGACGGTTCGGCTACTAAACCAGGCCGTTCAGTAGCTGCTGATATTTCTGGCTTTTATACTAATGACCAACTTGAAATAGGAGGTTATGATGCCACCTTTAACGCCGGAATTAATATCTCAAATATTGGAGCTAAAATGGCTTATACAAATAATGATGAAACTGATTTTCTTCCAACAAATTTGCGAATCGGTCCCTCACTAACTTTAGATTTTGATCAGTATAACTCCATGACTTTTATTGTGGAAGCAAATAAGTTGTTGGTGCCAACACCTCCAGTATACCTAACAGATTCTTCTGGAACTATTGTTAGAGAGTCAAATGGTGAGCCAGTAGTAGTAGCTGGTCGAAACCCAAATGTTAGTGTTGCAAGTGGAATATTCGGATCATTTAATGATGCTCCTGGAGTTGTTCAAAGCGTGAATGCTGATGGGAGTAACGCAGTAATTGAAGATGGAAGCGTTTTAAGAGAAGAGCTCTCTGAAGTTATGCTTTCAGCAGGAGTAGAGTACTGGTATGATAATCAATTTGCTGTGCGAATGGGTTATTTTTACGAAAATCCCAATAAAGGTAATCGCCAGTATTTTACCGCAGGCTTTGGCTTTAAATTATCTGTTTTTGCTCTTGACGTTTCTTATCTTGCAGGCAATGTCCAACAAAATCCACTTGCAAATACCTGGAGGTTTTCTTTAAAGCTAAATTTTGAAGATTTTGCTAGTCAAAACGAAGAATAATAAATAAATTGAAAGTTCGGGTAGGATTTGGTTTTGATGTGCACCAACTAAAAGAAGGGGAAGACTTTTTTTTAGGTGGGATTCAGCTTGAACATAACAAAGGTGCTGTAGGTCATTCGGATGCTGATGTGTTAATTCATACCATTTGTGATGCACTTCTAGGAGCTGCTAACCTCAGAGATATTGGATTTCATTTTCCGCCTTCCGATTCAAAATACAAGGGTATAGATAGTAAGATTTTATTAGCTGAGGTAGTACAACTTTTGAGCAAAAAGGGATATGAAATTTCGAATATAGACTCTACAATTGCCTTAGAACTGCCGAAAGTTAACCCTCATATTCCAAAAATGAAGGAAGTTCTTGCTGGAATTATGAAAATTGATCTAGATGATATTTCCATTAAGGCTACAACAACTGAACGACTAGGCTTTGAAGGCAGACAAGAGGGAGTTTCTGCTTATGCTACAGTTTTGATAGTTAAAGCACAATAAACTTTCCAAGCAACTAGCTTTTGTTTAATTTTAAAAAAAGCTAATTTATGATTCATAGAAAGGAATTTAGTATCGAGTTTAAAGAAATAGATTCGTTAAATGAATTAAATAAAATCGATCAAGAGTTAGTATATGCGGCGCTTGAAGCTGCAAAGACAGCATATGCACCCTATTCTAAGTTTAATGTTGGATCTGCAGTTCTTTTAGAGAATGGTGAAACTGTTATAGGTTCAAATCAGGAAAATTCTGCTTACCCTTCAGGTCTTTGTGCTGAAAGAGTGACTCTTTTTTCTGCTTCTGCACTTTACCCCGGAGTTAGTTTTAAAACCTTAGCAATATTTGCACAAGAGCAATTAGAAGGCGACGACCAGCTTTCACCTTGTGGGGCTTGTCGGCAAGTCATGAGCGAATATGAAATCAAGCAAACTCAAGATTTACGAGTTTTATTGATGAATGCAAACGGAAAAATTTGGGAGTTCTCAAGCTGTCGAGATTTATTGCCATTCGCTTTTAAATTCAAAGGGTTGAAAAAGCAAGATTAGTTTGAAAAAACTAAGTGTTTTATCATAAATTTGTCATCCACATTTTTAGCAACTATGGCGACTAAAACAACATCAAAGAAAGAAACAAAAAAATCTACAAAGAAATCAAACTCTTCTGAAGTAGAATACTCTAAAGAAACTTACTTAAAATGGTATGAATCAATGCTGTTGATGCGCAAGTTCGAAGAAAAGGCTGGTCAACTTTACATTCAACAAAAAATTCGCGGTTTTTGCCACTTATATATAGGGCAGGAAGCATTAGTCGCTGCCGCAGTCTCAGCTACAAAAGAAACTGACAATTTTATTACTGCCTATCGAGATCATGCACATCCAATTGGTTTAGGCATGGATCCAAAATATGTTATGGCTGAGCTTTTTGGAAAAAAAGATGGTTGTACCAAAGGAAAAGGTGGCTCGATGCACATGTTTGACAAAAAGTTAAACTTTTTTGGTGGACATGGAATCGTTGGTGGACAAATCCCTCTTGGCGCAGGAATAGCATTTGCTGATAAATACAGAGGAAATGATAATGTTACTCTTTGTTACATGGGTGATGGAGCTGTTCGTCAAGGAGCATTTCATGAAGCCTTAAACATGGCGATGAACTGGAAGCTACCTGTAATATTTATTATAGAAAATAATAATTACGCAATGGGAACCTCTGTTGAGCGTGTTTCGAATGTAACTGAATTGCACAACATGGCTGATGGTTACGAAATGCCAAATGAACAAGTTGATGGAATGGCATGTGAACCAGTGCATGAGGCAATTTCAAGAGCAGTTGAGCGAGCAAGAAAGGGAGAAGGGCCAACCTTGCTAGAGATGAGAACTTATCGATACAAAGGACATTCAATGTCTGATCCAGCAAAGTATAGAACTAAAGAAGAACTAGAAGAATACAAATCGTTAGATCCGATTGAAAATGCCCTTCAAAAGATTAAGAAAAATAAATATGCTACTGAGAAGCAACTGAGTGAGATTCAAGAGAAAGTTAAAAATCAAGTTCAAGAATCAATTGATTTTGCTGAAGAATCAGAATTTCCTGACCCATCGGAACTTTACACCGATGTATATCAGGATGCAGACTATCCATTTATTAAAGACTAAAAAATAAAGCATTATGGCTGAGATCATTAAAATGCCAAAATTAAGTGACACCATGGAAGAAGGCGTGGTGGCGAGTTGGCACAAAAAAGTGGGAGATAAAGTAGAAGATGGAGAGCTGTTGGCAGATATTGAAACAGATAAAGCTACAATGGAATTTGAGTCTTTTCAGTCAGGTGTACTATTACACCAAGGAGTAGAAGAAGGTGAAACTGGAAAAGTAGACTCAATTCTTGCTATTGTAGGTGAGAAAGGAGAAGATATTTCTGATCTTTTAAAAGAAAATAGCAACGGGTCAGAGAAAAAAGAAGAAACAAAGTCTGAAGATAGCAATGCAGAGGAAAAGAAATCTGAAGACTCCTCGAATGAAGAAAAATCAACTTCTTCTAAAAAAGATAAGATTGATACGTCAAGCATAAATGCTAAGGTTATAAAAATGCCAAAGCTTAGCGATACGATGAAGGAGGGTACAGTTGCAAGTTGGCAAAAGAAGGAAGGAGATCAGGTAGAATCAGGTGAAATTTTAGCAGAAATAGAAACTGATAAGGCTACAATGGAGTTTGAGTCGTTTGAAGACGGTGTAGTATTATATCACGGAGTTAAAGAAGGCGAGTCTGCAAAAGTGGACTCAATTCTGGCTATTGTAGGTGAGAAAGGAGCTGATTACAAGAAATTAATAACTGCTTTTGAAAGCGAAGCAGATGACTCAAGCGATAGCGATTCTGAATCAACTACTTCAGATACAAGTAACAATGAAGATAACAAAGCTGAAGAGTCAAGTTCTGAATCGAAGAAACAACCAGCAAAACAATCGGCTAAAAATTCGGATGGTAGAATAAAAATATCCCCCTTAGCTCAACGTTTAGCTGATGAGAAAGGAATTGCCATAGAAAATATGGAAGGCAGTGGTGATGGAGGAAGAATCATAAAACGCGATATAGAGAATTACAAGCCTTCAGCTCAAGCAGCTGCAAGTTCTGGTGCAACAGCAGGACAAGAAAGCTTTGAAGAGAAGCCAGTTAGTCAAATGCGCAAGACCATAGCAAAACGCCTTTCTGAGAGTAAATTTACCGCTCCTCATTTCTACTTGACTATAGACATTGATATGGATAAGGCCATTGAGTCAAGAAAGGCCATTAACGAAATGCCCGACACTAAAGTTTCTTTTAACGACTTAGTAATTAAAGCTGCTGCAGCTGCTTTAAAAAAGCATCCAGCTGTAAACTCCTCTTGGCAAGGTGATAAAATTCGTACTAATGAACATACGCATATTGGTGTAGCAGTTGCTGTGCCTGATGGGTTGTTAGTGCCCGTAGTAAGATTTGCAAACACTAAGCAGCTTTCTCAAATAACTGCTGAGGTTAAGGAATATGCAGAAAAAGCTAGAAATAAAAAACTACAACCTGAAGAGTGGGAAGGAAGCACTTTCTCTATATCTAATTTAGGAATGTTTGGAATAGAAGAGTTTACTGCAATCATTAATTCGCCGAATGCTTGTATTATGGCGGTAGGTGCCATTCGACAAGAACCTGTTGTTAAAGATGGAGAAATTGTTGTTGGCAACAGAATGAAGGTAACCCTTTCTTGTGATCACAGGGTAGTAGATGGAGCTACAGGTTCGGAGTTTTTGCAAACTTTTAAAACATACTTGCAGAATCCTGTTACTATATTAGGGTAGTATTCATTTCAGAAAGTATTAGATATAAAAAAAGCTTGAGAAGAAATTCTCAAGCTTTTTTATTTATAGTTATTTCGATAAAATTTATTCTACATTAAACCTTCCAATCATGTTTGGGTAGTGACCAGGATAGGTGCATATGTAATGGTATGAACCTTTAGCAGGTGCATCAAATTCTATCGTAACAGTTTCACCCATTTGCGTCATGGTCGTATTGGCAAAGATTCGATCATCTTCAGGAATAAATTCATTCTCCTTACCAGCTTTAATACCAGCTGAAGCAATTTCTTGTCCGCTGCCTAATTCTACTAAAACAAAGTTGTGCAACATACCTTCTGCAGAACTTTTGTTGTTAAATGTTAGCTTAACTCTAGAGTTTGCTGGAACTGACAGTGATTTTGGTTCATAAGCAATTTCATTCATTGCTTCACCAGTTGCACTTAAAGTAATTTCAATTACTTCTTTTTCTATCTCCTCTGCTACCTCTTCAGTAACAATTTCTTTTTTGTCGGTTGATTCTTCTTTTGCTTTAGTATCTGAAGAACTTTTTTCTCCACCCCCGCCGCATGCAATGAAGGAGGAAATTAATATTAATGTTAAAGTGTTTTTTATTGTTTTCATCTTGTTAGTTTTGGTTACTTAACAACAAGATTAATGAAGTGTTTTAACTTATCTCAAAGATTTATATGAAAAAGCTAGTTAAACGTTTCCTTTTATTGATTTTAAAAGTCATTTTCGCCTTTTTTCTATTGAGCTTGTTTTGGGTGATACTTTATCGTTTTGTAGACCCTCCTGTCAGTGGCATGATGATTTACAAATCTATCACAGAAAATAATTATTCTTATGAAAGTAAATGGCAAGATATAGAAGAGATTGATGCTTCTTTACCCCTTGCCTTTATTTCGGCAGAAGATCAGCTTTTTTTGACACACAATGGATTTGATGTTGAGGCCATAAAAGAAGCAATAGAGCACAATAAAGAATCTAAACGGAAAAGAGGAGCAAGTACAATAAGTCAGCAGGTAGCTAAAAATTTATTTTTATTTCCAACACGCAGTCTTTTTAGAAAAGGCTTAGAGGCTTATTATACGTTTTTAGTTGAAACGCTTTGGCCAAAGAAGCGAATTATGGAAGTGTATTTAAATGTGGTAGAGCTTGGAAAGGGTGTTTATGGTGTAGAAGAGGCCTGTTTAAGGTATTTTGGCGTTTCATCAAAAAAAATTAGTAGAAGTCAAGCGGCTTTAGTTGGCACAGTGCTTCCTAATCCTTTAGTTTTCAAATTAAATCAACCAACAGCTTATATGAAAAGAAGACAAGCCTGGATTTTAAGGCAAATGAATAATTTAGGTGGTGAACAAATTTTAAAGGAATGGTATGAATAGAGTGCTGCTTATTTTATTGTTTTTAATATCATTAAGTCTCACAGCCCAAAAGAAAGCAAGTTGGAAAAGCCTAGGTAGAGCAGAAAAAGTATGGGTTTTGATGCATCCTTTTTCAGCGAAAAAAGCTCAAAAATTAACAGCTCAAGCTATTCATGATGCTGATAGTATACAGAAGCTTCTTAAGTTTCCAAACCCTGAAAGTGGAGGTAGAAAAGATGCCCTAAGACATGCTTATTGGATGGCTTTAATGAGCAATAAAATTGGACCTAAGCGAGCATTATGGTTAGGTTATGCCCATGAAAAGGCAGGAAAAAAAGATTTTGAAAAAGGCATTGAAGAGGATGGAAGCTTAGCAGATCAAACAGCAATGCAGATGGACTTAATTAACAATTCCTTTGGAGTGAAAGTTGGGAAATATTGTTATGAATGCGATCAGCAAAAACTTTTAAAAACTGTCTTAGAGTCTCTGAAGAAAGGTGAATTGAAGATTATCAAGCAAAACTCTAAAGGCGATTTTTTAGATGAAGATAACGAAATAATTCCCACAGATTCTTGGAAAGGGAGATGGGAAAATGAGCGTGTACTAATTAATTCGGGCTTTTAGTCACAAGCCAATACCAAAGCCTATCCGAAGAATGGGGTTAGTATACGGACTATTAATGTCATCATTTAGATTATAAAGAAGCATGATGGATACAAAAGAGTTACCACCCATAAAGGAGCGGTAGCCTCCTCCAACAAAAACACTATTAACGGTCACCCGTTTTTCTGTAAAATCTATAGGGTTAAATGCTTCTAAACTGAGTAATTCATATTCTGCATGGGCAATAAAATTTTCTAAAAAGAAATATTGTGCAAATAATCCTCCACCATACATATTGGTTTCATAGTTGAATTCTCTATCTTGATAATAAATATACTTTCCTGTAAGCCCAGCAAGTAAATTATCTGTAAATAAATAGCCAAGCGTTGGTGCCAATTGTACCGAAGTTATGTCGCCGAACTGAGCCCCAAATCCACCTCCTATAACCAAACGATCTAAATCAAACTTATTGTCTTTTTTTGTTGGATTAAGCGGTTGTCTTGAACTACCTGCTTCTCTTGCCTGAGAAACAGCAAATTGTGAAGAGCTTATTGCTATTAAAAGCAATGCTAGTTTGAAAGTTGATTTCATGAACTTTATATTCTCCATTCGTAAAATTATATCCCCTTCTGTGTATTTTAATCGTTTAGCCAGTCAGTTCTCTTTATTTTAGTTTCGAATAACTCCCGTAGCATGAGTTGTTTTATGTTAAACAATTGGAGAAAGGAAGTTGCAGCTTCCTTTCTTTTTTTGCGAACAACTAAATTATAAAAATTAAATTTATAAAGTATTAAATGATTACCCAGTTCCCAATGTCAAAAGAACGTTTGTATTGGACCTCTCAATTTATTGGATGGTTCATTTACGTGTTACTGATGTGGATACTAAATCGATTAGATGGTAAATTGATGAATTTTTACTTCTATGGCAATCTTGTAACCACTTTTGTTCTAGGTGTATTAATTTCTCACGGATATCGTGAGCTTATTATTAAACTCAATTGGCTGCGTTTAAAGATTATCCTTCTCATACCGCGAGTAATTTTAGCCTCTGCCGTTTGCGGATTGATCTATTTTTTTATTCATTCGCTTATATCTGAGGTTATTATTTCTGGTTCCCGGCCTAATTTTAAGCCCTTAGAGGTGCTACAGACAACCCTAAATTTATCGGTGAATTTTGTGATGTGGTCACTATTATATTTTTTATTCCATTTTATCCAGAATTACCGTAAGGAGGAGATTAAAAATTTACAGTGGCAAGCATTGAGCACTGAAGTAGAATTAAATAAATTAAAATCACAGTTAAATCCTCACTTTATTTTCAACTCTATGAACTCTATACGAGCTTTGGTTGATGAAAATCCATCAAAATCTAAAGACTCTATAACTCAATTGTCAAATATTTTAAGGAGCTCATTGCTTATGGGTCGCAAGAAAGTGATTTCTTTTTCAGAGGAAATACAACTAGTAAGAGATTATCTGAGTCTAGAAAAAACGCGATTTGAAGAACGCTTGAAAATAAATTTTAAAATAGATGAACGTGTTTATAATCACAAGATTCCACCAATGATTTTACAAACTCTGGTTGAAAACGGAATTAAACATGGTATAAGTAAATTGGAAGAAGGTGGTACCCTTTCAATTTGCGCAGAGAATAGAGGGAGTGACCTCTACATAAGTATTGAGAATAGCGGAAAAATTTTAGAATCAGGAAAGGAAGAAAAAGGATTTGGTTTGCTTAACAGCAGACAACGTTTGAAATTATTATATAGTGATCGCGGAAGCTTAACAATTAAAAATACAGATCATAACTCTGTTCTAGCAGAATTGATAATACCTGAAGAAACTAGAGTATTTAAAATAAATACTGACTTAACAAACAAATTTAAATGAAAGCAATAATTATTGATGACGAAAGGCTTGCACGTAAGGAACTGGCTTCCTTATTGACTGATTATCCTGATATTGAGGTTGTTGCTGAAAGTCATAATGCAGATCATGCAAAAGTAAAAATTGAAAGCTTACAACCAGATTTAGTCTTTCTAGATATTCAAATGCCCGTTAAAACAGGGTTTGAATTGTTGGAAGAGCTTTCTTTTATCCCTCATGTAATTTTTACCACCGCTTATGATGAGTATGCATTAAAAGCATTTGAAGTAAATGCCTTTGATTACCTACTCAAGCCAATTGAAAAAGAGCGATTAAAAGAAAGTTTAGAGAAGTTAAAACAGCGTGTTAAGGATGATGAAGCAAGCGATAAATCAGAAGCTAAAATTGAAAATACTTCTGGACTGAGCCTTGAAGATCAAATTTTCGTGAAAGATGGGGAGAAGTGCTGGTTTGTTAAACTGGACAAGGTCAGTGCTTTTGAATCTGAAGGAAACTATGTCCGAATACATTTTGAGGGTAACAAGCCATTGATATTGAAGTCATTAAATAATTTGGAGCAACGATTAAGTGAAAAGTATTTTTTTAGAGCGAATAGAAAATTCATTATTAATTTAAGTTGGATAGAAAATATGGAAAGTTGGTTTAATGGTGGATTGCGTGTTACTTTAAAAAATGAAATGCAAGTGGAAATTTCAAGACGACAGGCTGCCAAGTTGAAAGAAAAAATGAGCCTCTAAAAGGTTTATCGCACTTATTTTGCTGTCTATCTTCAAAAAGCGCTATTAGGTATAATAAATTTTTTTTGTTCATTAGTTTTTATCAATTTAGCTGTCAATGTAGACCAAATGCAACAGATACAAATAGAACCAACATATAAAACGCCTAAAGTCATATTTGACCCGCAAACTGGTGCGTTTCGGATTGAAGGAAAATCCATTTTGGTGAATGTTGAAGAATTCTACGGTCCACTTTTAGATTGGATGGACCAGTTTGTTAAAGAGTCTACAGTTAAAAGAGTAGTTTTTATTTTCGATATTGAATATGTTAATGTAGCTTCTACTAAGCGATTTTTATTCTTTTTATATAAGTTAAAAGATTTAGCTGTAAAAGGTGTAGCTGTTGAAATAGAGTGGCATTACCATGATCAAGATGACTATATGCTAGAAGTAGGGGAAGATTTAGCTCAAATGTTACAGATTCCAATTAGCTTTAAGTCTTATGAAGAATTGCCTCCAGCTAATTAATACTTAATTGGGCCATTTTTTTCGCATTAAGAAGCCTCTATCAATAGGGTTTTCGTTTGCATCATACCTTACAATCATTATTTCATTTGAATCTTTTAAATAAGGTTCCACAATCCTTTTTAAGCTTTGAAAGGACAAAAGCTGATGGTCATCTCTAAATGGAAAAATCCAATTATCTTTTTGAGTAATCAAATTAAAATGGTCTTCTGTTGAATTTAATTGCTCAAGCTCATCAACCGTTAACCACCACCCTTCAATTGTTTTATTAGGCATTTTCCTTTTAAGCCATTCCCTCAATGGGTAAAAGAGACACCCTTTAATTATTGCTTTTGGTTGGAAGACTTTAGTTTGTAATTTTATAGGTAATAAATGTTGATGCGTTTTACATAACCTTGTTTGGTGATCCAATAGCTTCTTAATCTTTCTAGCCAAATAATCCTTGGTGCTAGGACCTAAATAAATTACTTGATTTTTTATTGATGTTTTTAAATAATATTTTATTGAGAACTCTAAATGAATGAATTCTTCCATAAGGGTGTCTTCAAACAAATAGTCCAGCTCGCCAATCGTTACTTTTTCGTTTTCAATCAATTGTAAATTAGCAGCTAATAAATTGATTTGCGTTGAATTTTCTAAATAACATTTTACCAACTTTTCAGCGTACTTTCCTAATGGGATATAACTTTTTATCTCAGCAGTTTTTTCTAAGTCTAAACCAGAAGCCCAATCACTCAAAGCTGAACTATTTTCTTGAAGTGGAAAGTTATACTCTAAGCCTGAAATACTTGTGATTGGTTGACAATAAATCAACCAAACCAAGTCCTGCAAGAATTTATTATCAAGTTGGTTTACTTGTTGAATGCTTTGCAGGTGTTCTTGCTTCATTGTTTAATATTATGCTCAATTTTGTTGAAGAATAAATCAAAACAAAGAAAGGGATAAAATGCTGATTGCAAGAGAAAAGAAGGAAAGTAATATTATAGAATATATATTATACATGTATCAAATTGAGGACATTATACGTTCTTTTCAATTTAACTTAGATGCAATAAATCGCAGTTTAGTTGAGCAATATGACCAACCTGAGCGAGTAAAAGAAGAAATTAGTAGCTGGTATGAAGATTTGATTTTTGAAATGCAAGCGGAAGCAATTCAGCAAAAAGGGCATTTACAACGCTTAAAAAAAGTCATAGCCGAATTACAACAATTGCATCAAAAGTTGCTTACAACCTTTCAAGATCAGACATACATTAAATTATATGATGAAGCTAAAATTCCACTTAAGGAGTTAGTGCTTAAATCAAAGGGACAAGGATTGGACAGTGAAATTGACCTTGCTTTGCATGGCCTTTATGGCTTATTGGTGTTGCGGTTAAAAAAGCAGGCTGTAGCCAAAGAAACAGAATTAGCTATGCAAAAAGTAAGTGGCTTCTTAGCTCACTTGGCACTACAGTATAAGAAGCAACAAGCTGGGGGTTTATCTTTTTCTGAAGATAGGAGTAATTGAATTAGACTAATTTCTTTTTCATTCTGAAATTAAACAACTCAATTCCATTTTTAACAATTCTGTTTCTCTGCTGAACTTGAAATCCTTTACTTTCAAAAAAGGGTTTTGCAGTAATGCTTACATCTGAAATTAACTTGATTTTGTGCTTTTTTAAGGCGGCTTTCTCGAGCTTCTTATAAATTAAATCGGCGACACCCTGTCTCAAATGACCCTTTGAAACATAAAGAAAGTCGATGTAATCGCCATCTTTCAAAGAGCCAAATCCAACAATTGTGTTATTAATTTCAGCAATCAGAAAGTATTGCTTATGAATGGCATCAGTCCATCTTTTCTTATCAAAAATTCCTGACTTCCAAACTTCTCTTTGCGCTGCTGTATAATCATTTTTGCAGGCAGTATCAATTGTTGATTGATACAATTTCTGCAACTCTTCTAAGTCAGCTTTTTTGGCTTCACGTATTTGAATAGTGGAAGTTTCCAAGCTATCTAATTTAGATTTGCTTAACTACTTTATATAACCAAAGTCTTGCTTGTCCTTTATGGTCAATAAACTTTCATAAATCAATCGAATAACATTTTCAACATCATCCTTATGCACCATTTCAACGGTAGTATGCATATATCTTAATGGCAAGGATATTAATGCAGAAGCAACTCCTCCAGTTGCATAAGCGAAGGCATCAGTATCGGTTCCAGTTATTCTAGAAGCTGCAAGTCGTTGAAAAGGAATTTTATTTTTTTCTGCAGCAGCTAAAATTAATTCACGCAAATTATTTTGCACTGCAGGTCCATAAGCCACAACCGGTCCATCACCTGCAGTAAAGTCGCCTTGTTCGATTTTATTAATCATAGGCGTTTGGGTATCATGGCATACATCTGTTACAATTGCTACGTCAGGCTTAATACGCTCTACAATCATTTGAGCACCTCTTAAACCAACTTCTTCTTGAACAGCATTGGTGATGTATAAACCAAAGGGTAACTTCTTCTTATTTTCTTTTAGCAGTCGAGCCACTTCAGCAATCATAAATCCACCGATGCGATTATCAAGAGCTCTTCCTACATAATAGTTGTTATTGAGTACGATGAACTCATCTTCATAGGTAATTACACAACCAACATGTACGCCTAGTTTTTCAACTTCTTCTTTGCTTTTACAGCCACAATCTAAAAAAATATTATTCATTTTAGGAGTGTTTTCACTCTTACCGCTTTCTGTATTGCGGGTATGGATTGCTGGCCAGCCAAATATTGCCTTGACAATACCTTTTTTAGTGTGAATATTTACTCGTTTTGAAGGGGCAATCATGTGATCAGACCCACCATTTCTACGAACATAAATAAAGCCTTCTTTTGTGATGTAATGCACATACCAACTAATCTCATCAGCATGGGCCTCAATTACTACTTTGTACTTTGCTTCTGGATTTACTACGGCTACGGCAGTCCCATAGGTATCTACAAATGTTTCATCAATATAGGGCTTAATATAATTGAGCCATAACTTTTGCCCCTCACTTTCATAACCTGTAGGAGATGCATTATTAAGGTAAGTTTCTAAAAATTTTTCTGATGCTTTTGTTATTATTTTTTTTGCCTTTGCCATAGTTTATTACTTGAATACCAAAAGTAAGGTCTTCTGTTCAATTTTAGTGTTACTACATAGATTTTTGTAAGTTTGATTCTTTTCTTTATCTACTGGCTTTGATTCAAAAAGTATTCATTTGTATGTTCATTGCATTAAGTGCATTAAGAATGAATGCTCAAGCTGTTGAACCTGAAAAAGTCAAGAGTAAATCAGAAGTTGATACCAACTATGTAGTTCCTTTACGTCAATATATTACGACTCGATTTTATTTATCTCGAAAATATACCAATATGGTATTGGATGATTCAGAAAATGGATTAATTCTTGACTATGAGCCAAATACTACTCTGAACTTTGGTGTTGGAGCAACGGCAAATGGCTTTACTTTAAACCTTGCCTATGGCTTTAAATTTTTAAATGAAGATGTTGGAAAAGGGAAGACGAGGTACTTGGATTTGCAATCCAATACGTACACTCGAAAATATGTCATTGATTTTTTTGCACAATTTTATAATGGACTTTATTTAGATAATACACAAGTGTTGAATCCAGACTCTATTACACCATATTATTTAAGACCGGACTTTAGAATAAGGATATTTGGTATTAGCTTTCAAGAGGTGTTAAATGAAAGAAAGTTTTCTTATGCTGCACCATTGGTTCAAAATGAATATCAAAAAAAATCTGCAGGGTCTTTTTTAATTGGTGGCGAGCTCACTTATCTTTATGCTAGTGCCGATAGTAATTTTATACCGCATTTCGTCAACGATAGCCTATTTCAAGAAGTTCAAGGCATCGATAGACTAAACACTTTTCAGTTTGGTCCTAGTGGCGGGTACGCCTATTCTCTTGTAATCAGGAAGCATTTTTTTATTATGCTTACTATTAATCTTTCATTATTGATTTCTTCGACGAGTTTTGAGTTGGAAGGTGGAACAAATTTTCAAGAGTGGCAATTAAATCCGAATTTATCAACAAGAGCAGCAATAGGCTATAATGCTAAAACATGGTATTTAGGAACCCAATGGGTTCAAAACAACACAACTGTTCAAAGTGTTGATGAAACAGTAGTTAGTAGTTTTGGGATTGGCAATTTTAGATTAAACTACGTCAAGCGTTTTTTAATGGGACCAAAACTTAAAAAACAAATAAATAGAATTCCCTTTTAATAATTATGAATTTTTTTGCTCCATGAATTTATTTAGCCGCTTGTTCAATCAATTGTATCCAAACCAAAGTGAAGAAAAAGCAATTGAAAGTGAAGTTCTACTTCGTGAACCCATAAAACACAACAAAGTCTTTCTTAAAAATTACCAAGAATGGATTTACAATGAAATGCACCACGGTTTACTCAATGATTTAAATGAAAAAAGAGCACTACGGAAGGAGAAATCTACAGAAAAGATAAATTATTTTGAAGTACAAAATAGTACGTATAGTGGATTTTACTTTTATGGTGAATCAAGGTGGAGTTCAACGGATTACACTTACTTAGTTCATTACTTTTTTGAGCAATTAAAGAGAGTAGAATATTTTTTAGCAAACTCAGTGAGAGAGGTAATAGAAGAGCCAGAAGAACTAAAAACTACTGAGCTATTTTACCTCAAGCCAGCACTTAAATTTCGAAAGGAAACGCCTTACAATCAACTTTATGGAAATCTTGAAATCGAACATAAAATTGTGGATGGAGAAACAAAGATGGTTAAACTGATGAGTAGTGTTTATAACGATCAACATTATAATACTGCCATGGCTTTTGACGAGTTATTGAATAAATTATTCTTACTTTAAACGCATGAACACGATTTCAAAAAAGAAAGTTCACTACCCTATAAAAACACAATTGAGAAAGTATTTAAAAAACTACTCTCGAGAGCTCAAGCTGCCAATAAACTATAAAGATCTAGACCACTACGAAAGTTCAGTGCCTTTATATGATAAAGCGGGAGTTGATACAATGTGGGAAACAGTTTATTTCAATCAAAGTGAGATGGTTGAGATAAATACAGCGCTTTGCAGTGTTTATGCTTTACTAAAGACAGAAGGTGATATTTCAGTAATGGAACATTTATATGTCAATCGTATTGATTATTGTCCTTTCGGGAATTCTAAGCCATTCCGAATCCGAATAACCAATCGCTTTAATGACAATTACGATTATTTTTATGTTAAGAAGGCAGATGCCTCAAGAATTTATGGTTTAGAATTGGAGCATATTCTATCACCTAACCGAATTAGTTACATTGTGGATAGGGATACTATAATTGAGGATCATATAGCAGGAATTCCAGGTGATTTATTTATAAAAAGTTGGCTAGAAGACGATCAGCTAAATAGGATAAGGTTGGCAAAAGAATTTGTTAAGTTTAATGAACGTTGTTTTGTTAGGTTGCTCGGTGACATGCGTTCATACAACTATGTAGTTGATATAACTCCAGACTTTGATGATATTCAGTACAGAATTCGTGCGATTGATTTTGACCAGCAAACCTATGAAGGCAATAAAACAATGTATTTGCCACAATTTTTTAAAGATAACAACCCCATTGTAGAGTTTTGTGCTGATTTGTTAAACCCTGAAACTATTCGACAGTATCAGAAAGAAGAACGGGCAATGATTGCGAATCGTATAAAGGTCTCCCGCTATCGTTTGAAAGATTTGTCAGATTGTATGGAGGTTGATAAAATAAGCATGCCCGAAAAGGTAGACCAATTAAAAAGTGAATTGGCTGAGCATTTTTCAGACCCGAGCTTTTTAGAATGCAAAACTATGGGAGAGATATTAAGAACGCGACTCTTTATCCTGCTTTACAACAATAGAGACATCTTAATAGGGGAAGAGAATCAGCCTTGAAAGTTGAATCAATGGGTAAGTGAATCATTCAATTGCTGAATTGGTGAGTAAGTTAAGCTAGCGTTTATTTATACAACCAGTGTTTTTGTCGTATTTGCGTATACCTTGTAAATAGAAAAAGTTGAACCACAAAGCACACAAAGAAAAAATCACAAAGAACACTAAGAGATTTTTCATCTAAAGATTGATTTCATTCAAATATTGTCTTTGCGACCTTAGTGTAACCTTAGTGATCTTGGTGGTTAAAAGTAGTGTCTAAGATTACACTTATCTTTCTTTTTTAAGATTAAATCATTCAGTTATTGACTGATTCCTTAATTCACCCATTCATAGAAAGTATCTTATCTGCCAACACATTCGATAGTTTGTAATAAGACTCCTCGGTCCAACCAGCTACATGGGGACTTAAAATTACTTTTTCACTCCGTTTAAGAAAACGAAATGCTTCGGGCAGTTCTTCACTCTTCAATTGTTCAAACGAAGTTTTTTCATACTCCAGCACGTCTAAGCAAGCTCCTAAAACCTTTTCTGATTTTATAGCAACTACTAAATCATCTGTTTTTAAATTTCTGCCACGTGCCGTATTTATAATAAAAAGAGGGTTTGAAAATTTATTGATGTACTCTTGATTCACTAAAAAAGTGGTTTCCTTAGTCAAAGGCAAATGAATGCTTAATACTTCAGTTTTTTTGAAAAATGTAGCTTCATCTACTTCTCTAACTAATTTATTCCCAAAACCTTGCTTGTATTTATCGTAGGCAATGATATTTACTTCAAAGCCTTGCAGCCGCTGAGCAAATGCTTCACCCATGTAACCAAAGCCTAAAATTCCAACTGTTTTACCTTTAAGCTCTATACCTCTATTTTTTTCTCTATTCCATTCTGCATTTCTTACTTCATCATCTGCCTGAATGAGGTTATTAAATAAGTTCAATAACATTCCAATTGCATGTTCTGCAACTGCATCCCTATTCCCTTCTGGGGAATTGTAACATTTTATATTTCTTGAAGCTGCGATTGATTGATCAATATTTTCCATGCCAGCGCCCGAACGAGCAATCCATTTTAGCTTGTTTGCAACATCGAAAACTTCTTGATTAAACTTGAACTTGCTACGAATAACAGCACCCTCATACTGTTCTAGTATGCTTAGAATTTCATCCCTGTCAGAGTCAGTTTTCCAATGGCACTCATAACCTGCACTTTCCAATCGTTTAAAAAGAATGGGGTGCACACTATCAATAAATATAACCTTTGGTTTCAATGGCGTTTTTTTGAATTACAATATGGTGTACATCAAATGACCGATACCAAAATAAATAAATAGTCCAACAATGTCATTCATTGTAGTGATAAAAGGCCCGGTTGCCAAAGCTGGATCTATTTTGTATTTGTCGAGCATTAAGGGCACAAATGTGCCAAACAGACCTGCAAAAATAATGACTAAGACCAGTGAAATACTGACTGTTGCTGCCAAGTCATAATTGTCTTTGTAAATGATGGTATAAATTAATATGAGCAGACTACACACTACACCATTTAATATTGCTACTAAAAACTCTTTCCCTAAACGGGCAAACAGACTATCAAATCCTAATGAATTATTGGCTAAGCCTTGCACAATAATGGCTGAAGATTGTACCCCTACATTTCCTCCCATTGCAGCAATTAATGGAATGAATAAAGCCATTTCAGGATAAATTTGGAGGGTGTCTTCATACTGGTTGATGACCAATGCACCAAAAATACCTCCTAATAATCCAACTAATAACCAAGGTAGTCTTGCACGGGTTAACAAGCGGACACTATCAGTAGAATCAACACTTTCTGAAATTCCAGAAGCCATTTGATAATCTTTATCCGCCTCTTCTTTTATAACATCTACAATATCATCAATAGTAATTCTACCAATTAATCGATACAATTCATCAACAACGGGCAATACCACTAAATCATATTTTTCCATGATAGCGGCAATCTCCTCTGATTTTTCGTAGGCCTTTACGGCTAAAATATCTTCAAAATACAAGTCCTTTACTTTACTGCCCTCTTTTGCAAGCAATAATCTTTTTAGTGACAAGGTTCCAACTAGTGTTTCGCGATCATCTATAACATAAATGGTGTATACATTTTCGATGTTTTCAGCCTGCTTGCGCATTTCCTTCACACACTTCAAAATAGACCATTCTATATTCACTTTTATCAGCTCCTTAGCCATTAATCCACCCGCAGAATCTTCAGGGTAATTCAGTAGGTCAACAATATCACTAGCTTGGTCAGCATCCTTAATTGAAGAAATTACATCGTCCTTTTTTCGATCGGGCAGTTCCGCCATTATATCGGCAGCATCATCTGAGTCCATGTGATCGATGAACTTTTCTGCAATTTCAACCGCATTAATATTCGAAAGGAATTTCTCACGTACATCCTCTTCCAGCTCAATTAAGACATCAGAGGCTAATGAACCATTTAGGTAGGGGTAAAGCTGATTCGCTTCATCTTCACTAAGTTCATCAATGATTTCAGCAATATCTGCTGGATGCAAGTGATTAATTTCTTGCAGCAATTGATCCTTAACTCCCTCGTGAAGTTGGAGTTTTATATTTTCTAAATACTCTTTGGTTAATTCGAACTGCATGTCTGCTGAATTTCAGAGACGAAGATAAGCTTTACAACGTAAAAATTGGTGCTGAAATCACTTTTGGTTTGCATCAATCAAATTTGTTAGTTCTACAAATTCGTTGACGCTCAGTTGCTCTGGCCGCAAGTTAAAAATGCTATTGTCTTTTATTTCTTCGCGAAGCATCTGTTTCAGTGAATTTCGCATTGTTTTGCGTCGCTGATTAAAGGATATTTTAACAATGGATTTAAACAGCTTTTCATCGCAATCCAGTCTTTTTTCGCTATTTCGGGTTAAGCGAATTACTGCCGATTTTACTTTGGGAGGTGGATTAAAAACATGCTCATCAACAGTAAATAAATATTCGATTTCATAAAAAGCTTGTAATAAAACACTCGTTATTCCATAGACTTTAGAGCCCTCTTTTGAGGCTATTCGCTCAGCCACTTCTTTTTGAAACATCCCCACGATTTCTATGGCTTGATCTTTATAATCTAATGCTTTGAATAAAATTTGAGACGATATATTGTAAGGAAAGTTGCCTATAATGCCGAATTTCTCTCCCTTAAAAAGCTGTGCTAAGTCAGTAGCTAAAAAATCTCCCTCAATTAATTTTTCACGATTAATCCACTCTTGATTTTTTAAGTACTCTATTGATTCTCTGTCTATGTCTATAACAAAAAGATCTAGATCCGATCTTTTGTTGAGGTGCTTCGTTAAAACACCCATTCCAGCGCCAACTTCAAGACATTTTTTGAATTTATTTTCACGATTAAAAGCAGCTACAATATCCATTGCAATGCCCTCATCTGTTAAAAAATGCTGACCTAATCCTTTTTTGGCACGTACGTTTTTCACTTTATGCTTCCTCCAATAATGTTCTGAACGCTACAAACTTGTCTTTATATCTTTCAGTATGTTCAGCTTGGAGTTTAACGGCATAATGAGATTGATAGCGGTGTAAGTCAGCCATGCTTGGACATTTATATTGAATGTTGTAAGTAATGCCCTCTTCCTGTTCATCACGACTAATTACCTTTAAAAGACGATGTTCTTGAAAAACTCCTGTACTCATCACATCGGGAATATGTTTGTTTTTCATCCAAGCCAACCAATCTTCATGAATATCTTGTTCGATATTTACAGTTACACTATATACTATCATATCTAATTTATTTCTTCTTCTAATTTATCACCTCTGAGATTTCGGAATCTTTTTCTGCTTTCTACTACAAATAAACTTGCTGGATATGTAGTTAATAGTCGCTTATAAAGCTCCATGGCTTCTTCTTTATTGTCCAGTTGCTCTTCATTCAACTTTGCCAAGTAAAATAGCGCATTGTCTCCTAAAATATCCTCAGCATAATCAGCAAGTAATTGTTTTAAGTACTTAGCTGCCAGCTCATAGTTTTTCTTTTTAAATTCAATTTTGTACTTCGTTAGCAAAATGTCGTCTTTCAAGGAAGTAGCTGGAAAATATTTGGGTATCGAATCTAAAGTAGCTTCTGCAGCAGAGTAATTCTTTTTAAAAATCGACAAATCAGCTCTGGCATACATTTCTAAGGGTTCACTTATGCTATCTAAGCCAACATTATCGGTGATTAACAAAGATAGCTCCATAGCATCATTGGCAATGAGTTTTGATGTTGAGCCTTTTAAAACATCCAATTGTGCTTGAGACCAATAGAAGTCACCAACATAGAAAGCAATTTTGGCATTTTTAAATTTTGCAATTTCTCCTAAGCGATCGTACTTAAAATCTTTTTCTACTTGCGAGTAAAGCAATGATGCTTCCCAAGTTTCTCCACTTAACAGCATCAAATCTGCTAGGTCTATTTTTATTTTTGCCTTTTCTTGTTTGCTTATTCCAGGAATTAAAACAGCTTCTTCTAATATTGAAATGGCAGTTGAAATACTGTCTAAATAATAGGCATATAATTCTGCTTCACCTCTAATTAAAGAAAGAGTAAAGGCACTTTTCCGTAAATCAGAGATGGTATTAGCATAAGTTTTTCTTAGTTTTTCTAAATCTTCAGTAGTATAATTCAAATCACTTGTAACCTTTGCTTTCAGCACTTCTACTAGCTTCATGCGAGAATTTAAATAGTATGGATTTTCATCACCATAAGAAATAACATAGTTGAATGCTTCTTCAGCTACTGAATATTCATTATTTGCTAAACTTAATTCACCCAAGGAGTAAATCCTTTTTCCGTTTTCATTTGCCCGCCTGTCCAAAGCTTTAGCTTGAAGTAATGCTCCAGTAAAATTTCTATCTTGAATGTATAACCAGATTAACAATTCTGAAAAAACTTCTTGTTCTGGGTTTTTTTGAATTCTTCTTAGCAATTGATTTTTCAAGTTTTCCATTTGAATGCCTTCTGGATCGGGATGAAGTACCCGTTGAAATAAATTTTGAATGGTCTGAATGTAGCCCCGATTACCTGCTAACACATTCAAGTATTCTTCAACCATTTCTTCCGTTTTACCTTGTTGAGCGTAAGCTGTAGCCAACTCAAAGCGAAATAGTTGGTTGTTTTTGGCTGAACTTCTGACTTTCAAATAAGTTTTTTCAGCAAAATCATAACGATTGTATTTTACAAATTGATTAGCCACTTGTCGAGCTTTTTGCTCGTTATTTTCAACTTCATCAATGGCTTCTTTGTAGTATTTTTCAGCTTGACGTTCATCTTTTTGCAATTCATAAATATGGCCACGATCAACTAATAATTCAGGCCGATCTGAAAACGAACGGATTCGCTTTTTAATGATTTTTTCTGCATCATCATATTGTTCTTCAAGTGCGTAAAGCTCAATTAACTCATTGTAATATGGATCTTGATTGGTTTTGTCATAAAGCTCTTCAAAATATTGAATAGCCTTGGCATTTTCTCCATTTTCTTTTGCTTGTCTTCCAAGAGCATAAAGCGTTTGAACGTCGTTTTGACCAAAGCCCAAACTAATATTTAGGAGAAGGCAAGTAAAAAATAATATGAAATGACGACTAGTCAAAAGTTGAAGATTTTGAAGCGCTTATAATGGAGTCAATTTTAGGTTTCATATTAGTGTAACGACGTCTAGAAACATTATAAGCATTGTTAAACTGACCAACTGCCTCGTGTAATTTAGAGTAATTCTCTTTTTCTAATGTGTAATACTTCTCAAATTGTTCTTCATCAACTAGTCTATTTTCAACATCTTGTTTTAAATCCTTCATCTGCTGTTGAATTATCAATCCTTCCTGTTTTAACGGACTATACTTTGATGTAATAAATGCCATAGGCTTATTTAAATTTAAAAAGCTATCTAAGTAAAAAACTGTCGCTGGACTTAGGGTATCCTTAATATCATTTAAGAGAAAAATTTTCATTTGTTCAAAATCGCTTCCCATCTGCATCATCTCAGCACTATCAATTGCTGTTAAAATTGCAAGTGATGAATCCACTTTAAGCGTTAGTTCATTTAAACTTTCTTGCTGTTTTTCATTAATTTTTGGGCCACATGAGGCAGTAAACAAAAGGATAACTAAACCAATTGAAGCGTAATTTTTCATATTAATCAATTTTTTCAAATTTAGTGTAAGGGTGAAGTTCTTCAGGGATTTCAATTCCAGTTTCAGTTTGGAAGTTTTCCAGTAAAGCAGCCATAATTCTTGGTAAAGCAAGAGCGCTACCATTCAATGTATGAGCTAGTTCAGTTTTACCTGAGTCATTTTTAAATCGGAGTTTCAATCGATTAGCCTGGAAGGTTTCAAAATTAGATACTGAGCTAACTTCCAGCCATTTGTCTTGTGCAGCAGAATATACTTCAAAATCATAAGTAATGGCTGAAGTAAAACCGAGATCTCCACCACACAACAATAAAACGCGGTATTGTAAACCTAATTTATCTAGCAATCCCTTGATGTGATTGACCATCTGATCCAAAGCTTCGTATGACTTGTTCGGATGTTGTATTTGAACAATCTCCACTTTGTCAAATTGATGTAGGCGATTTAATCCTCGCACATCTTTTCCATATGAACCAGCCTCTCTTCTAAAGCATGGAGTAAATCCGCAGCTTTTTATAGGGAAGTCGTTTTCTTTTAAAATTACATCTCTGTAAATGTTCGTGATGGGGACTTCTGCAGTCGGAATCAAATATAAATCGTCTTCAGTTACATGATACATTTGCCCTTCTTTATCTGGGAGTTGACCAGTACCAATTCCCGAAGCTTCGTTGACTAGAAGGGGAGGAATAACTTCACTGTAACCAGCATTTTCAGCTTCATCTAAAAAGAAGTTGATGAGTGCGCGCTGTAATTTTGCACCTTTTCCTTGATAAACAGGGAATCCTGCTCCCGCTATTTTTACCCCTAGTTCAAAATCAATTAAACCAAACTCACTGGCCAATTCCCAATGTGGTTTGGGTTCAAAAGAAAAGCTAGGGCTAGTGCCATGTTCTGAAATTAATTCATTATCAGCTTCGCTGTTTCCTTTTGGAACTTTGGCATTTGGAACATTAGGCAGTTGGTACAGCGCTTGAATTTGATTGGCTTCTAAAGCATGAAGCTTTTCTTTCAGCACCTGACTACTTTCCTTTAACTCTTTTGTTCTAGCCTTTAATTTGTTTGCTTCATCAACTTTTCCATCTTTAAATAAACCACCAATTTGCTTGGCTAATTTGTTTGCCTCAGCAAGTTCGTCATCAAGTTGTGATTGGGTAGATTTTCGCTGATCGTCTATTTCTAGAATTGAATCGACAATGGATTTTGCATCGAGCCCTCTTTTTTGGTAGCGATCAATAATATCATCAGTATTTTCTCTGAGAAAGGGAATTTGTAACATTTTTATTTAATTGTTCAGAAAGACAAAGATAAGTGTGTGATTTATATTTTAAGACTAAAACAAAAAACCCTTTAGTCATCCAATTGAATCAGATAAGCAAAGGGTTTTAAAGATTTTTTGAAGATGATCTTTACGCTTCCGCTTCCGCTTTTACGTGAACAAAAGATTTCTTATTTCCTCTTGTTTGAAAGCTAACAACTCCATCAGAAAGGGCATATAAGGTATGGTCTTTTCCCATTCCTACATTTTCACCTGGATGATGTTTTGTGCCTCTTTGACGAATAATAATGTTGCCTGCAATTGCTTGCTGTCCACCAAATATTTTAACGCCCAAGCGTTTACTTTCCGAATCTCTACCGTTTTTTGAACTACCGGCTCCTTTCTTATGTGCCATGATCTATAATTTTATAGTTTAAATTCCTCACTTCAAGTGTTTGACGACTTGAATGATTATTTATCGTCTTTTTTATCAGCAGCTTTTTTAGCTGGTGCAGCTTTTTTGGCTGCAGGCTTTGCTTTAGCGGCTGGTTTAGCAGCTTTTGCAGGCTCTTTTTTAGTAGCAGTAGTTTTCTTTTCTGCTTTTGGAGCCGCTTTGCTTGCTTCTTTCTTTTTAGCTGTAGCTGCTTTTGGCTTAGCTTCAGTTGCTTTCTCAGCTTTTGGTTTTTCAGCAGTTTTTGTTTCTGCTTTTGCAGTCGAACTTTTTGCAGTTGACTTACCAATGCCTTCAATTTGAATTTTGCTTAAGTATTGACGGTGACCGTTTCTTACTTTGTAGCCTTTTCTTCTTTTCTTTTTGAAGACGATTACTTTATCGCCTTTCAGGTGTTCAACGATTTTCGCTGAAACAGAAATACCTTTTACAGCTGGGGCGCCAACTTCGATTTTATCTCCATCTGCAGTCAATAGAACGTTGTCAAAAGAAACTTTTGACCCTTCCTTGCCTTCCAAACGGTGAACAAATACTTGCTGATCTTTTTCTACCTTGTATTGTTGCCCTGCTATCTCTACAATTGCGTACATGCGTTAAGGTTTATTAGTTTTCCAAAAATGGAGGGCAAATTTAGTAAAAGCCTTTTATTCAGGCAACCGCTTGATTGACTTTTTTTATCTCCTGGATTTTTTGCTCTTCTTTTCGTTCCAAACGGTTGTCTCTGTTGACAATGTATACCCCAATCAAGATGATTCCAATGAAGAGTAGTTGAAGCAAACCTATTTTTTCGCCATCTAGGAAGCCCCAAAAAATTGCAAAAACAGGAATAATGTAAGTTACAGATGATGCAAATACAGCAGAAACACGTTTGATCAACATGTTAAATAAAATCACAGCGATAGCCGTCCCAAATATGGCCAATACTGCAATGTATAATAGGTGAAGCGGAGCTTTTTCAACGCTAGATAGAACTGTTGTAAAGTCTGTGGTGAATAAATATACTCCAGCGGCAGGACCAATAAATAAAAACCCAAAAGAGGTAATATCAATGGAATTGATTTCCTTTAGTTGATTTTTAATGAAATTGACATTTGTAGCATAACATATTGTAGCTAACACTACAAAACCTGCATACCAAATATTCTTGCTCTCCCCAGCTGAAGAGCCTGTGCTAATCACTAAGCCAATTGCGCCTGCTAATCCAATCAGTACACCTATGATTTTTTTCCATCGAACAGGCATATTAAAAAATGTAATGCCTAAGAGAACTGTAAATAGCGGCACTAAAGAGTTAAGCATGCCAGTTAGAGAGCTGCTAATTTGTGTTTGAGCCAGCGGAAATAAAAAAGCGGGTAGGCCACTTCCCAAAAGTCCAGCAATAAATAATTTGCCCCATTGATTGCGTTTTATTTTCCTAAAATTTCGAAGGATAACAGGCGATAGGAAAATGAAGGAAATAATAATTCGCAGGGAAGCAACTTGATCATGAGAGTAAGAAAGTAGTCCTTTTTTCATTAATATGAAGGAGCTACCCCACGTTAGTGCTAGAAAAAATAGGAATAGCCATTGAACACTTGGCTTATTTAGGTCTAACATAAATTAATTTTAAGTAAACAGGGCGTTAAAAATGCTTGCAAAAGTAGTTTTAATGAATTGATTGACTGCAGTTTTAATTATTCTGTTTTCATTCTAACTACAAAATAGATTGTATTAAATTATCAAAACCAATAGTTAATTTTTTTAGTTTTTCTTTTGGCCGTCAAAAGAAACAATCCGCCTGAGGCGGACGTCCTGTGAAGAAATTTTTTAAAATTTATTTCTTGTTTTTCGCAAAAATCAAAACTCTTCGCCTATGGCAAATCATACAGTTGATTTTTTAATGCGAAAACCTGCGAAAATTTTTAGCAAATTTCTTCAAGGGACATCCTTAAACGATGACTATCATTTTTTATAAATGGTTTTCAATATGAATGAGACTAAGACTAAATGTAATTTATTATAATAAACGTGAGTTCGGTTTAATAGTGGTTATCAATCAAATGTTTGAGTTAAAAAGATGGTTGAATTTAAATCGAAATCCTACTTATGTTGGATGGCCTTTTTCAGGTTTTAAGTTTGGAGCAAACTAAATGGGGCTAATGATTGAAGAAGCTCCCTTGCTTGTCAAAGGAGATCACTGAAATCATCGCCATTTAGGAGTGGAAAGCTTAAAAGCTGAAACCGGCCTAGATTTTTTTGTTTACTTTTTTCATCAATGGAAAAAAGTAAAAGGAATCTAACGAAATGAAAGTACATCTTATAAGAGCAGATTAAGTATATGATTAATAGTAAGTTATCGTCAGGATATAAAACAAAATAAAATTAAATTTTATCCTGAATTCACGTTTTAATTAATATGCTTTTTCTGGATTATAAAATATTTTAAGACCTGAGTTTTTTCATTCTTTTTGCTCATCAAAAAGGATAATAAAAACCAAGCTAAACGCAGATTGTTGTACTGTCCTAAAAAAATGGTTTATTCCATTAAAATTAAACGAGTTGAACGCTTTCTTAGTTAAATTTGTTTCAAATTAAAAAATGATGAAAAAGTCTTTGAAAAATTTTCTTTTAATAGGATTAGTTGGGCTCATTAGTTTTTCTTGTCAAAACCCTGAAGAAACAGCAGCTAAAGTGGATACAGAAACTGAGAGCACTAAAACTGTATTGGCAGAAAATAAAGCTTCTGTTGATATGAAGGTTGAAGGTATGGTGTGTGCTATGGGATGTGCTAAGTTTATTGAAGAAAAAGTTTCAAAGCTTGATGGTGTCGTGTTGAGTGAAGTTAATTTTGAGGAAGAGTCAGCACATTTTGAATTTGACAAAACAAATACATCGGCACTAGAAATAGAAAAATTCATCAATGATATTCACGATGGGCAGTACAGTGCAAAAATTGCAACCAAAACTGCGCCTGAATCTAAGGAAGTGAAGACTACTGAAAGTGATGATAAAAAATCAGTGGGTGCTGTCTCTGAATCCTTAAACTTTTCATTTCCTGAGCTGTTTACTTATTTCTTGAAAAGAATTTAAAGTCTAACAGTTTTCTCAATATGCTAAAAGAAAATCGGCCAATTGCCAATTGGTTGCTTACAGGTTGTGTTTTAATTTTCATAATGGTTGCTATCGGCGGCCTAACCAGATTGACCCATTCAGGTCTTTCCATGGTAGAGTGGACTGCTTTTGGAAGTACTCCTCCAGCCAGCCAAGAAGCTTGGCAAGAACTGTTTGATAAATACAAACAATATCCAGAATATCAGCAGGTTAATTTCAACTTTAGTTTAGATGAATTTAAATCTATTTTTTACTGGGAATATGCTCACCGCATGTTCGGTCGTTTTATTGGCTTGGTTTTTATTTTGCCATTTTTGTGGTTTTGGTTTCGAAAAAAAATATCCAAAAGCTTAATGCCCAAGCTGATTTTGATTTTATTTCTCGGAGGCTTTCAAGGAATGTTGGGCTGGTATATGGTTAAAAGTGGACTAATCAAAAATCCAGATGTCAGTCATTACCGCTTGGCTATGCACTTAACAACAGCTTTTATCACCTTTGCTTATACCTTTTGGGTGGCCTTAGGACTAATTTATCCAAAAAAGGAAGGAGCCTATGCAAGTCATCCACTAAAAAAGTACTTTTTAGTTTTACTGCCTGTACTCTTTATACAAATTGTGTGGGGCGCCTATGTTGCCGGATTAAATGCAGGCAAAGTCTACACCAGTTGGCCAAAAATGGGGCAACAGTGGATTGCTGACGGAGTAACTGCTATGGAGCCTTGGTGGCAAAATTTTGTGGAAGGCTTAGCTGGTGTTCAGTTTGTCCACCGCTACTTAGCTTATGTTGTTGTTGGCTTGGTGCTGCTTATCTTCTTTAAAGCAAGAAAAATGAAACTAAGTGCTTCGCAGAAGAATGGGGTGACGGTCCTGGTGTTGGGGGTAAGTCTGCAGTTTTTATTAGGGATTTTCACCTTAATTTATGCAGTTCCAGTCACTTTAGGCCTGCTACATCAATTGGGGGCTTTTATATTGTTGGGTGCTACTGTATTTGGCTTGCAGCGTTTTGATGAAGCGAATGTATTACGGTAAAATAATTTGAAGAGCACCACATTCATTGGAGTTTAAGGTGTTACCATTTCTTTCTAAACGATATTCTGAAATAAACCTACCACAACATTCATCTCCTGGATTATAAATCCTTTTCAAAGTGATGTTAATTTTTAAGTCAGCTTTGAACTGAAATTGTAGGGTTTCAGTATTTCTTTCTGGCTGAACAATAAGATTAAGTTTGTTTTCAATTGATGCTCCTGAACAACTATCAGTTATATAAGAGGCTTGACTTAATGAATTATTAGAAATAGAGTAAATAACGAGGGAGTCTTTATAATAAGAGTTTAAAGTATCTAAATAGATATTATTGTTTGAAGAATCAATAGGAGAAAAAGCAAATATCATTTGAGGTGGTAAACCACAATCGTTGTCCCTGCATTCATCCGTGCAAGAGCTTAGCAAAAAAACAAAAAAGCCAAGTCCAATAAGTAAGTTAAATAAACTTCTCAAAACAAATTAGATTAAAACGTTTTATCCTTCCACCGAAAACCTTCAATCAATTCTTCAATGTCTTCTTTGATAAATGCCTGCACAGGAGCAATTGAATCGTAGTTGGGTTCAACATTAAAATACAAGGCACCCCTTAAAAAGTGATTTACACTATCGGTTAGATAAAATTGAGACCCAGAGGCAGCATTTCCCTCAATTTGATAATATGTCCCAAAAACACGGTCTTCTCGGTTCATGACCAAGTTTTCTTTGATGTCCTGTGCTTTTACTACATGTTTGTATACCAAGGTGCGAGAGTCTTCCAATAATTTGGGCAAATTGTCATTAATAGGAATATAACTCAAGTGCACCCGTGCACCAAAGCGAGTGAAGTCAATGTTTAAGAAGTTTTTATCTTTTTTTGTCCTTCTCAAGTTTACATGAGCATATTGAGGTAGCTTCAAGCTAAATGGAAAAGGGATGGTATCTACCTGACGGTAGTTTTTCTCGGGCAAATCAATTCTGAAATACCCTGTAGGTTTGGGAACGGAATTGTTCTCACAGGCAATAAAAACGATAGCTATTAGAATAAAACCGAATAGTTTTTTCATATCTCTCGGTTAGGCTTGTTGCTTTCCGGTAAGGTCAATCGAATGTGCTTTACTCTTCTTTTATCTGCTGCCTCAATGGTGATTTGATAGTCATTGAATTTAAATTTTTCATTTTTCTTTGGAATTTTTCCAAAGAGCTCTAGAACTAATCCGGCTAAGGTATCTGATTCCCCTTTTTCAGCTTCAAATTCTTCACCATCAATATCTAAAACACGATAAACATCAATTAAAGGAGTCTTGCCTTCAAATACATAATTGTTTTCATCGATTTTAGAATAAACGAGGTCGTCATCGTCAAACTCATCGCTTATTTCACCTACAATTTCTTCTAAAATATCTTCCAAACTTATAAGTCCTGAGCTGCCCCCATATTCGTCAACAACAATTGCCATGTGAATTTTTTTGGTTTGAAATTCACGAAGTAAATCGTCAATTTTTTTGTTCTCCGGGACAAAAAATGGTTTGCGCATAATGCTCGACCAATCAAACTTCTCCTTTTTTAAATGGGGCAATAAGTCTTTGGTGTAAAGCACTCCAATAATGTTGTCAAAGTTTTCTTTATGCACTGGTATGCGCGAGTAACCTGAGTCTAGTATTAATTGGATCACTTCTTCGAAGCTTGATTGTTCCTCAATGCTTAAAACATCTACTCTTGAAGTCATTACTTGCTTTACATCTGTATTGCCAAACTTTACAATACCTTCTAGTATTTTTTGATCTTCCTCTTTCTCATTGTCATCCGAAGTCAGCTCAAGTGCATGAGAAAGTTCATCCACCGAAATGTTGTGGCCTTTCTTTTTTACTCGCTTGTCGATAAAGTTGGTGGAATTGACTAATAAGCTGCTCATAGGAGTTAATACGGTCCTCAAAAAGTATACTGGAATAGCCATAAATGAAGCCAAGCTTAAGGGATTTTTATTGGCGTAGATTTTAGGAATTACCTCGCCTAGCAAAAGCAATAGAAAGGTAACCACAACCACCTGAAGGATAAATACTGTTGTTTCACTCAGTGTATTATTGATGATTAAATCCATTAAGTAGGTAGATAAAATAACAATCGCAACATTCACAAAATTATTGGTAATCAAAATGGTGGCTAATAAACGTTTCGGGCGTTCTAAAAGTGAGGTGAGTAATTGACTTTTTCTGTCTTTACTGTTTCCAAGCGCTTCTTTATCGTTTGGGCTTAAGGAAAAATAGGCCACTTCAGAACCAGAAATTAGAGCAGAGCACGCCAATAAAATCAAAATGACAATTGAAGCTATTATTACTTCAATAGAGTTTGATAAGCTGACGGTATTATTGAGTGTAATTAATGAGAAAACCTGTTGAAAGGGGTCGTCCAAAGCTTACAGATTTGGTGAAAAAAAGAAAATTGAAAGATTAATTTTCATTGGCTTAAAACGGTAAATCGTCTGATTCGTCTTCTTCTAATTCAACTTTTTCCGCAGATTGTTTTCTTGTATTACTTCCTGATTCTTGATTCTCATTTGAAGAACTGTTATTTCCATCATTTTTGCTTCCCAACATGGTCATATTATCTCCAACAATCTCCGTTGTATAACGTGTGTTACCATCTTTATCTTGCCAGTTGCGCGTTTTTAGCTTGCCCTCAATGTATACCAAGTTGCCTTTTGTCAGGTATTTTTCAGCAATTTCAGCCAAGCCCCTCCATAAAACAATGCTATGCCATTCGGTAGATTCTTGTTTGTTACCTTGCTTGTCTTTGTAAGTTTCGGAGGTGGCTATTGGAAAATTGGCCACTGCTGCGCCACTTTCTAAATGTCTTACTTCGGGATCTTTTCCCAACCTGCCTACAAGAATTACTTTATTTACACCTGACATTTTTAATCAATTCTTTTGTTCTTCAATTAAACAAAGATAGCAAATTGGTTTCTTCCTGTAAGTAATTCTCAATTAATTTAGGGATTGGAAAGTTTGCAAGTTCGCTTTTCTTTTTCCAATCAAAGGAGTGTTCATTCAAATCTGCTATTGAGCTAATTTTTAAGTGGTAAAAAGTGGCCAATATGATTTGATGACTTAAGATGTGTTTCCGTTCTTGCGAGACCGAGTCAACTTTAAAGTCATTTAGCTTAATCAGCTTTTTAAGTTCTTCATGAGTTTCCACTTTTTTGAGGGATAGCTTTTTATCACTTTCAATCAAGGGGAAATCATACATGTTTTGCCATATTCCGCTTCCGCGGCGTTTGTTCAGTAGTATAACATCATCATTTTCAATAATGAGATAATTGAAATACCTTTTTCGCTGCTTTATTTTTTTTGCTTTAACTGGTAGTTGTTGTTGTTTTTCAAGGCGGAAAGCCGAGCAATCTCGCTGGAAAATACATGTGTCGCATTTTGGATTCTTTGGAAGGCATTGCAAAGCTCCAAATTCCATAATGGCTTGATTGTGCTGTGCTGGATTCTTATTGTCTAATACCCTACTTGCCATCTCTTGAAAAAGCTTTTTGCCAATTGTAGTATCAATAGGGGTATCATTTGCGCTTAGGCGAGAAAGCACTCGAAAGACATTGCCATCCAAAACAGCTTGTGCTTCATTAAAGGCAAATGATGAAATAGCGGCAGCAGTGTAATCACCAACTCCCTTTAATTTCTTGATTTCAGTAAACGTGGAAGGGAAAACTCCATTCATTTGCTCGTAAATTACTTTTGCTGCAGCATGCAAATTCCGGGCTCGCGAATAATATCCCAAGCCTTGCCAGTCTTTTAATACCTTTTGCTCGCTCGCTTTAGCAAGATGATTTACCGTAGGGTAATGGTCGACAAACTTATTGTAGTATGCCGTTCCTTGCTCGACTCTTGTTTGTTGTAAAATGATTTCTGAAAGCCAAATTTTGTAGGGGTCGGTAGTATTTCTCCATGGTAAGTTCCGGTGGTGTTCATTGTACCATTCTTGCAATTTAGCAGAGAAGATTGCAGGCTTGTCTATAAAAATGTTCAAGTCGTCGAAATAATTTTAACTATGTGATAATGTGTGAATTGTGAGGCTATAAAAAATACTATCTTTGCCGCCGAAATGGATAACTATTTCAGGATAAACCAATTATTTTATAAATCACAAATTTAACCACAAAATGACTAAAGCAGATATTGTTGCAGAGATTTCAGAGACTACAGGTATTGAAAAAACTGCCGTATTGACAACCGTAGAAGAATTCATGAAAACCGTAAGAGGTTCACTTGAAAAAGGAGAAAGTGTTTACTTGAGAGGTTTTGGTAGTTTTATTACCAAGAAAAGAGCAGAGAAAACAGGTAGAAATATCTCTAAGAATACAACTATGATTATTCCAGAGCATTTTATTCCAGCATTTAAGCCATCAAAAAGCTTTGTGAATAAAGTGAAAGAAAATGTTAAACCATAAGGTTTAGATGACAAGTAATAGAAAAAAACAACTCCTGCTAATTTTAGCGGGAGTTTTAGTTGGGGTACTTATCTATTTTGCTCCACGACAAAAATCAGCTCAAGAATCAGGCTTGAGTGATGAAATTGATCAGCAGGATGCAATGGGTGATGGCCATGAGCATGAGGTCGGTGAAGAACACGATCATGAGCATGACCAAGAAAATGAAGCAATAAATCAGTTGGACTCAACTGAACAAGAATTTTTAACTGCTACTTCGAATCAAGCAAATAAAGTTGCTGATATCGAGACCAAATTATCGCTTTACGATACCCTAATTCAATTCAGTATTCAGAAGAATATTCCGCCATTAGTTGCGAAATATACTGCTGAAAAGGCTAAAGCAGTGCCAACAGAGAACAATTGGATGATGGCAGGAGATAATTACTTCAAAGCTTTTCGTTTATCAAAAAATAAGTCTAAGTCGCTGATTAAAGGGGCTGTAATTGGTTATCAGGAAGTCTTGGAACTAAATCCTGAAAATTTAGATGCTCAGACAGCATTAGGAGTAGCCTATGTGGAAGGTGCTTCTCAATTGGGCGCTATGCCTATGAAAGGGATAGGAATTTTAAAAGAAGTGATAAATAAAGACCCCAAAAATGTAAATGCCTTAACAAATTTGGGTTATTTTGCAATTCAATCAGGGCAGTATGAAAAGGCGATTGAAAGATTTGAGAGTATATTAGAGATTGACCCTGAAAATGCCGAAGCTTATCTTTATTTAACTGACATATATCTCAGTCAGGACAAGAAGGAAAAAGGCATTGAAACATTGGAAAAATATAAATCTTTAGTTTCAGACCCGCTTGTATTACAGCAAGTTGAGGACTACATTAAAGAAATAGAAAATAAATAATAATATTTAAATTTATAGTTATGCCAAGCGGTAAAAAAAGAAAAAGACATAAAATGGCGACTCACAAGCGAAAGAAGAGACTTCGCAAAAATCGTCACAAGAAGAAAAAATAATGCAGACCAACCGGTTTGCTGGTTTTCTCAACTAAATACTTTTTTACTAAGAGTCCCTGCATGTATATGTGATGGGATTCTTGTGTTTGCATAACTTTTTCGAAAAGAAAAATGAGTGTTGATTTAGTAATAAACTCAAAACCCTCGGAAGACGTTATTGCGCTTTTAGAGGACAAAAAATTAATTGAGTTACACAAAGAAAAAAGCAATAATAATTATTCCGTAGGAGACATCTATTTAGGCAGAATAAAGAAAGTGATGCCAGGCCTAAATGCTGCATTTGTGGATGTAGGCTATAATAAAGACGCCTTTTTACATTACCTAGATTTGGGGCCAAACTTTGCCACCTTAAATAAGTATGTCCAAGGGGTAATCAATAAAAAGCAACGCACCTCCTCTTTAAAAAACTTTAAGTTTCTAGATGAAATTAATAAAGATGGAAAAATTGCGGAACAGCTTAATTCAAACCAGTATGCCCTAGTTCAGATAGCAAAAGAGCCTATTTCAACGAAAGGACCTCGTTTAAGCAGTGAAATTTCCATTGCTGGGAGGTACATGGTTTTAGTTCCTTTTTCGGATCGTATTTCTGTTTCTCAGAAAATTAGGAATAATGCTGAAAAAGAGCGTTTAAAGCGTTTAATAAAGAGTATCCGACCAGAAGGGTTCGGAGTTATCGTGCGAACAGTTGCCGAGAATAAAAAGGTAGCTGACTTACATGCTGACTTAAGCGAATTGTTGAATAAGTGGGAAGAATGCTTTAAGCAATTACAAACCTCGAAACCACCACAACGGGTTTTAGGTGAAATTAGTCGCAGCTCTGCTATGTTAAGAGACTTGCTGAATAAGGATTTTAATAACATTTACGTTGATGACTTCGAAACAAAAAAAGAATTAATTACCTACGTATCTTCTATAGCTCCCGGGAAGGAGAAGATGGTAAAAGGTTATCGACGCGATATTCCAATTTTTGAACATTTTGGTATAGAAAAACAAATTAAGCAGCTATTTGGCAAGAATGTGACTATGAAGTCTGGTGCTTACTTGGTTATTGAGCACACTGAGGCATTGCACGTTATAGATGTAAATAGTGGGCAGAGAAGTCGTTCAAAAGATGATCAAGAAAAGAATGCCATTGATGTAAACTTAGAGTCTGCCAAGGAAGTTGCTCGTCAGCTTCGATTGAGAGACATGGGAGGGATTATAGTAGTTGATTTTATCGATATGCGCGATCATAGCAACCGAGACATGCTGTTTGAAAAGATGCGTGAATTCATGAAGGATGATCGTGCTAAACATACTATCCTTCCTCCAACGAAATTTGGCTTGGTGCAAATCACAAGACAGCGTGTTCGTCCTGAAATGGAGATAAAGACTTCTGAAAAGTGTCCTTGCTGTAATGGAACCGGAGAAACTGCAGCTACCATTTTATTGATAGACGAGATTGAAAATAACTTAAGGTACATTTTTCAGCAATTGAATCAGAAAAAGATTACACTACAAGCGCATCCTTTTATTGAGGCTTACTTAACAAAAGGGTTTTACTCGGTTCAGCGAAAATGGTTTATGAAATATAAGAAGTGGGTGAACATAAAGAAATCCACCGATTATCAATTTTTAGAATATCACTTTTTTGATAACCGTAGAGAAGAGATAAATTTGAAATAGGAAAAAGCTTGTTGAATATTCAACAAGCTTTTTTTATAGAACGTTTGACGCATTGAAAGCCTTGGATTAATCTGTTTTTACTAAAAATAAATTGGATATTACTTCAACTTTATTCTTCTAGTTTCATATTCTTTAATCTATTGTAGTTCCAAATCAGAGGTACTAACGATACAATAACAGCAAAGGCGCCGATATAGAATGCCCAAGTAATGTTCGATCCCTTTGAGAAGAAGGCCAATGAAAACAAGCCGATAAATATTGACCGCAATAGGATGTTGATGCTCTGAAATACGCTATTTGCTCTACCAATAATGTTGTTGGGGATGTGGTTGAATAAATAGGTAACCCGTTGAATTCGAATCCCTGCATTTGCTATACCTAATCCCAAAGCAAAGCAAAACAGCAAGAAAATTGATTGACTTGTTGCAAAAACAAGCAAACAGGTGAGCCCAATGAGCATAAGCACAATTACCGAGAAAACTAGGTTAGATTTCCTAAATATTAAGCTGATAAAAAAGCCCGAAAGCATCGCGCCAATTGCATAACAAATTTTTGTGATGGCATAGGTATCGCCTCCAGCCATGAGGTGTTTTTCAATATATATTGGCCACAATAAATGGGTGGATATCAAGGTGAATATAAAAACAGTGTAAGAGGCATTGCCAAATAGAAATAATAAACGTCGGTTTTTTAAGTAGAGGATTCCTTCTTTTAATCGCGTACTTATCTTCTCTTTTGAAAACTCCAGTTTTGAAGTTGGTTCATAGCGAATGAAATAAATTAAGGTCATAGCTACAACATAGGTTAGGCCGTCCATTAAAAATATTTCATGGATAGTCCAAGGGGTGATTTCAATGTGCATGCCTCCGACACTAAAATTCATACCTTCAATCAGCATAACAGCTATGGCTCCTGATAAAACATTTACTGATTGGCCCATTACTTCCAAAAGAGAGTTTGTCTTGCTGTAGTTTTTCTTTTCCGTTATTTCTTGGCCAAAAGCGTAAAGTGTAGGGTAATGGATATTGTAATTAAATAAAGTGAAACAGAACACAAAAGCCACCAAAATCATGGGGATTTCTCCATTGACAAAGCCAACTGATGAAATACTTAATAACACAATAGCGCTAACTACACAAATACTTAGAAAAATATTTTTTCTGGGAAATCGATCAATTAGGGTGCCAGCATACAATCCCCAAAAGAGTGAAAAAAATGTAGCAATGGCATAAATGCTTGCAAATGTTGAGGCAGCATCGAGGTATTTAGCAAAATACCATGGTATAGCTAACATGCTGATGCCTTGAGCAAAATGAGAAATTGCGTTGGCACTCAGTAATAAATAAAGTGCTTTCTGGTTTTTCAAAGCAACATGAATATTATCTTCGTGCAAGATTACGCTGATATAAAGATGACGACAAACAAAGCGCCTTTTTCTTTTCAAGAAGTTTTAGCAAAGCTGATGCGTTTTTGTAGTTATCAAGAGCGCAGTGAATTGGAAATTAGCCAGAAAGCAAAAGCTTACGGCATGGTTGGTGATGAGGTAGAAGAACTTTTGAAACATCTGCGCAAAGAAAATTTTATAAATGAGGAACGCTTTGCTGAAACTTATGTTCGAGGAAAGTTGCGTGTAAAAAAATGGGGTCTCTATAAAATAAAGCAAGGCTTAATGGCAAAAGGAGTTGATTTGCCTATTATATCAGCAGCACTAAAAACTATAGATCAGGATCTTTATCTGGAAAATTTACATGAACTTGCTGTTTCAAAAAGGGACAAGCTATCCTCTTCAGCAGATAGTAAGGCAAAACTTTTTCGTTTCTTAAAATCAAAAGGTTACGAAGGGGACTTGATTTGGAATGAAATTTCTAAGCACACTTAATGCACACGATGCTTCTCAATGAGCCTTATTCCCAATAATCCATCAGAAAATTGAATTGAAAGAAAGGTATTTCCTTCAATATCTACTTCTTTGGTAAGGTCTATTGATCGAACGTGTTCATAGCTCTCATATTTGTTGTCTTCTAATACATAGGTCATGTTGCCATTAGTGGAAATAGAGTCCACGATGCGATAAGTCTCTGTATACGAATCGCCTTTAAATGCCATATTAATTCCTAAGGAAAATAGCAACAGTAATGGAGCCAAGCCAAGAAAATTGATGAAGACATATTCATAGTAGCTCATATTAAGTTTTCTTCGATAAAACCGGATTGGTACTAAGAAAGCAATCGCTAGGAAAAAACAAAAAAATTGAACAAAATGCACAATCTTTAGCATGAAGTAGGAGTAGTTGCTAAGAATCAAAATCGCACTTGAAAAGTAGATAAAAACTGTCCACGCAGTAATTGTAGACATGTAATCTTTCTGTGGCAATTTAATCTTCCTGACTAATTTGCTTTTTTTTGGTCGCCGTCTTAAGTCCTTTATCTGTTGCGGTTTCATAGCCTTTGCATAAGGTAGGAGTAGAGTTTATGCATGCACTCAATATCGTGAAAATGAACTTTTTCACTGGGCATGTGCACCTTATCTTCGGGGGCTCCAATAAAACACCAGTCAACAGGGTAGGGTGATTTTTGCAGGGCATTTCCGTCACTACCGCCTGCACTTTCAACTTCTAATTGAAAGTCAATACCTGATTCTTTTGCTAAACTTATTATTTTATCAATATAAGACCGTCTTGGGATGCCGGAGTCTCGCATAGATACGGCCACGCCTTTGCCATGTTTAACTCCATTGGTTACCCAGGTGATATCAGCTATTAATGCCTGTCTGATTTGATGTTGTTCAAAAAGATACTTGGCTAAATAGCCTACGCTACCACCGCCAACTTCTTCCCAGCATGAGAAAGCAATTACTCCATTTTCTAAAGTTTCAGCAACTTTCAAGGCCGTCCAAATGCCTAAGCGGTCGTCTAAATAACAGCTCTCTACAAAATCAGTTGATGTTTTGAAGTTTTGCTGATAAGTAAGTGTAGTTCCTCGGTCTACTTTCCGATCAATGTCTAAAATAGTATTAATGACTTTCTCATCTTCCGTTTCGTCTTCAATCTTATAATGCAATTTGGCTTCTATCTTTCCTTTGGAATCTTCACCAATTAGAACGGTGCCTTCTTCTGCCTTAGGACCTCCTATTTTTAACAATTCATTATCATAGCCAACAGAGTAGCCAACCGAATCCATGTGCGCATAAATAGCAGTAGTTGGTTGTCCAAAAACCAAGAGCAAGCAATCTTGAAAATCCTCCCCATGAACTAGTTCAGGCTGCACTTTCCAGCTTGAACTGTTTTTGTTTACATAATCTAATAGGAACTCTTTTACGCTTGCTTCACTACCTGAAGGGGCTTGAATGGAGCAGAGTTTTTTGAGAAGTTGAAGGTCATTTTTGTTCATTAAGCGAAGTTAATTGATTCCCCTTAAATGATATCCGCTTTTGCGCTTTTGTATTATTTCTTCTATCTAAGTATGGGTTAGTAACCCTTCAGCATGATATTAACCAAACTTAGTAGCTCCTTGGATATTAATAAGTTTACCTGTTGTTACCTCTTTTAAGTTTTTTAAATCTATGGTAATGTTTGCTGGAAACCAAATATTACAACCCATAGATGCTCCACCACCTCCATCTATAGTTATGACTCCTTTAGCTTCATTTGAAATACTATTGTAGTATTCATTATTTAAAGATAGTCCTATGCTGAATCGTAGGCTATAATAGTTTGGGCCTGTAAATTGGTTTGGACCTGAAATAGAAAAAGTTCCAGAGGGCAGCAGCCTACTGTCACTTTCGTTCCAAGAAATACCAATAAAGATATAATTGTCATTATTAGTAGAATCTTCTAAAATATAATATTGATTGAAATAGGATTCTTCCGGTGGATTAGTAGATCTAGGATTTTCATATGTGTTTCCCAATGCTTCTGCTACACCATATAATTGAATGCTTTGATCTCCTGAGACTTTTACTATTCCTTTGCCGCCTTCAACACTATTGATATCAATACTGCTTGAATTTGAAATAGGTGCGCTATCATCTTCTTTGCAACCATTTCCAAAGAAGTGAATAATGAAAAAAATTAAATAGATTGATAAAAACTTGATATTCATAATAGTTAAGCCAATACAAATAAGCGAAGTTAGATATTAAGCAGGGTAAAAAACCTACATAGCTAAAAAACTATCTTTCGTAGTAGGCAACTATGCTCGCCTTAGCTATAACGTTGTTCCATAAATTAAAACCTACAAAAGCTGGATTTGCAGTTTTGTCTAAGCCTAATTTATCTGTTTTAAGGGCATAAACGGTAATGATGTATTCGTGAATACCGTGATCTTTAGGAGGGCAAGGGCCACCAAAACCCTGAGTTCCATAATTCGTCATGCTCTGGATGGCTCCATCTGGGGCTAAATTCATCTCCAAGTTTCCAGCATTACGTTTCAACTCATTCACATCAGCTGGTATATCAAACATTACCCAATGCCAAAATCCACTTCCTGTTGGGGCATCTGGATCGTACATGGTTACAGCAAAACTCTTAGTTCCTTCCGGTGCATTTTCCCAGCTTAATTCTGGAGACTGGTTCTCTCCTGCACAGCCAAAGCCACCAAACTCTTGAGCTTTAGTAAACTGACCTCCAATATCGCTGCTTCTTAATGTAAAGGTTTCTTGTGCAAAAAGACTTGCACTAACTAATAAACTAATCGATAATAATAAATTTAGCTTTTTCATGAGTTTTTGGTTTAGAGTTCTTTGAGAAGACAAACCTAAAAAACAAATGTTCAATTAGAAAATGTGCGCACTGTTAGTAAGTCAAACTATAAACTGTTTGTTCTTTCATCGTGCCTTAAAATTCCCTGATTGCTTTCAGAAATGCCTTTTAACCTCTCTGCGTGGGTTTGCAACCCTGCGTAGCTGATAAAAGTGATAATGTTTTTACAATTCTAATAAGGTTTTGCATTAAATTGGCTTTCTATAAAACAACAATAAAATGGAAATACTCCCTTATCAGAATAAATATGAAGCAGCCTGCTTACAACTGTTCGATGGCAATGAACCCATCTATTTTGATAAAAGTGAAAAGTCTCATTTTAAAGCTTATTTAAAAAGGGAAAAGCATTCTTATTGGGTTGTTAAACAGGAGGAGAAAATTATCGCCTGTGGGGGCTTTGAGATAGAAAAGCCTGAGGATGCAAGGATTGTTTGGTTAATGGTGAGTAAAGCAATGCATGGAAAAGGAGTAGGCCGAAAACTGATGAATCACTTTGAACAGTTAATTCAAAAATCTGGAGAGTTTAGAGTCATCAGCCTAATGACTGCGCAGGAGGTGAATCATTTTTATGAAAGATTAGGGTATAAAACGCTAAGGTTCGAGCCAAAGTACTGGAGTGAACGTTTCGACTTGTATTATATGGAAAAGCAGTTGCTCACCAAATAAAGTAGCTCCGGTGGCTTAAAAAACCGTTTAAAGCGGGCATTGCATTTTTAAGAATTCAACATCACTGGCATCACCAACATCAATACATTTTCATGCTGATCGTTACCACTGCCTGGTGTCAGAATACCCGCTCTGTTAGAGGCTGACATTTCAATGTTAATTTCATCAGTATCCAAATTGCTCAACATTTCAATTAAAAAACGAGAGTTAAATCCAATCTCCATGTCATCTCCTTTAAACTGACAAGTTAATCGCTCGCTTGCATCATTATTGAAGTCAACATCTTCAGCTGAAATGTGTAATTCGCTGCCGCTCATTTTCAATCTAACTTGATGAGTAGTTTTACTAGAGAAGATGCTTACTCGTTTGATAGAGCTCAACAAGGAAGCACGATCAATTGTCAAAACATTCGGATTTTCTTTTGGAATAACCGCTTCGTAGTTTGGGTACTTACCATCAATCAATCGACAAACAAGTGTGGTATTTTCAAATACAAAAGAAGCATTGGTTTCATTGAATTCAATTTGTACTTCTTCGTCAATAGAACTCAAAATGTTCTTTAACAAGTTGAGGGGTTTCTTTGGCATAATAAAAGTTGCCGTTTTTGAAGCTTTTGCATCTGTTCGGGTGTATTTCACTAGCTTGTGTGCATCCGTAGCAACGAAAATTAATTCTTCTTTAGAAAGTTGAAAGTATACTCCTGACATTACAGGTCTTAAGTCATCATTTCCGCTTGCAAAAATTGTCTTTTCAATAGCGTTGAATAGCAATTCGCCTGGTACCTTTAGTTGTGAAGGTGATTCAACTTCAGGAGTTTTTGGAAACTCTCCACCATCTTGTCCACTTAATCGGTATTTACCGTAGTCAGAACTGATTTCAATTCCAAAATTTTCTTGTTTGATAGTGAATGTCAACGGCTGATCTGGCAAGGATTTTAAGGTATCTAACAACAATTTAGCTGGAATGGCAATAATTCCCTCTTCTTTTGACTCCACAGTAATTTTAGTAACCATGGTGGTCTCTAAGTCCGATGCAGTTACCTCGATTTCATTCTTATTAATTTCAAATAAAAAATGATCTAGAATAGGCAGTGAGTTGTTGCTGTTGAGAACACCACTGATGTGTTGCAATTGTTTAAGCAAAGAAGAGCTAGATACGATAAATTTCATGTTGCCTTTTATTTAAAATAGCTAACAAATTTATAGTATTTGAGAAGGCAATGGAGACGAAGTCAAGATTTACTTTTCAACAGTTGTTGATGAAATAAAGTCCTCAAAACGTGGGACTAAGACATTAAAAGTGAGGTTTTGCACGATTGGGTGCACTTCTGGACCCAATTCTGAGCTGTAAGCATACATGCGCTCAGGGTGATAATCAATTGGTTTTCCAGCTAGCATTGAACCAGGTGCAACAGGCATGTTAAAAGTGCTCATATTGATGGTCCGATCGTCTTGCATTTTTATTTCAAGCTTATGCCTTGGAAAAGAGTTATAAATTGAATCTAACTCCTCTTTAGGAGTTTTCAGGTCGATGTATTCGTAAAATACAGCTTCAAAATTTTTAAAATAAGGGATAGCCAACTCAGATGGCATATCAAATTGCTCTTCAGTTTTTAGGTTCATTAATTTAAATTGAGCACTAGCTGTTTGTTCAATTATAAAGCCAGTAGCAGAATCGTAACCGTGCGCCACCTTAATGCTCTTAATTTTTTGAGGGTTTACCTCCATCATTTCTCTGCTCTTCCATAAAGTTGGATCTAAGAAAAAACGAGAACCCAAGTATCCTCTCTCCATAATTAAATGGGTCACAAACGGTTTAGATGATTTTTTCCCGTCTTCCTCTAATAACATATACGTTCCTGTTCTTCCAGGGCTGGCATCACCAATATACCAAGTTTTTTCTGCTTTTTCCCCTCCAGTATAAAACTCTGCTTTTGTTGAGCCTACAGCCAATCGCTTTACAACACCCTCGAAAGTTTGTTGAGAAACGGGTGACTTAATTTTTATGTCATGGAGCGTAGTTAAAATTAAATCAATGGCATCTTCTCGGGCTTTAAATTTTCCATTTACCAACCAATGATCAGAATTACGTCTGCTTAATAAAATTTCTTTTCCATTCGGTTGACTCAAATAGATTTGATCGACGGCCGCAGTATCTTCAATGGCAAAATCTCTTAATTCCTCTTTGTTTCCACCACCAGTATTATTGTTGTTTAAAATAAAGTAGGCAGCAACTGCAAGTCCTATCAAAATGAGAAAGCCAATTAAATTTTTCATGCTAGTTAAACCGTGTATTTTCTTCTTCTTATAAAATTGAGTAATAAGCCAATGAGCACTATTAAACCAATTGGAGCAGCAGTATTAATCAGTTGAATAACAAATCTGTTATCATCAATCAATTGGGTGTTTAACAATCGAATCTTAAAACTTTTATCATTAGACAAGATTAAATCAGATTCGTCTACCATGAAATTTACTGCATTGATAAAAAACGACTTATTTCCATATACTTGTTTGGTGTATTTGTCGAAGCCTAAGGCATAAAATTCATTGCTTTTTTCATTGTATAGATTGCGAATAACGTTTTCATCGGAGATGAAGAGTTGTTGTGTTGGTTCACTTTTTTCAATGAATTGAATCTCTCCAGAGTTTATAATATTCGGTGCTAATCTGCCAGAGTATACCGAGCTAAACTCTCCTTCAACTAATACCCCGACAGGAATATTTTTTTTAGTGTATTGTGCAGCTGGTGGTTCATAGCTCAGCATATTTAGGCTTACTCGAGTAGGTGCCTTAACCAACTTCGTATTTTCTGATGTTGAAAGCACTACTGTCTTCTTCAAGCCATCATCACCAACCAAATCAATACTGCTAGCAAATTCAACTTTTACAACATCTAAGTTTTTATTAATAGGATGGTTGTTTTTTGAAAACAGCAAGGGGTAATACAACCAAGGATACAATTGTGTTTGAGCCTGATTTCCATATTGCCCGCTTACAACTGGTATAGGGGCAGCTCGTAAATCTTGTATTAAGTCGTTGTTGAAGCGAACGCCATACTTAAAAAGTTGATCAGCAAGGTTCAATTCTTTTGGAAAAGCCAGGGTAGTAAAGTTATTTTTTGGGTTCAAGCTATCCATGTTTGCTTCCACTTGATCCACTAGCCAAATGGCTTTTCCGCCGCGCATAATAAATTGATCAACAATAAATTTATCTTTCTCAGAAAATGCTGAGTCGGGTCCTGCGATAACAATAGCGTCATAGAGATTACTCACACTCATTTCAGTGCTGTCTTTCCCAACAAACATGCGACGGGAGAGACTACTTATGTTACCTTCTATTTTAACCCGCTCTACTTCATAAAACTCACGCAAGCTTCCAACGATATCAGCTGTTTCGTATTTACCAAGCTCACCATGTCCTTCAATAAATGCTATTTTTTGGATGAAGGGGGTAGTTATTTTTTTGATGGCAAAAGCTAATTCATATTCTAGGCTTTCAATGGATTGATTCAATACTACTTCTGGTGGTGCGCCAAATTGACTTTTAAGCAATTGCACTGGTACCTCTTTCTCTTGATAACTCACAATTGCACCTGGCCAAACTACTTTCTTTGAAACTCCGTCGTCATCCTTTATGTTGAGGTCAGTAGGCTTAAGTCCTTTGTCGTAAAGGTTTTTGTATACCTGGTTGCGTTCCTCATTATCCGGGCTTGCAGAAGGATTGATGAAATTAAAACTGATCTTTCCATCTGAGTATGCCTGAAACTCATCAAGCATTTCACGGGTCTCATTTCTCAAGCGCTTGAAAGATGCTGGGAAATTACCTTCTAAGTAAACAGTAATTAATAGGTCTTCTTTTAAGTTGGAGATGAGTTCCTTGGTCGGAGCTGAAATAGAGTAGCGTTTTTCAGAAGTTAAATCCAATCGATAAAAAGCAGCTGAACCTATTGCATTGATTAGAATTAAAATCCCTAATCCAAGCAAAAACCCTGTTATGTCTTTTCTTTTCGCTTTATTCATGACCAGTTTCTTGCACTAATTTTTAATTTGGTAAGCATAAAAAAGAAAGCAATTAAGGATAGGAAGTACAAAGCATCACGGCTATCAATAACCCCACGACTCATAGAAGAGTAATGCTCGTTGATGCCTAACTTAATGATCAACAAGTCTACACTTCCAAATAGGTCAAGCGAACTAATGAAGTCGAATCCAATGTAAACGAAAAAGCTAATGAAAACGGCTATAATAAATGCGATTACTTGATTGTCGGTTAATGAGGAGGCAAATAAGCCAATGGCAACAAATCCAGAAGCTAAGAAAAGCAAACCCAGGTAAGATCCCCACATTCCACCAACATCTAAGTTACCCACTGGTGCACCTAACTGGTATATGGTAAGAAAATAGACCAAAGTAGGTAGCAAGGAAAATAAGACCAGTATAAAACCAGCCAAGTACTTCGCTCCAATAATTTGTAAGTCAGTAAGTGGTTTGGTGAGCAATAATTCAATGGTGCCGCTCTTATTTTCATCGGCAAATAAACGCATGGTAACTGCCGGAATTAAAAACATAAATACCCAGGGAGCAATACTGAAAAGTGGTCCGAGGCTAGCATATTCATTATTTAATATGTTCATGTCGCCGGGGAAAACCCACATGATAAGCCCAATTATTGTTAGAAAAACAATGATTACAATGTAGCCAATAAGAGAACCTAAAAAGGCTTGGATTTCTTTACGTAGGAGACTAAACATTCAGGGTGAAAATTTGAGTGACAAACTTAACAAAATAGACACGGTTCAAAGAAATTTCGTTTTAAGGGGCTGCGTTAAATTTTATTAAACGCATTTTTTGAGACGTCGAGAAATTCATGATAATTATCTGGTGTAATAATATCAGTAGTTGCGAAAGGGTAGGCCTTAGTAAATGTTCGTGAAATTCTGGCTTTTTTAGCCGTATTCCATTATAACATAATAATATTGGATTTCATTCCTCAAAAAACATAATAATATTGGAATATGAGTAATTGTTTAGTCTGTTATTGTGCTTAAATGAGGTAAAATTTGTTGTAATAGCCTTTTCAAATTTTCAATTTCAATCAATTACCTTTGCCGCCTTAATTTTTTTATATGGAAGTCTTAAAGTTTGGTGGCACTTCAGTTGGTTCAGCTGATCGCATGAAGAACGTTGCGAATTTAATTCAGTCAAAAGGCAAGAAAATGGTAGTGCTCTCTGCCATGTCGGGTACGACAAACAGCTTAGTAGAAATAGCTAACAGTTTGTTTGAGAAGAAGAATGAGCTAGCTGCTGATTTGATAGAAGTATTGCGCACGAAGTACTTTAAAAACGTAGACGAACTTTTTAAGGCAGAGGATTATAAAAATAAAGGAACAGAGTTAGTGAATTCTCATTTCGACTTTTTACAAAGCTTTACGCAAGATTCTTTCACCATACATGAGGAGAAAGCAGTGTTGGCCCAAGGAGAGTTGCTGAGCACGGCACTTTTCCAACTGTATTTAGAAGAAATTGGGGTTTCAGCTTGCTTGCTACCTGCTTTAAAGTTCATGCGAATTGACAAAGATTTGGAGCCAGACCACTTTTACATAAGAGAGAACCTGGAACGCCTCTTAGAAGAAAATAAGCAACACGATATCTTCATCACTCAAGGCTTCATTTGTCGCAATGTTTATGGTGAGATTGATAACCTAAAACGAGGAGGAAGTGATTATTCAGCATCTTTAATTGGTGTGGCTATAAAAGCTAGCGAAGTTCAAATTTGGACCGATATAGATGGCATGCACAACAACGACCCCCGAGTGGTAGATAATACTATGCCTATTCATGAACTCTCTTTCGATGAAGCGGCCGAGTTGGCCTATTTTGGAGCAAAAATATTGCACCCTTCAAGTATTTTGCCAACTAAAACAGCTAACATTCCGGTCCGGCTTAAAAGTACTTTATCGCCAGAATTAGAGGGTACTTTGATTACTGCCAAACACAGTGGTGGAGGTATAAAGGCAATTGCTGCAAAAGATGGAATCAGTGCCATAAAGATCAATTCAGGGCGCATGCTCTTGGCTTATGGTTTTTTACGAAAGGTGTTTGAAATCTTTGAATTGTATAAAACCTCCATTGATATGATTACTACATCTGAAGTAGCCGTTTCAGTGACTGTGGATGACTTAACCAACTTAGAGCCATTGAGCCGTGAACTAAAAAAATACGGCTCTGTTGAAGTAGATAAAGATCAAACAATAATTTGTGTGGTGGGTGATTTCATTAAAAATGATAAGGGAGTGGCCTTGGAAGTTTTTAGTGCAATGCAAAATGTTCCTATTCGAATGATTTCTTATGGGGGAAGCAACCACAACATTTCAATGCTTATAAATACTTCAGATAAGACTATGGCACTTCAAAAACTTAACACCTTGTTTCAGTCATGAGTTCATTTTCAAAACAGTTGGTGGAGCAGTTTACTGCAAAGAAAACACCCTTTTTCTATTATGATTTAGAAGTTCTAGATCGCACCTTGGAAAGTATAAAAAAGGCAATTATAGGTTCTCCTTTTGTGGTACACTATGCGATTAAAGCAAATGCTAACAATGAAATATTGGCCAAAATAAAGGAATATGGTTTTGGCATTGACTGCGTGAGTGGAAACGAGGTAAAACATGCCATTAAAAATGGGTTTTCTCCTGATGAAATAGCTTTTGCAGGGGTGGGTAAAACCGATGAAGAAATTGAATATGGCCTAGAGCAAGAAATATTCACTTTTAATGTGGAATCGTTGCCTGAGTTGGAGGTAATTGATGCTTTAGCCCAACAGAAAGGTAAAAAGGCAAATGTTGCTATTCGCTTGAATCCAAATGTGAATGCCAAAACGCATCATTACATTACTACAGGCCTTGAAGAAAACAAATTTGGTATCAATTATTGGGAATTAAACCAGCTTTTTGAGCGCTTGGCAGTATTAGAAAACATTGAGCTCAAGGGGATACATTTTCACATTGGTTCTCAAATTACAGACTTAGCTGTTTTTAAAAATTTGTGCAATCGCGTAAATGAATTGCAGCGTGAATTTAAAAATCGCGGTATTGAATTGCAGCACATTAATGTGGGCGGAGGCTTAGGGGTGAATTACCAAAACCCGGATGAAGAAATCATTCCAGACTTTGAGCAGTTTTTTGGTATTTTCAAAGAGTTTGTTGAGCTAAATCCTGGCCAAGAGTTGCATTTTGAATTAGGAAGGGCTGTAGTAGCACAATGTGCTAGCTTGATATCGAAGGTCCTCTTTATAAAGAAAGGCATTAAAACCAATTTTGCTATTTTAGATGCAGGAATGACGGAGTTAATTCGTCCCGCATTGTATCAGTCTTCACATAAAATAGAAAACATTAGTAAATTGGGAGTTACTGAAAATGTAAAATACGATGTTGTTGGACCCATTTGTGAGTCCTCTGACTGCTTTGGGAAGGCCATTAATTTGGCAGAAACAGAGCGAGGCGATATTATTGCCATTCGGTCGGCAGGAGCCTATGGAGAAGTCATGAGCTCGAGTTATAATCTCAGAGACAAAGCAGAAGCTGTGTACAGCAGTTAATTTATCCTAACTCAATCAAACCTGTTGGGCTTAGATTGAAGTCCAACAATAAAAAACTAACTTATGAATATGAGATCCATTTCTTTACTAGTAGCTTTTTTAATAGCAACTACAGCATCTTTCGCACAAGTTGAAACGCGCTCTTATTATGCTGATGAAGGCTTAATTCCACGCCCTCATTCAGTGGATTTTATAAGTTTAAAACTAAAAGCCTCATTTGAGCCTGAGAATAATTTGATAAAAGGGAAAGTAGAAGAAAGCTTTAAGGTGCTTCAACAAGGCGTTGATACTCTTTTCTTAGATGCAATAAATATGACCTTTAATACTGTGCAGCTGGATGGGAGTGATGTTGACTTCAGCAATACTGGAAAAGGCATAGTGTTACGCTTTAAAAACACCTTGGAATGGGACTCTGAACATATAATTACCATAGTTTACGAAGCTACTCCTGCTAAAGGGCTTTATTTTGTTGGTTGGAACGACACAACCAATCGCAGTCGAAAGCAAATTTGGACACAAGGGCAGGGCATTAATAACCGCCATTGGATTCCATTATTTGATGAAAAAAACGACAAGTTGATCTCAGAAATGATAGTAGACTTCGATGAGGCATATCAAGTGCTTTCAAATGGAGAAAAGCTCAAAGAAAAAAAGATAGGGAACGGGAAGAAACAATGGCACTATAAAATTTCTCACCCGCATGCCCCTTACTTAATCATGTTGGGGATTGGGGACTATGCCATAAAAACAGAAAAGTCTGCAAGTGGAGTTCCAATGAATTACTATTTTTATCCTGACCAGCCAGAGCAAGTTGAGCCTACCTACCGCTTTTCAAAAGCCATGTTTGATTTCTTTGAAAAGGAAATTGGAGTGCCCTACCCTTGGAAAACCTATTCTCAAATTCCAGTACAAGATTTTATGTATGGCGCAATGGAAAATACCACCGCTACCATATTTGGTGATTTCTATTTGGTGGACGAACGAACTTATTTAGATAAAAATTACGTTCGAGTAAATGCTCATGAATTGGCGCATCAGTGGTTTGGAGATATGGTTACAGCCCGATCTTCGGCGCATCATTGGTTGCAAGAAAGTTTTGCAACACACTATGATATGATGTATCAAAAAGAAGCATTTGGAGCAGACCATTACAATTGGGTACGAAGAAATTACAATAACCAAGCACTTGATGCTTCAAAAAATGATTTAAAGCCAATAGCCCATAGTGCAGCTGGGACTGTTCGTCATTACCCAAAAGGTGCATTTACCTTGCAAATGCTAAAGTATGTTGTCGGTAGAGAGCAATTTAACGCTGCCATTAAACACTATTTAGAAAAACACGCCTATGGCAATGTAGACAGCAAGAATTTGTTGGTAGCATTTCATGAGCGACTTGGACTTTCCCTTAATTGGTTTTGGGAAGAATGGATTTATAAGGGAGGGGAGCCAAGTTATAATGTTGAACTTAAGGAAAGCGCCACCGATGTGCAATTTTATGTTACTCAAACACAAGAACAAAATGATTTAGTAGGCTTGTTCAAAATGCCCATTGTATTTGAATTGCATTACGAAGATGGGACAAGTGAATCTAAAAAAGTATGGATTGAAAATCAAAGTCACTTGGTAACTTTTAACGATTTAGGGGGCAAAAAACTAAGCTACGCCTTATTTGATCCCAATAATCAAGTCATGAAGTCGGTGGAGTTTAATAAATCTACCAACATGTTGCTTGCACAAGCGGAAAAAGCGGAGCACATGTTAGATCGATATGATGCTATTGCTGCTCTAATTACTAGAGAATTTAGTGATAAAGAGAGTTTTTTAATGAAGCGTTTTGAGGCGGAATCATTTCATGGGATAAAGGCTGCAATTCTTCAATACATCTTGCCGCTGCTGAATGAAAATTCAGAGAAATTAGCTCAAATAGCCATTAACGACCCTAAAGCTGAGGTGCGATTGGCTGCTTTAGAAAGCACACTCCGAGTTCCTGCTGAATTGGAATCTGATTACCGCAGCTTGTTAAACGATTCTTCCTATCAAGTTATTGAAAAAGCCTTGGGAATTTTATCCTTCTACTTGCCTCAAAATGTGGAGACCTATCTTGAGCTGACAAAGGATGAATTGGGCAATCGTTCACACAATGTTCGTGTTGAATGGTTGAAAGTTGCTTATGTGAATTCTAATGAAAAAAAATACCTGAATGAATTAGTAGATTACACATCTAATTCATTTGAATTTATAACTAGAATAAATGCTGCAAAAGCCTTGAAAGAATTGAATGTTTTTAATGAACTTGCCTTAGCCCATTTATTAGATGCCAGTTTTAGCTTCAACAGTCGATTGAGAGGTCCTGCAGGAAATGTAATTGATCATTTTTATGAGCAAGCAGCCTATAAAACAATGATATTAAATTATGTGGTTGATCAGAATTGGGGTGACAATTTCAATAAGGTAAGCAAGTACCTCGTTTATTAATTGACAATAAACTTCTTAGTGGTGGCAGCACCTGATTCGCTATAAACTTTTACAAAATAGAAACCTTTAACTGAAAGGTGAAGCGGAAAGCTTTGGGTTGAAGCTTTGGATAGATAAATCTTTTTCAAGGATTTGCCAGTAATGTCAAAAACCTCTGCGGTTAAGGCTTCATTTGATTTTAAAGTGAAATGCAACTTTTCTGCAGCATAATACAAGTTGTTTATTGTTAATTTCTGTTTGGTAATTGACACTACGAAAGGGGAACATTTGCCTGGGAATTTATTTGAATTTGACGGATACACAATGCTACCAGTTACGTCGGCACAGGCGGTAAAATTATCATCAGAATTACCCAATGAAATATTTTTAGCGATGGTAAAGCGATTAACTGCTCCAATTGGCATTGCATTGTTTACCATTACAGTAGTGTCGTTTGATATGCTATTGTTGCCGCTTGCGTCATAAATATTGTAGCTAATCTTTAAAAAATCACCAGGACTTATAGCGTTTGGTCCTTGGTTGCGAACTTGAATTATAAAATCAGAGGAGTCATTAACATCATAATTAAATGAAGGCACTGGTGCTATAATTTCTGTCACCTCAAAGCTATTTGAGCTAGATTGAGCAATTGCTGCAGTAATGCTTAAAACTAAAGAAAGGGAGAGGAAGTATTTTTTTATCATAAAACTAAATTACATTTATTTCAACACCATGAACTTGAATTCGGTCACCTTTTCGAACTTTTAGGCGTTTGCGGTTATCGATTATGCCATTATATTGCACTTCGTCGTTCTCAACCATAGCCTTTGCCATACCTCCAGTATCAGCAATGCCCATGATTTTAAGCAACTTTATCAATTCAATATACTCCTGTTCTAATTCAAAGTCCATTGGTGCAAATCTAACTAAAGATACGATTTCTAGTGAAGCTTGTTTCATCTACTATTTCGTTACTTTGATGCGATGAAGTTAATCGGTCTAAAGTTTTTAGTTTGTACCTGTCTTGCTTTTCTTTTTTTAGGACATCAAGGGACTTCACAAGAATGCTCGCCACAGAATACCACCTTCCAAATTGGTGAGCGAATTGATTATACCATCTACTATCATTTAGCAGGTGTTTGGGTTGGGGCTGGGGATGTGTATTTTAAAGTGGATGCAGCTACTATAAATGATCGTCCGTACTATCATTTTAGCAGCTATGGAAGTTCATATAAAAAGTATGATTGGATTTATAAAGTGCGGGATACTTATGAAACCTACACTTCGGTTGATGATTTTAAACCTTTACGGTTTAAACGTAAAGTGAATGAAGGAAGCACCCACATTCGAGAAGACTATGTATTTAAACATGCTCTAGACAAAGTAGTTACTCTTCGACAAATGGAAGCTGATGAGCCCTTTGTGAAAGATACTGTAGACCTGAAGGAATGTAGTTTTGATGTGCTGTCTATGATTTATTATGCTCGAAACATTGACTTTTCTGATGTCGCCTTAGATGAGAGAGTGCCGATTCGAATTTTTATTGATAATGAATCTTATGATAGTTATATCCGCTACTTAGGGAAAAAAGAGATCGAAATAAAAGGGTTAGGGAGGTTTCGTTGCATCGTATTTTCTCCTTTTTTAATTGAAGGCACCATCTTTAATGCAGGCGAAGACATGACAGTTTGGGTAAGTGACGATAAAAATCGAGTTCCCTTATTAATTGAAACACCGATATTGGTGGGTTCTATAAAGGCGAGAGTTAATACAATGGAGGGCTTGAGATATGAACTAGATTCTAAAATAGAGGATTAGAAAATAAGAAGTTGCTTAAAACCCGTCTAAAAAATCTTACGAATAAGCCAGAGTATGCCGCTAATGGCAATGGAAATCAAGATCATTGAAGTGATCGGCATGTAAAAGCTAAAATTTTCTTTTTTAATGGCAATGTCGCCAGGGAGCTTGCCGAACCAACTGAATTTTGCGCCAAAAAAATAAAGTAACACTCCTAAAACAGCTAGCAATAGGCCACCGAGGATCAGGTATTTGCCCAAGTTTTGCATTACAACGACATTACCCCTTTAATTTTGCTGGCTTTCTCATAACGATCAATCACGCCGTCTACATTTAGCATTAACTCCTTTGCGCTTACGCTAAGATAATTACCCTTATGTGATTGCTTAATGCTCACCTGTGCTTCAGGACCAAAAAGTGCTTCAATCTTAGCTAGTTTTTCATTATCCGATGGAATAATGAATTTGAAAAAGTATACCCTCGGCCAGTCGCCGCTATTTTCCAATTTATCTCTTAAGTCTTTAAAATCTGCTTTTGCCATATTCTGCTATTCTCCTTCAAAGGGTAAGTTTCGAACTACATCACTTAAACTAACTAACAATGCTTTTTTGTCTTCGTTCAGTTCTTTTTCTGCAGCTTCATTTATATCGGCTTCTAACTCTAAAAGTTCCGATTGTGGGTAGGCGCGATCAAAGTTTTCAATTACTGTTAATGCCTCCAATGTGGTGAGGTATTCCCCTGAAATGGCAGTTTTTACAAATAAATCTAAATAATCAGAGCCATCAATAGCTGATTGCCAAAATGCAGCCACTAAAAAGGATTGGTAATACTGCATTTCTGAATCTTGAATGGCTTCAATTAAAACAGGAATGCTTTCCTCATCTTTTAAATCGAATAAGAATTGAATAATTTCAGCTTCAACGGTCGGCTCGTCAGTATCTTTTAAAACTGACAATAGCGCCTTGAATGTTTTAGCATTGCCCTCTTTTCTATTTTTAGCAATGGCTTCCAGCACAATTTTTGAATCACTTGCTGAAAATTCTTTGAGGATTGTTTTTACTGCTTTCGAGTCTTCTGCCATCTTGAAAAATTTGAAGAAACAAAATTACAAACAATGGACAGCTTATTAAGGAAAAAGGAGCTGTTTCTGCCCATGTAATTCATTCCGAATGACTAAATTGGCTTCTGCGCTAATTGATTAGAATTAAATGAAAGCTTCAAAAAAATCACCACCTGCTTTTAACTGGGACGTTTGGTATGCTTCCTTAGGAGGGAGAAACATTGCTATCGAAGAGGTGGATGATTTACTAGCTCAAATAAAAGAAGAACAATATCCTCGGTTTGATGGGGAAGTGTCACTGGTTAAACATAAATTTAAAAACCCTTCAGAAGCAAGTGAGTTGATTAAAGCCTATGCTAGAAAAATTGGGGCTGATGAGGTAGGTATTGCTGCCATTGAACCCTCTGACATATACAAGGGCAGGGAAGTAGAGGAGCGTTTTGCCATCGTCTTAGGGCAACGAATGCTCTGGCGGAAGTTTCAAGAAGTACCCTCACATGATTCCGCGGTAGAATGCATTCGAGTTTATTTTTCATTGGGTGAAATTGTGATTGCCTTAGCCGATTATGTTCGCAGCTTGGGTTATGCCTGCAAGGTAGAGCACCCAATAGGGGATAGCAATGTATTGCACATTCCTTTAGCCTTAAAGGCGGGCTTTGGTGAATTGGGAAGGCATGGTTCCATCATTCATCCAACCATGGGTCCATTATTTCGATTGGGCAGTGTAATTACCGATTTAGACTTGGCAATAGATCATCCTATTGACGCAGGTATAGCGAAGTTTTGTGATACCTGTAAAGCCTGTCGAATCTATTGCCCTGCTGATGCCATTCCAGATGAACGCTCAGCGGAAGGGGGGAAGGATCAGCTTGGAAACGACCGCTATATGGTGGACACAGGTAAGTGTTTCTCCTATTTTGCGAAGCATAAGTATTGCTCCATTTGTTTGCCCGTTTGCGTGTATCAGCATAAAGAATGGGCCAAAGATTTTGAAGGGTTTAAAACAAAATTATTCCCAGAGGTAAAAATGGAGACCCCACCAAACCCAACTGATCCAGCCATAGATAAACACTGGTATCCCAAAATTAAACGAGAGTAGAAAAAGTTTATAGGAAGGAATTAATCACATTCAAGAACAAATAATTAATTCCTCCATCAAAGTCTAGTGGTCTTTGCTAAAAACTCATCCAACCTTTTGTTAGTCGTTGACTGAATTTTACTTTTCATAAAAGGAGTCCATCCAATAATATATCCAACTGGTCCCATTGCTTGTTTTGACCATTTCCACAAATCAAATGAGTCTTTGTGTTCAAATATTTTACCATCTTTAAATTCAAATTCAGCACTTACTTTATTGATGACTTTTCTCTTTTTCGCTCCAAAGTTGTATTCAGCTATCCAGTTTGCTTTGCCCTTATTGTTAGTTGCTTCTATGCCATTAAACGTGATTTTGAGGTGTTGATTTTTATTTGACAACAACATTTCCCACATTTTCATTGCTCTTTCGCCCTTTAATTGACCAAAAGCAGGGTCTTGGAAACTAATGTCTTTGTGGTAGCACTCATTCATTCCTTTGGTATTGCCCTCAGAAAAGGAGTGGTAGAATTTTGTAATCACTGCTTTGTTATTCATTGTTTTTTTCATTTCTGCAACTGAAATGTAACCAATGCATTTCTATTTTTCTAGAAAGAACACTACTAGCTGTTTTACAAATGTTGCTTTAGGTGCTGCTTTTAGTAAATTTGACAACTTGATGACTATTTTATAATGATAATACACTTCAATTTACAGTACACCCTTTCCAGAATAATAGAAAATAAACTTAGATTTCTGGTTTTAATTTGCTTCTGCTTCCTTTTATTTTCGTCATCTATTCGTGCTTCAGAATCAGTTGCCAGGAAATGGAATGAAGTTTTACTCGAGGCAATACGAGATGATTTTGCTCGACCAACAATACATGCAAGAAACTTATTTCACGTTTCTGTAGCTATTTATGACTCATGGGCAGTATATGACACCTCTGCCAGCACGTATTTTTTGGGAAAAACAGTTCATGGCTACACTTGTCCTTTTAATGGTATTAGCTTGCCATCGCCTTCGCAGAAGGTGGCTTATCAAGAAGAGGCGATGAGCTTTGCAGCTTTTCGCTTGTTGATGCATCGTTTTAAGGATTCCCCTGGTGCTGATTCTTCTTTACCCAGATTTCAACAGTTACTTTTAGAATTAGGATATGATGAGTCTAATAGATCCATAGATTATGCTTCTGGAGATCCAGCAGCTCTTGGAAATTACATTGCTGATCATTTAATACAATTTGGCTTGCAAGATGGGTCAAATGAAGCCAACGATTATGGGAATAGATTTTATACTTCAGTAAACAGTCCATTAGACCCAGAGGAGGAGGGAAACCCAAATCTTGATTATCCCAACCGCTGGCAACCTTTAGCATTCGATGTTTATATAGATCAAAGCGGCAATCAAATACCGGGGAATGTACCAGCATTTTTAAGCCCTGAATGGGGTGAAGCAAAGTCCTTTGCATTGTCAGACAGCAACCTAACAACCCATCAAAGGGATGGCAATGATTACCTTGTTTATTATGACCCTGGAGCACCCCCCTTATTGGATACAACTAATCGTGGAGGCCTTTCTGAGGAATATAAATGGAATTTTGGCTTGGTAAGCAAGTGGTCGTCACACTTAGACCCAGCAGATACAACTGAGTGGGACATTTCTCCTGCATCTATCGGGAACATTAAAATGCAATCTTATCCTACAAGCATTTCGGGCTTAAGAAATTTCTATGATGAGCAAAATGGAGGAGACATTGGTGCAGGAAGGGCAGTTAACCCATCAACAGGAATGCCCTACACCCCGCAAATAGTTCCAAGAGCAGATTATACCCGAGTGCTTGCTGAGTTTTGGGCTGATGGTCCCGACTCGGAAACACCGCCAGGCCACTGGTTTACAATCTTAAACTACGTGAATGACGATTCTTTATTAATTAAGAAATTCAAAGGCCAAGGACCAACCTTAACAGATTTGGAGTGGGATGTAAAATCCTATTTCTCTCTTTCAGGTGCCTTGCATGATGCTGCAATAGCAGCCTGGGGGTGCAAAGGCTGGTACGATTACATTCGACCAGTTTCGGCAATTAGATATATGGCTCAATTGGGTCAAAGCTCTGACTCTACATTGCCATCATTTCACCCTGGTGGAATTTTATTAGATAGTGGATTGATTGAGCTGGTTGAAATGGGAGATCCATTAGCGGGAACCAACAACGAAAATTTAAACAAGATTAAAGTTAGGGCTTGGAAAGGGCCTGACTACATTTTAGACCCTTTAAGCGATTCTGCAGGTGTAGATTGGATTCTTGCTGGAAACTGGTGGCCATATCAACGACCGACTTTTATAACACCTCCTTTTGCGGGTTATGTTTCTGGGCATTCTACCTTTTCTAGAGCTGCCGCTGAGGTAATGAGCCTATTTACTGGTGACGAGTACTTTCCAGGAGGAATGGGCGAATTCCACGCACCAAAAGATAGTTTTTTGGTCTTTGAGAAAGGTCCTAGCGTAGATGTTACCTTACAATGGGCCACTTATAGAGATGCTTCAGACCAATGCAGTCTTTCGCGAATTTGGGGTGGCATTCACCCACCAGCGGATGATGTTCCAGGAAGATTAATGGGAATAGAAATTGGTGTAAACGCATTTGAGGTAGCTGAACGTTACATCAACAATAGCATTACAGGAATTGCAGAGCCATCAGCAAATAAGCCTTCTTTTAAAGTATTTCCTAATCCTGTAGTTGATGATAGAATAACACTAAAGTTAAATCAGCCTGGACCTAGATCTGAAATTAGCGTAGAATGGATTGATATGTTTGGAAAAGTAGTAAAGCGTGACCGCGCCTTCCTTAACGAAGCCATACAAACCATTCAATTGGATGCTTCAGGTTTGAGCTCAGGAGTTTACGTGTTGCAATTAACAGGGCAAAATTGGAAAGCCAGCCAAAAAGTGGTAAAAAACTAAAGTAAATTTTGACCTTTTGGCTGGCTATTTTTAATCAATTAAACTGCCTCAAAAAGGGTCTCCATTGATTTTCTAACTTTTTTACCATGTTGAGTGACATCTTCCTCATGGCGATAACCCACGGCTAAGATTACAGCAGCACTTAAGCCTTTCTTGCGTAAGCCTAATTTTTCATTAACAGCTTCTGGTTCAAATCCTTCAATTGGTGTGCTGTCGATTTTCAATTCAGCACAAGCATCTAAGGCGTTTCCTAAAGCAATGTAAGTTTGCTTAGCTGTCCAATTTTCCATTTCATCCGATGATTTTTCCTTCATCTTCGCATTCATGAAATCACCATAACCTGCTAGTTGTTCTAAGTCAACACCATTGATTTCAGCATTCAATTGTAGCATGTGTGCCACATTTTCTTCACTCACGTTGAGGTAGTTGCAGAACACAAATAAATGAGAAGCATCAGTAATTTGCGACTGGTTCCAAGCAATTGGCTTCAAGGCTTCTCTCAATTCAGGATCTTTTATCTCCAACACCTTGTAAGGCTGTAAACCATAAGAGGAAGCCGATAATTGAACAGCTTTTTTAATACGGTCAATATTTTCTTGTGATACTTTTTTTGAAGCATCATATTTTTTTGTGGCGTAACGCCATTTTAAATCATCGATTAAATGCATAATTGTGTTTTTAAATGTGTTTAAATTTTGAATGTTTATCTGCCCATTGGGACTTCCATCAACAGAATTCGGGCATTTTCTGAAGCTTTTACCTGAATAGATTCAGTATCCCAAATGCCCATGCCGTCTCTTTTTGATAATTTTTGATCGTTAATTTCTACTTCACCATCTAATATGAAAGCATACACTCCATTTCCTGTTTTGTTTATTTTATATTCATCGGAGCTGCCTTTGCTGAACTTCCCTAAATGAAACCACGCATCTTGGTTTACCCAAACCCCTTGGTCGTCTTTATTTGGCGAAACCACTTGATAAAATTGATTTTCTTTTTCAATGTCTTTAATTGAAATTTGATCATAGCGTGGTGTAACATTCTTTTCTTTTGGGAATACCCAAATCTGCAGAAACTTCACTTGCTTGTCTTTATTTTTATTGTATTCAGAGTGGGTAATTCCAGTTCCTGCACTCAATACCTGCACATCACCTTCTTTTATTACAGCCACATTTCCCATGCTATCTTTATGCTCTAAATCCCCTTCCAAAGGAATAGAAACAATTTCCATATTGTCATGTGGGTGTGTTCCAAAACCCATTCCCGCTTGAACAACGTCGTCGTTTAGCACCCGAAGAACACCGAAGTTCATTCGATCGGGGTTGTGGTAATTGGCAAAACTGAAGGTATGGTGAGAATTTAACCAACCGTGGTTTGCTTTTCCTCTGGTATCTGCTTTGTGAATTACTGAGTTCATGGTATGTATGTTTTTGTTTGGTAAATGATTAAAGCCTACTTGTTGCATTAAGGTATCGTAGGTAGATTTTTTTCGGAGTACTGCTTTCCGCCGCAATAATCTGTGGTGCAATAGCAGTGGCAACTCCTGTTATGATTGCCTTTTTTAAAAATTCTTTCCGTTCTATCTTTACTGCATTTAAAGTATAATGTAAAGTTGGGACTGTTTAAGCGCCTACAGAATATTAAAAAGGGGAGAAAACATATGAAAATCCGATATTAGGACTCCAGCTCTCTTTTCTTGAATTTGGAAGGGGAATAACCAGTGCATTTTTTGAAAAAAGCACTAAAGTTGGCGGGCTCATTAAAACCCAGTTCGTAGCCAATTTCCTTATTCGATAAATCGGTGAAGTAGAGGAGGCGTTTGGCTTCAGTAATTATTCTCGATTGGATGTAATCTTTGGCTGTTTTGCCAATTTTACTTTTTATTACCCGGTTCAAATGATCGGGAGTAATGTGTAACTGATTGGCGTAAAAACTGGTGGAATGTTCTTTTTGATAATGGGCATCAACTGACTCTTTAAAGGCTCGGATGAGGTTATCTCCGGAAGTATCTGCATCTGATTCAATGGGGTTGATGGAGCAAATGTTGTTGCACTCAATTAAGAGGAGCTTTAAGTAGGCCCCAACTGATAAACTCTTCATTTGGCTGTCTCCGTGGAACAGAGAATAAATTTGATGGCAAAAGTTTTCAATATTCTTAAATTGATCTGAGCTTGGCGTTAGGGGTGGACTTTGCCCATAATTTTGAAAAAGGTTTAAGCTGGCGATAAAGGATAGAGGTATTTCGTTTTTGACTAAGAACTGGTTGGAGAAGGTCATGGCGAAACCACTAGATTGTTCACTTTCTATTACTTGGTGCACTTGTCCGGGTGCCACAAAAAAGAGTTGATTGCTGCCTAATGCGTATGAATTGAAATCAATTTTATGTTGGCCTTTTGCCTTTTTAATGATTAAAACAGTGTAAAAATTATGCCGGTGGGGTTCATCTACTTCTCCCTTGCGCTTGGTATAAATGTCCTCCATTTTGGAGATGCCAAAATGCACATCTTGCTGTTCGCGATTTACTGCCTGATATGTTTTAACGGAATTCATTTTATTTGATTACAACTTTTTGGCTATATTTTATAACTGTTGTTTAATAAATCTATTTCTTTACTGCTGGGGTAAAGGCCAGGAAATATTGATGCAGCAAAAGATATTGGATAATTCACGTAGTACATCATTTCCTTCCCTTCTTTCTTTGATTTCAAAAGTTGAAGCTTCAACATTTCATCAGTTAATTTTTTTAATGTTTTATCAGAAGTTTTTGTTATTCTCATAGCCTCTGATTTTGAAATTTTGCCTTTTAAAAACACGCTTGTCAGAATATATTCTGATTCGGGTTTAAGCTTATCTTTTATTGACATTAATTCTGCAAACTTGGTCAGTCTATTTAGCATATTGTCAATATCAATCACTCCTGACATATATTCAATTTGGTCAATTGCAGTTTTAAGGAAATATTCACAAAATGCTAGTAAGGTTCTATTAGATAAATTCCCCCGACCGTCATAATCATTAAATCTTTGAAGATCGGCATTTGCTAGGTGTGATCTATATTTATCTTTGTCTCTTGCTAATCCTCTTGAAATTGACCAAAGTCCTGATGAGTGTAGATCTTCATTCATGAAACAGGCATCAGAAAATAGTCTAATAACCCTTCCATTACCATCTAGAAAAGGGTGAATCCATGCTAAACGGTGGTGCGAAGCCCCAATCGATATTATTCTTTTTGTTTTTGATTTGTTTGAAACATTTGTAGGGTTATAAAAATCTTCAAATCGTTTAATAAAGTCATCCAAATTTTTAGAGTAAGGAGCAATATGTCTTCCAACTTCCACTTCTGTTTCTCTAAATTCCCCAGGTATTATTGGTTTTGATAAACCTTCTTTTGATAACACTATTTTAAAATCTTCCGGTAAATATTCATAAAATTCTTTATGAATATTTTTTAAATATTCAGGAGAGGATGTATTAAAAAGGTCTTCTCTTGATTTTAATTCCTCAGAAATTTTTTTGTGGACTTTTATGTGAGCATATGCTTCCAATTGTAAGTCTCTTTTTTTTTTGTCGTTAGAATAATCCTTGTTTAGAGCTCTGTGTATCTCAATAGGGTGGGTATCATGCCCTTCAATCAGGTTGGAATAATAGCTGTTCATAGGTCGTAAAAAATCAGCAACAGCATCTCTAGTAATAGGGTGTAGTTTTCCTGACAATTTATTTGCTTTTGAAATTAGATCAATAGCTAAATCCTCAAGTTGTTTAGAAGGGTCATCCGGTAACAATGGTTCCATTGCATCAGGTGTAGTATAGAACTTAGATGTATCATTCATATTTCAAATGTAGATATAATAATATTTCCGGTCGTTATTCCGGTTGTTTTTTATTTTTTTTCCGATTGTATTTCTGATTATTTAAGTACTGTTATTCAGTAATTTGAGTATTTTTTAATGAGTCGAATTCCGGGGGTATATTTAAGGTAAAGTAAACATAATTCCGGATGTTTGTCCGGTCATTTATTTATCCTAAATATCAGTCTGCTACTACAAAAAACCTTGCGCCTCTGTTTGGTATCGTTGTGAACTAGATAAAAATAACACTTTCGGTTTAATAAATAATAAAAGCTGCTAAGCAGCGGTATAAATGTCCTCCATTTTGGAGATGCCAAAATGCACATCCTGCTGTTCGCGATTGACTGCTTGATAGGTTTTAACGGAGTTCATTTTAATTGTTTACACCGGTTCGGCTATGCAATGTACCCAAAATAGTTTGTCGTAGCCAGCCTTGGTCATATTCTATGGCTTTTGCTGTGTCTAGTAATCTATTTCTTTTAAATTGTTAATTAATCCTGTTAATAAGATTTGTTTCTGGTGACTGCGAGCTCTTTAGATAGCCTTTAATTTAGTAAAAATCTAAGTTATAAAGATGAATGTAAAGTTTATTATAATTTTTTCGGTTTGTAGTCTTCTGTTTAATAGCATCTCTGCTCAAGATAAAATGAGTAAAAAGGAAGAAAAAAACACCACACAGCAAGCCGAGGCTCAATATAACGACGAAAATTATTCTAAAGCTGCTGAACTTTTCGAATCCTTAAACAAAAGTAACCCCAATGATATTTACTATAAAATGATGAAAGGGGTTTGCTATACTTTTATCGATGATAAAAGAGCAGAATCTATTGATATTCTTCTGGAAGTTAAAGAAGAAAATCCCGAATACACTGAAATATATTTTTTTATTGGAAGGTCTTATGCAGTAAATAAAGAATATGATCAAGCCATAGAATACTTCAATATCTACCTAGAGGATCCAGATTTGATGCAAGAGGATAGAAGTAAGGCTTTATTGTATATAAAAAATTGTGAGAATGCCAAAAGCATAGACCAAGACAGCGTAGATGTTCTCATTACTAACATCGGAGCCCCCATAAACACAGTAGACGAGGAGTATGTGCCTATTATTACTCCTGATGAAAGCATTATTATTTTTACTTACAGAGGAGAAAAAAGTACGGGTGGACGCTTAGACCAATACGGCAATCCTAGTAAAAATGGAGAATACCGCGAAGATATAATGATTTCAAAAAAAAATGTAAATGGTGTTTGGTCTGAACCAAAAAGTATAGGGAGTAATATTAATACAAAGAAGCACGATGCCAGTATTGCAATTTCTAATAGTGGACAAAAGCTTTTTGTATATAAAAGTGACGATCAAAATTCAGGTGATATCTACCTCAGTAAATTGGAGTCGGGAACTTGGAGTATTCCTAAACGATTAGAAGGTGATGTAAATTCAAATTATTGGGAAGGTAGCGCCAGTTTATCAAGCGATGAGCAAATTCTATATTTCACCAGCGAACGTAAGGGAGGTTTTGGAGGCAGAGACATTTATAAAGCTGAACTATTAAAAAATAATGTGTGGGGTAACATTCAAAATTTAGGACCTACCATCAATACTCCACTTGATGAGGATGATCCTTTTATACACCCCGACAATAAAACGCTTTACTTTAGCTCAAAGGGCCACAACAGTATTGGAGGCTATGATGTGTTTTACAGTTTTGACAATGATGGAGTATGGGATGAACCTATGAATATTGGTTACCCAGTAAACACAATAAAAGATGATCGCTTCTATGTGCTATCTGCTGATGCTTCAACTGGCTATTACTCGTCTTCTGGGAAAAGTAACTCCTTGGGAGGGAATGATATTTACGTTGTAACCCCTGGACATATTGGAAAACAACCTGTTTTAGCCTTGGTAATAGGAGTTACACGTGCTAATGATAAAGAAACAGGTGCTGTAGTAACTGCCATCAATGAAAAAGATGGTAAAGTTGCTAATAAAACAAACTCTGACGAGGAGACAGGAAAATTTTTACTTTCTTTAGTTCCAGGAAATAAGTATAAAATTGCCATTGAAATAGAGGGACACGAAACTTCTTATGAATATTTAGACATTGAATCTTTAGAAACTTTTGTTCAGGTAGAAAAAGATTTTAACTCCTACACTGATGATTACCTTAAAAAGAATGATACCATAGAGAAAAATAAAAGTGAACCCAGTCTACAAGAAGAGTTAAATAATCAACTTACAAAAATTAGATCACTTGCAAAGTCTGACAGCACGCTAACTGAAAAAATCGATTTAAATAAAAAACTTACCAAAGTAGCGTCTACTTCAACTGAGAAAGAACCCGAAGTAGCTACAACAGAAAAAGCAGCTATTGCGCAAACTAATGCCGACTCTGCAACTGTTGAAAAGATCTCTACAACCAACCAGATTATCCAAGGGCTCAGCTTTAAAGTAGAGATTGCCGCTGTAACAGATACTAATGACTTTGATTTGGATTATTTGAGGAAATACGGCAAAATTGAAAGTAAAAAATATCCAGATGGAACTATTCGTTACGCATTTACCGGTTTCAATACTTTAGAAGAAGCGGAAGACTTCAGAAATATGTTGATTGAAAAAGAAACGAGTACTAAGGATGCATTTGTTACTGTTTTTGTTTTTGGAAAACGAAAAACTGTTGATGAGTATACAGAGGAGTATACCAGTGCAGGATTGGATGATAGTGACGACCCTTGTGCAGCATACACCATGGATGGCTTCACTAAATTTATCTTAAAGGATGTCCGCAACGATAAAGAAAACTATACCCGATTGTTAAACATGGTAGGTGATATTTGTCGTCCTGGTTTACACTTTGAAGTGCAAATTGCAGCTTATAAACACCCAGAAAATTTTAAATATGATCAACTTCTGCAATTTGGTCAACCGAAAATAAGAGATTATCCCGACGAGATTACCCGCTTTACGCAAGGGAAGTTTGAAACTTTTAAGGATGGTGAAATCCTGCGACAAAAAGTGATTTCCGCTGGAATCGAAGATGCTTGGATTACTGCCTTTTATAAAGGCAAAAGGCTCTTAATGACTGATCTGGTAAAGGGAAATTATGGTGAAGAACTGTAATAGAAATTAAATCACCTCAGATTAAAAGAAGTATCATTTTCAGACGCTCCAAGACAAGCTCGAATTAAGTGAAGCAAATCAAGTAATTTTTAACGCTGGTTTAGTCAGCTAGCCTTTTTTATTTAAATGCGCTGAAAGTGAAAAACCCATGCTGAAGCATGCTTGTAGCAAATATCCACCAGTAGGAGCATCCCAATCTAACATTTCACCAATACAAAAGCTATTCTTTAACCCTTTAAATTCAAAATGAGAATCTATCTTCGACAAGCAAATTCCGCCAACTGTTGAAATGGCTTCGTCCAACTCAGCTATATCGCTTACTTCAAGCTGAAGGCCTTTAATTTTTTCGGCAAGTGTTTCATTGTTTAAGAACTCTTCTTTTGTAAGGTGAATTTTAAGGAGCGCTATTTGCGCATTACTTAGCTTTAGGTCACTTTTTAAACATTTTGTAATGTTATTTACTTTTGACTTATTCAATTTAGTCAAGACATCTTTCAGTGATAAGCTAGGTTTGAAGTCTATGTAAATAATTGCCTTTTGTTGTTTATTAAGTGTAGTTCTTAGTTCAGGGCTAAGAGCGTAAATGGCATTTCCTTCGAGCCCGAATGAAGTTATAACGACTTCACCTTTTTGCTCTTTATTTAAACAAGAAATAGAAATATTTTTAAGGGGTGTGCCTGCATATTTTTGAATAAAATCTGCCTTCCATTTAATTTGATAGGCACAGTTAGAGGGTTCAAAAGAAGCAACTTTAATTCCTCTTTTTTTGAAAAGCGACAACCAAATTCCATCGGAACCTGTCACCTTCCAACTGCCGCCACCTAAGGCAAAAACGACATAATCTGATGCTACAACTTCGTTTTCGTTAAAGATTAAATGCTTGTCCTTGTCCCATCCTGTCCAGGTTTTGTTGTAGATGATGTTTACATCCTTTTGGCTTAGAACAGCTTGTATAGCCTGGAGAACTTCTATGGGTTTAATGCCTTTCTGAGGGTATACTCTTTTACTGCTGCCTACGTAAGTTGGAATGCCAATGGTTTCAAGCCAATTCCTTAGGTCTTCGTTGCTGAATTGAAGCAAGTGTTCTTTTAAAAAGGCACTAGGGGTATAACGCTCTAGGAGCAAATTAATGTGCTCCGCATGTGTTAAGTTAAATCCCCCTTTTCCGGCGACTAGAAACTTTCTACCAAGCGCCTTATTTTTTTCAAAAATGGACACTTCAAATTTTTGATGATCTAAAAAGGCAGCTGTTGCAATGGCTGCAGCTCCCCCGCCTATGATGGAAATCTTCTTCTTCACCTTAAACTATTTGCTTAAAAATGTCGATGTTGAAATCACAGCTGACCGATAATTCATTTTTTTTGGTGATTTTCTCCAATCGTTCTTTTCCTGTGCTCCAATAATAAGGTGTCATTTTTAAAAGTTGAAGCAGGTCCTCTGCACTTTTTAGCTCTATTTTAAAACTCGTTCTTTTAGTGAACTCGTGCTTGAATAAAGGAGTCATCTTTTCGACAATATTTGTCGTGTGTGGATTGAAGCTGTCGTAAATTAATTCTGCAATTTCTCTTAGGTGGTTAGGAGCAGGGCTTACCACAATCACATGGCCTTGTTTAGATAGTATACGTTTAAACTCTTCTGCCATAATTGGTGAAAAGATAGATAGGATGAGGTCTACACTATGCTCGGCAATAGGCAAGTCATATACTGAACTCACAAAATAAAAGTTGTTTTTATATTTTTTTGCAGCATTTTTGACCGCATATTTTGAAATGTCTGTTCCTAAAATATCTGTTTTTAAGTCAGTTAAATGGTTCAGTGCTTTTTCTGAATAATAGCCTTCCCCGCAGCCTGCATCAAAAGCAGTTATTTCTTTGCTGTTAAAATTCAATTTATCACTTATAAGGTCTCGAATACTTTTTATCAGTGGGTCGTAAAACCCAAGTTCTAAGAAGTTTCTCCTGGCAGCAATCATCATCTGATTATCTCCTGGGTCTTTGGACTTTTTTTGATTTACTGGAAGTAAGTTTAAGTAACCTTCTTTAGCAAAATCAAAACTGTGCTTGTTTTCACAGCTAGCGGTTTTCTCTTCTATTCGATCTAAAGAACTTTTGCAATAGGGACAGATGAGAATAGACATTTGATTTAGTTTGTCGGTTTTTAATTAGTGCAAAGATGGCAAAGCTGAGTAAGTTTTAGGGATTTTATCCTTTTATAAATGGTTGGCTTTCAATTTGTATTGGCCTGTTGCTTTTTTAAGGCTTTTTAGGGGCATAGCGCAGGATTACAAACCCTGCGGAGCTGATTTTATCAATATAATACCATTTCACATCTCATTTTATACAGTAAATCAGCTAGGCTCCTGTCCGTTTTTATTAAAACAGCATTATTTATTCTTTGGTCAAGTAGAAGCGTCAAATAGTCTGATAAGGTATTGAAATCCTGATAATGTGATGATATAGCGTTCGAAACCGTGTAAACTATTTCATTTTTGAAATCTTCAATTGTTTGTTCAGAAACACCTTCTGAAGATAGTTTTTTGTCTTTTTCTACCTCTTCCATTGATGTTGGTAAACCTCCAAATCCAATTGATTTTGACATCTTAGAATTTCTAAAAGAGCTTTTGATTAAAGCTGCAGAATCACAGGCAAGAAGAAACAAGTGTTGATCTTTAAAAACACTCATTTCATTCAATTTGATAAAAGGTTTTTGAGGAAATGTTTCCAAACATTCACCACCATATAGTTGATTAGATTGGCCATGTCCCAAAAAAAGAACTCGTGAATTTCTTTCAAAATTTGAAACTATATCAAATGTCTTAAAATAAGACTCTTCATTTGGGTGGATTTCATGAACATTACATTTAATGCCGTATTTTTTAAGCTTTGTGATTATCTCAAATAAAAAATGGGTAGATGGATCTATGGAAATAATTATTTGAATCACTCTTTAGGAAAATTATTAAGTTCAACTAAATGTGCAACAGTTAACTCAACCAAATATTTTTGAAATTCAATTCCATTTGGTAAGTCCTTATCTATTTCGTGAGCAATTTCAGCAAGAGTCATTTCTTTAAATTTTGGAAATACACTTTTGAATTTTTCATCTCCAAATTGTTCTAAATAATTGACTATATGATTTTTGAAATAATAGCTTTTTTGAGGAGCAAGGAGTATTTGAGTTATTTCATCAGGTATTCTTGTTCTGTCAATAAAATCATCAATTCTTAGTTTTATTAATTTCTTGACTTGTTTAGGAGTACTAAATTCTTTCGCAACTTTGTCTTGTTCAGCAGAGTATAAGCAAAATTTCGCCCTCCTTAATTTATGTTTCTTTGATGTACTTTCGTTCTTTATCCATTTTAGAAGTTCGAAACCATCAATGCTTTTGTCCTTAAAATCATAGTCCGAGGCTACTATATCAAAATTTTCATTCATATAATTTTCATTTATGAATGCTTGTATCTTTCCTTTTTCCAGGAATGTTTCTTGTGTTTGAGAATCTTTTGCCATGAAACTCTCATTCAGATGCAAAAACGTTTCTTTTAATTCGCAACCTTGTCTTTTGAGTTTTGTTCTTAGGTTTTCAATTTGAGAGTCGATTTTATTATCGTCTATATAAAGTAATCTTTTAACGCTCATATTGTATTAATTGTAATTTTGAATGTAGCACCAGACAATACTTCCTTATTTCCGACAAATTCAATGTCACAATTCATTTCATTAAGTAAGTTCTTAGTGTAGAATAATCCAATGCCCGACCCACCATATCCTGATGAGGGGACATCACGAACAGATAATTCAAATATTCTTTCAGAATTCTTTATATATTTATCAGAAAGGCCAATTCCATTATCTGAAAAGAACATTACAAGCTTTTTATCATTGGTTTTTTCAAAATCAATTTGAATCTTGTCAGCACCCCATTTTACAGAATTGCTTATTAAATTGTCCAGTATAATTGACACATTCAAAACACTGAGTTTTTTTGATATTTGTACTTGATTATTTGAAAATGAAAAAGCTAAATTCTCAGAAAAGGTATCTCCATAAAGTGATATATACTCGACAATATATTTAACAACATCAACATCTTTTTTCTCGATATCTTCTTTTAAATCTGCTCGTGTTACGAATTCAGCCATTTTTAAAGACCTTTCAGCACAAATTTTTAAAAACCCTAGTTTTTTTATTAAATCTTGAACATCATAATCATTCTCTGTAAGATCGTCTATTATATTCTCAATGCCATCTCTAACTTCTACGTTGTTAATTTTAATAGTATGAATCAAGCCATCTGCATCTGGACTTAATGTTCTTCTAGTTGCTAATAAATAAAGGTTTTTTTCTATTTCAATTGATAGGTCGGATTTAACTTTGTCGACTTTCTCCTTTAGAGTTGTTGCAGACTTTTCAGCAGTTTCTTTTTGTTGTCTTAACTCCAGTAATTGAGTTTGTAAATCTTGAATTAAAAGGGTCTGCTTCTCAATTGTGTTTTTATAATCCTGTAATTCTAAAATAGCTTTAGAAGTAGCCTCACTAGTAGTGTACTTTGAAAACTCTTTGAGTTGTTTTTCTAACTCTTCATTCTCTTGTGCTTTTTTCTGAAGTATTTTATTTAATGTATCAGCATCAATTTTTTTGTTGCTAAAGTCTTCAATAAGTTGATTGAATTCTCTTTCAGAGGCTTCTCTTTCTTCTTCAATCTTTTGGGTTATAAGGTTTTCGTTTATGTATAACTCTAATACTTCATTTGATTTTGCAGAAATAATATTGTGTATTGTAGAGTAAACTCTTTTTTGTTTCGTTATTAAATCCTCGGAATATTCTAATTCTTCTTCAGTAGTTTCTCCGCTAACAATTTTCCTATGAATTTTTAATAAATCTTCGTGCTCTGGTGCACTGTCCCAATTTAAACCTTCCACCACATAACGCTCTAACCTCCGAAAAGCTTTGAAAAAAAAACTATTGTTTTTCTCGGACTGTGTTAGGCTTTTGTAGCTTTCGTTTTTGACTATACCTTCACGACTTGATACTATTTGAAATTCATTTCCTTCATCAAGTATTTCAATTTGACCTACTAATTCTCGTAGTCCAATATTTCTACTATACCCTTGTGCTTTTCTTTGGTCTAGGCCTAGCCAATCATTCCCTAATTCTCCATAAGGTGGAACTCGAAAGCCGTTAATGAATAAAAATATTGAACCATAATCGACTGATCTTATACCTGTTTGTTTTGTAAAAAAAGATTTAGCGTATGGACTTAAATAATATACAGTAGCTTTTGCATTGGTTATTTCTGGGTAAAAGGGATTTTTTTCTCTTATCCAAAAAATAGTTTCTCCTTTATCTTTTAATTCGGTGAATAACTCATTTCCTCCATCAGTAACATAAGTTTCCACACTAGTAGTTTTAAAGTCTAGATGTTCGAAAATTCTATTTTCGACTTTGCCAATGAATTTTGAATTGGTATCAAGTAAGTTATTTTCCGTTTGAAATTCTGGAGCATCTATATACACTCCAAAATCATTACTTTCAAAAGCTTGATTAGGATTAATTAGTTTTTCTAGGTACTTCTTTAATTCAACAAATTTGGAGACATCCCAGTCTGTCACATTTCCATTTTTGTCTAATAGCGGATAAGCCCAGTTACTTCTTAATTTTATTATTTCCAGTAATACTCCGTGTTCGAAATTTGAAAATCCTAAGGCTTGGTATTCATGCGGAGTTAATGTTTCATATTTTAAGGGTATCGATTGAATTTCCTTGTCTTCATCCTCAATCTCAAATTTCTTCCAATCTATGGTAAGCTTGTAATAGTTTGAGTCTTTTTTTGTTTTTGCAAATAAATTAAGATACTCGCCAAGTCGATCGCAAGAAAATCTACCAACACCCTTTGCACCAGCCATTCTCCGTTTATGCCGAGTTTTATTCGTCTTCTTTTCGGAATAAGCAATATTGAGCCATTTATCTCGAATGTCATTTATGTCCATCCCGATACCATCATCTTGAATTATTAATCGTGAAGTGTTGGATGAAAAATAGTCTACATTCTTATCATCATTATTTTTTAAGTTAAAGTAATTCACCTTAACCTGTTTCGCATCTGCATCAAAGGAATTCTTGACCAATTCTAAAATGGCTATGTTATCATCATTAATAAGGTCTTTACCAATGATGCTCTTTAGCTGAACATTAGTTTTAAAATGTAAATCATTTTGTTCAGCCATTATCCTATAATTTTATTTAGAGTGACACCAGCTTGCTCACCAAATAAGGGTGGAATTGCATTTCCAATTTGGGAATATCTAGGAACTTCTTGTTTTCTTCTTTTTCCTCCAGTTGTATATTTTCCTTTAAATTCATACCAATCATTAAAAGATTGTATTCTAGCATATTCGCGTACGGTGAAAATTCTGGGTTCACAATAATGTATATAATCGTCTGGTAAAGTGGTAATTGTTGGAGTAGGCTTATTGCCAGATAAAGGAATAATTGTTCTTTTTTTAAGATTAAACCTTTCCTTTATCTCATTTGATAATGTCTTGTTTTTATCTGCATGTTCTAGAATGTACTTAAACTTTTCTAGAGTAGACTTATTGTGTTTAGCAAACCTATGACTGTCAGGAATGGCTTTGTTAAAATCACCTTTAAGTAATTTTTGATAGCTAGATTTTGATTCATTATAGAGTCCTGCACTAAATGATTTTGTATCAGGTGATACTGTTTCATTTGTCCTTAATAAATCAGAAATTGCATCTTCTAAGCTATTAGTTAAGCCAATCCCTTTTTGAATTAAGAATTTCTCTCTTTCTTGCTTTATTGAATTAAAGAACTCAATAGGTTTAGTTTCTTTTGTGATATCTTTTCTTATACCGACCAAAATAAAGCGAGTTCTTTTTTGTGGAACTCCATACTCCGAAAAGTCAACAAGTTTCCCTTCTACTTTATAACCAAGATACTCTCCCTTCTTTGATGTGTATTCTAGAGCACTTTTTACATAATCGGAATATACTTTTCCTTGAATTTTATTTTTATCAAATTTTTGCGTGAAGCCCTTTACATTTTCAAAAAAGATAACTTTTGGCTGAACGTGCCTAATAAAATTGATGTATGATTTTATCAATTTATTTCTTGAATCATTTTCAATTCTTTTTCCAGCTGTTGAGAATCCTTGGCAAGGTGGCCCACCAGCAACCATATCAACTTTTCCTCTTAAGGTTTTTAACTCATCAGGGTGAATTTTAATGATCTGATTGATATCATGACTTGATTTTGGTAACCAATTTGGCCAGTCAAAATGATTATTATTTTCAATTAAATTATGCTTCAAGGTTTTAAAAGCATCAGGGCTTTTTTCTATTGCAAACTTGCCTTTCCAGTGACCAGAGTTAAATAAACCCAGTGAGAGACCGCCACAGCCTGCAAATAAGTCAATATATGTTTTTTTTTCGCTCATATTTGGTTAAAAGAAGTCTTTGTTGAGTATAACAATTCACAGACACCAGCATCTAGGACCTTTGCTAATTTAACAAGGCTTTGGAGTGATGGTAGTCTATCTTTATTAAACCAGTGCAAAATGGTTGACTCATCTTTTTCGATTTGCTCACCAGCTTTTGTTTTTTGCTTCTTGTTTCTGCAAGGGTAAGCTAAATTCAGTTAATTTCCGCTTTGACCAAATTATTTGTGTTTTAAGCAAATATATCAACTTATACAAGATAGTTATTTGTATTTTAAAAAATTATATTAAGCAGTTTTGTTAGTATTGTTTATTGTAAAAACAAGTATAGTCTTTTTAAAACACTTTCTTCGTTTTACTTCTTCCGTCCCCCTCTTGTTTTGGGTTTGCTGTACTTTTCCGCCATTTTGCGTTTGTAAGAACCTCCTTGGTTGGTCTTTTTGTTTTTGGCCTTCTTTTCATGAAAACTGGCGCCACCGGTTTTCTCTTTCAAATTCCGGTCTTGGTTTTTATATACATAACCTGCTGGTCGCTCCGCTGGGGTGCGCTGGGTAGAAATTTCAATGTGCTCAGGGAAGGGTAATTCAGGGATTTTATAATCCATTAAGGCTTCAATGGCAGCCTTGGCTTCTTTTTCTGCTGGGGTGTACAACAAAATGGTTTTTCCTTCTTGCTCCGCACGTCCTGTTCTGCCAATACGGTGCATGTAATTTTCAGGAAAGGCAGAAACATCAAAATTCATTACATGAGAGATTTTATCTAAATCCAAGCCCCGCGACATCACATCGGTGCTAATGAGCACCCGGCTAATGCCTTCCTCAAATTTTTCAATGGCTTTTAATCTGAAATTTTGTGTTTTGTTAGAATGAATAATGCCCAGTTCGTCACCCATTACTTCACTCAGCTTCTCAAAAATTCGGTCGGCATTCCGTTTACCAGAAACAAAAATCAGCACCTTAGAAAAAGTTTCCTTGTCCTTCACCAAATCAATCAGCAAATTTACTTTGGTGTAAAAGTTAGGAACGGGATAACAACTTTGGTCTATGTTTTCTAAGCGTGTTCCACTTACCGCAATGGATATTTTTTCAGGGGCGATAAAATAGTCTTGAATCAATTGATCTATCTCTTCCGTCATGGTGGCAGAAAACAATATGTTCTGTCGGTTCTTTGGCAACAACTCAAAGAGGTTATTCAGTTGAAAGCGAAAACCCAAATCGAGCATCACATCAATCTCATCAATCACCAGTTTTCGAACAGATTTTAATTTTAATACCCCATCAGCAACAATATCATACAACCTGCCCGGTGTGGCTACAATAACATCACTTCCAGCATGCACGGCCTTCTTTTGGGTGTTGATGTTTGTTCCTCCATAAATCGACAATACCCGAAGGTTAATGTATTTGGAAAATAACTTGATTTGTTCGGTAATTTGAACCACCAACTCCCGTGTAGGAACCAATACCAATACTCGTGGTGCCAATTGCTCAGAATACTCTAAGTCTTGCAGAATGGGCAACATAAAAGCAAGGGTTTTTCCGGTACCTGTTTGAGAAATACCAATGGTGTTTTTCCCTGAGCGGATGATGGGAAATGCCTCTTCTTGAATAGGAGTAGGGCTGCTAAAACCCAAATCATCTAAGGCGTTTCTTAAGGGAGTGGAGAGGTTGAAGTGGTCAAAAGAATTCACAGTGCTGCTTTTAGAGCCTGCAAGATACGTTTAGATTAGGGAAGTGGGGAATAATCTGCCACTCGATAATCTTAATCAAGCCCATTTAATTGCAGCATAACTTAACTCCTAAGAACAAGTAGTCCTAAAAAACTAAAGATAACAGCAGCTCTCCTCTAATGGTATTAACTGTTTCAGGACCTGAATTGTCATTGATGGAAGAAATGGCTGTTTGCAATTTCAAGCTGTTGGCTTTAAAATACTTTGAAAACCCTAAACGAATGGCATCCATTTCTCTTAATTGTGTACTCGGATTTTCATCAAACTCTGGAGTAGTGGTAGAGTAGCTAAAATCAGCAGCGTAACCGCTTTTAGTAACATAACCCACTTGCACATTTAGCGCAGAGCCTAAGGCGAGGTATTCACTAATTTCAGTTGCTTCTAATTCGCTTGTTCCTGCAATGTCTTTAAACGTACCATCTAAATTTGTGGCTGTTGCAATCGCGTATTCTCCCAATAGTGAGAATCCCATGTACTTCACCAATAAGTCGCCATATAACTGTCTGTAGTCAGGAAGCTGCTGATCTCCATCGGCATTGTATAATAAAAACTCACCATGGCCTTCGCCAACTTCATTGCTTGCGCCATCATTAAAGCTTGCTGCTCCTCCAATGACCAGTTTTAGGCTTTCTTCGTGCATTAAATCGGCAATCAAGTGCCCATTTCCTTCAGAAAATTCACCCAATGGATAAAAATCCAACCGCCCTGCATATTTGAATCCACCTAAGTCAACATCTCTAGAGTCAGACCCAAACGAGTTTCTTCCGTCGCCAGAAGTTACCGCCACCTGCGGCTTTAACACCATATCACCAAAGCCTAGGGAATAGTCTAAGTATACACCGAACTCTCTACCTGAGTTGCTCAGCGATCTGCTTAACAAGCTTCGTTCTGGGAATTGTAAAAAGGTTTCCATGATTTGCATTTCTCGGTTGTTTGCAATGGTTTGCTTTTGTCCAACAGTAATGTTGAAATTTTCCGTGAGGTGAAAGGCTATCCAAGCATCAAGCAAAGGATCATTCAAGCTAAAGTCAGTCTGCAAAAAGAAGCTCACTTTTTCCTTTACTGCCTTTCCCGAAATGTTAAAATAGCTTCGCTTCGCATTCATGAAATAATCGGGGTCAAAATCTTCCGTTTGCTCATAAGCAAAGGTGGGCTGAATCATTCCACCAATTTTGAATTGATAGGCTCCTTCATTGAAGTTGAAGTTGAGGCCGCTACCCAACTCAAAGCTTGTTTCTAAATTAACTTCTGTGCTATCATCTTGAGCAATTGCACTGCTCGATGCAAGTAAGAATGCACAGCAAATAAGGGATGTAAATTTATTTTTCATAGTATTCATCTTATTGATGGGTCTTTTTTTGTAAGTCTATAAATGGGAAGCTCGGCTCCTTTTTCAGTTTCAATTACTTCAAAACTTATGAAGCTATTCATTACCTCAGGCTCTAATACCTCCATGGCAAGATTTGCATTGGATTGGTCCATTCTTACAATGGCTGTTCCTTTGGGAAAGGTTTTGCTAATGGGTTTTAGTTCAGTAACTACTGTTTGTCTATTCACCCCTTCATATTTCTCCGCTTCCCGTTCATATTCTAGCACGGTATAGGCTTCGAGTTCCAAAGTTTTCTCTTCTTCTAAGAAAGTGATCTTCAATCCGAGAATTTCTAAACGTTCAATAATGCCTCTTTCTTCAGGAAGTATAACATAGGCTTCTGCTCGCTCTCTTTGCAATAAAGGGGTTAATTGCAAGGCATCACTCATTTTTACTTCCATGTCAATCGCTTCATTCTTGTCTAAATCGATTGCTTTTATGGTGTCGGTGTATATTTTCTTTTTAGTTTTAGCTGTGGCTGGAATCATTGCTGCTTCCGCTTTTGCAATTTCTTCCCTAAGCTCTTCCGCATGATCATAGGCTGTTTTTAAATAGGACATTGAGATGAGAAAAGCAGTTTGAACCCTTCTTTTGAAAGAAGTTTTATTAATTCCAACACCTCTCACCTCAATCAGACTTGAAACAGCATTGGTAAGGGCATAAGAAGTCGCACTGGAACGTGAGTTTTCGGAACCTTGTTTGAAGTGAATTTCTCCAAAGATTTTGCCAGTGCTCATGTAATCGTGATGAATTAAATCATGCTCATCCAGTACTTTTTCTGCAGCACTTACAAAACGCTCTTTGGTATATTTTCTCAAGTTTTCAGGAACGTTTAAGTTACCTGAATATAAAAACATAGCATCGTAAATGGAAGTAATTCCATAAGTGCTCATGTAAGTAAAATCTCTACGGTAAGGTCGATATTCGTGCAAGTCTAAAGCTACTTCTGCACCAAAATCACTGAAAGCTTGTTTTAAATACACACTCTCCTGAATGTTGAGTTTTGTTTGGTCTCGATTTAAATCCAATCCATTGGCAGCATATCGACTTTCTTTCTCATAGCCATCGATATTGGCCATAGGAACGAGCTTAATTTCTAATTTATCGAGTAGATAAGTGTATTCATTATTATTTAAAAGCTGATCGATGAGGTACAACACACTCTCGGTGCTACCCATCTCATTTCCATGTAAGCCGCCTTGAATCCATACCTTCACCTTATTGGTATCGCTGTTTTTCTTGTTGAGGTGAACCATTGGAATCTCTTTGCCTTTTTGGCTTGTTCCAATAAATTTCATACTCATAATGTCCTTATGAGCATTAATTTGTTTGTTTAAAAACACGAGCAGTTCTTCATAACTGGTATAGCCTCTTTTTTTCTCAAAAGCCGGAGTATTGATGGTAATATCAGGGTCAGGGAAAAACTTCTCCGTTACTTTCTTTGATTGCGGACTAATTTGGGCCACGCAAGAAAACAAAGCGATAAAAAAAGAAAGTAAGAGTGTAATTCGTTTCATATTAAAAGGCCAATGAAGTTATTATTCTACCAATCCATTCGTCGCCGCCAATAGGGTCACCATTAATGTCATTAATACCTCCTGCAGCATCTACATAGGTGAAGGATCCTTGAACTTTTATCCCATAACTTCTATCGAAGTATTTAGATAAACCGATGGTGTAATATTCAGGGCGGTTGTAAAAAGTTCCGTTATTTAAGAAGGAATGTTTGTCGGCATCTATATAAGTGTATCGCCCGTCAATGGACCATAAATTTTTAAAGAGATAACCCGCTTGGATATTAAATGCTTGTCCGAGCATCATTTGAGAACGGGCATAATCCGCTCCAGATAAACCCCTGAAGTTGCTTATAAAGACTTCATAGTCAGGTCCGTAGGCATCACTTCGTAAGTTAATGTCGTCTGGTACGTCAGCCTCAGCTTTTATAAATTCACCCAACATGGAAAAGCCTTTGTATTTAAGCATGAAGTCAATTCCGTATTTTGTGTAATCGGGCAGGCGGCCTTCCCCATCATCAAACTCTCCATTGTTGTTTAAGTCATTGATGTAAACAAATCGCCCTGATGTTCTGCCTCTTCTGCTTGTCATGCCCTGATTGATGCTGTAGATACCTCCAATTACTAATTTTGGAGAGTTTTCACGTACCATATCTACTTGGCGATATTGTCCAAATCGGGTAAAGAGTCCAAAAGGTAAAAAGTCGAGTCGTCCACCGTACTTCAGTCCACCAAAATCGCTGTCGTATACATTTAGGCCATCCCCATTGGTTATTGCTACCGATGGTTTTAAATAAGCTACGGGGCCTAATCTGTAGGTGCCTTCATAGAACACACCAAATTCACGAATACTGGCAAAAGCGGAAGTTAAACGACTTCTTTCTACCAACTGCAAGGTTTGAGATCCCATGTAAAGTTCCCGATTGTCGGTTGGAGTGGCGCGTTGACCAAAGGTAATGCGTGTTCTGCGGGTAATGCTATAGCGCACCCAGGCATCTAACAACAACTCTGCCTGCTCATCACCAACTTCACCACTTCCACTTAAATCTACTTGAAAGCGATAGTCAATTTTATACTTTTCAGCATCACCGGTTAATCGTAAACGAAATCTTCTTAATCGAAATCGAGTCAAGTTATCTGCTTCTTCATTTCCGGTATAATTTTTTATTTCAGCATAAGGCTGAACATACCCTCTAAGGTTAATGGAATAGTCGTTGTTTCCCGAAAAAGTTAATCCTTCAGCAAATGTGTATTTATTGAGCCTTGGGTTTTGGGCATCAAGGTTCAACACGCTAATAAATAGCAAAACGATAAGTGCTACTAGCGCCTGGGATTTGAGAAAGCTGTTTGTTGTTTTTTTCATGAGAAACTGTCTTTAGCAATCACATTAAAATTTTCCATCATCTGTTTTCCTTTTGCGAATACGTCACTTAACTCGAGATCTTCTGTTAGGCAACAGAAATCGGCATCGTAGCCAACTTTAATGTGGCCTTTATTTTTTAACCCTAAGTTTTTTGCTGGATTGGCAGTAATAATTTTGAAGGCTTCAGTAATCGGCAGCTTAGCTTTTTGCACTAAATCAACTACTTCTGCAAAGTTTTGATCGATAGGAGCTCTTCTAAAGCCAATCATTTTTCCGTTTTCATCCTTCTTCTCCAAGCCGGCATTTCCATCACTACTAAAGGTGATGTTATCAATTGATACGCCCTTTTCTATGGCGTAAGCCACAGATTTATAGGGCTTGGTATATTGAGAAGCACCCGTAGTAATGTCAATCATGCCTCCCATTTTCGCAAAGCGAATGGCTTCATTAAAAAGCGCTTCAGTTCTTCCTAAATGCGTTGGAGAAATGTTTTCTATCGGAAAATGATATTCTTCTACCAGTCGGAACAAGATGTCTAACATCTCAGGGTGGTAGCCCAAGTGGATGTGCAGAATCCCTTTCTTTTCTCCAACCATGCCACCAACTTTTACCTCTCGTAAAATGCGGAGTAAGTCTAATTCTGTAGGGTAGGAGGAACGAATGTCTGAAATAGCGATTTTACATCCCAATACTTTATCGATGAAAATCATATCATCTTGAACGGTATCTAAAATGTAGTTAGGGTCTAAGCCGTAGTATCCGGTAAACATGTAAGCAGACATGCCTTCAGTGTCTAAGCTTTTTACCTTGGCATATAAGCTTTTGATGCTACGTGTTGAGCCATCGGTTCCCAACAAGCCTACGGCCGTAGTAGTTCCCGTAGCTATAAATTCCGTCATCTTTAATTCAGGAGTCATGGAGGAGAAGCCATGCTTTCCACCGGCACCAATCACATGCACGTGCTGATCGATAAATCCAGGCAAAACAATTTTTCCTTTTGCATCCCATTCTTTCAATCCGTTCACATTGCAATCAATGTTTTCCTGAATGGATAAGATTTTTCCACCTCCAACTAGGATGTCGTTGACTCCTTGATCATCTGGTGCGTATATATGTGCGTTTTTTATTAGTAACATAATCAAATTAGTGGGTAAATTAGAAGAAACACTAAAGCAACTACTAATGGAATAAAATTTCTTTTTACAATAGCCAATGGGCTAACTCCTGCTATTTCTGAAGTGGCGATTAGCACTCCAGCTACAGGGGAAACTGTTCTGCCCATAGAAGCTGCAAGATTCATGGGCAATATCATGGAGGTAGTTTTTATTCCAAATTGTGCAGCAATTTTTGGAACCAACGGTGCAAAAGCAAAAAATGATGCATTCCCGCTTCCCATCAGCATGGAGGCCAAGAAAATCATGACCACCATGACTAAGCTAATTCCAATGGCACCTAAACCAATGTTTTGCGAGGAACTAATGAGTCCATCAATAAAGCCTAAAGAAATCAATCCTTTTGCAAAAATATCAGCTGCAATAATCAGGGTAACAACAGTTTTAAAAATGTTGCCCATGCCATTCCAGAAGGTGCTTAATGAAGCTAAAACTTCTTTTAGATTTCGTTTGCGAATGAATTCAAAAATCAGTGCGATGAATAGGCTGATGAACATTGCGGTTGTAGTGTCCAAGGTAATTGGAACTGGAGTCAGCTGAAAAATTTCAGAAAACACAATCAATAATACTAATGGCAATACTGGGATAATGGCATAATAATTTGGTGCTTTTATTCGCTCCTCCTTATTTTTTTCTTGTTCTGCTAATAGGTCTGCTTTCACCTTAATTGGCGTAGCTTCTTTTTTATCGTAATAGCGGTTGACAAAGTAATAAGTTACCATAAGCACAATGCAAAGTAGAAGAACAACAGGCAATTGGTCTTTCACGAAATAACTTATCGAATCAACTCCTGCGATATTCACAGCACGTGCTGTAATTGCAGAGGCAGGCCCAATTCCAAAGGCAGTGCATGCTGTAATGGTGGAAACTGCTGTTAGTCTGCTTACGCCTAAACCTAATAGAATAGGAAAAATTGAAGCCATTAATAGTAGGCCTAATCCTGCAGCTGAAGGGATGCAAACGAATAACAGCTGACCAATTGGAAGTACAGCTGTTGTTGCGATGTATGGATACTTTTTAAACAGGGAGAGAGGTCTCATTGCAATTCGCACTAGAGCATCTGAGGCGCCTATCTTATCAATGTAGGCTACAAAGCCACCAATTGCCATAATCATAAGGCCTACACCTGCATTCGTTTTAGAAAATGATTCTTTTATTAACCTGAACAAGTCAAAGCCAGACCAGCCTGTATTATCAATTACTGTTGGCATTTTAAAGTTCATGGCCATTGAAATAATTAGCATTGCCAATCCCGCAATAAGCAATACCGCGTGAGGGTAGAACTTTTTGAGCAATAGGGTGGCTACAATTACAATGAAGCCAATAGCTATGAGGGGACCAATTATCGTCATATCAACTTAAAATGAGCTGCCGTCAACTTTAGTACCAGGTGAAAATAAAAGGGGAGTATTGTCATTGTGCTGCTCAAAATCACCTGTGATATCTGGGTTTCGAGTATAAGACTCATTTGGATTATTGGATAAGGCGTCTGAGTCAAAGATGAGAGTCCATGCTCCATTTGGATCTTTTAAACCTATTACCTCACCTGAGTTATTAAAATTAAGTCCTGAACTTGCATTAAGAACGATTGCACCTCCAAAATTTCCTGTTGGGTTTCCACCACCAAAAACTACTAAAGCTCCTAGAGGCGGAATTACTGAATTAGCTGGAAAAGTATATTGAATTGAACCTGATGTTGTGTCATCCCAAATTTCATATCCTACTAAATCAAAAGGTTGAGAACTTGGATTATAAAGTTCAATAAACGAATCGTCGTCCTGACCATATACACCATCACCGTTTGCATCTCCATCAAGTGCATTATTAGAAGGATCATACAATACTTCATTGATAATAAATTGAGCTACCGCAGCAACATCGTCATCTTCGATTATAATAGAAGTTGATCCGGTATTTTCTAGTTCAACACCCTGCGTGTTTAGCACAGAAATATCGATACTTTCATTTCCCTCCTGCAACGAGTCTTGGATAGCAGTGATTGAAATGCTTCCAGATAAGCTTCCAGCCGGTATTGTTATTGTTTTGCTACTAGCAGTGTAGTCGACAGTTTCTGTTGCTGTGCCTTGAAAAATCAAATTAACAGTTAAGGCTTGATCTGCCGCATTACTTAATGTTGCAACAATATTAGTCGTTCCTGAGGCTTCAGAAATAATTGGATTACTACTCGTTAAAGTCAATGAATATGTTGGTTCAACATCATCCGTTTCGCAAGCATTAAAGGTTAGAAGTAAAGCTGCACATGATATGCCAAGTAATGATTTTAAAGTCATTTGTTTAACTGTATTAATTATAAAAAAAGGACAAAAGCTATTGTTGCTTTTGTCCTTGAGATAAATAAATTATTGTTTGATGAACTTTTTCATGGTGAAACTATCATCAGATCTTAGTCTAATGAAATAGATACCAGAACCTAAGTTTTGTATGTTTATTACCTTCGACTGACTGTTAAATGAACGTAGGATTTGACCACTGATGTTGAATATTTCAATTTGATCAATAGTTTCTTCCGATTGAATCGTTAATTGATCAGTCGCTGGATTAGGATATAAGTTAAAATCAAAAGATTTTTCAATTTTTGTTATTCCAGTCAATGTGTTAAATGGCGTTCCATCTGTTTTTGTGCCAGGTGAAAATAAAACATTCGTTGTATCACCATGCTGCAAGAAATCACCTGTAACATCTGGAAACCTTGTATATGATTCGTTGGGGTTATTTGAAAGTTCATCGGAATTAAAAATCAGCACCCATGCTCCACTGGTATCTTTAACGCCGATAACTTCACCAGAATTATTAAAATTAAAACCATTCATAGCATTTAATACAACTGCAGAGCCAAAAGTACCCGTTGGTGTTCCTCCACCAAATACTACCACTACCTCTTCTGCTGGAATGGATGTATTAGTAGGAAAGGTATATTGAATTGTTCCTGCTGCAGAGGTATCATCCCAAATTTCATATCCGCTAATGTCAAATGATGTGGTGTCAGAATTGTATATCTCAATAAAAGAATCATCATCTTGACTGTAAATTGAATCCCTATTAGCATCTCCATCTAATGCATTATTTGATGGATCATAAAGCACTTCATTTATTATAAGCGCACTGCTTGGATTAAAAGCAGTTCCATCCGTTTTTGTTCCTGGAGAAAACAAAACGTTGGTGGTATCACCATGTTGTAAAAAGGCTCCAGTAACATCTGGAAATCTGGTGTATGACTCATTTGGATTATTTGATAGCGCATCTGAATCAAAAATCAAGGTCCAAGCACCGCTTGTATCTTTTATTCCAATTACTTCTCCTGAGTTATTGAAGTTTAACCCAGAGTCTCCTTTTAACACTACCGCTGATCCAAATGATCCAGTAAGTGTGCCTCCACCGAAAATAACAACTACTTCTTCTGCTGGAATTGTTGTATTGGCTGGAAAGATGTATTGAATACTTCCACCGGTGGCGGTGTCATCCCAAATTTCGAATCCACTAATATCAAATGGACTTGAACTATCGTTATAAATTTCTATAAAAGAGTCGTCATCTTGACTATAAATACCGTCTCCATTGGCATCTCCTTCTAAGGCAGTATTAGAAGGATCGTACAACACCTCATTTATTATTAGTTGACCGTAACTAAAACTAGTTGCGGTTAAAAGAGAAAGTATTAGGTATATTTTTTTCATTTTATTAAAGTTTAAATGGTTTAGGTCAAATTAACCTCATTTTTCTGTAGATTTAACATACCAATTATTTTTAATTTAAAATACCAATTTGAACTCCATAATTTCAACTCGTATTCACGAAAAGTATACCCAGCGCTTGCTTCAAAAGAATAAACATGAGAAGCGGCTTTACTTTATTCTTTACTCAGTTATAAAGGAAGCAATTAGTGATTTAGAAATTCCAGAAAATAGCAATTTACCGCCTACTCGTCAGCTTGCTGAAGTGCTAAATGTTTCTCGAAGCACTGTATTGAAAGCCTATGATTTATTAATCTTAGAAGGCTACATTGAGTCACAAGTTGGCTCTGGGCATTTAGTAAAGTTTAAGCAAAAGACACGTCCAAAATTGGATGCTGCGCGGAAAAAGAATTACCCAACACTTTCAAAATTGGGAAAATCCTTCTTAAAGAATGAAAAACTCATTAATTCAATCGATGATAAAAGCGTTGCTTTCCGGCCTGGCTTACCTCCGCTTGACATCTTTCCAGTAAATCAATGGAAAAACCTAACCAACCTTTATTGGCGACATATAAAATCCTCTGCTTTAACTTATTCCGCTGCTTCTGGGAATGAGCAATTAAAAGAAAATATTTCTAATTACTTAAACTTGAGCAGGGGGGTGAAATGTGATCCCCAACAGGTTATTATTGTGTCAGGATCATTGCAATCGCTTTATTTAGCGGGAAGTGTATTAATCAACCCCAAGGATGAAGTAGTGATGGAAGATCCAACCTTTCCTAATGTGCTGTCTATTTTTAAGAGTCTAAATGCTAAAATGATTGGGGTTCCAATTGACGAGGAAGGGATTCAGGTCAATAAGATCAAAGCTAAAAATCCTAAACTCATTCATGTTACTCCTTCAGGTCACTACCCATCGGGAACAGTTATGAGTCTTGATCGAAAAAAGGAATTGCTGTCTTTCGCCAAGAAGAACAATAGCTATATAATTGAAAACGACTTTGAACATGAAATAAGCAATTACAAACGAAAAACTCCTTCCATCTTCAATATCGATAATCAAGGGCGAACAATATTTATGGGCACTTTTAATCGTCTTTTACATCCCTCAATTCGTTTAGGTTATATGGTTGCTCCCTTACCACTGTTAGGACCAATTGAGGCTTTAATGAAACATTCCCATCGCTTTGTGCCCCCATCAATTCAAGTCGTTTTAAATCAGTTTATTGAAAAAAAGTACTTGTATGACCATATCAAAAAGATAAATGCAGTTGCTGAAAAAAGAAAAGCGCTCTTTATTGAATTATTTGAACGTCATTTTTCTAAGTCCTTAAGCTTGGTGAATAAGTCTGCAAGCAGCTTGCATTTATTGGCTGAATTTAAGGCTGGGAGGGAAAACGAACAATTGGTTAAAGCGTTTGTAGAAAACAATATACTAGTTCATTCATATAAAAAATGCTTTATTGGAAAAGCATCGAAGGAGGGGTTAATTTTTGGCTACTCTTCGGTGAATGAAACTAAAATGAAAAGAAAGATGAGCCAAATGCTTCGAATTTATGAAGACCTTGAAAATTAATGATTGGTATGCTAAATGGAATTGTTTTGGTATGTAATAAGTACATGAATTAGAAATTATTTTACACCATCTATTTTTCAACTAATTATGAGGTCTTATTCACTTGCTTTTACATTATTTTTTTCAATGATTTTACTAGCGTTAAATTCATGTGACGACAATGAAACTATTCCCGATGAATCCCCAACTGGAAAACGTTTTTTAAGAGGGACAAGCTCGTTTGTTTTTAATGAATTTGTACCCTTGGCCGATAAACCTACAACAGTTTATTATCATGTTCCAGAGGCTGTAAATGAAAATACCAAAATCGTAATGGCTTTTCATGGAGCAGGCAGAAATGCATCAGAAACACGTGATGAATTAATTGCCCTTGCAGATAAGAATCAATTCATTTTAATTGTGCCTGAATTTTCATCTGAAAATTTCCCTGGAGGTGATGGTTACAATCTCGGGAATGTTTTTGTTGACGGAGACAATCCATCACCTTCAACACTAAATGATGAGGGTGAATGGGCATTTTCATTAATAGAACCACTATTTGACTATGTAAAAGTGCTTGCTGCCAGTCAAACATCAACTTATCATGTATTCGGTTTTTCTGCAGGAGGGCAATTTGCCCATCGCTTTGCATTTTTTAAACCTAATGCACGCATCGATAAAATTGTTGCGGCATCATCGGGCTGGTATACTATGCCCGACGATCAAGTCGACTTCCCTTATGGAATAAAAGAGAGTCCAATTACAACAAGTTCCTTAACATCAATTTTTTCTAAACAGCTTACCGTTTTAGTAGGAGAGTCTGATGACAACCCAAATGCAGGAGGCTTGAGAAGAAATTCAAGGGCAGATGTTCAAGGCACAAATAGGTTAGCAAGGGCCAATTATTTTTTTAATCAAAGTCAAGTGATTTCCACCAATATTGGTGCAACCTTTAATTGGCAATTCGTTTCTTTACCTAATGTTAGTCATGACTTAGTTGAAACAGCTAATTATGCTTTTAACACCGTTTTTACCAATTAGGCTAGTCCATGTTGAATAAGAAAAATATAGGTCTGTTTTTAGGTCCCCTAATGTTCCTTCTGATCTTGAACTTTTTCAAGTCAGATGGCTTATCTGATCAAGCGACTGCTGTTTTAGCGATAACTTCGTGGATTGCAATTTGGTGGATTACTGAAGCCATTCCCATCGCAGCGACAGCTTTATTGCCAATTGTTTTATTTCCATTGTTCGGCGCATTAGGATTAAAGGAGACGGGTGCTGCTTACGGACATAAATTTATTTTCCTTTTTGTGGGTGGTTTTATTTTGGCCATAGCCATTGAAAAGTGGAATTTACACAAGCGAATTGCCTTGCATATTATCCGAGTAGTTGGAACAAGCTTGATTAACATCATGCTTGGCTTCATGATTAGCACCGCCCTATTATCCATGTGGATTTCAAATACGGCAACAACAGTTATGATGCTTCCAATTGGTATGGCGGTGATTTCACAGGTTAATAGCGGGAGTGATTTGAAAAAGGGGACTCACTTTGGCAAAGCCTTAATGCTTTCGATCGCATATAGTGCCTCCATAGGAGGGATGGCAACTTTAATCGGGACACCTCCTAATTTAATTTTGGCTGGTGTGGTCAATGAATTGTACGGAATTGAAATCACCTTGCTTGAGTGGTTTAAGTTTGGTTTCCCCATTTCAATAGTTTTAATTTTTGTTTGCTGGGTATACCTCGGAAAGTTTGCCTTCTCGCTGAAAGGTCAACAATTGGAGGGAGGAAAAGAAATAATAGATCAGCAGCTAAAGGAGTTGGGAGGGATGTCTCGTGAGGAAAAATCTGTGGCTGTTATTTTCCTATTAACTGCAATGGCCTGGATTTGTCGGTCTTTCTTGTTAAAAGAATGGATTCCTGCTATCGATGACACTATTATCGCATTAATAGCGGGCATCTTAATGTTTGTAATCCCCTCAAAAAGGAAGGGGGAAGGCTTGTTGGTTTGGGAAGATGCCGTTCAACTGCCATGGGGGGTGTTATTGCTATTTGGTGGAGGTATAGCTTTGGCTATCGGTTTTGATAGCAGTGGTTTAGCAGAATGGATCGGTACTCAACTTAGTGCACTTCATGGTGCACCTGTTTTGATTTTAGTTTTAATTATTGTGGCGTCTGTGAACTTCCTAACGGAGATTACCTCCAACCTTGCTACAACTACTATTTTACTGCCTGTATTAGCAGCCTTAGCTGTAGTAGCAGATGTGAATCCGTTTTTATTGTTAGTTGGCGCAACAGTAGCTGCTTCTTGTGCATTTATGCTGCCTGTTGCAACACCCCCAAATGCGCTGGTTTTTGGCTCAGGTTATGTGAATATTTCGGATATGATTCGCACGGGCATTTGGCTCAATATAATCTCAATATTACTATTGACGCTATTTGTTTATTTGCTTTTGCCTTATTTATGGGAGTTTGATATCACTCCTTATACCTTGAAGTAGATTCTTAAAGATTTATCCAGAAATCAGAAACTACCTCTCCTTAGGCCTTTCTCACAAACTCCGACTTTAAGCCCATAGACCCAAAGCCATCAATTTTGCAGTCGATGTTATGATTGCCTTCAACTAGTCTTATCTTCTTAACTTTTGTGCCAGCTTTTATAGGATTGGAGGCACCTTTTACCGGTAAATTTTTTATAACAATAACAGAATCACCATCTTCCAATTCATTGCCATTTGAATCTAACACCTTTGAGTTGGGTTCTTCCTCTTCTTCTTTTGCTGTTGGGTCCCATTCGTGGCTGCATTCTGGACAAGCATACAAGCTTTCGCCCATGGAATAACCATAAGGTGATTGACAGTGCGGGCACTCTTTCAGTTCATCTGGCATTTCGGTATTTACTTTTTAATAAGTTTAATTATCGCTTTTTTACCAAATTGATCTTGAATCTCCAAGAAGTAAATGCCTTTCGCATTATTTAGTTCCATTGGAATAAATGCTACATTTTTAAAAGTTTCTGAGGTAATTAACTTACCTTTTACTGTAGATAGCCTTACAAATAAAGTGTTTTGAGGATTTTCAAACTTAATCGCAAAATTTCCATTTGTTGGGTTTGGGAACACTTCAATATTTTCTTTAAAGGAATTTTTTATAACACTTAATGCTGTTATTTCAACACAAGCTGAAGTATCAACACAAGCATTTTCGGTTATTTGAACAGCATAATTCCCATTTTTTGTTGGACTAAAAGTCCGATTGGTGTCATCTGGAATGATGCTCCACGAAGAATCACAATCTAACCATTGAAAAGAACTAGCATTAACATTATTTGCTGTTATTATGAAATCATTTACTGATGTTGATAGGTCAGTAACTTCATTAATTGTAAGATTGAGGGTTACAATGGAGTCACAACCTCCAGTATTCATTAAGGTAAAAGTTGCGCTTTGGTTGGAGGTGTCATAAGTATTGTTATCAATCCAAGTAAAGCTGCCGCAGGTGACTTGAGTATCAACTGAAAAAGTAGTTAGGCATTGACTTAATTTTTGGACAAATATATCTATCGATCCAGCTGAGCTAATTACCCAGCTGCTAGTTGTTGGGTCAAAATCAACTGTAGCTCCAAAGGAACCTGTGGTATGAACGAAACCATTTGCATCTACAAAAATTGAATTAGCAGCATCATTTATAGATGCACCCATTTGGCTAACCCAGTCAAAATCGCCATCAATATCTAATCTTAGAATGTAGATATCACCAAAACCTTTTGAAGTAAGGTTATTCACAAGCTGTCCAGGATCAAAATCAACAGTTCCACGAAAACTTCCAGCTACATATACATTTCCATTTATATCAGTACTAACTGTATTCCCATACTCAAAATCAGAACCACCAATTTGTTTCGCCCATTTAAAAATACCATTTGAATCTAATTTTTGAACAAAAATATCAAAACCACCTTTTGGAGTATAATTTAATGCCCCAGGACCAGGGTCAAAATCAGTTGTTTCTAAGAAGATTCCAGTAGTGTAAATATTTCCTTCAAAATCAGTGGCTATTGAGTTGCCATACAAGTAACTTCCATCTCCAATTTGTTTTACAAACTTAAAATCTCCTGCAGTATCTAATTTGAGAATAAAAGCATCTGGAAAACCATTATTCGTTAGATATTGAATACCAGCATTTGGGTTGAAATCAATTTTAGTGAAAAAGAAACCTGTTGAATAGATGTGGCCATTAGAATCATAAATAATTTCGTTTCCACGAGCACTTCCAGGTCCGCCAATATGTTTTATCCATTTAAAGTTGCCATTAGAATCTAACTTTTGGATAAAGTTATCCTCTCCGCCAATGTTAGATAAATTGGCAAGCCCTGCGCCAGGATCAAAGTCTACTGTGCCATCAAAATAGCCTGTTGTATATATGAAATCAAGTTCGTCGGTTGTAATTGATTGGCCAATATTATAACTAGGCCCGCCCATCTGTTTTGCCCAGAGTAAGTTTCCAGAAGGATCTAATTTTAGGATAAAAATATCTTCTTCACCTTTTGAAGTAAAGGTATTTACTGTTGCAATTGCTGGATCAAAGTCAACTATTCCAGTGAAAGAGCCTGTAATAATTACATTGTCCTTTGAATCTATAGTGAGTGATCTCCCTTGATCCCGAGTCAAACCACCTACTTGCTTTACCCAAATTAAATTACCATATATATCTAGCTTTTGTATAAAGATATCATCGTCACCATTGGAGTTTAATATTTTAGTTGAAGGGCCTGGGTCGAAATCTACACTACCTCTATAGTATCCAGTTGTATAAATGTTACCCTTAGAGTCGGTTTTTATAGAAGTGCCAATTTCAGCATCTGTTCCACCCATAATTCTAGCCCAATAAAATCCTGGGTCTTGTGCCTGAGCTTTTGAAGTTAATAGAATACAACTAAGGATTGTAATTAGTGTAGTAGCTACTTTCATAATGGTAAATAATTAGTAATTTAAAAAACAAAGCTCAAAAATAGAGCTAAGAGTTTCAAAAATACAATAATTCCTTTTTAATGAACTTTTATTCTATTGTTAATCAGAAAAGCCTTAGAAAATGTATATTTTAAATATTTAAATCCGCTCTTCGAAGAACATGCTTCCGATACGAAGCATGTTTGAACTTTCTTTAATTTGCAATTTATTAATCACCCCTCATTCTCAAACTTCACACAGTAAAAATATTGATTAGAAAAGAGTTATAATTAAATGCGCTCAAGATAAAATTTCTCCCAAATATTATTCTCTAAAAAGACGCAAAGTCGTGAGACAATTGTATCAAAAGAATACCTATTTTCGCCATGGTACACTTAACTTATAATGAAAAGTCTCTTCACTAAGCACTTACTTTTTTTAGTTTTAACGGTGCTATTTAAAAGCGCATTTGCCGATCAAAATAAGGAAAGTAATTCAGAATCAGAGTATCAACAAGCAAGGAATCTTATTGATTCTATAAACTATTATTTTAATGTTGATCAGGAAAAGTACAATCAACTTTCAGCGGATTTTGAGGCACTTGAGTATGAGCATTTGGCTGATTCTGCTTTCAGGCAATTAATTGTTGACCGAACCGAATTTTTAAGACGAAAATTTTATTATCAAGAAGCCATTCCAATCTTAACCCACTCGATCCAGATCGCCAAGGAAAAGAATGATACCTCATCAATGGCCTTGTTTTACAAAATGCTGTCAACGCATTATTTTCACACAGACAAGCACGATTCTGCTAATGCTCAACTCAATAGAGCTTATAACTTATATGATTACTTAGGAAATAAAGCAGAGTTAGGAATAATAGATATAAGAAGGGCACGCATTGCATATACGCTAGGTAATTATGAAAATGCAGTAAGGTATTCATTTAAAGCTTTAGAACTAAACGAAGAAGCAGGAGACGAACAAAAAATGGCGATCTCGTACCTTCAATTGGGGAATACCTATTTGTATTTAGCAAATTACAAAGACTCAAAAAAGTATTTTGAGCTTGCCAGCGAGCTGTTTAAAAGAAGCAATTATGACTATGGCTACTTTGAAGCTTTCTCAAACATTGGTTTAGTTGATATAAAAGAAGAACGGTATAGATCGGGAATGAGTAAACAATTTGCTGCATTGGATTACTTTCTGAGTGAAGAATATTCAATTGATGCTGGGGAAAGCTATAATTTTTTAACACAGGGGTATTTTGAACTTCAAATCTATGATAGCTGTCTTTATTACATAGCGTTGGCAAAACAGCAATTCGAAAAATCAAGGTATCAACCTGGGCTTTGTGAGGCGTATTTAAATGAAGTAAAAGTATTTTTTGCGAAAAAACAATTCGAAAGGGCATTGACTAGTGCGCTATATTGCTATAACATAGCTACTGAAAATTCATATACTGAAATAGAGGAGCTCGTTAATTTAGAATTGTATAAAATATATAAAGCCCTAAATAATCACCAGAAAAGTTACCAGCATTTAGAGCAATATGTTAGTATAAAAGACAGCCTCGATTTTAATTTTCAATCCTTGTATAATGATGCTATGAAGTATCAATTGGCGGCTGAAGAGGCACAATTGGAACAGCAAATTGCCGAAGAACGGGCTCAACTACAAGCCGAAAGAGGAAAAAAAACACGACAGCAGCTACTTGTTACAATAGTTGTGGCAATTATTTCGCTGATTTCACTTTTTGTTTCCATCTTTTATACCATTAAAAACAGGAAGTTAAATAAAAGCCTCTCCGTCCAAGGAGAGCGATTGGCTACAGAATTAAAAGAAAAAGAGTCGCTGTTGAGTGAAATTCACCACCGAGTTAAAAATAACCTGCAGGTCATTAGCAGCATGCTTAGTTTACAAACTCAGTATCTTGCAAATGATCCATTGAAAAAATTAGTGGAGGATTGTAAAGGAAGAATTACTTCCATGTCTTTAATTCACGAGAGTTTGTATAAGAAACAGGACTTTAAGGAAGCCCTTTTTAGCAGTTACATCAAAGAGTTACTGCCGAGGCTGGTTGAAACCTACGGCACAGATGAAGGCAAAATTCAATTAATTATGGAGCTTGAGCCCATTAAACTTTCACTCGATGAATCAGTACCTTGTGGACTAATTATTAATGAAATTATAACCAATTCATTAAAGCATGGATTCCCGGATGGAAAAGAGGGAAAAATAATCATTGAATTAAAACAAAAGGGGCAGACAGTTAACCTAAACATTTCTGATAATGGTGTTGGTTTAGAAGAAGATGAAACCTATAATAGCAATGACTCTTTTGGCTTTTTATTAATAGAAATTTTAGCGAGTCAGCTGGAAGCTGAATTAACTATAAAAACACTGAAGGGCTTTGCATATCATTTAAAATGGGAAAGCAAATTAGTAGAAAGAATAAGCTAGAGAAAGCAGACTTACGTCTTGCTTTATGACTTACAAAAGTTTTTCAAAGCACCTGCTATTTTTCACGCCTTTGTACTGTCCGTAATTTGGGATTAGTTCATAGCCTTTTTTATGGTAAAGTTGAATGGCTTCTGTTTGTTTAATACCTGTTTCTAATACACATTTTTTATACTTCAGCTCTCTGGCCCATCTTTCCAATTCCATTAGAATTTTTGAGGCAATTCCCTTGCCACGTCTTTCTGGCAATGTGAACATGCGTTTAATTTCTACTGCATCGGGTGAAAATGCCTTGATGGCACCACAGCCAACGGCATTGTTATTCTCGTAGGCAATAACTACCTGGTTCAGGGAGTCTATCCGATTAAACTGATCGTAAAAAGCATGATCTTCTCCATCTTTTTCTGTTAAGTACACATCCAAATGTTTTACCAAGGGAATAATGTCTTTGTTATAGGAATTGGTTCTGAGAAGATTCATTTTAGTTTTTTGTTTAACAATCTTGCTTCCCAAAATTTTAACTCCGAGCCCCAAAAATCATGCTTCCAATACGCACCATGTTGGAACCTTCTTTAATGGCTATTTTGTAATCCCCACTCATGCCCATGCTTAACACAGAAAAACTAGCTTGAGTTGAAAAGTGATCAGCTTTTACTTGGTCAAATACCCCTTTTAAGTAGGTAAATTCTTTTTTAACTTGAGCTTCATTATCTGTAAAAGTAGCCATGCCCATAAGGCCCACTACCTCAATGTTTTCATAGTTTTTGTAGGCCTCAGAAGTGAGTAGTTCTTCAAGTTCTGTTTCATCCAAGCCAAACTTGCTTTCTTCTTTGGCAATGTGTAGTTGCAATAGCACTTTAATCGTGCGCTCATTTTGTCTGGCACGCTTGTTTACCTCTTTCAATAAACTCAACTTGTCAACCGAGTGTATCAAGCTCACAAAGGGAGCAATGTACTTTACCTTATTGCTCTGCATGTGGCCAATCATGTGCCACTCAATGTCTTTTGGCAGTTCTTCTGCCTTTCCTTCCATTTCTCTGGCTTTGTTTTCGCCAAAAATGCGTTGTCCAGCGTCATAAGCCTCCTGAATGTCACTTGCTGGTTTCGTTTTAGAAACGGCTACCAATTCTACGCCTTCACCTAATTCATTTTTTAGTTGCTTTATGTTTTCTGCAATGCTCATGAGTTATCATTTTCATTTATGCTGTAAACAGTTAGCCCGCTTCTTAGTTTTGGCTCAATCCAGGTGCTTTTTGGAGGCATAATTTCATCGGCATCTGCAATGGCTTTTAGCTGCTGCATGGTAACAGGAAAATGTGCGAAAGCAACCCTGGCCTTACCACTATCTACTTCCTTTTTTAGGGCTGAAACACCTTCTAAACCGCCTTTAAAATAAATGCGATCATCTGTTCTCAAATCTCTAATACCAAGTATAGGGCTAAGTAAATGATTGGTTAAGATGGAAACATCCAAACTGTTCACCACTTCTTTTTCCTTAAACAATCCTTCTTTTGGAATTAGGCAATACCATTTGTTGTCGATGTACATGCCAATTTCATGAACTTTTCGAGGCACAAATAATGGCTCATCAACAAAAACCAATTCGAATTCTTTACGCACGGCTTTTAAAAACTCTTGAGTACTCAACTTGCCAATGTCTTTTACCAAGCGATTAAATTCGAATATCTGCAAATCATTTTCAGGGATAAAATAGCCCATGAAGTAATTGTACTTCTCTTTACCAGTATGTGCTTTGTTCTGTTCTTTTAATTCCTTCCCCAAAAGGGCAGAAGAAGCAGAACGATGATGACCATCGGCGATGTAAACGGAATCAATTTCTTTGAATGCATCTTGAAGCTTCTCGACAGTAGTTGCATCATTTACCACCCAAAAGGTATGTCGCACTCGGTTGGTGGTGGTGAAATCATATTCAGGAGGAGCTAATATGCTTGCCTGTGTAATTTGATCAATTTCAGGGTGATTGGGGTAAGTGAAACAAACGGGCTCCGCATTAATTTCAACTGTTTTCAAGTAATCTTTAAAAATCTCTTCCCGATGGGCGATTGTCGCTTCGTGCTTTTTAATTACGCGGTTATAATAGTCTTCTACCGAAGCACAGGCAATTATTCCTAAATAAGGGTGGCCGTCTTTTATTTGTCGATAAATGTAATAGCTCGGCTCATCATCTTGCTCCAAATCTTGCTGATCTACAAAATCATTAAATTTTTTTTTAATGTTATTAAAGCGCTCAATAGAGTTGGGTTTGCTTTTCTTTTTACTCTTGTACTCTGGGTTTAGAATGTGCAGAAAGGTAAAAGGGTTTTCATCTAACTTAGCGATTAGTGCTTTTTTTGAATAGGTAATGTATGAGCGTGAAGCCACTAGGTGCACTTTGTCTCTGCTCGGTCGGATTGCTTTGAAGGGAATAATATCAGCCAATGAAGTAAGTTTTAGTTGAAGCTAAATTAATAAGAAATGAAGTACTTAAAGTGCCTTAAGTTGGAAGTACTTAGAGTTGGAAGAGGAATAAGATTTTAGAGTTTAGACCTTAGATTTTAGATTTTGTTTCCGCAAATGCGGAATTAGACCTTAGAATTTAGATGAATTTAAATCTTTGTGAACTTAGTGCAAACTTAGTGAGCTTTGTGTTTAAAAAGGAGAGAGGAAAGAATTGATAGTTGACAATGGACAATTGATAATTAGGGGAAAGAGGAAGGAAATTGTGATTTTAGACTTTAGAGCTTAGACCTTAGATTGGAAGTAGAAAGGGAATAGTAGTAACTGAAAATGATAGTGGGTTAGGAAAGATGAAGGATGAAGGATGAAGGATGAAAGATAAAAGATGAAGGGGTTTAACAACTAAATTAAAAGTAAATACAATTAAAGTATTGGTCAGTTGTGCTTTTGGATGTCCCTTGAAAAAATTTGCAAAAATTTTCGCAGCTTTTTCGCATTAAAAAATCAACTGTTTGAGTCACGCTAAGAGCGTGATAAGTTTTGATTTTTGCGAAAAGCAAGAATTAAATTTTAAAAAATTTATTCACAGGACGAGTTTTTGTTTCTTTTGACGGCCAAAAGAAAATAGAAAAAGAAAAGAAAAAGCTACTTATTGCCTCATAAAAAAGCAGCCAAAAAACTGAGGATTTCAGTGTTGGCTGCTTCTTCAATTTAAATCTCCCTATGCCTTTACTTTAGCATAAAAAGTAATAATATTCTCTGCTAATTCTGTTCCAATTCTATCTTGTGCTTCTTCTGTTGCAGCGCCAATATGTGGACTCAATGAAATTTTTGAATGAGCTAATAAATCTCCATTAGGTGTTGGTTCGTTTTCAAATACATCTAATGCGGCATGAGCTAATTTTCCTGAATCTAAGGCTTCAATCAATGCTGCTTCATCTACAGTTCCTCCACGTGCTGCGTTTACGAGTACACTGCCGTTTTTCATTTGGGCTAGCTCTGTTTTTCCGATAACAGGTGCACCTGTTGCAGGAATGTGTAGGCTTAAGAAATCAGAATTTTTTAATACTTCTTCTTTTGTGCTGTTGTTCAGGCTTACTGAAACTGTTTGTCCGCCAACCTCCATTTCAATGTTAAAAGGACCTTCGTTTCTGTCGAATACCATAACCTTTAATCCACAACCTAAGGCATAACTCGCTAAGGCTTGGCCAATTCTTCCGAAACCAAGAATCCCTAAGGTTTTACCTCTTAATTCAATTCCTTTTGCATACTTTTTCTTCAGTACTTTAAATTCGCTTTCACCATTTTTAGGCATTTCTCTATTTGAATCATACAAGAATCGAACAGCACCAAATAGATGTCCCATTACTAACTCAGCAACAGACTGCGAAGAGGAAGCAGGGGTGTTAAATACTTCAATGCCCTTACTTTGAGCATATTCAACGTCAATGTTGTCCATGCCTACGCCGCCGCGACCAATCATCTTTAAACCAGGACAAGCATCAATTAAATCTTTTCTAACCTTAGTTGCCGATCGAACTAACAATACCTCATAGCCCTCTTTATTAATTGCTTCAACTAGACTCTCTTGATCTACTGTTTTAGTAATTACCGTAAATCCTTCTTTTTCCAAGGCTTCCTTTCCTGAAGCTGCTATTCCGTCGTTTGCTAGTACTTTCATGTCTTTTAAATTTTGAATCAGTTAATTGTTGAATAAGTGAATCAATCAATTTTGAATCATTCTCAAGTTAATTGAACTTTATTTTATCCTTTTTTATTCTCAAGCTCTTTCATCACATCAACGAGTACTTGAACACTTTCTAATGGAAGCGCATTGTACATTGAAGCTCTATAGCCTCCAACAGAACGGTGGCCATTGATTCCACTAATGTTAGCACTCTTCCACATTTCGTCGAAGTCGGCTTTTAAGGTTTCGTCATTTAAGCCAAAAGTGGCATTCATGACAGATCGATCAGCTTTTTGAGTAAGCCCCTTGAATAATGAATTTCGGTCTATTTCATTGTAAAGTAATTCAGCTTTTTGCTCATTAATTTTTTGAATCCATTTTACACCGCCATTCTTTTTTAGCCATTGCATATTTAGCATGCTTACATAAATCGGAAATACTGGGGGTGTGTTGAACATGGAGTCTTTTGAAATGTGCACTTGTAGGTCTAACATACTTGGAATTGCATTTCCCGTTTTTCCTAACACACTTTCTTTTACGATGTAAACGGTAGTACCTGCAGGCCCCATATTTTTTTGCGCTCCAGCATAAATCAAGTCGAAGTCCGCTACATTTATTTCTTTGCTAAAAATGTCAGAAGACATGTCGCAAAGCATAGGAGCTCTGCTGTTGGGGAACTTTTTAAATTGTGTTCCAAAAATGGTGTTGTTGGAAGTTAAATGTAAATAAGCAGCATCATTGGGGATTTGGTAGCCATTTGGGATGTAATTGAAGTTTTTATCTTCACTACTCGCTACAACATCAACTTCGCCAATTAACTTTGCTTCTTTAATTGCTTTTTTCGACCAAGTACCAGTGTTTATGTATGCCGCCTTTCCACCTTTAGGTAAGAAATTGTAGGCAGCTTTTAGAAATCCTAAACTCGCACCACCTTGTAAAAACAATACTTGATAACCTTCAGGAACTCCGAGTAATTCTTTTACTAAGCTTCTTGCATTTTCCATTACTTCCACAAAGTCCTTACTTCGGTGAGATATTTCCAGTAAAGAAAGGTTGAGGTTGTTGAAATTAATAACTGCTTCAGAAGCTTGTTTTAAAACCTCTTGAGGTAAAATACAAGGGCCTGCACTATAATTGTGAACTTTGGTCATGGAATGTTGTTTTTATGGATTGCAAATTTGCGAAAAATATAGCAGAAATTGAAGTACTTAGGCCAGATAGAATGCCCTTGCTCGTTACAATTTCGTTAAGTTTGAATTAATTTCTATAAAATACTGTTTGAAGCACACTTGTACTGAAAATAATAGTATATTTGCGCTCCAATTTTTTTAAGCAAAAGAAATGAAGAAAGAAATTCACCCAGAAGATTATAGACCAGTTGTTTTTAAAGACATGTCAAATGATTATGCTTTTATGACAAAATCAACTGCTCCATCAAAAGAAACCATCAAGTGGGAAGATGGAAATGAGTATCCATTGATTAAATTGGAAATTTCTCACAAATCTCATCCATTTTACACCGGTAAGATGAAGTTGGTTGATACAGCTGGACGAATTGATAAGTTTAAGAATCGTTATCAAAAATTTGACAAGAAAGCGAAAAAGGCTTCCTCTGAAGAAACTGAAGAAGGAAAATAGAAATTAAATTAATAGGTAATTGAAAAAGCCTCTCTGATAATTCAGAGAGGCTTTTCTTTTTTTCATATGTAAATGGCTTTAACGGTAGGTTGAATAGAAGTTGTTCAGCTTAGCTGTGACTTGATTGAAAATAGGCTGGGTAAAAGCGACAAACAAGTCTTGAGGTGAAGGCGGGTAAGCTTCTACTGAGTTGATGATATTCCAGTCCTCTGTATAAAGCGCCTTTTCGTTCCCATTAAAATTGCCCCACTGGGTAATCCAAATATATTCGCCGGGTAGCTTTTCTTGAGTTAAGACCCTGCTTGTGTAAGGGTCAATAATTTTCAGGTCTAACAACCCTCTAGAGCTTAATTCTTTTGTATTGATAGTAAGTTTGGCATTTACTGTGCCGTATACATCAATTAATGAGTCATTTGAATCTTCAACAGTAGCAATGATCACGCTGTCTCGAGATCTAATTTCTTCGCTCACCTTATGATAAACTTGGCCTACCACAAAATGATCAAACTTTAATACTATTTGCTGATCCGGCTGGTTTATATTCAATGCTACTGCTTCTTTTGGTGTGTAAAATTGAACGAAAGGGGAAACCTGTAGTTGTTGCATGTAGTCCTGGATTTTATTGTAAAAAAAATCAGAACTAATATCTAGCATAGCTGACCCTGTTGAAATGGGTTCAATAACAACTTTTGTTGTTGCTTGCCACCGTGCTTCTTGCATTTTATCGATTGATTGTTTGAAGCCTGGAATCATCTGATTTGCTTTTTCAAAATGATAATAGGCATCCATTGCGCGAGTCTTGTCATTTTGTTGATAGGATTGGCTTAGTAAGTCTTCGCCCATTACATATCTAACCTCCGCCGCTTTTTCTGCAGCAGCTGTTTGTTCCGCTACATAGTATTTTGGATTTCTTATTATTCTTAAACAAGCTGGGCAGCGCTTAATTTCATTTGCAATAGTATTTATTTGCTTGTACTCGTAATAGATTTGCTCATGCATAAATTCGTCCTTGCTTATTTTAAAACGCTCAATATTGTCTTCATGCCATTCTAATGTAATGGGGTATCCAAATCGTAAAGTCTCTTTGGCTCTTTTGTTATTTGGACTTTGTCTTAAGCGATTAATGGCCTTAAATAAACCTTCATCGTAGTTGCCTTTTTCAAAAGCTTTCTTCCCTGAACTGCAGGCAAACAAGCTTGCAATGATGATGATGCTAAATAGATATATTGTTTTTTGCTTCATTTATTATGGTTTGATTGTACAAATAGAATAAAAATAATGCCAAAAACAAGAATTGGTATTTAAGAAGGAATTATACTGGCGTTTTTCTGGTCAGTGATCATTTTATTTGCCACCAAACTTTTTAGCACTTAACTCATCAAGACTTTCCAGGCTTCATCAATCTTGATATTACATAAGAGATCATGTGCCAACTTTTGCTTTTCTTCCCAATTCTCTGGGATGTTATTCGCTTTAGCGTATGCTAAAGCTTCCTCTTCTGAAGGGGGCTGTTCCACATTGCCTAGCATTCCTAAATCGTTTCCAGTAAGGATGCTGCTGTTCTTGATTTTCTCAGGCAGCTGGTCTATTCCCATACCTAGTTGACGAATCGGCTTGGGAACTTCAAAAAGCGCATTGCCGTTAGCTCTGCAGTAATAGTTTCCACCCATACGACCCACTAAATCAATCTTAGTTTGGTCAATAGTTCCTTCTTCATCTAGAATGGCATCATCAATGTGCATCATTACAATTTCGCTAATGATTAAATTGCCTGACCCACCTTCATCACCCAGTTCAACCACTTCGCGCACTTTGCATTCAATTTGAACAGGTGATTCTTTTACTCTAAAAGGCTTTACCAATTCAGACTCAATCGGCGTAAGACCTGACTTTTCAAATTCATCTATGTTGCTATCATAGGCTGTGCTGGAAAGCGACATTTGCTGTACAATATCAAAGTTCACAATGTTGATAACGACCTCCATGGTTTCTTTGATGTTGTTGTAAGTGTCTTTTTGGGTATTTGTTCTTCCGCTTTTGGCTGGCGAAAAAATAGCAATCGGAGGATTGGCGCTAAACACATTAAAGAAACTAAAAGGGGCTAAGTTTTTATTTCCATTCTTATCAATGGTAGAGGCAAATGCAATAGGACGTGGTCCAACAGAACCTAACATGTAGTTGTGTAATTTGCCCATTGATACTTCTTTTGGATTTACTTTCATACTTCTTTTTGTGAATTAGTTAAGAAAAACAAAGGTATTAAGAATTTGAAAGGTAAAGAGAACTGCTTAGTTGAATACGGTAGCATTAATAAAGAATTTTGTATAATTTAAATTGCAGTAACTAAAGCTAAATAAAAAGCCTGTATTAACTTTTAAACTATCAGGGTGTAACCTTAGATAAATATTTTGATTTAAAGTTTGATGATGGTTTGTCTTTCAATTTGATTACTTGATACTATTTCTAGAATGTAAACCCCTGGCTTTATCATAGGTGATATTTTTTCATTTGAAAGTATAGTTTTTTCATATACTTTTTTGCCTTCCTTTGAGTAAATCTTAACTATAGTTGGTTGTTGAAGATTTGTCTTAAATTGAAAACTTTCTTTAAAGGGGTTTGGAAAGATGGGGTTTATGTTATGTGGAAAATTAGGAATTTTATGAATACCAACTGTTTTAAGGGAAACGCAGCTAGAAGTGTCTTTGCACCCATACTTACTTATTTCTAAAGCATAAAGTGCAGAGTCAGAAGGTGAAAAAGTTGAATTTGTCTCACCTAAAACTGGCTTATACTCTTCATCGCATTTTAACCATTGGAAGCTAGCATTCTCAATGATGGCTTTAAAACCAGAGCTATCAGCTTCTAAGCCTGTTGTTAATGTTGAGCAAGCGGATATTTCAATTATACTATGGCTTGGCCAAGCCCCATTAAAACCATCGAATTGGTAAAAAGACCTCATGCTATCGGTATTAAAATTATACTTAAAAATGTTTCCCAGTCCTAAATTTGAAACTCCATAAAACTTTCCTTTTGATTCTGTTAACTTTCCTTGTGGTCTAATTAATGAATTGGAGCTTATTAAGCCAATTTCTGCATAAGAGGTGTCAGTGAAATTAAATTCTAAAAGCGTGCTGTTTAATCCGAGAGGGGCATATAGTTTTTGATTATGTTCAATAAAGGTTTTTCTTAAAGAGTTTGAAAATGAACCTCCACTGCCAAATTCTAAAAGAATTGCTAAAGAATCATTAGATGGTTCATAGCGATATACTACGTTCTTGCCTCGATCAATTAAACCATATAAATTACCATCGGATGCATGAAACAAACCTCCTGAAGGGTAGAAGTTCGAGGGTGGACCATTATTTACAATATAATCGAGCGTTCTAAGGTTTGAATCAATTAAATTAAACTCAAACCATGAAATATTTATAAAACTATTGTCATTTGAACATACTCCATAAAGTTTATTGCCAATGTTAGTGATTGAACCTAATGGATTTTTTGCCCCATATATCCCATTCGGCGAATAAAAAAAAGATAATATTTTAAAGGACTCATTGATGGGGTCAAACTCAAAGAGAGAGCCTCCATTATATCTGCCTTTTTCTTTGCAGATTCCATATAACTTATCATTTAAATATAGTATTTCACCTTGAGGATTCGCACCTGTAGAGTCATTGAAACTAATATGAACCTTATATTTTTTATATTCGGGGTCATAAGAATAAAGCACTCCTTTTCCAAATTTTCCGCCTCGACTACATAGACCAAAGAATTTGCCATTTGCATAGGTAGGGGCATATCTAGGATTCCTGCCTTCTGGAGAATAGCCAAAATCCAATCTCTTTTGATATCTGAAATTAATTGAGTCTGAAGAATTGATTGAATCTAAAGAGAATAAAAATCCTTCATCTTCAATACCTCCACTAAAAAATGTTCCAAATGCTTTTCCTTTTGAAGTTTCGATGAGTCCACTAATTCTATTTAAATCTGTAGGGTTTTCAATTGCTTGGATGGTTTTTAAGGCACCGTTTTGAGGAAAGTATTCATATATTCTACTATCAAAATAATTACTCCAATTGCTTGCAAAAAGGATTTTACTGTATTTTGTTAGCAGAAACTTGTTTTGAAAACCAAGTGGAAAAGAATTGAAATGAAAAGTAGTAGGGTAGAATATGCTGTCAGTTGAAATATTGTATTGAAAAATTCCTCCGATATCAGGTAAATTAGAAGAGCCGTGTAACACTCCATTAGGATGTTCTATTAAATTGCTGGCAGGTTCTCCTACAATTATATTTGTGAATTTTACTGAGTCTGTTGTTGGGTCAAATGCATATAAAGCACCGTTGGAGTTATAGCTATACTTACAAGTACCGTAAAATATACCGTTAGAAGCAGGCAATAAACTATTATTTGGTGTTAATCCGCTTGTGTCTCGATGAAAATCATGAATTTTTCGATAGCTGTTGGTATAGCAATCTAATTCAAACAGAGTGCCTGCACCGTGAATGCCACCCTTTGTATTTACTCCATAAAATTTATTATTTGAACCTAAGGTTAATTTATAAAGACCATCATAGCCTGTGTTTTCATTTAAATTTGTCACAATTTCAATGGTTTCTTTTTTGAAATTATAACGAAAGATAAATGACGTTCTATTAACACTATATCCATCACTGAATCCGTATAAATTACTATCAGGTCCTAAAGCTAAAGGACTTATTGGATTAATTGTATCTTTATAGTTAAAAGACTTAATAGTAACAATATTATTGTTATCCGGATTGTATTTGAATAGTATACCCAGATTCATTAAAGTCGGCCCGATCAAACTTCCTTGTGATTGCGTAACTCCGTATAACATGCCGTCTGGAGCTTCAACCATATCACCTATAGGGTAGGATCCGGGGTTTTGAACTTCAAATTTATGCATGGCTTCATGTTGGGTGCCGTCATTTAAAAGCTTATAGATCGTACCCGCATTGTCTTGCCCTCCGAATTCAGTTGTTCCCCAGAAGTGGGTAGTTTGAGCTGAAAGAATAGTAGTAAATAAAACTAGAAAGAGATTGATTAGTAGTTTTTTCATCAAACAAAGATATTTATTCTTATTAGAAAAATAGTTTTGAACTATAATACAGCTAGTTACATGAAATTAGTGAATAGTCAATGCTCACTACTAGCAGGTTCTATTAAGAAAAAAGTGACAATAATTCGGATGTTTTTTTATTGTATTTGAATTAAAAATCGGCTTCAAAATACCTCTTCGAAAATTCGAATAATTTTCAAAAAAACATTACTTTTGCACTCTCTTTTTTATAGGGTGAAGTTCATACAGTTTTGAAATGCGGATGTGGTGAAATTGGTAGACCTGTCTGCCGACAGGCAGGCACGCTAGATAAGTCTAGCGTGGTAAGGTTAAACAATTAAACCATCAGTACTTTGAAATTAATGCGGATGTGGTGAAATTGGTAGACCTG